>NZ_JALNPM010000001.1:0-656868 GCF_024520875.1 Pantoea sp. Ft-CA_14 | reverse complement strand
ACCCGGTTATTCCATATCTGAGTTGTATCCGGATCCCCTGGAGTGCTGTCCAGCGTTCTGTAAGTGGATACAACTTTTTCGTTGTCGATAATCAGCGCTTTTGTCACAACCGCCGGTAAGGCCCGGGGAGTGAAAAATGCAAAATCAACTTCACCGTAGGGCATTTCGCCGGTGTCTTCCGGCGCCTGTGCCTCTCCAGCCCGGCAGCCGCTGACCATCACCAACATCAGCAGGGGAAAAAGTGTTTTCAGCCTCATACCTTCTTCCCGTCCATGCTGTAGACAGAGCGTTTCCACTGCTCATCCGGCCGGTTGATAAAGCCAATCAGCTCAGAGGGTGATGCGCCCCCGTGAATCAGACCGTCCGTATTGACCACGATGGCATTCCAGTTGGCCGAACAGTGAATATACTTCTCCGCAATCACGTCCAGCTCATCCTGACTGAACGCCTGTGGCGTCTGACCGCTGCGTGCTGCCTTACCCATCACCAGCGCTTTGTCACACAGGGGAGACAGTTCATCAGAAAGAGTCATGTTCGGATTAGCCGGGTCGACAGAGTCAAACACCACCCCGGCTTCCCGTGCGGCCTCAAGCATCACCCGCAACGCCACGCGTGACCAGTCGTTTCTGACGGTCCTTCCGCGCATGGTCAGCGCCGCAAAGCTGCGCTTCTGCATCTGGCCGTACCGGTCCGGGGGGAGCCGGGCGTCATGCCAGGTTTCTGCCGATATTTCATTTGTCCGCAGCAGCGGGGCCAGACAGGGCGATTTATCCAGGGTCTGCAACTGTGCTACTGCCTGCCGGTAAGCCTGCGTCTTCTCACCGGGCTGGCTGTACGGCACCGTCTCCGTTGCCGGGCGGGTCAGGAAAAGGTCTTCTCGTGTGACCGGCAGATAACCGCCGCCGATATCGGAATGCACGCCGGGCAGCGCCAATTCCGGCCAGGCCGGTTTAACGCTGTTCAGCGCAAAGTTAAAGCGGCACTCGTTCGCGGCGGTGATGTGAAAGACCTTCTCCGCCACACCGGGACGCAGGGTGAGTTTCACGTTCCCGGTATCCGCACTGTGCGGGTTCAGGCCATTAACCGGCGTACCTATCGCAGCAACGGTATCAAAGATGCCGATGAAGCGGGTCTTTCCTGAAGGAGAACCATTGAAAGTGATGCCCGTCATGGCCTGGCGGATGGCGCTGATAATGGCCGGGTCTTCTGACTGGATGCGGTTGGCAAAATGACGGGCTGCGGCTGCTCCGCGACTAAAGCCAAAGATGTCAAACTGAAGACAATTTATAACAATCTCACAGCCTGATTTGCTTCGTATATCCTCTGCAGCGTCTGAAATAGCTTTCACTAACTGAGATACGGCGTGGTTGGTTTTAGCAGCAACCCCTGTGTCGGATATACCAAATCCCTGGCCCAGCTTGTTGTCGGGTTTACCGGCTTCGGTACCAATACCATCAATGTAGATGCCTACCTGAACATCTGAATCTTTACCGGATATGGTTTGTTTATACAGTGTGCTCAGCCAGTGAATATTGGTGTAGTACCCGGTATAGCTGGTTGCGCCTGTACCCGACACGCCAAAATTTTCACGGGCGCATTTTGCCAGAATGGACTCGGCTTCCGGATCGTTCAGGTTGTAATGACCTGCGGTATAGGCCTTCAGCATGTTCTGCGTGTTAACGGCATTGTTGCCGGTACCGTCGAAGAACACGCCTATCGTCAGCGTGATCTCCCGTTTCTTTTTCTTTGCCGCCTGAGCATGTTGTTCCGGCTCCGGAGCGACTACCGGTGCCATCCGGGCTTTTGCCGCCGAAAGCTGCGGTATCGTACCAGGGGCAATCAGAAAATTGGTTCCCTGCGGGCATCCGCAACGGATCTCTGAGCCATCCACCGCCACAGCGGCGCTGTTTGAGTGCCGGTGATCGCCACTCACAATGATCCCTACTTCCCCGCACTTTGGGCAGGGGGTGGTTTTGTCACCGATATAGAGTTTCAGCAACCCCATGACCGACATACCGGGGCGGGTCGCGATACACTGCGCCCCTGTGGAAGTCTTATCCCCGTGCAGACCGACGTTTTTACCGTGAATGATACAGCCTCTTCGGGTCATCGGCTCAGCCCTCTGCCGGTAAAAAATCAGCATCCATCGGCAGACCTTTCAGCTCATTCAGCGTACATCCCGCCTGCGGGGTGCTGATAATCACATCACCGTTACTCAGCCGGCTGCCGACCAGCGCGATACTTTTACCGCCTTTCTGGAATTTCGCACCGCTGCCGGTGACAATCCGGGCGGTGGTGCCGTCAGGATAAACCACCTCATCACCTTCCAGCGCAACGCTGACCTTCTGTCCGTCCTCAGGCGCTATTTCAGAGCCGTTCCAGGCTGCACATACCACCCCGCCGCGGTGTGTCAGCGCCCCGTCAACCGCGATCCGGTAAATCGCCACCACCGGATGTTCAAGCAGAAATGCCTCCTGCTCTTCAACTGTCTGACGGGCACCTTCAGGCATCCCGGCCTTTTTCTCCGTCGAAAATGGCGGACGCGCCAGTAAGGCAGCTAATTCCGGGGTCAGTACGTTGGTATATTGCGGTTCCATGTCAAATCCCTTTTTTTCCTGTGATAAACGCGTCAGCAAAAGCTATGCGACGGCAGGCATCTCCCATAATGAGATACTGCAGGTTTACACAGGAATGATGGATATAAATTGAGCACAATCAATACAGCACGAGACATTAGTCATTAAAAGAATATAAGCCGGTCTATGTCCCGTCTGATAAAGCTTTAGGGCATTTTCGCTATGTGAACTGGATTATTAACCCGCCCCTGACGCAGCGATGGCTTCTAGTCCGGCAATGGCTGTGTATTCCTCCCATTTGTTGCCGCTGGCCTGTCCGGCGGCTGCTTCAGCTCTCTACAGAGTCAGCATCCTTAACAAAGCAGTGGCTGCTTAATCTGTTCGAAAGTCATCTGCCGAGCGCACCGGATGCAACCTGGCAACTTTATGCTTCATTCTGGCAGATGGCTGCGCATCACGAAGCCTATGCCGCGCTGGCAGAACAGATGACGGCAGCGTGGCAGGCGCTGGTGGAGGAGATAATTCGTGACGGCGTCACAGATGGAACGCTGCGTTGTGCCGATATACCGCGCACCGCCCGGCAAATCAGTGCGATGCTTAACGGCTATGCCGATTTGCTGACCATCAATCCGTCGGAGAAAAAGGCAAGCGAAGGGATGGCTGACTTAAGGCAGTTTATTGATCATCTCCTGTCGTAACGTGGATCTGACGCGTTATAAAGGCTTTAACAACGCCAGATTTTAATTAAATGTTAATAAAAGGTTTATTATTTTAATTGGTCTGCGCTTTTTACCCGCTATAAATGCAGCTTCTTCAGTCAAACTGACTTATGCTTTTTCCATCTGAAAAGGCCCCTTTTTGATAGCGTTTTGCCCCGGAAACAGCTATTTACACAGATTATTATCATTGACTTAGCACGCCCCGCGCCGGGTAAGCTGGTGTTTTTACGCCACTTATTAACTACGGACTAGCGAAGCGGCAATAATGTATACGTTCACAAACTCACCAAATGATTGATTCCTATAGCAAAGAATCTGTTATCTGCCGATAAAATTAAACATTGAGTCGGACCTTAAAAACACCTATATTGGCCGCGCTTAAAACACATACCCCAATTTAAATACATTTATTCAACTGCGACGCTACGCCCGTCCCGGTTGTAGGAGAGATATGATGACGGATAAAGTCCGTATTGATAGTTTGAATGCACAGAACTTAAACGCAACCAATGAAACCTATTTAGCCCGTCAGGCTGAATTTGAATCAAACGTTCGAAGTTATCCTCGCAAATTGCCGTTCGCGATTGCGAAAGCACAGGGTGTCTGGATCACAGACGTCGAGAATAATCAGTATCTCGACTGTCTTGCAGGTGCCGGAACGCTGGCATTGGGTCATAACCATCCAGACGTTCTGCAGAGCATTCAAAATGTCATTACCAGCGGCTTGCCGTTACATACTCTTGATTTAACCACGCCGTTAAAAGATGCGTTCTCTGAGTACCTGCTCTCGTTATTACCGGGTCAGGGCAAAGAGTACTGCCTGCAGTTTACCGGCCCGTCGGGCGCGGATGCCGTTGAAGCGGCGCTGAAACTGGCGAAAAAACACACCGGTCGTTCCGGCATCATCAGCTTCTCTGGTGCGTATCACGGCATGACCCACGGCGCGCTGTCTGTTACCGGCAACCTGTCACCGAAAGAAGCCGTCGACGGCTTGATGCCGGAAGTGCAGTTCATGCCTTATCCGCACCTCTACCGCTGCCCGCTGGGCATTGGCGGTGAAGCGGGCGTGAAAGCGCTGACCTACTACTTCGAAAACCTGATCAACGACGTTGAGAGCGGCGTTCGCAAACCGGCAGCCGTCATTCTGGAAGCGGTTCAGGGCGAAGGCGGTGTTAACCCGGCTCCGGCTGAGTGGCTGCAGCGCATCCGTAAAGTGACCAAAGAGCATGGCATTCTGCTGATCATCGACGAAGTGCAGGCGGGTATTGCCCGTACCGGTAAATTCTTCGCCTTTGAGCACGCCGGTATTGAGCCGGACATCATCGTGATGTCAAAAGCGGTCGGCGGCGGTCTGCCACTGGCGGTACTGGGCATTAAGAAAGAGTTCGACGCCTGGTCTCCTGGCCACCACACCGGCACCTTCCGTGGCAACCAGCTCGCAATGGCGACCGGCCTGACTACGCTGAAACTGCTGAAAGATAACAACATCGCTGACAAAGTTGCTGCACAGGGCGAATGGCTGAAAGGCAAACTGGGCGAGCTGCAGCAGCGCTACCCGGTAATCGGCAACGTGCGTGGTCTGGGACTGATGATCGGCATTGAGCTGGTGAAACCTGACGAAGCCGCTGATCACATGGGCAGCTTCCCGGCAGACGGCGAGCTCTCCGCGCTGGTACAGAAAAAATGTTTTGAGAACGGCCTGATTCTGGAGCGTGGCGGACGCCACGGCAGCGTATTACGTCTGCTGCCTTCCCTGCTGATCACAGATGCAGAACTGGACGTGTTTATGGATAAATTTGAAAACGCCCTGCTGTCAGCTGGCGTGAAACCAGTTTGAGTGGAGTGAATGCAATGTCCCGGTTAAACCCGATTCTGGCGGCCTCAGCACAAAGTACCGAGGCCTACCAGCAGGCGATTGCCCAGAGTAGCGCGGCCGTCGTGAAGTGGCTGGAACAACCTGAGATGTATCAGGGAAAAACCGTCGCAGAGCTGCGCGAGCGCATTAAGCTGGACTTCAATCCTCAGGGCCTGGGCAA
Organism: Pantoea sp. Ft-CA_14; assembly: GCF_024520875.1. NCBI lineage: Bacteria > Pseudomonadati > Pseudomonadota > Gammaproteobacteria > Enterobacterales > Erwiniaceae > Pantoea > Pantoea sp. Ft-CA_14. Next base: position 651,537 of record NZ_JALNPM010000001.1, on the reverse strand, counting down.
CCAGGCCGCGATTGAACGCGCCATTGAGTACTTCCTCAAAGACAGCCTGTCGGTTCATCACCCGCAGTGCGTGGCGCATCTGCACTGCCCGAGCCTGGTTATCAGCCAGGCGGCGGAAGTGCTGATTAACGCCACCAACCAGAGTATGGATTCGTGGGACCAGGCACCTTCAGCCACTCTGATTGAGATGAAGCTGATTGAGTGGCTGCGTTCCCAGGTCGGTTATCAGTCCGGCGACGCGGGTGTCTTCACCAGCGGCGGCACCCAGAGCAACCTGATGGGTCTGATGCTGGCGCGTGATGCCTGGTTTGCCCGCCAGGGTCATTCTGTTCAGCAGGATGGTTTAACCGGCGATCTGAAGAAGATTAAAGTCTTCTGTTCAGAGAATGCGCACTTCTCGGTTCAGAAGAACATGGCGCTGCTGGGTCTGGGCTATCAATCCGTAACGCAGGTGAAATGCGATCGCTTTGCCCGCATGGATATGGATGACCTGCGCCACAAGCTGGCAGCCTCCAAAGCCAACGGTGAAAACATTCTGGCGATTGTTGCCACGGCGGGTACTACCGATGCCGGTGCGATCGATCCCCTGCGTGAAATCGCGGCGCTGGCGGCCGAAGAGAACATCTGGGTGCATGTCGATGCGGCCTGGGGCGGCGCGCTGTTGCTCTCAGAAAAGTATCGTGACTATCTGGATGGCATTGAGCTGGTCGATTCCATTACCCTGGACTTCCACAAGCAGTTCTTCCAGACCATCAGCTGTGGTGCTTTCCTGCTGAAGGAAGCGCGCCACTATGAGCTGATGCGCTACCAGGCGGCCTATCTGAACTCTGAGTTTGATGAAGCGCAGGGTGTGCCGAATCTGGTATCCAAATCCCTTCAGACCACCCGCCGTTTTGATGCACTGAAACTGTGGATGGGTCTGGAAGCACTGGGTCAGAAACAGTATGCCGAAATCATCGATCACGGTGTGACACTGGCGCAGCAGGTTGCACAGTACGTTGATGAGCAGCCTGCGCTGGAGCTGGTGATGAAACCGCAGCTGGCCAGCGTACTGTTCCGCTATCGTCCGGCGCATCTGGCGCACTTCAGCAGTGCGGATATTGCGTTGCTGAATCAGCGCATCGGTGATGCCCTGCTGGAATCGGGCCGCGCCAACGTTGGTGTGACCGAGTTCGATGGCGTGACCTGCCTGAAGATGACCCTGCTGAATCCGACAGTGACGCTGGAAGATATCAAAGTGTTGCTGACATTGGTGGAAACCACGGCACAGCAGCTGGTGTAAATACTGGAAATAGTGGCGTTAAGGTCACTATCAGAGGCGCCTCAGGGCGCCTTTTCTTTTTCTGTGTTTATCCCTTTCATTCATCGGTGAGGCTACAGTGCCTGTGCGCTGGTTTGCCGGACACCTCTGCCTCTGACCCTTTTGTGTAGCCCCTATCCGATCTTGTATTGACTCACCCATTCGGCACAAAAATCCAGATACGCGAGTGTGATGGCTGAAGGATGTTTGTGCCGGACATAGACCAGATGTAAGGGCATCGAGTGAGTCGGATAATCGGACAACAACCGCACCAGCTTCCCGCTCTCCACATCAGGTTTCACTAAAAAATCAAACAACAGCGATACCCCGGCACCGCTCAGTGCATAGTGGCGCAGGCCCTGCGTGTTGTTCGAGGAAAAAAACGGCTCAAATTTTACCTTCTCGTCTCCGGATACCCACTCAAAGGAACCACTGTTAAGCCCTTCCCAGCTGGCTATCGGACACGTCGCCAGCGCCGCCAGCGTCTGCGGATGTCCAAAGCGTTCAGCCAGTTCAGGCGTGGCAACAAACCATGCCTCGACATTCATAACCGGTTTGGCAATCACATCTTCGGTATGCAACTCGCCCAGCCTGAGTGCCACGTCAATGCCATCTTCAAACAGATCCACCACTCTTTCCCCTGAGTGGCAAAACACTTTGATATCAGGATAGCGTTGCTGAAACGCATGCAGCAATTCCCACCAGATGGTGAAGTCAGGCGGCACCGATATTCGCAGCTTGCCCGCCAGTTTGTGCGCAGACCTGACCGTTTTGGTGGCCTCTTCCAGCAATTCAAGGCCAGGTCGCGATTGCTCAAAGAACTGTTGTCCTTTATAGGTCGGCCTGACCCCTTTCTTTGATCGCTCCAGCAACTGTACACCTAGTGCCTGCTCCAGCTCGTTCACTTTCCGCACCAGCGTAGAGATGGGGATAGTTGTTCTCTCACTTGCCGCTGAAAAGCTGCCTGCCTGAACGACTGCAATAAAGAGTTTTGTCGCGTTGAGATCCATTATCTTTCCATATCTGGCAAACATGTACCCAATTCTGACCATTTACTTCTTATTTTCAACTATTAAACTCCCTGTTTTGGCTAAGAGAATAAAAATAAAACGGCCCGTAAAAAATTCTTATTTCTAACGAATAAGTCTGGCTACACCGTATCCGGATAAGGAAAAAGCGATGAAAAACCGTGTGACAGAAATTCTGAATATTCGCTATCCCATTATTCAGGCACCCATGTACTTTCTGACCAATGCAACGTTTGTTGCCGCAGTATCAAACGCAGGCGGATTAGGCATAATTGGCCCCAACGCCGGGCAGGATACATTGCCGGACTCTCGTTTCATGGCGCTGGAGCGCATGCGTGAGCAAATCAGAAAAACCAAACAGCTGACCGATAAACCTTTTGGGGCAACCCTGATCAATGGGCCGGATATGAGTTTCTGGCGGCCAACAGCTGAAATGTTTGTTGAAGAGAAGGTAGAGGTCGTTTTAGTTAATGAAGTGCTTGATGCCGAAATATTCGATTTTCTGAAACAACATCGCATCAAAATCCTTTATCGCGCGCTGACGCCTGACGTTGCCAATTCACAACAGGCCGAAAAACTTGGCGCCGATATCATTGTCGCCACGGGATTTGATGAAGGCGGCACCGTGCCATCACGCATTATCGGAACGTTCAGCATCGTGCCTATGATCGCTGACAGTGTGAAAATTCCGGTGCTGGCGGCAGGCGGCATTGGGGATGTGCGTGGCGTGCGTGCAGCCATGGCGTTAGGTGCAGAAGGCGTCTGGATAGGCAGCCTGTTTTTAACCGCGCAGGAGAACCCGGCGGATGAGAAGGTTAAACAGCTGATTGTTTCATCGAGTGCAGAAGATCTGCTACTTTTTCGCACCCTGCCCGCTTATTACCGGACATTGCCAACGCCGCTCAGCCCCAGGCTGGCAGAACTTGATGCGCACGGCGCTGACCGTGAAACCCTGTTCACTGCAATGAATGGCTACCACTCTTTATGGCAGGCGATGCGACTGGGCAATCTTGACAAAGGCGTTGTTTCGACAGGCACCGGCATCTCGATGATCAAATCGGTGCGAACCGTTGCAGCCATCGTCGCCGATCTGGCACAAGATTTCATCACTCAGCCGGAGAAACAGAAATCTGACGACACCGTTCTCAGTCTGTAATCTGTTTAAAGTTAGGGATGACTGCCGCCACCAGCGGGATCCGGTTGTCGGATGAGTCCCGACCGGGTCCAGCGTGCTGCCCGCAGTGTTCAACTGTGGGCCGTTATTCAGCTTTTCCTCTTCACAGCCTGAAGCCATACAGGTTCAACCCTTTTCAGTCAAACAGACACAAGATAAATTAACAGCTTTTATTCCCTCATTTAGATTTCGTTTATTTAAGAATTTGCATGACGCCTTTATTTCAGCAGAGTCAGGAAAACCGCATCGCGATCAATATATAAAGATTTTACTTCAGCCATAATTAATCAACACTCACGTTAAGTCACTGATAAAATTGAGTAACATATTACAGATAAGAATAGTTTAATTTCACAGGAATTAACGCTTATGCTCCTGCGTAAAATAGTTATCATTCTTCTCGGTATGATTATGGCTGCTGTCATCATTATTGCCGACAACCATGCTCATAAAGTTAATTGCCGCGATCAGGTTTTCAGTTTGCCATCATCGCAAAGTGAATGACCTTGTCTGAATCCTTCTCTCCAGCATCCTCTTTGGCTTCAGACCTGTTGGCGGTGTTGATGACGCGAGAAGGTCAGTGACGTTGATCCGGCTGAATCGCTTACGGAATAAAACCCTGTTACATCGGCCTGAACAGAGCGGCACGTTACGCCAGTGATATTACAGCTGCATTTCTGATAAGCAGGCTGGTTTGTTGCCCTTCCCGGCAGACCTGTCAGTAAAAAAGGCTGCATAACACTTATGCAGCCTGAATTTCCCGCTCAGCTTGCTTGCCGACACTTAGCGCGACGGTGGCTCATCCAGTAGCCGCAGATGATCATCTTTGTTCAGGGTCATCAACGCAACAATACTGACCAGCGCAGTCACCATCACATACCAGGCGGGGATATCGGGATTACAGGTCTGTTTAATCAACCCGGTGATGATCAATCCGGCACAGCCGGAAAACACCGCGTTAGAAAGCGAATAGGCCAGACCCAGTCCGGTATAACGCACCCGCGTCGGGAACATCTCTGCCAGCATCGCAGGTCCCGGTCCGGCCAGCAACCCGACCACTCCGCCCGCGATAAACACCACCAGCGCTTTCAGCAGCAGCCCGGTGCTCTCTGCCTGAAGTATGTTAAGCAGCGGCAGAGAGAGCACCAGCAGCAATACCGCCGCCGTCACCATCACCGCACGGCGGCCAATCCTGTCACTCAGCATCCCGGCCGGGATGATGGTGGCAGCAAAGCCCAGGTTCGATATCACCGCAATCAGCAACGCCTGGTTAAAACCGGTGTGCAGCGATGCCTGCAGGTACGTCGGCATAATCACCAGCCAGGTGTAACCGGCCGCCGACCAGATCATCAGCCGACAGATACCGAGCAGGATCGTTTTAAGCGTATCGCCAAGGCTGGCGTCAACTTTTGCAACGGGTTTTGCCTGCTGCTGAATAAACGCCGGGGTCTCCTCCATCTGAACCCGCAGCCAGAGCGCGATAACACCCAGCGGCAGGGCAATGAAGAACGGGATGCGCCAGCCCCAGCTCAGCATCTGCTCCGGCGACAGCAGCAGCGAGAGCAGCGCTACGATGCCCGCGCCTGCCAGCAATCCCAGCGCCACAGTAAAAGATTGCCACGATCCATAAAGGCCCCGCTTACCGCGCGGTGCAAACTCGGTCATCAGTGATACCGCCCCGCCATACTCACCCCCCGCGAACAGGCCCTGCAGAATACGCAGACCGGTCACGATCAGTGGCGCCAGGATGCCCAGCTGGGCGTAGGTGGGCACCAGGCCGATAGCCGCCGTCGCCAGCGTCATCATGATCAACACAAATATCAGCGTGGGTTTGCGCCCGATGCGATCACCCATCCGGCCGAAAATGATTGCACCGAGTGGACGGAAGAAAAAGGCGATGGCGAATGACGCATAGGTCAGCAGAAGCCCGGTCAGCGCTGACTCCCCTTCCAGCCGGAAAAAGTTCTGCGCTATCACGGTGGCAAGAAAGCCATAGACGGCAAACTCATACCATTCAATGAAATTACCTACCGAACCGGCAATCAGAGCACGTTTACGGCTGGCGGAGCTGAGCAGATTATCGACGGGCACAGACATGGCAGGGGATCCTTTTTGAGCATCATCAGTCGCTTATGATTAGCACAATCGCCGCACGCCTGCGCACTCTTCTGCCTGTCACGTTAACTCAGACACATAAATCTGCGCTTAACGCGCCACGGCATGCCCTTTTTCACCTTCACGCCTTGCACAACGGCTTTACGATTGTCAGGATGTGCGGCATTGAATGAATCAGGCGGATAGATGATGAACGCACAAACCTCAAAAGATCCTCTGCATGGCGTAACGCTGGAGATGCAGATAAACAGTTTAGTCGCGCAGTATGGCTGGGCGGAGCTGGGAAAACGGATCAACATTAACTGCTTTAAAAGCGATCCGAGTGTTAAATCAAGCCTGAAGTTTTTGCGGCGCACGCCCTGGGCGCGGGCTGAAGTCGAAGCGCTTTATCTCGCCTCGTTAAAAGAGAAACCGGCCTACCGCGAAGCACCGTCTGAAGAGGCGGATCAAGCACCCGCAGAAGATCCCTGGGGCAACTGGCGCGGTAACCAGCCGGAGTAACGGGCAGACAACGCGGCAATAAAAAAGCCCGCGCAGGATAACCTGTGCGGGCTTTTTTTACGTCAGGTCGCTGTTACAGCGCCATGTCGTGCTTCGCTGAAGGCGCTGCCTGCTCAGGCTGTGCTGCTGGCGCCTCGGCTGCTTTGCCATCCATGTTGATAACCGGCGGTGTGGTCAGCTGCAGAGTCGCAGCGGTGTCATTCCATACCTGCTGCAGCATCGGCACGTTGTCATTCAGTTTCTGACCGTAGCCTGGGATCATCTTGTGGATCTTAGCCTGCCATTCCGCTGACTTAAACTCTTCCGGGAACAGTTTCTGCATCACGCTTAACGCGATAGGCGCAGCGGTCGATGCACCAGGAGAAGCACCCAGCAGTGCCGCCACGGTTTTCTGCTGATCGGTCACAATTTCTGTACCCAGTTTCAGCACGCCACCTTTGTCAGCATCTTTCTTGATGATCTGTACGCGCTGGCCGGCCTGAATCAGTTTCCAGTCCTCTTTCTTCGCGTCCGGGTAGTACTCTTTCAGCGCTTCGAAGCGATCTTCTTCTGTCAGCATCACCTGGCCAACCAGGTATTTCACCAGGTCGAAGTTATCCATACCCACGTCGGTCATTGGCACGATGTTATGGGTAGTGGTGGTGCTCAGCAGGTCAAACAGTGAACCATTTTTCAGGAACTTGGTTGAGAAGGTCGCGAACGGTCCAAACAGCACGACGCGTTTGCCATCCAGATAACGGGTATCCAGATGCGGAACGGACATCGGTGGTGCACCGGTAGACGCCTGACCGTAGACTTTCGCCAGGTGACGAGCGGCAATCGCCTTGTTTTCCGTTACCAGGAATGAACCGCCGACCGGGAAGCCTGCATAGTTTTCCGCTTCCGGGATGCCGGTTTTCTGCAGTAATTTCAGCGCGCCGCCGCCAGCACCAATAAAGACATATTTCGCGTCAACCGCACGCTCGTTGCCATTTTTGGCATCTTTAATGGTGACGTGCCACGAGTTATCACCGTTACGTTTGAAATCGGTGACTTCAGACGAGGTTTCCAGACGGAAGTTGTCATTCTTCTTCAGGCTGCCGATTAGCTGACGGGTAATTTCACCGTAGTTTACGTCGGTGCCAACTGGCGTCCAGGTTGCGGCCACTTTCTGCTGAGGATCACGACCTTCCATCACCAGCGGTGCCCACTGCTCGATCTGCTTGTGATCGGTAGAGAACTTCATGCCCTGGAACAGCGCGGTTTTCTGTAACGCCGCATAGCGTTTAGTCAGGAAGTCGACGTTGTCGCCCCAGACGAAGCTCATGTGTGGCGTTGAGTTGATGAAAGAGCGCGGATCGTGCATCACACCCTCTTTGACCTGCGAACTCCAGAACTGGCGTGAAACCATGAAGGCTTCGTTAATTTCCAGCGCTTTCGTCACGTCGATCGAGCCGTCTTTACGCTCTGGCGTATAGTTCAGCTCCATATTGGCTGAGTGACCGGTACCGGCGTTGTTCCAGCCGTTAGAGGATTCCAGTGCCACACCATCCAGCTTCTCAACCATGATCTGTTTCCAGCCAGGCTGCAGCTCTTCCAGCATGGTGCCCATTGAGGCGCTCATGATGCCACCACCAATTAACAGGACGTCGGTTTTTTCTGGTGAAGTTTCAGCATGCAGTGCTGAAGAAACTAACAAGGCCGCGAGGGAAAGAGTGGGGATAGCTTTCTTTGAATTCATCATTTTAATCTACAGCTCAGACGGTATTGGTTAAAAAAAGTCCTTAAAGTTTAAAATAATGTTATTTGTGAGTTAATGTGAAAATAGTTATAAAATTAAAAATAGCAATTTAGCCTTAATTTAATTACAAAAGGCTTACCGAATTGCTCACATATTTTAACCACACATTAAGGGTGTCCTTTGAATTATACAATCCCCTAACACAAATATTGTTCTCCGGCGATTGCCCGCGCGCAGACCGCTAAAACTGTACTGATGCGGTCAGTTAGCGTATGTTTCCGGGCGATCTCCCACCCGTGCTGAACGCCAATGACAAGCCAACCACAGAACCGACATGCCGTGACTAAACGACCCATGAAACTCAGTACCCTGACCACCCTGATGATGACTGCAGTTATCGTCACCGTGCTGCTCGCTGTCCATCTGCTCTATTTTGTGCAGATCGATAACTTTGCTCAGTCGCATCTTAAAGATAAGGCGATGGCAGTGGCACGCACTCTGGCAGACAGCCCTGAAGTGCAGCGTGGGTTACTGTTACCGGACGGCAGCAGCCAGATTCAGCCACTGGCTGAAGCCGCGCGCAAACGCAACGGCCTGCTGTTTGTGGTGGTGACGGATATGCGTGGCATTCGCTTTTCACACCCAAACGCGGCGGTGATTGGCAAACATTTTGTCGGCAACGATATCTATCCGGCCCTCAGCGGGCGGGAAAATGTGGCGGTAAATCACGGCGTGCTGGTAGAGGCACTGCGCGTATTTACCCCGGTCTATAACGCAGAGCATCAGCAGATTGGCGTGGTGGCGATCGGCATCGCGCTGAATGATGTGGCGGCGCAGATTGCCAAAAGCCGCTGGAACATCGTCTGGACTGTCTTATTTGGCGGTCTGGTTGGTCTGCTGGGGATTCTTATTCTGGTCAGGCGCCTGAAGAGCATATTACTCGGGCTGGAGCCGCACGAAATTTCCAGCCTGTTCGAGCAGCGTCAGGCGATCCTCAATTCTATTAAAGAGGGTGTGATTGCGGTCGACGATGAGTCGCGCGTCAGCCTGATTAACCACGCGGCGCAGCAGCTGCTGCATGAGACCACCCGCAAGATGCCATTAAGCGGCGATCTGATTGCTGAGGAGAGCGTGATGCACCGCCATCAGCAGGATGCGCTGCATGCGGGCAAAGCCTGGCACGATCAGGAGCTGACGCTGGGTAATCGCATCCTGATCAGCAATACCGTGCCGGTTCGCAGTCGTGACCGCATTATCGGCGCGGTGACCACCTTCAGGGACAAGACCGAAATCAGCCAGCTGATGCAGCGTCTGGACGGCATGGTAAACTATGTAGACGCGTTACGTGAACGTTCCCATGAGTTCATGAACAAGCTGCATGTCATTCTGGGCCTGCTGCATATGAAAAACTATGCGCAGATGGAAGAGTACATCCTGAAAACCGCCAACGCCTATCAGACGGAGATTGGTTCGCTGCTGCAAAAGATCAAATCGCCCATCATTGCGGGTTTCCTGCTCAGCAAAATCAACCGGGTGACCGATGAAGGCCATCAGCTGATTATCGATGAGGCGAGTTTTCTGCCCGACTGCGGCAGCGAGGAGCAGAGCGCGGTACTGATTACGGTGCTGGGCAATTTAATTGAAAATGCGCTTGAGGCGCTGGATCCGGAAACCGAAGGGGAAATCCACCTCATGCTGCATTATCAGAATGGCTGGTTAGCCTGTGAAGTGAGTGATGACGGACCCGGGATCGACGGTACGCAGCTCAGCGCCATTTTTGAGCGTGGCGTCTCGTCAAAAGGCGAAGATCGCGGTGTCGGATTGTTTCTGGTTAAGCAGCAGACCGAAAGCCTGGGCGGCAGTGTCAGTGTCGAGTCGGAACCGGGTGTATTCACCCAATTCTTAGTACAACTTCCGTGGGAGAGAGGAATGATTACCCAATGATCAATGTGTTAGTTGTCGATGATGACGCCATGGTAGCCGAGCTGAATCGCTGTTATATCGGGCAGATCCCAGGCTTTACCTGCTGCGGCACCGCCTCAACCTTACAGCAGGCCAAAGAGCGGCTGGCGCAGGCCGAACCTCAGGTTGATCTGATCCTGCTGGATATCTATATGCAGCAGGAGAACGGTCTCGACCTGTTGCCGGAACTGCGCAGCGCAGGACGTCCGGTTGACGTGATTATTATCTCGTCAGCAGCAGATGCCGCCACCATCAAAACCTCACTCAACTACGGTGTGGTGGATTATCTGATCAAGCCTTTCCAGTTTGCCCGCTTTGAAGAGGCGCTGACTGGCTGGCGACAGAAAAAATCGCTGATGGATAATCATCAGTTCTATCAGCAGTCGGACGTTGATCAGTTGTTGCATGGCAATCCGCCGGGGGCCAGCGAGCAGAAGCGACTGCCGAAAGGATTAACACCGCAGACGTTGCGCACGCTGTGTCTGTGGATCGACGCCCATCCGGGTACCGAGTTCTCCACCGACGAACTGGCAACCGAGGTGAATATCTCTCGCGTCTCCTGCCGCAAGTATCTGATCTGGCTGGCGCAGATTAATATTCTGTTCACCAGCATTCATTATGGGGTCACGGGCCGTCCGGTTTATCGCTATCGCCTGCAGCCGGAGTATCACACTTTACTCAAACAATATTGTCAGTGAACCAGCCGGTAATCGGTGTCCAGTAACTGAAAAGAAAAGTGACGTTGTGACGAGCAGATCACCTGCCTGTCACGGGTCACAAATATCGCTTCAATGCCCGGTTGCTCCGCCAGGCAGGCAATGCCCTGTTCAACGCCGAGGCCGTAAAGCAGTGTGGTGTAGATGTCGCCATCCAGTGAACGTTCAGAGATCACGGTGACGCTCAGCAGGTCGTTATCCAGCGGATAACCGCTACGCGGGTCGAGGATATGGTGATAACAGACGCCATCCAGCTCGAAATAACGCTCATAGATACCGGATGTCACCACCGAGCGATTATTCACCCCGATCACCCCGATCAGCTCATCGGCCTCACCAAAGGGTTTTTTCAGGCCGATTGACCAGCCCGCCTCTTCTGGCGGCGCACCCACCGTCTGCACGTTTCCGCCCAGATTAATCAGCGCACTGCTGACCTGCTGCTGGCGCAAAAAAGCCTGCACAACATCGGCGATATAGCCTTTGGCGATGGCGCCCAGGTCGATCTCCATCCCTGGCCGGGCCAGCATGACACTGCGGCTTACGTCATCAAGAATAACATCATGCGGATTCGTCAGCGCCATGCGCGCCTGAAGTTCTGTCTCTGATGGAACACGGTGACCCTGAAAGCCGATTTTCCAGCACTTCACCAGCGGGCCGATAGCCAGATTAAACAGGCTGTCGGGCAGCAGGCTCACCGCATGCGCGCAGGCGATCAGGTCAAACACCGGCTGACTCACGACCACCGGATGCTGCCCTGCCGCGTGATTAATCGCCATCACTTCCGACGCCCCGCGGTTAACCGTGAAGAGATTCTCCTGCTGTTTAATCAGGCGGAAGACCTGTCCGGCCAGGGTCTGATTATCGTCGAAGAGTTTGAGCAGGATGGGTGAACCCATTAAGACAGCGGAGTAAGCATAGACACGCGCATCAATTAACATAGGCGACTCTGCTTTAAAAAGAAAAGAGCGGCATCCGCAGAGCGCGGATGCCGGAGACGACCCTTAACGTCGGGCGTAAGCGGCGGCGTTACCACCGGCCAGAATGCCGAAGATAATGATATCGGCGACTGCGTTACCGCCGATGCGGTTCGCGCCGTGAATGCCGCCAACCACCTCGCCACAGGCCCAGGCGCCGTTAATCACCTGTTTCTGGCTGTCCAGCACCGCGGTGGTGGTGTCGATGGTGACGCCGCCCATGGTGTGGTGTACGCCCGGTGCAACACGAATCGCGTAGAACGGTGCTTCACTCAGAGGATGACGCAGCGCGGTCTGACGACCGAAGTCTTCATCTTTCTGCATGATAACGAAATTGTTGTAACGGGCCAGCGTGGCTTCCAGCGTATGATGCTCACTCATGTTGAGCTTCACCGCCAGTTCCGCCACGGTTGGCGCGCTGACCACAAAGCCTTTGGCGATATATTCGTCAGCCGCTTTGTTATTCATCCGCACCTGCTCGTCAAACACAATCCAGGCACTCTTCTCTGGCAAGGCGATAATCTGCGCCGAGACTTTATCGCGGGTTTCCATTTCGTTGTAGAAGCGCTCACCCGCCTGACTGACCAGGATAGCACCGCCGCCACGAATGGATTCGGAGACCAGATAAGAGGTGGTCTGTTCAACCGTTGGGTGAATCTGGATTTCGCCCATATCCACGGTACCGGCACCAATTTTTTCCAGCATGGCAATACCGCTGCCGGTGGCACCTTTGTGGTTGGTGGTGACAAAGCCATCGAGTTCAGGGCGATATTTCACTACCAGTTCACGGTTCGCACTGAATCCGCCGGTCGCCACAATCACGCTTTTCGCGTTCAGGATACGGCTGTCGTTGTACTCATCGACCACTCTCACACCCGCTACCGCGCCGTTCTCATAAAGGATTTCTGAGACTGAGGTTTCCAGCAGGACTTCGATGTTGCGGCTGTTGATGTTTTTAACCAGACCGCTGATCAGGAAGCCACCCACCGCTGAACGATCCGCCGGACGGTGGGTACGATCGATGCTCATCCCGCCGGTGATGGTGATGTCGTTAAGCTCAATGCCGTGATTCGCCAGCCACTCAATCGCCTCCGGAGCCAGCTCTACAAACTCACGCAGCAGCACCGGATTATTTTTAAACTGACCGCCTTTCAGCGTCTCCTCGTAGAACAGCTCTTTGCTGTCTTCGATGCCTTTGAGTTTCTGGAAACGGGTTTCCGCGGCGTTCATGCCCACTGAAGCTTTAATGGTGTTACCGCCGATGGTCGGCATCTTCTCGATGATGACCACGCGCGCACCTTCATCGTGCGCCTGAATCGCCGCCGCAAGACCGGCGCCGCCGCTGCCCACAATCACCACATCGTAATTCTGCGGTGCGTTAGGGTTGCCGCCCTCTTCAATCACATGCTCTTTGCTGGAGGTGGTCAGCGCGCGTGAAACCGCTTTTTTCAGCGCCTCACTCTGGGTAGTCGCACCGGTAATCGCATCGACGTGTGGGCTGTTGGCTACCAGGATGCGGCTACGCAGGCTTTCAAAGGTAGTGGTGAAGTCCACATCCAGGGTGTCATCCGGCACCAGCGAGATGTCGGTGATACGGTCAGTATCCAGCGTGACGTTGATTTTCAGTTTCAGCGCTTCGGCTTCGACTTTTTCCTGATAGACGCCCGCTTTGTATTTACGGCCCGATTCACTCATGTCGCGGATCATCGCATCGACCAGGGAGAAGCGCCACAGCGGTTCCGGGATCTGCAGCTCTTCGCGTTTGTTGCTGTCGATGTAGAGATCGAGGTGTTCGTTATTGATGATGCGGTCAGCCCAGTTCGGGTAAGCGATGCAGGCTTTACCAATCGCCACCAGATCGTAGCCCTTCTCCAGCGCCAGTTCGGCATCGGCTTTATTGACGACGCCACCAACGCCAATCACCGGCACTTTTGCCAGCACAGGCGAACGCATCGCGACGAATTTCTCAATCAGCGGCGTCGGATCCTGGGTATCAACAATTGACGGACGCAGCAGCTGGCCTACCGAGAAATGGACGTAATCGAGTCCGCGCGCCGCCAGTTTTTCCAGCAGATAGAGCGTGTCGTCAAAGCGAATGCCGGGCACTTCGATCTCTTCCGGGGAGAAGCGATAGCCGATGATGAAAGAGTTATGGGCGAAGCGTTCAGCCATCTTGTGGGTGATTTCCAGCACTTCCAGCGGGAAGCGTGCACGGTTATCGCGGCTGCCGCCCCACTTGTCATCGCGCTGGTTAGAGTTCGGCGAATAGAACTGCTGAATCAGGTAGGTGTTAGCACCATGAATTTCGACGCCATCGAAACCGGCCTTGATAGCGCGGTTCACCGCATCACCAAATTTGGTGATCATGGTTTCAACTTCTTCGGCGCTCAGCGCCAGGGGTTTGGTTGCCCCTTCACGCGGCGCCGCGATGGCGCTTGGCGCAACCGGCGTTTTGCCGCCAATCAGCTCCGGCTCCACCATACGGCCGCCGTGATAGATCTGCAAAATGGCCGTAGAGCCTTCAGATTTAATCGCGTCCGCGATGCGTTTCAGACCAGGGATTTTGTTGTCGCTGTCGATAGCAATGGCACCCGGAAATGCCGGGCCACGGTTGTCAATGAAGCAGCATTCAACGATCACGGTTCCGATGCTGCCTGCACGTGCGCGATAGTACTCGACCAGCTCACTGGTGACCGTACCGTCATAAAAGCCGGTACAGGTGGTCATCGGTGCCATTACCAGTCGGTTTTTCAACACAGCGCCGTTAGGCAGAGTCAATGGATTAAGGATGGGGGTGAGAGATTTCATTGCGATAAACTCCAAGATTTAAAAGTCTGGAAATTTTTTAGCGGACGCAAATTATCGCTTAATTAAGTGGTCCGATGTCATGAGACTAATATACCCTTTTCTTTGCCTTCATAAGCGATAAATTTACTTTTTTAACTTTTAAATGATTTAGAGTTTTTATTTGCCGAATGCATAAAGTGAAGTTATATTAATTGTTAATCATGGGTAACCAAAAATCAACCATTCGTTTACATAAAAAATAAATCGTTTATCATCATGTGGTTAAAGCAAGGCATTCAGTTTGCGTGAGCTGGTGATTTGTCGACCAGCTTCACAGAACCGTCAAAATGTCGATGCCGTAAATATAAATAAAAAATAAATGTTAAAAATGGGGAATAATGAATTAATTTCTTTGATCTGGATCAAAATCTATATTTGCAAAAATCGCATCATATTTACATGGATTTAAAAATGCAGCTCAATAGCTAAGCAGTCGATTAAAAAATCAGTGCATCGCGGTTTATTCACACTATTAAGAATAAGAAAGAAAGTCATCAGTGAAGGTCCGGGGCGCAAATCGCATTCTTCTTAACTTGCAGATAAAATACTATGAAACCACTCTCAGCTGTAACTGAACCCCCAAAAGTCGCACCTGCGGCGCCGGGTAAAAAGAAAGCTATCATGCTTGCTCTGCCGGTGCTCGTTGCCGTGTTGCTGTTGCTGGTGCCCACACCAGCCGGACTCGAACCCTACGCCTGGCACTTCTTCGCCATCTTCGTCGGCGTGATTGTCGGATTGATCTTTGAACCCCTGCCAGGCGCGGTGATCGGCCTGACCGGCGTGGTAGTCATCGCGCTGTTCAGCCAGTTTCTGCTCTTCAGCCCGGCTGAACTGGCTAACCCGAAATTCAAAGTCGCCAGTGAGTCGTTCAAATGGGCGGTCAGTGGGTTCGGCAACTCCACGGTCTGGCTGATCTTCGGTGCCTTTATGTTCGCCGCAGGTTATGACAAAACCCAGTTTGGTCGCCGCCTGGCCCTGATTCTGGTGAAGTATCTGGGTCGCCGCAGTCTGACGCTGGGTTATGCTATTACCTTTGCTGACCTGCTTCTTGCGCCCTTTACGCCGTCAAACACCGCGCGCAGTGGCGGTACCATCTACCCGATTATCGCCAACCTGCCGCCGCTTTACGGCTCTAAACCTAACGACCCGAGCGCCCGAAAAATCGGTTCCTATCTGATGTGGGTAGCGATTACCGCGGCCTGTATTACCAGTTCCATGTTCCTCTCTGCGCTGGCACCTAACCTGCTGGCACTGGCACTGGTAAAAAGCATCGTCGGTTTTGATATCTCATGGGGCATGTGGTTCCTGGCCTTCCTGCCGCTGGGTGTGCTGCTGATTCTGACCATGCCGCTGCTGGCTTACTGGTTCTATCCACCTGAAGTTAAAATCAATGATGAAGTGCCGAAATGGGCCATCGCTGAACTGGAAAAACTGGGCAGACTGACCCGCAATGAAATCCTGCTGCTGGTGTTTGTGGTCTGCGCCCTGCTGATGTGGATTTTCGCCACCTCGTGGATCGAACCTGCCATGGCGGCGCTGCTGGTGGTCGTTCTGATGTTGTGGACCGGCGTACTGACCTGGAATGACATCACCAGTAATAAACCGGCCTGGAACACCTTTGCCTGGTTCGCCACCCTGGTGGCACTGGCCGATGGTCTGGCCCGCGTCGGCTTTATTACCTGGTTAGGTAAAGAGGGTGGCATGCTGCTGCAGGGTTATGACCCGCAGGTTTCGGCCGTGGTGCTGTTAATCGCCTTCTTCCTGCTGCACTACCTGTTTGCCAGTACCACCGCACACACCACCGCGCTGTTACCGGCCATGCTGACCATTGCAGCCTCCATTCCGGGCATCAATATGCCGGTCTTCTGCCTGATGTTATGTACCTCTCTGGGTGTGATGGGCATCATCACGCCATACGGTACTGGTCCAAGCCCGATTTACTACGGCAGCGGTTATCTGCCTACCAAAGACTACTGGCGTCTGGGAACCATCTTCGGTGCCATCTTCTTAGGCTCCATGATGCTGATTGCCTATCCGTGGATGGTGTGGTTGTTCTGACGGATACAACATGCAGATCAACGCGTTATAAGATACCATTCCTGCACTTCCCCACCGCACCCGCGGTGGGGAAGCATAATAAACAATTAATTCGCCTATGATGTTGCGCCCCGCAGCCTGTCCGCGGAGGTTCAGCCGGTCATTAAGTGAGAAAAAATGTCGAACAAGCCTTTTGTCTATCAGAACCCTTTCCCGCTGTCCCACGAAGATACCGAATACTATCTGCTGAGTCGTGAGCATGTCTCCGTCTCCGAGTTTGAGGGTCAGGAGATCCTTAAGGTCGATCCGCAGGCACTGACGTTACTGAGCCAGCAGGCGTTCCACGACGCCTCTTTTATGCTGCGTTCGGCCCACCAGCAGCAGGTCGCCTCCATCCTTGATGACCCGGAAGCCAGCGACAATGATAAATATGTCGCCCTGCAGTTTTTAAGGAACTCTGAAATTGCCGCCAAAGGCGTGCTGCCAACCTGTCAGGATACCGGCACCGCGATCATCATGGGCAAAAAGGGCCAGCGCGTCTGGACCGGCGGCGGTGATGAAGCTGCGCTGTCACAGGGTATCTACAACACCTATATCGAAGATAACCTGCGCTATTCGCAGAATGCCGCCCTGGATATGTATAAAGAGGTGAATACCGGCACTAACCTGCCAGCGCAGATCGACCTCTACAGCGTGGATGGCGATGAGTACAAGTTCCTCTGTATCGCTAAAGGTGGTGGTTCCGCCAATAAAACCTATCTCTATCAGGAAACCAAAGCGTTGCTGAGCCCGGGCAAGCTGAAAAATTACCTGGTGGATAAGATGCGTACCCTCGGCACCGCAGCCTGTCCGCCCTACCATATTGCGTTTGTCATCGGCGGCACCTCGGCTGAAAGCACCCTGAAAACCGTGAAGCTCGCCTCAACTCACTATTACGACGGGCTGCCCACTGAAGGCAACGAGCACGGTCAGGCGTTCCGCGACGTTCAGCTGGAGCAGGAACTGCTGGAAGCGGCGCAGCAGCTCGGTCTGGGTGCGCAGTTTGGCGGCAAATATTTTGCACACGATATCCGCGTGGTGCGTCTGCCACGTCACGGCGCCTCCTGCCCGATCGGTATGGGCGTCTCCTGCTCGGCTGACCGTAACATCAAAGCGAAGATTAACCGTGAAGGTATCTGGATTGAGAAACTGGAAGCCAACCCAGGCCGCCTGATCCCGGAAGCACTGCGTCAGCAGGGCGAAGGTGAAGCGTTGCAGGTTGATCTCAACCGCCCAATGGAAGAGATTCTGGCGCAACTGTCCGCTTATCCGGTTTCAACCCGCCTGTCACTGACCGGCACTATTATCGTGGCGCGCGATATTGCACATGCAAAACTCAAAGAGCGCATCGATAACGGCGAAGGATTACCGCAGTACATGAAAGATCATCCGGTCTATTACGCTGGCCCGGCGAAGACGCCTGAAGGTTATGCTTCTGGTTCACTCGGCCCGACCACTGCCGGTCGTATGGATTCCTACGTGGATCTACTGCAGGCGCACGGCGGAAGTAAGATCATGCTGGCCAAGGGCAATCGCAGCCAGCAGGTGACGGATGCCTGTCATAAACATGGCGGCTTCTATCTCGGCAGCATTGGTGGTCCGGCAGCGGTGCTGGCGCAGCAGAGCATCAAAAGTCTGGAATGCGTGGAGTATCCCGAGCTGGGAATGGAAGCAATCTGGAAAATCGAGGTGGAGAACTTCCCTGCCTTTATCCTGGTCGATGACAAAGGTAACGATTTCTTCCAGCACATTGAGCGCGCGCACTGCGCGAAATGCGTTAAGTAACGAAAAAGACCTTTAATCGAACTGCCTCCGAAAGGCAGGACGCAGGAGATTTTAAAAATTTCCCCGGCTAATCAGTTTAAGGTTGGCCGGGGAACTCAACATAAATTCGCAAGTCTATTATCTGACAACTTTTCCCAGGATAGCTAACCCCCCTTCAGAACTCACGGGAAAGTGTCAAATATCCGTTGAATCGGACAGAGCACTCATCGTTATTTAGTATGCTGGAGACAATATATACATTTTTTGCGCCTTTCACATTGGCATAGGTGTATTTAACCGTCAGGTTCATTGCGCCGTTATTGTGGTAAATATCGAAGTAATCTTTGAGCAAGAGACCTTTACCTGTTATAGCGTCTTTCTGCGCAAACTGATGCGCTAACGCATCGGAAACGAGGGAAAGATTTAGCACTTCAACTATTGTTTTATCTCGCTCAATCCCATTAACACCTTCTTTGGTTATAGCAGATAAGAGCATCTCCTCGGCATAATGACCCCGAGCGGCGCATTCACTGCCAGATGTATCTGCTGTGTAACCAGCGAACGGTAACAGAGCCAGGGCCAGACTCAGCACATAATGATTAATCACCGCACCACCTCCAGAATTGCGCCGTAATCTTTACTAACCAGTAAGCGTGTTGATGGTCCCATAATTATGCAGCCAGCAGAGGCAAAACCTCTGATGCCGTGGCGTTTGTCTCCGTGCATCCTGAATGTACCCATATCACGCTCATAAGCGTTGACGCTGAGCGGAACCAGGGTAATTGTGAGCGGGCCTTTGCTGGTTCCGGTACTGCCGATTCTCCAGGTTCCTCGCGGGATTGGACCCATACCACGAACCTGCTCGCGATCAGGATTATTTTTGTTTGTAAGAATACCAGAGTAGCCTGTTTCAATTAACTTGCCATCGCGATATAACTCACCCGTACTTTGTTTATAAATCCATTTAGCCATTGTGATTTCCTTATGCTGTTTTCTGCTCTTCCAGGCTATCGGTGTGTTTAATATTGCCATCTGTATAATGCCAAGCTATTTGTTCATAACGCAGCCCGACATGCTCTACGTGACCGTGCCTTTCAAAATCCGGGTCTTTGGTATCGAACATAACCGTCACGACGTGACAAACCTTCACACACTCGAGTTTCGTTACGAAATACTCCTCTTCCTGACCGTTGTAATTGATGCGGTAGAAGCTGAACACTGCTTTTGCTAGCGTTTCCCCTGTTGTTAGCGCTTTATACAATTGCGGCGATGCGCTATCAATAGTTTTTTCAAAAGTATAAGCCTCATGTTGCCGCGCGCCTGTCACTGCACCTGTTGTGTCGTCCGTGGGAATAAATAAATTATGCTGCATCCCAGTTACCTCAATGCTTCCTTCGCGTTCAGTGACATCGACAGAGCCTTTTATTAACTTCCCTTCTTCATCGTAAAGCCACAGATATACTGGTATAGCCATTTAACACACTCCTTTGTCATATGAAGAGTGATAGTATCCTCCGCCTGCACTCCCATTATGAAATGCTGAATGATATTTAATTAATGGCAATCAATAAAAACGCATATATTTCTCCCTTTTCGGTCTGCTCACGCATCCTATCTTTGCCCTCAGGACACCCTCTTTTACTGTAATCTGAACTTAACCGGGCTGAAGCTATTGAGACGCAGGCTGATGCGTTCAGAGTTATAGTGGGGATCCCAGTGTCTATGACCTTTCTCTGCACAACTAATTCTATCTGACTCATCCAGAATGAAGTCCTGGGATTGAAGCGTGACGAAAAATCTTTTAGCTATCGCGTTATTAAAGCAGTTTCACTTACCCTAAGGACTCTGCACCACATCTGCTGCCCGAAGCTTTTAATGATAATTTGTGATCTGGATCTGCAACCGCAGTTTGATATGAAGCACGGGTGAATCAGCCGCTGATAGCCGCGTAAATGCCTTGACTGACATTTATTAACTCGCGCCGTGGCGGGATTTTCTGAACGACATTCGGACATGACTTCAGTACTGAAGGGGTAAATTATCGGAGAGAGTTAACGCTTTTCGCCGCAAACATAAAATACAGCTACCTCATTGCCCTCTTTTGATTAACGCTGCCACCGGTGCAGTCACGCTGTAAAATACTTACGACCGGCCATTTTCATGAGCGATATTTTCAGACGGGATAACTACATGGCGTATCATCGGCGTTCAGCCTTCAATTTGGTATTTGGCAGTTTTTCAGATAAATAATTGATGAGTAACGGCGTGGGTTTAACAGGCTAATTAATAATGAGCAGAGATTCGGCGACCAACAACCTTGCGCCAACGCCATAACGGGCAGCAGTTTCACGTTAGCCATCCCTCTTATTCCGGGTAATGTCTGACTACCGTAAACTGTAATACAGGAAAAGAGCCTGGACTCTTCCCTGAACTGCGTCTGATTAAGTTGAGTTTCCAACTTTTTGAGGCGGTTTTTTAGCCCCGCAGCAATCGCTGCAACGCCACATCAATCTGCACATCACCTTTGGTGAGTTCGATGATCTGATACTTAATCGCCGGATTTTCGATCAGGCCGACCAGTGTCGCCGCCACATCTTCGCGCGGGATCTCACCATACGGAATCGCCAGATCGGCATGAACCCGGCCGGTACCGGCTTCATCGGTCAGCGTACCTGGTCGCAGGATCACCCACTCCAGCTTACTCGCTACCAGCTCCGCATCCGCCAGACGCTTCACCCGCATGTAATTCTCAAATCCCTCTGAGGGAGTTTTACCGCGGCCCGCATCCGGGAAAGCGGAAACCAGCATAAAGCGTGATACCCCCGCCTGCTCTGCTGCGGCAACCGCCAGCTTCAGCCCTTCTCCGTCAATGGCATTGGTCAGCTCGATCCCGGCACCGCCCGCACCCGCCGTGAAGACAGCCACATCGTGACCGGTCATCAGATCTGCCAGTGCCGTCACGCTCAGTTGCTGAATATCGCCAGCCACTGGTTCAGCACCTGCGGCCTGCAGCATCTCTGCCTGTTCCGGTTTGCGATGCAGCGCCGTTACTGTATGGCCTTTACTGCTCAGCTGACGGGTCAGCTTTTGGCCCACTTTGCCCGCTGCGCCGATAATGAAACATGTCGCCATAGAATCCAATCCTCCATTTACTGATTGAGTGCCAGAGTATAGCTAGCAGCCTGAAACAAAACAGGCGCCTGATGCGGCGCCTGCTGGGTTATTGCGGGATCACTTTTTCCGCTTTCAGCTTATCAAACAGCTGAGTAAAGGAGTCAAGCGTGCTGCGATAGCCGGTGAAGCCCGCTTTGCGGCTCTTACTCATATCGGTAAAGGCTTCCATCGGACGTCCCAGGTCGGCATCGGTATGCCACCAGGAAGCCAGTCTGGTGACATCCGATTCACGCAACTGATGCTGCTCTGCAATCGCCTGCCACGCATTGGCGGCTTCCTGCATGCGATCTTCCAGCGGCATCATCTGCGCCGGGTATTCTGCTGCTTCAATGCCGAAATAGTCAGCCAGTTTTGGCCACATCCAGTTCCAGCGGAACACATCGCCGTTTACCGCATTGAAATCCTGATTAGCGGCATTAGGTGAGGTCGCCGCCCAGTGCAGCTGCTCAGCCAGCAGGCCCGCATCGGTCATATCAACGACACCGTTCCACTGCTCAGGTGAGCCAGGGAAGATAAACGGCCAGCCTTTCTCTTTACACAGCGTTGCGTAGACCGCCAGTGTCTGCCCCATATTCATCGCATTGCCTACGGCATAACCGATGATGGTGTGTGGGCGATGCACACTCCAGCGGTAGTCATACTTCTCTGCACCAGCGAACACTTCATCTTCCTGCGCATAGTAGAAGTTATCGACCGGCTGACGGCCCTGCTCTTCACGGAACGGCGTGACAGGCACAGCGCCTTTGCCGTAAGCTTCAAACGGCCCCAGGTAGTGCTTCAGTCCGGTTACCAGTGCCACGTGCGAACCCTGTAAGCGGTCGCCGAGTGCTTCAATCACATTCCGCACCATGCCGCCGTTAACGCGGATATTCTCTTTTTCATTTTCCTGACGCGCCCAGACGCTAAAGAACAGCGCATCCGGTTTCTCTGTTTTCAGCGCGTCCCGGACGGCATCCGCATCGGTCAGATCGGCCGTCAGGCTGGTGACACCTTCAGGTACCGCGCCACGTCCGCGTGACAGACCGCTGACCTGCCAGCCTTCCTTCTGTAATTTATCTGCCAGTCCGCGACCAATAACGCCACTGATGCCCACAATCAAAGCATGCTTTTTCATTTGATTTCTCCTCATTTTGCGTAATGCTAAGCCTAATAGAGAATTCAGTTCTTATCTCTGGCATTTATTCACAGCATTCTCAACCTGAGTTCATTAATCGATGCACGATCATCGCCTCAAAGATATTCTGCCGTTTGTTGCCAGCGTAGAGTGTGGCAGTTTTACCGCCGCTGCGGAGCGTCTGCACGTGACCGGATCGGCGATCAGTAAAAGCGTCAGCCGCCTGGAGACGCGATTAGGCTCGCGACTGCTGGAGCGCACCACACGGAGCCTGCACCTCACCGACGCGGGCAGCGCCTATTACCAGACCTGCCTGCGCATTCTGGAGGATCTGGCCGAAGCCGAAGCGGTGCTGGCGGCACAGCGAACGATTCCTTCCGGTCGCCTGCGCCTGGCGGTGCCCACCACCTATGGCCGCCTCAATGTGATGCCGCTGCTGATGCCCTTTTGTCAGCAACACCCGGAACTGGCTCTGAGCCTGAGTTTCTCTGACCGCTTTGTTGACCTGTTTGAAGAGGGCGTGGATGTGGCGGTACGGATCGGCGGCGCGCCCGACCTGCCTGCTTCGCTGGGCTGGCGTAATATGGGCCGCGAGCAGATGCAGTTCTGTGCCTCACCCGCTTATCTGGCACGTGAAGGACGACCTGAAGATGAGGCGGCGCTGCTGAACCACCGCGCCATCCTTTATGAGCGTGTAGATGGCAGCACCAAACCCTGGCTGTTCACCACCGAAGATGGTCAGCCGCACTGGCGCGAGGTGCCGTACCGGCTGGCACTGGGCGACGTTGATGCCCAGCTGCAGGCTGTCATCGCCGGGCTGGGCGTCGCACAAATGCCCTCGTGGCTGATTCAGCATGCCGTGAAACAGGGCGACCTGGAGATAATTTTGCCGCAGTTGCAGCCCGAGGGGCTGACGCTGAGCGTGGTGTGGCCACGCCGTAAACAGTTCCTGCCTAAGGTCGATGCGCTGTTATCGGCGCTCACCGCGCTGGAAATCCGCTAACCCGCCCTGCTATCTGTTTATCGCGGTTGGGATGTTTCATCCTGACCGCGATCATTTACTCTTTCCAGACGCTGATTTCCCGTTGTTCCGCCCTGCCTGAACCGCCGGTAACTTATCAACCTCCTCTATAACCCGCTTAAATTTAATGTTTTTATTTTCGCCTTGATGGAATCCCATCAAAATAAAAATGGCGGAAGGGTTGAGCTCACATAATGAAAACTAAGTTTCAAATATAATTTAACCCGAAATAAAAATATCAGTAGGGTGATGTCTTCTTCATGTTCTGACGTTTTGTCTTTGCCGTTATTACCAGGAGTATTCATGGAAAAAGAACTTTATATCTCGTCGAACCCGGCATCCGGTCCAAATAGCACCACCCGCACCGAGCCTTTTGTGAAGATTATTGCGCTGGTCGCCACCCTGGGTGGATTGCTGTTTGGTTATGACACCGGTGTAGTCTCAGGCGCATTACTGTTTATGCGCGGCGATTTGCATCTCACCCCATTTACTACCGGGCTGGTCACCAGCTCCCTGCTGTTTGGTGCAGCCTTCGGCGCGCTGGCAGCCGGTCATCTGGCGGATGGCCTCGGCAGACGACGCATTATCATTGCGCTGGCGCTTATCTTCGCTTTTGGCGCTGTCGGCTCGGCGCTGGCGCCTGATGTCACCTGGATGATCGCTTCTCGCCTGTTCCTGGGCTTTGCCGTGGGGGGTGCTGCCGCGACCGTGCCGGTCTACATCGCAGAAATCGCCCCCGCCAATAAACGTGGCCAGCTGGTCACCCTGCAGGAGCTGATGATCGTCAGCGGTCAGTTGCTGGCGTACATCTCCAACGCCACCTTTAACGATATCTGGGGCGGCGAAAATACCTGGCGCTGGATGCTGGCGCTGTCGATTGTCCCCGCTGTTCTGCTCTGGATCGGCATGATTTTTATGCCTGAAACCCCGCGCTGGCACGTCATGAAAGGCCGCAGTCAGGCAGCGCGTGAGGTCCTGGAAAAAACCCGTGCCGCCGACGATGTCGAGTGGGAACTGGAAGAGATTGAGGAAACCATTGAAGA
The DNA here is from genome assembly GCF_024520875.1 of Pantoea sp. Ft-CA_14. Classification (NCBI taxonomy): domain Bacteria; kingdom Pseudomonadati; phylum Pseudomonadota; class Gammaproteobacteria; order Enterobacterales; family Erwiniaceae; genus Pantoea; species Pantoea sp. Ft-CA_14. Next base: position 627,008 of record NZ_JALNPM010000001.1, on the reverse strand, counting down.
GAACCGTCAGCGTGGCAAAGGCCGCCTGCGCGATCTCGCCACACCCTGGCTGATGAAAATCTTCCTGCTGGGCGTGGGTATTGCCGCCATCCAGCAGCTGACCGGGGTGAATACCATTATGTATTACGCCCCCACCATGCTGACCGCCGCCGGACTGAGCAACGATGCCGCGCTGTTCGCCACCATCGCCAATGGCGTGATCTCCGTGGTGATGACGCTGGCGGGTATCTGGCTAATCGGCAAAGTGGGACGCCGTCCGCTGGTGTTAATCGGACAGATGGGCTGCACCTGCTGCCTGTTCTTTATCGGACTGGTCTGCTGGCTGATGCCGGAATACCTCAACGGCACGGTCAACCTGCTGCGGGCTTATCTGGTGCTGGCGGGGATGCTGATGTTTCTCTGCTTCCAGCAGGGCGCATTGTCACCCGTTACCTGGCTGCTGCTGTCGGAAATCTTCCCCGCCCGGATGCGTGGCATCTGTATGGGTGGCGCTGTCTTCTCGCTGTGGATCGCCAATTTCGCCATCTCCATGGCCTTCCCGCTGTTATTAGCCGCATTTGGTCTGGCCGGAGCCTTCTTTATATTCGCGGCTATCGGCATCGGCGGTTCTGTTTTTGTTGTGAAGTTTATTCCCGAGACCCGGGGAAGAAGTCTTGAGCAGGTCGAGCACTATTTCTATGCGCTTTATAACGGCAACGGCAAAAAATAGTGCCTGAAACGTCCGTATTGAAAAACTCACGGCCCGCGTCATTACGCTGACTACCCGATTGCTATTAACACTGTACCCCTACATTCAAGGAAATTGTTATGAGCCTGAATATTCCCAACGCGCGCTTTTGCATCAACCGTAAAATTGCGCCCAGCCTCACCCTTCCGCAGTTTTTTAAACTGGTTAGCCAGCTCGGTATCCATAATGTCGAACTGCGTAATGATATGCCCAGCGGCCGCGTCACCGACGATCTCACCGGCGACGAGGTAAAAGCTCTGGCACGTGAGTCAGGCATCCGGATTGTGACCATCAATGCGCTCTATCCCTTTAATCAGCTGAATGAAGAGGTGCTGCAACGCACCCGCCAGCTGTTAAGTGATGCGCAGGCGGTCGGCGCTGAATCGCTGGTGCTCTGCCCGCTTAATGACGGCACGCCGATTAGCGCTGCAGACACCGTAAGCGCGCTGAAAACCCTGGCCCCGCTGTTCGCTGAGGCAGGTATTCAGGGGCTGGTGGAACCGCTGGGCTTTCCGCAAAGCTCGCTGCGTTCAGCAACTCAGGCTCAGACGCTGATCCAAGAAGCGGGTGTGCCATTCAGATTGCTGATCGATACCTTCCATCATCATCTGTTTGAAGATGCGGAACAGACTTTCGAACAGGAGATCGATATTCAGCAGATCGGTCTGGTTCACCTTTCCGGCGTCACCGACCCGCGCCCGGTTAATCAGCTAACCGACGAAGAACGCATCATGCTCAGCGCGGACGACCGCTTGCGCAGCAAGCAGCAGGTCGAGCGACTGGAGAAAATGGGTTACACCGGCCTTTACGCCTTTGAGCCGTTCTCCTCAGTGATGAACAGCTGGCAGGAAGCGGACATTGCCCGCGAAATTCGCGACAGCATCCAGCTGTTAAACCACTCAGCTTAAGGAATTATCATGACTATTAATATTGGCGTCATCGGCACCGGCGCAATCGGTCGCGAACACATCCGCCGTTGCAGCACCGTGTTACAGAATGCGCGCGTGGTGGCGCTTAACGATATCAACCGTGAAAACTGCCAGCAAATCGTTAACGAGCTGACGCCGGAAGCGCGTATTTATGACAATGCTATCGATCTGATTAACGATCCGCAGGTCAATGCGGTGCTGGTCACCTCCTGGGGCCCGACGCATGAAGCCTTCGTGCTGGCCTGCATTGAGGCGGGTAAAGCGGTGTTCTGCGAAAAACCGCTGGCGGTCACCGCGCAGGGCTGCATGAACATTGTGGAAGCAGAAATTAAGGCAGGACGTCAGCTGGTGCAGGTCGGGTTTATGCGCCCTTATGACAGCGGCTATCGCGCACTAAAAGCGGTGATCGACAGCGGCGAAATTGGTGAGCCTTTGATGCTGCACTGCGCACACCGCAACCCGGAAGTGGGCGACAGCTACACCACCGACATGGCGATCACCGACACCCTGATCCACGAACTCGATGTGCTGCGCTGGCTGCTGGATGATGATTATGCCAGCGTGCAGGTGATCTTCCCGCGTAAAACCCGTAAGGCGTCGTCAAATCTGCGCGATCCGCAAATCGTGCTGCTTGAGACCACCAAAGGGGCGCGCATTGATGTCGAAATCTTCGTGAACTGTGAATATGGTTACGATATTCAGTGTGAAGTGGTGGGTGAAAGCGGCATTGCTCGTCTGCCGGAGCCGGTCTCTGTGCAGCTACGCAGCGCGGCTAAGCTCTCCACCACCATTCTGACTGACTGGAAAAAGCGTTTTATCGATGCGTATGACGTGGAGTTGCAGGCATTTATCAACAACGTCATCAGCGGTGAGATGACCGGTCCCTCCGCCTGGGATGGTTACGCCGCCGCGGTGGCCGCTGATGCCTGCGTCGCGGCCCAGACTTCCGGTGAAATTGTGCCGGTCACTATGCCAGCAAGACCGGCGTTTTATCGCTGATAGCAACGCTGCACGGCGGGTTCCGCCGTGCATTTTCCCCTCCGTTTCATCTTTTCCAGCGGCTCTTCACGCATCATCGGTAACCGGATAAAGCCGCCAGGCAGGACATTGAGTCATACCGGCCTGAGCGCGCAGCACTGCTCACTGTTAACTCATTATCACGGCGCAGTAATCACAATTGCCACACGCCGATTTTGCGCGCGTCCCTGTGCACTATTGTTACTGGTAACCGGTGCACTCATGCCTAATCCACGTGTGATAATATTTTCGCGCGGTATAGCAGCCCCTTCCGCCCACTGTGACGCGACTGCGTTAGCTCTTTTTAGCGACAGCTGTTGGTTATAATCCGGTTTGCCGTAATTATCGGTGTGCCCGTCAATTCGCACATGCTTAATACCGGTCGACGCCAGGTTTTTTGCCATCCCCTGAATGTTACTTTTGCTGGAGGGTGTAAGTTCTGATTCGTTTACACCAAACAGGATCTTATCTGATAAGCCTAATCCCCAGCCTTCCCTATTTTGAGTGAATCCCGCACGCTTCATCGCTGCGATCTGCGCCTCAGTAAAACGTTCTTTAGACTGACAACCGACCAGCGCCAAAATAAGCAGCATCAGGGAAATATTTTTTTTCATCTTTAAGCCTTATTTGTTCGCTTATTTTTATACATATTCATGTCAGCGCGTTCGAGAATAGACTCAACCGTATCGCCGTGTTGTGACCAGGCGTAGCCAATGGTAACCGAGGTATTTATCGGCGTACCTTCTGCAAGGATGATTTTTTCCATGATGAGGTCATGGATGTCCTGCATGAGTTGCTGTAATTGCTCCTCACTGACCTGACTGCTCACCAGCATGGCAAATTCATCCCCACCTAAACGGGCGACTAAATCCTGTTCAGATGCCAGTGATAGCAGGCGTGCTGCTATCGCTTTTAATACCTCATCCCCGGCGGCATGGCCCCAGTTATCATTGATACTTTTAAAGCGATCGCCATCAAGAAACAGTAAGGCAAAACGCTCCTCAGCATATTGCTGGTCGAGAAGCCGGGAAAGGTGAGCAGCAAACGCGCTGCGGTTAGCAAGACCGGTTAACGGGTCCTCCAGCGCTTTGGCTGCCAGCGAGCGATTATCTCGGATAAGCGAAGCCTTTAGCGATTGCATTTCCCTCAGCAACGAATTCAGATCATCTGAAAATAGCTGAAACTCACTCGTCGTGCTCTCCGGTATACGCAAGGAAAAATCACCGGAATGAATCACATAGTGAATCGAGCTGGTAATGTTGCGCAGTGTAGCGAGCATACCCCGATGCAGAAATTCACTCAGCAAAAGGGAGATAATCAGTACACATAGCATACCGCTGGTCAGAATCATGAAGGAGTATCGAATGAAACTCACCGCGCCGGTCACGGTGCCTTCCAGCGTTAATGTACCGACAGCAACGTCAGAGTGAATGATACTGACGTTAAGCGGTTTAAGATAAATCCACTCACGTAATAACCGCGAATACCAGCCCGTCTGCTCCTGCTGAGCATGCCAGTTGACCAGAACAATGTGATCTTTAGTGACCAGTTTCGCAGACGCGTACATCCCTTCATTGCCGAGCCGTGCAATTTTATTGTGCGCATCGTAACTGTCGGAAAAAACGGTCGCAGCGGTTAGCGTGGTGCTGAGGGTTGCGCCGATTAATTCAAGGTTTCGCTTCTCGTAATTTTTAATGAATAGCAGCGACGTCGAAGAGAGCAACAGCCAGCACAACAGTAATATCACCGCAGCGTTGATGGTGCTTATTTTTCGCAGTTTATTGCGTATCGATGATTTGTCATTTCTTAATTTATCGAATTTCATTTTATTCGCTTCTCTCGCGGGACAGCAAAAGCACGTCCGGACTCACCCTGACACCGCTTCTGGCAAGCGAATCAAGGTTAACGGAAAAAAGCGTGTGGCCCGGATGAAAAATCAGGCAAAACGCGGCGCCCCGCGTGCAATCCGCATTGTTCTCCGCGAGGGTAAGGACGGCTCTGCCCTTAAACTGCTGAATCAGGTCCACCTGCTGTTGTGACGTCTGATCGCCGAAATAGACGGCGTCGCATCTGTGCGACGGCAGGTCGCCTGCGCTGGCAAGATAAACAACGGTGAATGTGGCTGCCGCAGAGGAGGCATTGTCCGGCAAGGAGAGATGCCGTGCTGAAGAAAAAATACATAATTGAGGCGGTTGTTTTAAGCCCGTCCACTGGGTGAAGCTGATAATACCACTGACGATATCATTGGCTTTGCCATCTTTTATTTCGGCACTGGCAATATGAGGAATAAGCAGCAGCAAAATAAGTCCCGTATAAACGAGTTTGCAGATGTGGCGTATGAAAAGCAGCACATCGACGTCATGATGAATTTGATATTTATCGATCATACTGCGTTCCCAAAAATTCTACGCATGGCAGGACGCCTTAATAAGCGCGGAAATATTAGCATAGCGGTGATTAAATTTGTACTTCTGGTTTGGTTCGCCACATACCCTGTTGGTGTACTTTTATCTGGCGTAAGAATCACTGTGCTATCTGTCAAAATAAGGTTTTAAAATTTCTTCTGTCCAGTGCATAAAGGCTCTGACACGCCGCGACAGATTTCGTCGGTGTGCGACAACAAAAGAGGCACTGAGCGGCTCAGGACACAGATCGGTAATGACTTCAACCAGCGCACCGCGCTCAATATAGGGCGCGAGTGTGGAGTAGCCGCCCTGGATCAAGCCCAGCCCGGCCAGTCCCGCCTCATGATAGGCTGGTACGCTGTTGACCCTTATTGTGCCGGGTAACATCAGCAATTGATAGCCGTCATCCGCCGGATACTCCCAGCCATCTGGCTTCGAACCAAAGCTCCGCTGGTAATGAACCATCTGATGGCCCTGATTGAGCAGATCATCAATCGTGTGCGGTACCCCGAAGCGCGCCAGATAGCTGGGGCTGGCGGCATTGATCATGCGCAGCTGCCCCAGCGGGCGAGCAATAAGCGTGTCATCAACGATTGGCCCCAGACGGATAACACAATCAAACCCTTCATGAACTAAATCAACGCGCCGATCAGTACTTGAAAGCTCGATCTCCAGTTCAGGGTGTGCCTCCAGCAACTGAGGCAGCGCGGGGATCACCACGCATTGTGCCAGCACGGCAGGCATATCAACGCGTATTCTGCCCCGCAGTGACATCCCCTCGTGAGAGAACATAGACTGTAATTCTTCGGCTTCCGATAACAGATCGCGGGCGCGTGAGTAAAAAGCCCGTCCATCTTCCGTTAACTGCACTGTTCGCGTGGTGCGATGCAGAAGCGTCGCGCCTGTCTCCCTTTCGAGTTCGCGCACCACTAATGAGGCGCGTCCTTTCTGAATTCCCAGGCTTTCAGCTGCCTGAGTAAAACTCTTCATTTCCGCCACGCGTGCAAAAATAATCAGCGCCTCAAGGTTTTTCATTCATTGTTCTCCTTCAGAGTAACAGTGCGTTATTTCTTACGTTATTTATCACCATATTAATGGGTAATAGACTGCTTTCACACCGCGGATATTGCAGAACGCGATCTGAACGTTATGAGGGTGAATCGTCTCTCTGAAAGGCTCAACGCCGTTGCGAACTGCCATGCAGGTTTATGTACATAAGCACTGGTTCAGATCCCCGCATCATTCAGAGCACTGTCGGTTCGCGGCAAACATTGCTCAGGGTATCGGGAAGCACTCAGTGAAAAGGTTGTTACTCACCACTCAATCCGTTGACCCGAAGGAAGATTTGAAAACTTAGCCCCCATTCCGGATTTGGTTAACGCCAGTCGCGCTGCCTTACGCTGGATTTCACCCCCCCTGTCAGGAAGGAAAAGAGAAATGAACAAAGGTTATTTAATCGCTCACGTGACCGTATCGGACCCTGTCGCATACGCTGACTATGCCAGAGCTGCAGGCGAAGCCATGCAGGCGTTTAATCCGAAGATCGTTGCCTGGTCAGGGCAGTATGAAAATCTGGAGGGAGAGGCGAGAGGCGCATGAACGGCATGTGGTATTTGAGTTCGAATCTTTTGCGGAAGCCAAAGGTTTTTATGAAAGCCCTGCGTATCAGGCTGCCAGGCTGTTGCGTGCAGGGGCTGCGCACGGGACGTTTGTGCTGGTTGAAGGGGCAAGCCTTTAAACACTTCACCGTCATGTGCCGATGCAGACTCCAGCGAACCAGGGGCCCGCAGGATGTCATCAGCATGCAAAGTGGTGCCTGAATTAACCGGAGAACGCGGCGTTTAATGTTCTGTGAATTGACGCTATGCCGGTTAGGTAGCGTGTAACAGGCAAGGGGGTGGCGGTGTCTGACTTAATGACTTCCGCAGATCGCTTCCATCCCCCTCTGCTTTCATTAAAGCAGCACCGATTAGGTTTTCGTACAGGCGCTCACTTTCGGGGCAGGCGCAAGCCAAAGATAGTGCGCCCGTTCTTATGCCGGTAGTAAGCACTTCCGCCATGTAAAGCGGCGATGGCGCGTACCAGCGACAGTCCCAGCCCGCTTCCGGCCGTATGACGGACGTTATCGCCCCGCCAGAAGCGTTCAAATAATTTTTCAGGCTCCTCCAGCGCTTCGCCCGCGTTCGACACCTCAATCTCAACATAGTCAGCGTGATGACAGGTACTGACCTGAATCATGCCTTTCTCTGGCGAATAACGAATGGCGTTGATCAACAGATTACTCATCGCACGCTGGAACAGCATTTTATCCGCGGTGAGGCTGCCTTCGGCGATCAGCTCAATGACTTTATCCTGCTCTTCCGCAACCGGTTCAAGAAAGTCGATCAGCGCTTCCAGCGCGTCCTGCAGCAGGAAGTCCTGTTTATTGAGTCTGATATTGTGGTGCGTGGCGCGAGCCAGAAAGAGAATGTTTTCAGTGAGACGCGACAGACTCTCAAGCTCTTCAATGTTGCCTTCGAGCAGCGTCTGATATTCAGCGGCTGAGCGTTCATGACCCAGCGCGACCTGATTCTGGCCCAGTAACACATTAATGGGCGTGCGGATTTCGTGCGCCAGATCGTCAGCAAACTGAGTCAGACGGATAAAGTCCGTGGATAAGCGCTGACGCATAGCGTTAAGCGCATTGCCAATCGGTAGCAGCTCCTGCGGGATAGCCTGTAGCGGCACGGGCTGATTTAACCGGTCACTGGCCGTTTCTGCCACGATCTTACTTAACCGGCCGATCGCCCTTAGCCCTCTGCGAATCAACAGCGGACTGACTGCGGCGCACAGCAAAATGGCCGCAAGTGAAACCAGAATGCTTTGCTGGCGATAACGCTCCAGCATCAGTGCTCGCTCCCGCGCGACCCGGGCAAGCGTAATAGTTACCGGCCCGAGCGAGGAGTTTGCCTGCAGGCTTAACGCCGACGCTTCCGTCTTATCCGCATTGATCCAGCGGTGCAGCTGTTTCTCACTGGGTGGCGTACTGACCGGCGTGGGCGAGATCGCGGGCAACGTTATCCCGGTATGATTAATACTGACGTTTTGCTCATGCTGCGAGCGGATGCCGAGAATGTCCTGATGGATATCGACCATCCGATTGAAGTAGAGCGGCAGCGAGCTGGGATGGGCACCATCTTCAAGCAGTTGTCTTAACTGCGCCGCCCGATTAATCAGCGTTTGATCGTCCCGCCAGACCAGTTCACTGCGTAACGCTTTATACAGAATCAGGCTGATGCCGCCACAGGCCATCGCCATGATCAGCGTAAAAATCGCGGTCAGCCGCAGCGTCAGAGAAGGGCTAGTCACCCTCGCCTCCTTTTTCTGACAGGCAATATCCCATGCCCCTTACCGTAGTGATGAGCTTTTTAGGAAAGGGGTCGTCGACTTTACGGCGCAGGCGGCGGATAGCAACATCGACGATATTGGTTTCACTGTCGAAATTAACGCCCCATATTTCGCTGGCCAGCAGCGTCCGCGGCAGAATCTCACCGTGACGGCTGGCGAGCAGCCATAACAGCATGAACTCTTTGCGCGTCAGTGCAAGAGTGACACCGTCACGCAGAACCTGAAAGCGCGCTGAGTCCAGCACCAGATCGCCCACCCGTAGTACGCTACTGTGCGGCTGCTGCTGCCGGAGCTGATTCCTTACCCGAGCCAGCAACTCCGCAAAAGAGAACGGCTTAACCAGGTAATCATTGGCCCCCAGTTCCAGCCCTTTCACCCGATCATCCACCGAGTCTCTGGCAGTCAGGCAAATTACCGGAATCTGACTGGCGGTACGCAGGGTTTTCAGCACCTGCCACCCATCCATCCCCGGCAGCATAATATCCAGTATCACTAGGCTGAAGGGATGTGACAGCCCGAGATGCAGGCCATCCCGGCCGTCTGCGGCGTAATCCACGATATAGCCCGCTTCTTCCAGCCCCTTACGCACCCAGGCGCTCGCCTTCTGGTTATCTTCAATCAGTAATAGTTTCATCGGCGCAGTTTGCCATGAAATTTATGACCGCCACAGTGTTTCAGCGACAGATGACAATATGGTCATCTTTCTGACAGGCAGAACGAACAACCGTACAGGTATAACAGCGGGGTGATTAACACCGGAGTATTAAAAAATGAAAAAGAGTCTCACTGCCCTGGCCCTCACTACGCTGCTTGCCGTCCCCGCGGTCACCTTCGCGGCCAGTAAAAATCCGCTGAGCGTTCACGTGCTGAACCAGCAGACCGGGCTGCCGGCCTCAGAGGTTGAGGTAATGCTTGAGCAGAAACAGGGAGAAAGCTGGAAAGTACTGAATACCGCCAATACTAATCAGCAGGGTCGGATTGATGCCCTTTGGCCAGCAAAGCCCTTTGAGGCGGGAGACTATCGGGTGATTTTTAAAACCGGTCACTATTTTGCGGCACATCAACAGCAGAGTTTCTTCCCCGAAATCCCGGTGGAGTTCCATATCACCAATACCACGACCACCTATCACATTCCGTTGCTGCTGAGCCAGTACGGATATTCCACCTATCGCGGGAGCTGAAATAAATGAAACGTTTACTGCTGGCATTGATGATGACTACCGGACCTGCCGTGGCGCTCGCTGCTGAGCCAGCCTCTGTCTATGACATGACGCAGGCGCTGAGTAATCAACTGGCAACGGAGGCTTTGTCCGCCTGCCATAACATGAATCGTCAGGGCGTGGTCGCCGTGGTGGATCGGGGTGGAAATCTGGTCACACTGATGCGGGATGACAACGTGGGGCCGCACAACACCCAGGCGGCATGGCGTAAAGCGTTTACTGCGCTCTCCACCAAAACGCCGACCAGACAACTGACCATAAAGGCGCAATCCTCACCGGAAAGCGTCAACCTGAATACGGTTAATGAGCTATTGCTGCTTGGCGGCGGCGTGCCGGTGCAATATCGCGGCCAGTGGATCGGCGCTATCGGCATGGCGGGCACCGGCGGCGCGGAATCCGACGATCAATGTGGGACCGCAGCGATTAACAAAGTGCTGGGTAACAGCAAGCAACCGTAATCATGATGAACGCGCGGCGGGTATATTCCTGCCAGACACGGGGAATAAACTGTTCCCCGTGTTGTTTAAATAAGTCGCCGCAAGAACGGCTGGCTTTGTGCCAAAAGCGGACATTGTATATTTGAATACTGCGAGAAATTTTTGATAATTATGCATATGCATTAAAAAGACAATTATCGGAGTGGCCTGTTAACAGTTCTTATGCAGATTACGATAGCCTCCTGGCGTTCTTCCGGTATGACGTTTGAAGGCCAGAGAAAAAGAGGGAACAGATTTATATCCGGTTAATCTGGCTATCTCAGTAATACTTAAGTGATGCTTTCTGAGTTCAGCGCATGCCAGCTCCATTCGCCATGACGTCAGATAATTCCCGGGCGTTGAACCGGTAAGCTGATGAAACCTACTGGCGAACGCACTGCGGGACATAGCCGATTTTGCAGACAGACTTGCCAGCGTCCAGTCTGCAGATGGAGAAGAATGTATCAGTGTCAGTGCGGGTCCTATTTTCCTGTCACCGAGGGCATTCAGCCAGGATGTCCCTTTCTGATTAATCTCTAAGTATTCCCTCAGCATCTGCACCAGAACAAGTATTGCCATGCTACTGGCCACAATGTCGTGTCCGGGACGAAGCGCTGATGTTTCATGCGAAAGCAAAGTGATAAGGGCGGTGAGTGCAGGAGAAGAACTTTCCTCTCGTCGTGAAACCAGCACCTGAGGCAGATGTTTTAAAAGCAGCGGGCTGGAAGCCTCCTCAAATACGAATCTCCCCCCAATCCCCTCACTGATAAGTTCTCCCTGTCCGTAGCGGACCACACCATCCGCTTCACGGTGAGAAGAGAAAATCTGCCGTCCGTCACTTACCATCAATGCCGGACTTGAGCCACAGCAGTAAGCGTCACCCGAAGTCAGAAGATAGAAGTCCCCTTTTTCAAGCAGCAGAGGCTGCATTCCGTCCATCCAAAGCCAGAATTTCCCCTCAAGCACAGTGCCGAACTTAATGTGTTTATAAGAGGGAAACCGCATTGCCCAGGGGCCACGTGCTTCCATACGGGCCGTAAGGATGGCCTCTGCCTTCAGAAGTGAAAGAATATCAGACAACGGATCCATAACTTCCTGGACGAATGAATAATAAAAAAGGGATTTCTATAATAAAAGAAAGCGTTTGTCTGCGTCATTATCATTTGAAGCTTAACGGAGAAAACAAAATGAAATACGCAGAACTGGGTAAAACTGGGATTTATGTTTCACGCATTTGTCTCGGGACGATGACATTTGGCGGGGCGGATAATGCCGCCGGTAATGCCATCGGCCGCCTGACGGGCAAAGAGGCGGACATTATCGTTGGTGAGGCGCTGGACGCCGGCATCAATTTTATTGATACCGCGGATATCTACGGTATGGGGGGCTCTGAAAGCGTGCTGGGCGAAGTGCTGGCACAGCGACGCAGTCAGGTTTTTCTTGCAACAAAAGCGCACAGCAGAATGAATGCGGGCGCAAACGATGCAGGGCAGTCGCGCTATCACCTTATGCAGGCGCTGGAAGCCAGCCTTAAAAGGCTTAAGACCGATCACATTGACCTTTATCAGGTCCACAATTTTGATACCGTAACACCGATTGAAGAGGTTCTGCGGACACTGGACGACATGGTGCGTCAGGGCAAGGTTCGCTATATAGGCTGTTCGAATTATGCCGGCTGGCAGATTGCCAAAGCTTTGGGTATTTCAGGTGAACATAAGCTGGAGAAATTTGCCAGCGTACAGTCTTTTTATTCACTGGCCTGCCGCGACATTGAACATGAACTCCTTCCGGCAATTAAGGATAGCCAAACCGGACTGTTATGCTGGAGCCCTCTTGCAGGAGGCCTGCTTTCAGGCAAATTTGACCGCAGTGGTAGTCATGAGGCCTCTGCAAGACGCGCAAAAATTGAATTTCCACCCGTTGATAAAAGCCTGGCATGGGACATCGTGGATGTTCTCAAAACAATTTCTGAAAAACACCGCACTACTCCTGCCAGCATCGCAATAGCCTGGCTGCTGTCTTCTAAGCAGGTGACGAGCGTCATAGCGGGTGTGCGCAATGTGCATCAGCTCAGAGATAACCTTAGCGCGCTGTCTGTTAATCTCAGCGAGGAGGAAAAAGAAATGCTGGACAAGGTCAGTCATCCGGGTACACGTTATCCCGGATGGATTCAGTCATATAATGCCGCGAGCCGCTATCCGGCAGGCTTTCCTGATACCGGGCCTAACTGGATATTAGGTGAATCCCCTGTTTAACACGGGCTCAGAGCTATAAAAATAACTAAGCTTTTAATAACTTTGCTGAGTCCGGGTTCCTGACGGGCTCTGCTGACTCAGGTAGTGAACATTATGGTTAGCATCTATTGCTGTTAACATCTTCAATTTAACTCACTCATGCTGTTAGTTCCTTACGCCGGCTGAAAACTTTCGTAGAGAGTAAAATTTTATCCTATCAAACTATTATTAAGTATAATCTAATATAAAAGCTGATTGACATGGTAAGGCTGAATATTAATGTTTTTCATATGCATCTATTTGTTGCATGAAAAAAGGGTCTATATTTAAATCGCGTCAAAAATCCAGAGTAAATAATACTTTAAATATTGCCATTATTTATTGTGGCAAATAATTCTACTCATTGTTTAATGATATGATTCTGTTAAAAATTAAATGCCATTTTGGTCAAACTTAGAGTCGGCTGATTTGTTCGTAAGGAATGCGATGTCTCGCAGCGTTGCTTTTGAAAAAGTTCTATAAGTTCAAGTTAATTTTTATGCGAGTAAGTTTTATGTATTTCTTAAAGTATAGTTTTGTTGGAGTGTTACTCTTAATTTTAAGTGAAATTTATTTGTCTTTTATGTGAAAAGAATATAAATTGAAGTTAAGATTGTAACGCTGGCAGTGTTATAGATTACTTACTATAGTTTGATAGTGACGAAACCTGTTAAAGTAAATACGATAAAATATGAAAAAATTAACTATTACTGAGTTTGCAAAGAAAATAGGTGTAGGTGTTGCAACAGTTGATCGGGTGCTTAATGATCGGGGTGGAGTATCGCCGGCCATGGAGAATCTAATACTCAAGGCCGCCCGTGATGCGGGACTTAAGCGTATTCTGCCGGAAAAGCATAGCCCCTCCTGGCAGCTTGAGGTCCTGTTGAGCAGTAATAAATCTTTTTTTTTCGAACAGCTTGCTAAAGATTTTTCCATGCTGGCTGATAACTTAGGCTATCGCAGAATAACACTTCATAAAACTTTATTCTCTGAAGCTTCTCCGGAAAAAATGGCAAAACACATTGAAGCCAGCAGTAAAAAAATGGACGCTTTGATTATATTTGCACATGAGAGCCCACTTATTTATGAAATGCTGACCCTGTGTAAATCTCGCGGTGTCCCGGTAATAACCCTTGTGGCAGATTTACCAGGATCTGATAGATTGTGCCACGTAGGAATTGATCAATATAGCGCAGGCCGTACATCAGGCTTTGTACTTGGTGGTATGCTACCATCACATGGGGACGTGGTGATAATTAGCGGCCGTACGCAATACGCAGTCCATCGTCAGCGTGTCGATGGCTTTATTTCAGTAATGCAGAAATTTTATCCTAAAATCAATGTGCGCGAACCTATTTACAGTCAGGATGAACGGGAGCTTATCAGTCTTTTATTAAACCGAACCCTTGCATCTGATAAAGATATTGTCGGAATTTATAATACAGGCATGGGTAACACTCAGGTTAGTGAGATTTTGAATGATTATAATCTTAGAGGTAAAGTAGTTTACGTCACTCATGAACTTTACAATACAACACGGCAATTACTCGAACAACGAGTGCTGACATTGACCATAGATCAAAATACGTTGAGGCATGCTCAGCTGGCAATAACACTGGCGCTACATTATCTTGAAATGGGTGAGCAGCCTGATGAATATAAGTCAGGAAAGGTTGATTTTATGCTGTACACTCCTGAAAATTATAGGTGATATAAAATTGGTTACGATTGATTCAGAATAATGGCCCCCTCATTAGTACTCTTAATCTTCCGCTGGTTGGTAAAACCCCTATAACTCTGAATGTCGGACCGCAACGAGCTGTCGCAGATACAATATGTTGTAGTTTTCTAAGCTACTATCGATACTACACATAGTAGATTCAAGATAAGCGGCAAGCCAACACCAGGCTAGGGATTCAGGAGTTTTCAGCCACTGCACGTCTTCGGCCCCCTGCGGTTTTTTTTTGCCTAAAGCGGGTTATTTATCCTGCAGATACCGTGGGATCCGTCCGGAACGCGGCCCGAGATACGCTTGCTATCTTGCCGATGCCTTTTATCATTAAGCTCAAACGGCGGCTGCTCCGACCGGCCACGATAAGAGCAAAAGCCACTGAATACCTCTTTGAACCGCCTGCACGGCGGTTTTTTTATTCTTCTCTCGGCGTTACGTGATCGGCAGCACATGGTTTGTGCCGTTCGCTTTTTTTTAGCAAGGCTTACAGGTGACAGCGTTCGCTGAACGCCGGATTTTCCGGGATGCATAACCTTTTCTCCCCGGCTGCTTCCGCAGCTGACCCACTCAGATGGCGGTTTTTTGCCTGTCGCCTGCATGTGCGATAGGTATGTTATGTCTATTTTGGCAAAACTACACTGTCATCGTACATTTGACGGCCGCTTTTCGCTCAAAGCGGACCTTGCAGCACGTATGTCCGCTTTGTGCCAAAGTTACGTAAGGAAGGAATTAAGCCATCCCGTAGGATGGCTTATGAGATACTGTTACTGAGATGACAGACCTCAGAAATGCGCCGACAGCACGCCGTTTACAGACATATAAAAGAAGCACTTAACGGAAATTTTAACCAGCGTTTGTGCGGAACACGCTAACAGCGTCCCTCAGATTAGCGGCTCGACTTGCAAGTTCATCAGCAGACGATGCTGACTCTTCAACGAGCACGGCATTCTGCTGTGTGACCTGATCCATCTGAGTAACGGCAATATTTATCTGCGATACCCCTGCACTTTGCTCTTTTGAAGAAGATGAAATTTCTCTCACCAGCTGTGCTGTCTGTTCAATCGCATCCATACTCTCCTTCACTTTTTCACCTGCATCCCGGGCCATCGAAATGCCCTGCTCAGCATTCTCCACAGACTTTTCGATCAGTCCTTTAATTTCTTTCGCCGCGCCAGCCGAGCGCTGTGCCAGCGACCTGACTTCCGCCGCAACAACGGCAAAGCCTTTACCGTGCTCACCGGCCCGGGCAGCTTCAACAGCCGCGTTTAACGCGAGAATATTCGTCTGAAACGCAATCCCATCAATGACAGAAATGATTTCCTTAATCTGCCCTGCACTGCTGCTGATTTTCTCCATGGAACCCAGCACTGATTCCATTGCCTGACCGCCACGCAATGCCGCGCTGGTAGCCGAGCTGGCCATTTCTGCAGCATGGCGGGTGTTTTCAGCATTGTTGCCGATGATCGAAGAGAGCTGTTCCATACTGGCGGCTGTTTCAGCCAGTGATGCAGCCTGTTCTTCCGTCCTCGCAGAAAGATCGCCGTTACCGCGGGCAATCTCCTCAGATGAGGTGGCAATGGTGACGGCATTAGATTTAATGTTTTCTACCGTCACCGTCAGGCGCTGACTCATCTGCAGTAATGCCTTAAGCAGACCGGCTGTTTCATTGCGTCCTGTCACGGAAAAAGATGCTGTCAGATCGCCTTCTGCTACTTCAAGCGCAAGCTTTGACGCGGCACCGATAGGTCGTGTAACAGAACGGATAATGATCAATGCGAAAAAGACAGAAAGCAGGACCATAAAGAGAAGAACGCTCAGCAAACCATACTGTGCATTCCGGTGGTCCGTAATCTGCTGGTTCAGCATGTCATTCAGTTCATTACCGCCCGCAATCGCGTAGGTGCTGAATCTGTTAATCGCGCTGGTAAAAATTGCGGCATAGTCCTGAGGATTCTGATTCGTCATACTGCGGCTAATAAATAACGCCCCTGCAGTTTTCAGGGCATTTTGGGCTTCCTGCACGGCCGCGTCTGCATCGGCACTGAATTTCTGCTTCAGCCCTGTATCAGACGAAAAAAGCTTCTCTGAGTCCTGAGCAAACATATCCAGATTATAGGCACCCGTGCTGATTAATGATTCCATACGGACAGAGTCAGCCTCACTAACGGCTTCTTTCCTGGCAAGCAGTGAAGTCCCGAACGCACGAATTTTACCCAGACTTTCGGTAAGCTCAGGCAATGATGAGAAATTGCTGATAATCAGGCGGTACGTACTGATATCTGAATCAAGCGACAAACCGTAAAAATCCAGCACGTCGCGGTTTGTGTTAAGAAGTTTGCGGATGAGTTGCGCATGTGCGTCAAGACTGGTCGTTTGATTCAGTTTCGAAGCATCAATGTCCTGCTGCAGCGCGTCCCACTGTGCACGCACCCCATTGATTTTTTCGATTAAACCCGCACTGCCTTCTGTCTGCGCCATCTCTTTCTTGATGGCATCGGTGATAGTAACAATGTCATCTCTAACACTTAGACGCGATGAGGTGGCAGGATTTTTTTGCGCAATAGCGAGGGCTGTTTCAGCGCGATGGCGCTGTATCAGATTCAACAGGGCAAGGATTTTGTTTTCAGCAGGCACTCCTGTTACTTCTTTCTGCTTGTCCTGAATATATTTATTACCTTCTGACACAAAAAGCACGGTAGGAACTGAAAAAAGAACAAGGCAAAACAAGCCCAGAATTGCAAACTTAGCGGTAAGATTAATATTGTTAAGAATATTACTCATTTTTACACCCTGCTGAATTAATTTTTATAAGAACACAAATAATGCAGATTAAAAGCATCTTAATCATCATTATCGGTTAACTATTCATTAACTTTATAGCAGGCGTAAGAAAGAGAATATTTAGGTTGAATCGCAACAAGGTCTAACCTGTTACCCAGTAATTAGACAATACTGATGTTAACAATTACCTCATAAGAGGTAGGAAAGATTGTTAATATCAACTTCTCTCTTAACGAATTTTATACATGATTCATGTCCACTTTGTGCCAGGAGCGGACGTTCATGATTTTGAGATAAGCATAAAAGTGCATACGATTTCAGAAAGCATTAACTGCCTGGTACAGATTACAGAGACAGGCCGGACTCACCAATAAAATCGACAAAGCAGCGTATTCTCGGTGAGAGATACCGGCTGGCTGGCCAGAGTGCCGAGAAAACCCCCTGCCTGGTACAGCTACCTGGCAATACCTCTTTCAGTTGCCCCGTGTTCAAAGATTCGCGAACGACAAAACCGGGCACATAGCAAATCCCCATACCTGACAGGCTCAGGCGAACAGAAGCCTCTATATTATTTACGGTCAGAACAGAGGCTGTCCTCAAATCAGCACCCGGGCACATACCGCGCAGTTCCCAGGGCTGGAGCAGCCCCGTTGAGGGAAAACGAAAAGAAATGCACCTGTGCATCGTTAAATCCGCTGGCGAGCCGGGTACGCCATATTCATTCAAATAGGAAGGGCTGGCGCAGAGCACAAAACGAAAATCACCAACCTTTTTAGATTTCAGTCGGGAGTCCGTCAGTTCACCGCTTCGTATGGCTACATCAAATCCTTCATCAATGATGTTTACCAGCCGGTCGCTGAAATCGAGATCGAGTTCTACATGAGGATAACGGCGGGAAAAGTCCGGCAGAAGAGGAAGGATCAACCTGTAGCCAATGACAGGAAGTGAAACCCTGAGCTTCCCGGCAGGCTGCGCTAAGCTGCTCGTCAGTTCTGACTCCGCCTCCTGTAATTGCTCAAGGATATGCTGGCACCGGATTAATAAAGCCGCCCCCTCCGCTGTCAGACTCACGTTTCTGGTGCTGCGATTTAAGAGACGTACGCCCAGTTTATGCTCAAGTCTGGCGACATTCTTCCCGACCGCTGAGGCAGAAATCCCAAGCAACCTTGCGGCCTGTACAAAACTCAGCGTCTCCGCTGTCCGGACAAACGAAGTAAGAGAGGTCAGACTGTCCATTGATTATAAACTTAATGTCCGTTAAGAAGAGATTTTCAGTGTATTTATTCACTCTAATGTCTGCAATAACATTGCTGAAGTTTGTTAACCCATCCGCTTTTCGGAAACATAAGGTCACCCAATGGCAACTTCAGCCAGAACACCCAGTCCATATGCCAGGAATATGGCAGCCTTTTCTGTCTATCTGGCGGCTGTATTGCTGCCGTTAAGCTTTACCGGTGGTGTAATCTCCACGCCGGCAATACAACAGGCTCTTGGCGGCTCGCCTGCCGCGCTGTCATGGCTGACGAATGGATTTATGCTGACTTTCGGCAGTTTTTTGTTGTCAGCCGGTGTTGCTGCGGATGTTACTGGCAGAAAGCGCATTTTTACCGCAGGCTCAGCCCTGTTTTGCCTGAGCAGCGTTATGATCTGCCTGACACAGGATATCTTTATGGCTGGGTTGTTCAGGTCACTGCAGGGTCTTGCTGCGGCCTTGATATTGGCCAGCGGCAGCGCCGCACTGGCCCGTCTCTATGAAGGTCCGGACAGGACCCGGGCCTTCAGCGTACTTGGCACTATGTTTGGCGTGGGCCTGGCGTTCGGCCCTGTGTTGATGGGTTTCATTACGGATGCTTTGGGCTGGAGATGGTTGTATGCCATGTTAGCTCTGCTTTCAGGCATTGTAATTTTGACCGGTGCTGCGTTTCTGCCAGCATCAGAAGAGAGCGGACATCAGAAACCAGACGGCACAGGATTAATCATGTTTACTGCATCCCTGATGTTATTTACATCAGCGGTGATGCTTATACCTGCCTTTGGGTTTTTATCGTTTCCCACATTCGCCCTTTTCATTTCCGCCATGCTGCTTTTCAGCGGGTTCGTAGTGCGTTGCCTGGGGGTTGAAAATCCTGTTCTGGATATCTCTCTGCTGCTGCGCCCGCGCTTTGCCGGCGTTCTGCTACTGCCGATAGCAACATGCTATTGCTATGTTGTGCTGCTGATTATTATTCCGCTGCATTTTATGGGCGGTGACGGGATGAGTGAGTCCCGGAGCGCTTTTTATCTTATGGCGCTGACGTCTCCAATGCTGGTTTTCCCTTCCATTGCCGCACTGCTGACAAGGTGGTTTTCTCCAGGAACCGTTTCAGCTGCAGGACTTATTATTGCATCAGTCGGGCTGCTTTTCCTCGGATACGCACTACCGCGTAACAGCAGTAATTTTCTTGTGCTTTCACTGATTATGACGGGTACCGGCGCTGCGCTTCCATGGGGACTGATGGATGGTCTGGCACTTTCAGCTGTATCTGTGGAGAAAGCGGGCATGGCCGCAGGCCTCTTTAATACCGTTCGCGTTGCCGGAGAAGGGATCGATCTGGCGATGGCGTCAGCATTTTTAACAGAAATGAATGATTTGAATCTGAAAAACACCGTTCACGGGTATGCGCCAGAGGTCATTCACCAGGCTGCCGCATGGCTGGGGGGCGGCAGTACTGAGCAGGCCGCTGCGATGTTACCCGGTATTTCACGATTATTGCTTCAGGACAGTTATGACACTGCGTATACGTTTCTTTTTAGAGTTCTGGCTGCTGTCACGCTGATTTGCGCGCTGATGGTCTGGATCACGCTGGGTCGGCAGAGGCAAGGCTGTGCTGCAGGCAATACGCTGGCCAGAGATGAGTGAAAAATCGTGATCGAATAAGGTCGTAAGCGTTCATTTCATCGCATCCGCTTTTCGCTCATAGCGCGCATTATCCGATGTCAGACCACTCTATGCCAGGAGCGGACGTTGTTGAGTTCACACAGCATGAATTCATGAAAACAGGAACGTCATATTTTGTCTTGATTAACGCGGGATGAAAGCTCCTCATGGCTCTCTTTTCGTTCACTGTAGCGATCGGCAAGGTAACCGGTCTGTCCCTTGAGTATAAGGGTGATTTTAAACAACTCTTCGGCGACATCGACGATACGATCATACCAGGACGAGGGTTTCATTCTCCCGTTCTCATCAAATTCCTGCCATGCTTTGGCCACTGAAGACTGGTTGGGGATCGTAAACATCCGCATCCAGCGTCCCAGAATTCGCATCTGGTTCACGGCATTGAAAGATTGCGAACCGCCGCATACCTGCATGACCGCCAGAGTTTTTCCCTGGGATGGGCGAACGGCCCCTTCGCTTAAGGGAATCCAGTCGATTTGTGCCTTCATCACGGCACTCATTGCCCCATGCCGCTCCGGGGAACTCCACACCATCCCGTCACACCACCTGACCAACCCGCGCAACTCGGTGACTTTTGGGTGCGTATCCGGGGCGTCGTCCGGCAGGGGTAAACCTGAAGGGTTAAACAGTCTGACCTCCGCTCCCATCGCCTCCAGCAGGCGACCTGCTTCCTCTGCTGTAAAACGACTGTAAGAACGCTCTCTTACCGAGCCATACAGAATCAGAATGCGTGGCGGCTCATGGAGCTGCAGACGTTCAGCAATATGCTGATCGAAGCAATCAGCGTTCAGGGCAGGAAAGTGCTCCATTTTTTCTCCTTCGGGTGGCTCTGGTGATTTCAAAATAAACACATATGATTTAACATATATGTATTCTAAAGGGAATGGAGTAATAAATGCTACAGCCTGTTCAGCTTTTTAAGATCCTGTCGGATGAAACCCGGCTCGCAATTGTCATGCTTCTCCGGGAATCGGGCGAACTGTGCGTATGCGATATATGTGCGGCTACCACTGAATCACAGCCTAAAATTTCCCGTCACATGGCTATCCTGCGTGAGGCTGAACTGGTACTGGACCGTCGGGAAGGGAAATGGATTCACTACCGTCTCTCACCCCACATGCCCGCATGGGCCGGCGAGACGATAACGACGGCATGGCACTGCCTGCGCGATGATGTGCGTGAACGACTGGAAAAATCCGCATGTACTTCTTGCTGAGAAGCTTAATCACATACACATAAGCATATATAAAGGAGTCTGAGCATGTTTCTGGCAGGAAGTATCTTTATACTCACGCTGGTCCTGGTCATCTGGCAGCCCAGAGGCCTCAGCATTGGCTGGAGCGCAAGTATCGGAGCCGTGCTGGCGCTGGGAACGGGAGTCATCCACTTTGAAGATATCCCTGTCGTCTGGAATATCGTCTGGAATGCAACAGCGGCGTTCATTGCGGTAATCGTCATCAGCCTGCTGCTCGATGAGTCTGGTTTCTTTGAATGGGCCGCACTGCATGTTTCCCGCTGGGGTAACGGGCGCGGTCGCCTGTTGTTTACGTGGATAGTACTGCTTGGCGCTGCTGTTGCTGCGCTGTTTGCTAACGATGGAGCAGCACTGATACTGACACCGATTGTGATTGCGATGCTGCTCGCTCTGGGGTTCAGCCAGGGAACGACACTGGCATTTGTCATGGCTGCAGGATTCATCGCTGATACCGCCAGCCTGCCGCTGATTGTCTCTAACCTGGTAAATATTGTCTCGGCGGATTTCTTTGGCCTGGGCTTTACACAGTACGCCTCCGTGATGGTTCCTGTGAATCTGGCAGCCATTGCTGCCACGCTGGTCATGCTGCATCTCTTCTTCCGCCGCGATATCCCTGCCAGATATGACGTCTCACTGCTGAAGATTCCTGGCAGTGCGATTAAGGATCCTGCGACGTTCAGGGCTGGCTGGATTGTTCTGCTGTTCCTGCTGGTCGGTTTCTTTGTTCTTGAGCCGCTGGGGATCCCTGTCAGCGCTATAGCAGCAGTTGGCGCAGCGGTGCTGTTCGTGGTGGCAAAGAGGGGCCAGGCCATTAATACCGGGAAAGTGCTTCGTGGTGCGCCCTGGCAGATCGTGATTTTCTCGCTGGGTATGTATCTGGTCGTCTATGGCCTGCGTAATGCCGGACTCACTGAGTATCTTTCTGCCGTACTCAATATGCTGGCAGACAACGGTTTATGGGCTGCCACGTTCGGCACCGGCTTCCTGACTGCCTTCATGTCGTCGGTGATGAACAATATGCCGACGGTGCTGATTGGTGCGCTGTCCATTGACGGGAGTACTGCGACTGGCGTCGTCAGAGAAGCAATGATTTACGCCAATGTGATTGGCTGCGATTTAGGTCCCAAAATTACCCCAATCGGGAGTCTGGCAACCCTGCTGTGGCTGCATGTACTGGCACAGAAAAACATGAGCATTACCTGGGGATATTACTTCCGGACAGGCATAATTATGACCCTGCCCGTGCTGTTCGTTACTCTGGCCGCGCTGGTATGGCGGCTCTCTGTCACTTTGTAATGAGATACTGATATGAGCAATATTACCATCTATCATAACCCGGCCTGTGGCACCTCACGTAACACGCTGGAGATGATCCGTAACAGCGGCAACGAACCAACAATTATTTATTATCTCGATACGCCACCGACACGAGAAGAGCTTACCAGGCTGATTTCAGAAATGGGGATTTCTGTACGTGCATTGCTGCGTAAGAATGTTGAGCCTTATGAGCGATTGGGTCTGGATGAAGATAAATTTTCTGATGCGCAGTTGATCGATTTTATACTTCAGCACCCGATCCTGATTAACAGGCCGGTAGTAGTGTCACCGTTAGGGACACGACTTTGCCGTCCCTCAGAAATTGTGCTGGATATTCTCCCTGAAGGTCAGAAAGGTTCTTTCACCAAAGAGGATGGAGAAAAGGTGACTGATGAGGCAGGGAGACGGTTTAAGTAACCTGGCGAGTTCACATTAGCGGACACCGGGCGTCCGCTTCCCGCTCATAGCGGCCCTTCCAGAGCGCAGGTCTTCTGCGTGCAAAAGCGGAACTCGATGAGAGATGAAGAAGATCACCTATCACGTTGCTTTTCTAACCGGATGAAAGTGCCATCCAGATTTGCTTTATTACCCCAGCCGAGTTGCATGTAAAATTTTGCCGCACGGCTGTTTTCATCGGTTTCCAGCCAGGCAATTTCGTGATGTCTGAATAACTCCTGTTCCGCAAGCATAGTGAGTCTGCGACCTATACCTCTGCTTTCGTATTCAGGAAGAACAAAAAGACCATAAAGGCAGCCTTTATCCTTTAAAATCATTGAAAAACCGATAATTTCGTCATTATCACAGGCAACCCATGCACAATGGTCGTTTTTGATCATATCGCCCACGACGCTTTCTGTGATCCCCATTCTTCGCATTTCTTCGCGGCTCAGATGATTCTCCGTAACAGATGTTCGGACTGAGAAAATTCCATCAACATCAGAAAGTTGTGCTGGCCTTATACCTATACTCATAAGACTTACTCCATGTATGACAAAGCTAAATCCTGATGATAATGAATTCAGATCCTCTTAGGAGCCACAGAACCGTCAATGAGATGCCTGCTATTTATTTTCCGTTCCTCGCTCAAAACGCATTTTAACCAGCTTCTGCAGTTAACCCGCCCCTTTGCCAACAGACTCAGCCAGCAGGCCCGGAACGCTGTGCGGTCCGGGGATGTTAAGCTGTTCGATTGAGGTCTCCCGACATCTTAAAATGTCACTGAAATGGTCAGTTTTGCGTTCCTTCAGCTGATGGCGAGACCCTGACCCGGAATGCAATAACCAGCGCGGCAGTGAACATGATACAGGCAGCTGTAATGAATACCCCCGTTACCCCGTTGAGGCCATATATCAGGCCACCTATTGCTGCACCCGCGGCAATGGAGGATTGAACGGCGGCAACCACCATACCCCCTGCGCTCTCGGCCTCATCGGGAAGAGTCCGGGCGACCCAACCTGACCACGCCACCGGTATGCCACCAAATGCCAGCCCCCACAGCATGACCAGCGCCGTAAGCCCGGCGATTGATAACGGCAGAGTGATCATACCCAGTGCCGCTGCTCCCACCAGAGCAGGCATAATAATCAGCGTAAAACGCAGGCTGCGTTCCATCAGCCACCCTGCCGACAGTGTCCCGATAAAGTTAGCAACGCCAAACACCAGAAGTATTAACGCCAGCCCTTTTGCGTCTATGTGTGCGAGCCCTTCCAGCGCCGGCCGTATATAGGTAAACAGCGCATACTGGCCGGTGTGTGCAAGCACGCACCCCAGCATGCCCACACTCACGCCCGGCCTCTGGAGCAGAGAAAATACGGATGCCGTCCTGGTCCTGACTACCGGCGGCATTCCGGGCAGCGTCAGCCACTGAAAAATAAAAGAGAGTGCGCCAACCGCAGCAGCGGCAACAAACGCGCTACGCCAGCCAGACATCTCGCCCAGATAACTTCCCAGCGGTACGGCAACAACAGTACCTACCGCGATTCCACTAAAAATGATCGACAGCGCCCGCGGTACCAGCCTCTCCGGCACTAGCCTCATCGCAACCGCCGCTGCCATACTCCAGAATCCACCCAACGCGATACCCAGCAGGATGCGCATTGCCAGCAGCATGACAATACCTGAAGAGAGCGCCACGAGCAGATTTGAGAAGATCATAAGGGCGGTAAAGCTCAACAACACGACGCGCCGGTCCAGCGCACGCGTTAATCGCGGTATCAGTAATCCGGCAAATAACGCAATCACCGCCGTCACTGTTACGGCCTGTCCTGCAAGAGATTCTGACACACCCAAATCCCGTGCAATAGGCGTTAATAAGCTGGCAGGCAGGTACTCTGCGGTGAGCAGGCCAAAAACACCCATGGTTAACGAAAAAACCGCAAGCCAGGCTGGCTGGATTTTCTCATCTCTTTGCACTCTTTCTTTGTGAACCCTGATAGAAGTTTCATCCGTCATTTCTAAGTCTCCTGGAAAGTCGTTTCAGGAGAAGAAGTCTATTCAGGCGCAGCTGGATGATCTATGCTCTAAAACCCTCACTTTTTTACCCAAAACCCGAAAAGGCATATGACTTCATCCTTCGCTCTGTCATCAGAACTCATCAGCGAGCTGCTTTCCGGTCTACGGCTATACGGCGTGCGATATCAGCGTATCCAGACGGGAGATACGTTTGGCCTGAACTTCGCAAGCAGGCCCGGTCATGCTTATCTGCACTACGTCGCTGTAGGGGAGATGGTGCTTCATAGTGCAAACGGCGAAGTTCTTACGCTTTCAGCCGGAGAGGCTGTATTTCTTCCCCACGGCGAACGGCATCAGCTTTTGTCGGCAACAGCCGCCGACGTGCTGGATATCGACAATATTGAAACGGCACCACTCGATGAAAAAGTGAGTGGGATTGATACCTGCCCGAGTACTCAGGAAACGCCAGGTGCTGTGCTGTTTTTTGGTTGTATGAAAATCGATCTGGGAAGCATGCAGCGGCTGGCGGATGTGCTGCCTGAAATTATGCATGCCGATGCAAAGGGGATTCAGTGGCCGGGACTCATGCATATCCTTGATGCGATGAAGCGTGAGATATGCTCCGGACGCGTGGGCTATGCAGGTATTCTCGCCAGGCTTGCCGATGTGGCTGGAGCGATGTTTATCAGAGGATGGGTGGAAGATGGTTGCGGCAATAGCCCTGGCCTGGCTGCAGCACTGCGCGATCCGCGTCTGGCTCAGGCCATCCTGGCGATTCATCGCGAACCGGGCCGGGACTGGAGCGTGGCAGAACTCGCCGCCGAATCGCATATATCCCGCTCCGCATTCGCCGAAAGGTTTCAGACCACTATCGGCGTCCCACCGCTACGGTATGTAACGGAAGTAAAGATGCATCTCGCTGTCCGCTGGCTGTCGTCAGAAAACATCACCGTCGACACCGCATCGCAACGGTTGGGATACTCCTCTCAGGCTGCTTTCAGCCGGGCTTTTAAGCGTGTAACGGGCAAGTCTCCAGGCGCGGTTCGTTTGCTTAGCTAATGGTGTTTTATCCCTGGCGGGGCTAGCAGTAATCGCGACGCAGTTTGACTTCCTTTGTGCTCCAGCAAAGGCAGCATTAAATAAATAAATCACATTAAAAACAGTGTCCGTTTCTGGCATATAGCGGTCATCAGCCCGATGACAGTCCACTTTGTGACAGGAGCAGACGTCAGTTCCAATTAATATAGTCAGCGCAATGCCTTTGAGAAACAGATAGCTTCTGTCCTGCCTATATATGGGCCGTAATTCTCAATAGGGACATAACCATTTTTCATGTAGAAATTTACAGCACGATAGTTGATGTGGCGGGTTTCCAGCCTAACTTCGATATATCCCATCTCTTTTGCTGATTTTTCAAGGAAAGTGAGTAAAGCACCACCAATCCCTGACTCACTTCGGTCTGAAAACATTCTTTTAAGCTCGGCTATATTTTGGGTAAATGGCCGTATAGCACCGCATCCCACAGCTTTGCCTTGAGAATTCTTTGCTAATGCCCATAAAGCTTTGTCATCACCCATTGCTTGGGTGGTGAAATTGCTTTTGCCGTTATCACCAGTAATAGCGGCAAGTTCTGCTGATAGCATTTCGATTAAACGATGGGATTCTGAAGAGAATAGATCTGATTTTTCTACTTTTATCATGGTTATACCCTGCAGGATGAGTGTGACCAACATAAAGCATCCTGCTAAGAAAAGCATCAGCTCAAAACGGGTAAAGGGATATCACTTATTCAAACCATCCCTGGGGTCATGGCTGCTCCTCACTCATAGCGGACATAAATCTGAACTTAGTCTGGCCCGCCTCATTGCTGTTGCCAGAAATTAATACAAAGGTAATACAGCTTGAACGTTAAACTGGAAGGCATACGGACATGATAGCTGTTTAAATTGCTCATCGGCCGAATAGGTGACAGCAATTTGTCGAAGCATTTTAATCATAACATGGCTGCAAAGATATGAGGTTCACAATCAAGATAATATAGTAAACAGGGACTTTTAAAACACAATTAATTTAAAAGCCATCCTATACTAATGCTTAAAGCATCAGCTGAAAAAATATTATTTTTTTTTGCAGTTTATCATTTTATAAAAGAAGCCGGAATGCGCATTTTCGATGATAAAACGATCATCGTAATTAGGACGTCTTACGAAGGTTATTCCGTTAACAGTAGCCTGCTGTTTAATACCACCCATGACACTTTCAAGCGCTGGGGATGCTACCTCATTACCCAGCATTTTCACTTTGTAGTTACTTCCATTGTCTTCAACGACAGCAGCTTTTGGCAAAAGCTGCGTCTCTGTATGAGAGCTGGTTATCCGGACATCACATAAATATGTCCCCAAGCCTAAATCTTCAGCTGCGGAACATAAACCGGAAAAAAACAAAGCAATCATACAATAAACAAATTTATTCATATCTGTCTTCCAGGACTTTGGATCGTTAAAAAATCGTTATCGGCAAAATATTTTGTGACTTGAGGAGTTGGTGATGTCATACGTGTATAGAGCTGATTTATGGATATTAATTTTGTTGTGGGTAAGGTTGGATGAGCCGGGTGCTATGTTGGATGCAATGGTAACAGTCAGTCATTAAGAACGGAACGTCCGCTCCTTGCTCATAGCGGACACTCACCACATGTATCTTCTTTTTATGTTGCGATCCTTAATATCCTGGCCTGATAAGAACGGCTTTCAGCTCTAATGCAACATAACATCTGTGACCAGCATGCCGCGATTCAACCCGTTCCCCTGCAGAAGAGGCCGGGGTTATGTCACAGGAGTCGGCAGAGGCCGGGCGGGAAATGGATCGTTGGGTGGTGCCGGATAAACTGCCATCACTCAGGCTGACACTATGCGATGTCTTTTAAGGAAGATCGGGATTTACTGGTGCCGGTAAAAACGACTGATATGACTTCACCGGCTTTGCAGTTCAGGCCTGGCAACCCGGTGTCTCAGCATTGCCTTGCTGTCTGCTTAGTCTGTATGCATGAAGTCGCCGGGGTCATCAATCTCCGGCAAACCACGTTAACGGCATAGGGATAACTATTTAGCTCCACTCATCCCGGGAGAACCATCATGTCCTCCCTCATTCCCGCCACTGCCACCCTGCCCGCCGACGCCGCCAGGACCCGCATCGCCTCCGTTTCCGCCATTACCTGATCCGTCACCATTACCGCCGTTCCCTCCATTTCCTCCGTTTTCACCACCATTACCGCCGTCGCCGCCATTTCCGTTGCTGCCAGAACCAGCATTCCCTCCGTCTCCCCCGTTTCCGTCACCGCCACCGTCACCACCGTCGCCACCGTCGCCACCGTCGCCGTCTGCCCATGCCGCAGTGCTGAATATTCCGGCCGCCAGAGAAGAGGTTACCGTGAGTACGACCATGAAAGGTCTCAGTAATGCTGAGGTGAGAATAATGAGATATACAGCTTTCATGAGAAGGTTTTTCATATCATCCTCTGCGCTATGACTTATATTCCGCCGCCGCTATCACCGTCATCACCACCATCACCACCATCACCACCGGATGAGTTGTTCCCGCTTCCTCCGTTGCCACCATCCCCTCCATCGGCTCCGTTAGTGCCGCCATTTCCGCCATCTCCGCCATTTGAGTTGGAGCCTGTACCAGCATTACCGCCGTTACCGCCATCCCCTCCGTTTTCGCCCGGACCACCGTCCCCGCCGTTTCCACCATCAGAAATCAGTGATAAGGAATCAGGAAAAGGAATCGGGGAGGCCGGAGAGGCATAACCGTAGTGTGTAAAAATCACCAGTATCAGAGTGGAGCACCTTAGTAGGGTACGGTATCGTTTACAGATGTTCTGACTGGTCATTGTTACCTCCATCACCGCCAGCACCTCCGGGCGCATTGTCAGTTGAACCACCATCACCCCCGTTGCCACCATTGGCGCTACCCTGTCCATTTTTATGATGTTTGTGGTGTTTATGGTAGGGTTCAGTCGCGGCGCCTGCCCCATTTCCCCCATTTCCGCCGTTACCACCTGTAGCAGAACCGTTACCGCCGTTACCTCCGTTCAGACAGCCTGTACCGGGCACGCCGTCTTTACCACTTTCTCCATCAGGCGAACTGCCGTTCCCATCTTGTCCGTTCAGGCTCTCACAGGCAGACAGCTGAATAGTGTCCTGCGGGAGTGTCTGACTGAATACCGGCAGGGAAAGGAGCAGCCCTGCAGATAGTGGAAAAAAAATCAGCGTGCTGTGTAGCTTTGACATAGAAGTTTCATCCTTTAATTAATGGCCGCCTTCATGAGGCGACCATTTTTAGTTAGATTCTGCAGCCTGATTACGCACCGCCGCCATCACCACCACCACCATCGCCACCGCTATCACCACCATCACCGCCGCCGTCACCGTCTCCGGAACCATTACCGTTAGCGGAGCCGTTGCCAGTGCCGTTATCATTACCGCTGCCATTCCCGTTACCGCTGGCGCTGTTATTTCCTCCATCGCCGCCAGGGCCACCAGGAGAATTAGAACCAGAACCCCCTTTGCCGCCGTCACCTCCATTAGCATCGCCGACAAGTAAGAAGGTCTGTGGGGAGTGATTCGTAAACGGTTGGTTATGTAACGGTGCAGCGACTGCAAGTCGCGCCGCAGAGAGAACAAAAACAGCCAAAGCAAGCGTTAATTTTTTATGTCTCATAATCCATCCTTAAAGATAATAAATACATGAGATAATCGCTGGCCCACCCCATAGCTAATGAGCTATTTCATTAAAAGTAAATTATCTAAAAAATAAAAACTATGGAGTGTAATGAAACGTTTTTCGTTGTTTTAGAATGTTTTCGTTTAATTTTAAAAAAAATTTTCGGGGATGCTATTTTTTAACTAACTAGTTAATAGCTAATGACATTAAAGGCTAATAATTACCCTGCTAACAATTTACTCTTTTCATGAAATAATACATATTGCATTTTTATTAAGGCACTTTTTTCATAAGCAGGGAATGACAATCCTGAACTCAAAAAAAAGCAAAAGCATATATCATTTTCTATAATTCATCTGACTTTTAAGAGGTATGGTAAGGGGACACTGTTTAACCACTCAGAATTAATTTTCCTGAACCTCAGAAATCCGTAATTTCAGGAAGCACTACCCTAACTGCTGCAGGCGGGACCTCGCGGGGCTGAATAAAGGTGAAACCCGTAACGCGCAGATGCATGCGATATTTATGCACCGGCTGGAAGAAATCAGGGCCCGAAATCCGGCAAATCAGAGCTGCATGTTGCGCAGTAAAGTAACTGCCCCGCTTCCCATTGATAAAGACCGCCTGTTTCGATGGTGTGCTGACATGCGGCAGAGCGGGCTAAAGCCGCCCCTGTAAACGCCTGTCGTCAGACATATCCCATCATTTTCAGCAGCGACTGCACCTGATTCATCGCTTCGCTGCGATGGGTGACGCCCAGCTTCTGATAGAGATTACGGATGTGGGTTTTGATGGTGGTGGAGGCCACCGCCAGCTCACCGGCGATTTGATCGTTGCTGTAGCCCGAATAGATCAATCCCAGCACCTGCCATTCACGCTGCGTCAGCGGACTGGTTCGGATCAGCTCCGGCACGTCAGGATGGTTAAGCAACCGGCTGACAAAGCCTTCATCGAAATGAGCGAACTTGTGACGGTGATATTTGTTGATCTCCAGCAGGATGCGCCGGGCGCGGTGGCTGTCCAGTTCATTCAGGGTATTCAGCTGGATCAATTGCCGCAACTGCTGCGCCATCATCTCGCCTTCAATCACGAAATGGCTGATAAAACCGGTGCTGCGCGCCAGTTTCAGCGCCTCTATCAGGACACGCTGCGCCTCCGCTTTGCGGTCGGTCTGCCAGTAGATCTGATTCAGCAGCAGCAGATTACGGTTTAAATCGCTCATCAGGCGCAGGGCACGGGCATTCTCATTCAGCTCCTCCAGCACCACTTCCGCCTGGCTGACATCACCCAGCAGGATCTGCGCGCGGGCGATGTTCCGCCATTGTCCCTGCAGAAAATGATTATTGGCAAAGGCAGGTTTAGGCGTCTGCCGCATCCAGTCACGGGCGTTCTGGCTGTCGCCGGTCAACTGCCAGTAAATGACCCGGACTTTGTCGGCATTGGCTATCCAGTCGCTGTGCCAGTTGCCATTGTTCAGCAGGTTTTCCAGCCGGTTCAGGTAGCTGCGGGCGTTATCCAGATTGCCGCGTGCCAGTGAGCACTGCACCAGCAATCCCAGACACTGAATCTGCTGCTGCGGCTGAAAACCGTTCAATACTTTGATGCCTTCCCGGGCCGCCTGCTCCGCCTCTTCCAGCCGTCCCCAGGCCCACAGCAACTGAGCGCGGATGCGCAGCAGAAACTCATGCAGCGGGAACTGCGCCAGGTGCTGCTCGTCGACCAGCACAAAGGCGCGGCTCTGGATCTCATAGGCTGCCTGCAAAAAGCCCTGAGCAAACAGAATCTCGCTCTGCTGAATCAGGCTCCAGAGGGCGTAGTGCCACACTTCATCGCGCCGCGCCATCTGTTCGGTCTGCCGCATCAGTTTGAGTGAATCATCCAGCTCGCCTTTGCAGTGCATCACTTCACCATGCACTGAGGTTGCCACAATGCGGCTGTAGTGACGGCTCGCTGGCAGGGTGTCGAGCGCCACTTTCGCCAGCCGCTCCGCTTCATCGGTATTACCATCGTTAATCGCCACCTGGGCGCGCAACGCATTAAATTCACCGCGCAGTGCTGTATCGATCTCGCAGCGGCTGGCCTGTTCAAAACGCGCCAGCAGACTGTCGACTTCGGAGAAGCGATGCTGACTCTGCATCAGCCACGCCTGCAGCAGTACCAGCATTGGATTTTCCAGCATCATCTCCCACGGCAGTGCTTTCAGGGAGTTCTCCAGCAGCGGCAGCTCGCTCTGATTAAACAGCGTCCAGGCGTGCTTCAGGAGCACGTCCCGCAGCATAGTGGCGTCGCCAGAGGCGAGCGCATGATGAATCGCCTCGCCGGGAAAGCCCTGCGCCATCCAGCTCTCAGCCGCAGCCCGATGCAGCGCAGGCAGTTCCGCCGCCAGTTCCCACTGGCAGCGCTGACGCAGGAAGTTACCAAACAGCGGATGGTAGCTGAACCAGCAGCCGGAATCGTCCATGCGCTGCAGAAACAGACCCTGACGCTCAATCTCTTCCAGCCGCATCTGGCCGTTCTCTTCGCGGGTGACACAGGCGATCAGTTCATCGTTCATTGAACGCAGCAGCGCGGTTTTCAGTAAGAAATGGCGGGTAGGCAGATCGACGTTATCCAGAACTTCCTCAACCAGATAATCGGAGAGGTGGCTGGCATTAATACCAGAGAGACGCCGCGCGGAGTGCTGAGCCGAACTGGCACCCTGTCGCGCCGACAGCACGATCAGTTGCAGCGCCGTAGCCCAGCCCGCTACATCATCACAGAGTCGGCTGCTCTCTTCGCTTTCCAGCGGGGCCGCCAGTCGGCAGTCAAAAAACTGTCGCGCCTCCTGGTGGGTAAAAGCCAGCTGCTGGCTGCCCAGCTCAATCAGTTGCTCACGCACCCGCAGGTTGGCGATACCGAGTTGCGGCAGGTTACGTGACATCAGAATCAGCGTCAGATTTTCAGGCTGATGGCGCAGGAAAAAGCGCATCGCGTCGTGGATCACCGGATTGGTGATCAGATGGTAGTCATCAACGATCAGCCACAGCGGCTGCTGCCACTCCACCAGCTCGATAAAGAGCTGAGAAAACAGCGCATTGAGATTGACATACTGCCGCTTCTGCGCCAGCAGTTCACTGCGCGGACAGCCACCGTGGGTGGCCTGTTGCAGTGCAGCGATCACGTAATCGGCAAAGCGCTCCGGCTGATTATCGCCCTCATCTAAAGAAACCCACCCCAGATCGCTTTTCCCTGCCGCCCACTGCGACACCAGTGTGGTTTTACCGTAGCCCGCCGGACTGGTGACCAGCACCAGCCGATAGTTACCGGCAGCGGTGAGTTTTTGCAGCAATCTCTTCCGAATCACAGTGCCTTCAAGACGCACCGGGCGGCTGAGTTTAGCGGGTATTAACATGGGCGCGCGTTTCTCCATTTGTCGAGCGCATCATTATTTTACGCTTCGTAATTATTCCTTACACAGGTTCAGCATTTCGTCAGATGAATGCAAGCAAACCCATTAATTAAACTTTACAAAAGCGTGCGCAATCACACTCCTTCAACGATTTCGGATTAGCCTCATCCTCTCCACCCTCCCCATCCTCCTCCGCTAATTCTTTGCAGGAGGATGAGCGAGGGTTTCCGCGCGGGCAGACTGTCGCCACATTGATCCATTTTCCGTTTTCACAGGACATCAACCATGACACAGCCCGATTTCAACCCGATTCAGTTCAATGCTGCCCTGACCCGTCAGTGGCAGCGTTTTGGCCTGCGCGATGCGCAGGAGATGACCACGACACAGTGGTGGCAGGCACTCAGCGGTGCGCTGGCCGATATGCTGGTCGCGCAGCCTGCTCCCCCGGCCCCGACAGAACTGCGCCATGTTAACTATCTGTCGATGGAGTTTTTGATCGGTCGCCTGACCGGCAACAACCTGCTGAACCTGGGCTGGTATGACCCGGTCAACGAGGCCCTGGCCGCCTGGGATATCTCACTCACTGACGTGCTGGAAACCGAAACGGATCCGGCGCTGGGTAATGGCGGCCTGGGTCGCCTGGCAGCCTGTTTCCTGGATTCCATGGCGAATGTGGGTCAGCCCGCTACGGGCTACGGTTTGAACTATCAGTACGGTCTGTTCCGCCAGCGCTTCGAACAGGGCGCGCAGATTGAAGGCCCGGATGACTGGCAGCGCGACCGCTATCCGTGGTTTAACCACAACGCCGCGCTTAACGTGCGGGTCGGGCTGGGCGGTAAAGTGGTGACGGTTGCGGGTCAGCCACAGTGGCAACCGGCGTTTGAACTGCTCGGCGAAGCCTGGGATCTGCCGGTGGTGGGTTATCAGAATGGTATCAGCCAGCCACTGCGTCTATGGCAGGCGAAACATGCCCAGCCGTTTAACCTTGATCGCTTCAACGACGGCGACTTTCTGCGCGCTGAACAACAGGGTATTGATGCTGAAAAACTGACTAAAGTGCTCTACCCCAATGACAATCATCAGAACGGTAAAAAACTGCGTCTGATGCAGCAATATTTTCAGTGCGCCTGCGCGCTGGCTGACATTCTGCGTCGCCATCATCGGGCCGGACGCAGCATCGAAACCCTGGCCGATCATGAAGTGATCCAGCTTAATGACACCCATCCGACGCTGGCCATCCCGGAGCTGATGCGTCTGCTGCTGGATGAGCATCAGCTGAGCTGGGATCGCGCCTGGCAGATCACGCAGCACACTTTTGCCTACACCAATCACACCCTGATGCCGGAAGCGCTGGAGTGCTGGGATGTGCGTCTGGTGCGCAGCCTGCTGCCGCGCCATATGATGATCATCAATACCCTGAACGCGCAGCTAAAAACGGCTGTCACCGCGCGCTGGCCGGACGATGAAGCGAAGTGGGCCAGACTGGCGCTGGTGCATAATAACCAGCTGCGGATGGCGAACCTCTGCGTGACCAGCGGGTTCGCGGTCAACGGTGTGGCGGCGCTGCACTCGAAACTGGTGGTGCAGGATCTCTTCCCGGAATATCACCAGATGTGGCCGGAGAAATTCCACAACGTGACCAACGGCATTACGCCGCGCCGCTGGATCAATCAGTGCAACCCGGCGCTGAGTGCCCTGATCAACCGGACATTGCAAAAACCCTGGCTGAACGATCTCGATGCCTTGCAGGGGCTGGAAGCCTTTGCGGATGACGCCGCCTTCTGCGCGGAATATCGCGCCATCAAGCAGCAGAACAAAGTCGCGCTGGCGCACTGGGTAAAACAGCGGACCGGCATTGAGATTGACCCTACCGCGCTGTTTGACGTACAGATCAAACGACTGCATGAGTACAAACGCCAGCATCTGAGCCTGCTGCACATCATTGCGCTGTGGCAGACGCTGGTCACCGATCCGCAGGCTAACCGGACGCCGCGCGTGGTGCTGTTTGGTGCCAAAGCCGCGCCCGGCTATGCACTGGCGAAAAACATCATCTATGCCATCAACAAAGTGGCCGAGGTGATCAATCAGGATCCCCGTATCGGTGACCGGCTGAAAGTCGTGTTTATTCCCGATTACAACGTCTCCGTCGCCGAGCGGCTGATTCCCGCCGCCGACCTTTCCGAGCAGATCTCCACTGCCGGTAAAGAAGCGTCCGGCACCGGTAATATGAAGCTGGCGCTGAATGGCGCACTGACCATCGGCACACTGGATGGAGCGAACGTCGAGATCGCTGAGCAGGTTGGCAGCGAGAACATCTTTATCTTCGGGCATACCGTGGAACAGGTGGTGGCGTTAAAAGCAGACGGTTATGCCCCGGCGCAGTGGCGCAAGAAAGATCCGCAGCTCAATCAGGTCTTACAGGCGCTGGAAGATGGCACCTTCAGCCAGGGCGACTGCCACGCCTTTGATGCGATGTTGCAGAGTCTCGGCCCGGAAGGCGGTGATCCCTATCTGGTACTGGCTGACTTCCAGCCCTACCTTGACGCACAGGCGCAGGTAGAAGCGCTGTGGAGCGATCAGGAGGCCTGGACACGTGCCACCATCCTCAATACCGCACGCTGTGGCATGTTCAGCTCCGATCGCGCTATCCGCGATTACCAGCAGCGCATCTGGCAAGCGAAACGCTAAGGAACGCCATGAAAACAGATCCGGTTATGGATGATTTCTCCCGGGCGGGCATCGCCGCTGAGTATATCAATGCTCACGGCAAGCCACAGGCGATCCCGACCCTGACCCGCCAGCGTTTGCTGGCGGTGATGCAGCCTTCCCATCCGCTGAGCACGCCGCTGCCACCGGTGGTGATTTTTCGCAGCGGCGATCTTATGAGCCTGTCGCCACAGCTCGCTGACGATGCCCACTGGCATCTCACCAGTGAAGCGGGTGAAATCAGCTCAGGTCGCTGCCAGCCCGCTCAGCCGCTGCATCTGCCGCCGCTGCCAGAAGGCTATCATCAGCTGACGCTGCAACAGGGCGCGCAGCAGTGGTCGTGCCGGATAATAATTGCCCCGGCCCGCTGTTATGAACCCCCGGCCCTGCTGGCAGGTGAGTCATTATGGGGCGCCTGCGTGCAGCTCTATACTTTGCGCTCGGCGGAGAACTGGGGAATCGGCGACTTTGGCGATCTGCGCCGGATGCTGCCGGAGGTCGCTGCACGCGGCGGCGCGTTTATCGGTCTTAACCCTATCCATGCGCTGTTTCCCTCCAGCCCGGAGAGTGCCAGCCCTTACAGCCCCTCGTCCCGGCGCTGGCTTAATGTGCTCTACATCGATGTGGGCGCAGTCGCTGACTTCCGGCAGAGCGCTGCCGCTCAGGCCTGGTGGCAACGTCCGGAAACAGAACAGGCGCTGGAACAGGCTCGCGCAGCAGATTGGGTGGATTATGCGGCGGTGACCCGGCTGAAAATTGCCGCGCTGAGACTGGCGTGGCCGCAGTTTACTCAGCGTGACGCCAGCGATCCCGAGGTGCAGGCGTTTAATGGATTTATACGTGAAGGAGGCGAGAGTCTTCAGCATCAGGCGCTGTTTGATGCGCTGCACGCCGATCAGATAGCACAGGATAGTGATCGCTGGGGCTGGCCGGTGTGGCCGGAGGCGTTGCAGGATCCCGGCAGTCCGGCCGTGCAGACCTTCCTGCAACAGCACGCCGATCAGGTGCGCTTCTGGCTCTGGCTGCAGTGGCTGGCCGCGAAGCAGTTTGCCGACTGCTGGGACATCTGCCAGCAGCAGCAGATGCCGATTGGACTTTACCGCGATCTGGCGGTGGGTGTTGCGCAGGGTGGTGCAGAGACCTGGAGCGAGCGCGATCTCTACTGCATGGATGCCAGCATCGGTGCGCCGCCCGATATTCTCGGCCCGCGCGGCCAGGACTGGGGATTGCCGCCCATGGATCCGCAGGTGATGCGTCAGCGCGCCTGGGAGCCGTGGATCGCCCTGCTGCGCGCTAACATGCGGCACTGCGGCGCACTGCGCATTGACCATGTGATGGCGCTAATGCGGCTGTGGTGGATTCCGGCCGGTGATAGCGCGATGCACGGTGCCTACGTGCACTATCCCATCGACGATCTGCTGGCGATTCTGGCGCTGGAAAGTCAGCGTCATCGCTGCATGGTAATTGGCGAAGATCTCGGTACGGTGCCGGAAGCGATTGTCGATAAGCTGCGTGATGGCGGGGTCTACTCCTATAAGGTGCTCTATTTTGAGCAGGAGTCAGCCCACAGTTTTCGTCCGCCCGCCGAATGGCCACGACAGGCAATGGCGGTCGCGACCACTCACGATCTTCCGACGCTGCGTGGCTGGTGGCAGAGCGATGATTTGACCACCGGCGCACAACTCGGCCTCTATCCCGACAAAGTGGTGCTGGCCGGGCTATATCAGGATCGGCTGCGAGCGAAGCAGGCGCTGCTGCAGAGTCTGCATCGCGTTGGTGCCCTGCCGAAACGTGCCGGACGCGATGCACGTCGCACCGGCATGAGTAAGGCATTAAACCGGGCGATGCAGCGCTATCTGGCTGACAGTCACAGCGCCCTGCTGGGACTGCAACCGGAGGACTGGCTGGATATGGCGACGCCGGTCAATATTCCGGGCACCAGCGATGAATATCCGAACTGGCGACGCAAGCTCAGCGCCACGCTGGAAACGCTGTTCAGCGATCCTGCCACTGACACGCTGCTGCGTGATCTGACGGCACGCCGGAAGCGACTACTGCGCGACTGAAGGTTAACACGCGACTCAGACTCGTATCTGACGCAGCCTGTTTTACATAATTTTCAGTTATTACAGCGTGCGGGACGGCAACTGCTCGCACGCTGCTACTGTAATCAGCGCCTCTCAACAGTGATAAGATCACCCTGAGCACGAGCGTCTGAAAAACAAACCAGATTCTGTTCAGGATTTAATGAACTTAAGAATTTGTATTCGCCCAATCCTGAGATTGCTTTAACAGCAATGCCCAGTCGTCAGGTGGATAGCCGTTATGCAACATTCCTGAAAATACTTTATAGGCGTCACGCTTACTGCCATAAGCACGTTTGGTCTCAGCGTCATTCATCCATGCAAGAATGATGGTTTTATGTTGCTCGCTGAATCTAAAGAACAAACGATACTGCATCAAAAACTTTGCACGGAACCAATGCTTATTTTGTTCTCCCAGCGTATCGCCCTGGCGAAACTTTGCCTGATGTGGATCGGCGCAAATCTCACTATTGATAACTTTAAACACAGCGGCTAAAAGCTTCGTCGTCGCTTTTCGCTGGTAACTTTCAGGATATTTAGCCCTGAGTAACTCCACTTCATTGGTCAGCGCAATCAGTTGCGATTCAAAACAGGGAGGAACATAAACGTGCCATCCATTTATAACCGTGCTGTCTTCCATACTTAATTACTCATCGTCCATGAGTGGAGCATCCAAATCAACGTCCATACCTTCGGTCAACGATGTAATGCGAGTTAATAATCCTCGATCCAGCATTTTAATATTTGCAGCCGTGTTGCGCCTGTCAGCAGGAAGAAAACTCAGAAAGCTCGCCTTCACTGGATCATCATCAGCCACCGTTTCCTGACGGGTAATAAGGACTTTGCCGCCCGGCAGAACAGCGTATTCGATATTCTCACCAGGTTGCAGATTCATCGCATCACGAACTGCGGCAGGGATGGTGGTCTGTCCGCGGGCTGTCAGTTTTGATGAAGCACGCAGAGAGATGTTTGCATGAGTCAGAGTTCCCATCGTGGATTCTCACTATTATTAACCAGGATAAGTCAGCAGTGATGCAGTTACATTGGTAATGCAAATGCATTGATCGCGATAAGAGCGAATGTTTTGTTACTAAGTCTTCATTAAAAGTTTCTGATTATGCTTTTCCGTATCGCCTGAAAAATTGGCGCCCTGTTTTATTTCCTGCCAGACATCAAACTCTTCGCGACTGATAAGCACAGCAGCAGAACCGCCCCGCCGGGTGATAATCACAGGCTCACCCGCCATCACGATATCCATGATTTCAGCAAGAAATTTTCGGGCCTGGGTTGTCGTGTAACTTCGCATATAGCCTCCAGAAAAGTCATCCCTGAAACAGCTTAGTTAGCCTAAATTCATCAAACGCTATTGCCCACAGCATGACTTACGTAATGCGTAAAACCACGCAAAAAAATCATGCAATCAGGATCTCTGCAACAAAAAAAGGTGCGCCGCAGCGCACCAGATGGAACAACATCAGTATTGTCGGGGCAGCTTCACCCCTTGCCTTTAACACTACTGATAAAGGTCTGCCGTGCAGAGGTGGAACCCAGCCGCTCGGCTTCATCCAGCAGTTTCAGCGCCTTATCGATATTACCGCTGTTCACTGCCTGTCTGATCTTCTGGTTAAAGTAACTCTCGGTGTCGCTCATGATCGGTTCCGCACGGGCTTTTGGCGCGGGCGCTGCGGCGGGTGCAGGCCCCGGTGCTGCGCTGTACGCTGCCGCAGGTGCGGTATTGCCGACGGTCACCGCGCTCGGGCCGGATGAACCAAACAGCGGCCCGACCAGAATGGATGAGCCGGAACTGGTCTGCATCTTCAGCTTGATTGTCCCTTCCCGGCTGTGGCGGGCGACGGGATCGGGAATATCCGGTACCGCATGACCGGTGCCCTGGGCGTAGGCCTTGGCCGGGTCAAGCAGCGTGGTGGTTTGTATCAGATCGCTGTCGGTGGTAAACACCAGCAGGTAGATTTTTTGCTGACCCAGCGCCGGGGTTAATTTCATCACCCCTTCCAGCCGATCTGCCGCCATCACGCCCGGCTTCTGATAGGTAAAGTAGCGGCTGGGGAACCAGGCCGCAGGACGCAGGTTTTCATCCAGCACCAGCACGTTCGGTGCGAAAACCTGACCGTTCGCCACTTCACTGCTCAGCGTCAGCGTCAGTTCGCCGATATTGGCGGGCAGACTGTAGGCCGCGACCGGACCGGCAATGTGTGGCGCATTCAGCGTCTGTCCGCTGTTAGCAAGTTTTGTGGTCTGTGTCTGAGAAGCAGACAGCGGTTGCCAGCTCAGGCGTTGCAGTGTCTCGGGTGCCACGACCGGTGCGGACGAGAGATCCTGCGGCACCAGATTGACATCCGCCAGGGCGGGAAGCGCGTGTCCTGTCAGTAACGCCGCACTCAGGCAGAGTGCAGCCAGTTTTTTCATTTTCATTATGTCTACCTTATTGCAGGTCGCGGCGTGAACCAGGCAATGGCACACCGCGACCAAAGAGATCCATCAGGCGCAGGCGCGCCTGTCAGAAAAGGTGCTGGCTTACCACCAGATTTCCATCTGCGCGCCGAAGGTCACTTCATCGTCTTTACCACGGCTGTTGGTCAGGATGCCGTTGCCGCTGGTGTCCGCAGAGGCGAAGGTGGTGAGATCGCCTGAGTTATCTTTGTTGTAACCCCACTTTTCATCCCATTTGGCGTAGGTCGCGAACAGACGCAGAGCCGGACGTGACCAGATGCTGTCGCCCGCCTGCCACTGCTGCGCCAGCGTCACTTTGTACTGGCCGTTGCGCTCGTTAGCCTGCTGTGATTTGACGTTGTCGTAGCCCAGTTCCAGCAACGTGCTCATAATCGGCGTCCATTTGTACATCGGACGCACACCCACGGTGTACCACTCGGTGCCGCGGTTGTTGTCCAGATCGATGTTCTGGTACATAGCGACGTACATCAGATCCCAGCGT
Source organism: Pantoea sp. Ft-CA_14 (assembly GCF_024520875.1). Lineage (NCBI taxonomy): Bacteria > Pseudomonadati > Pseudomonadota > Gammaproteobacteria > Enterobacterales > Erwiniaceae > Pantoea > Pantoea sp. Ft-CA_14. The sequence goes on along the minus strand of NZ_JALNPM010000001.1, from coordinate 586,247 downwards.
TCGGCCAGCGAGATCGCACCGTGGTCGAGGATGCGGTACATGTCACCATTGTTGTTGAGGCTGGTGCCCTGCGGCACGCCTTTGCCCTGAGAGGTCAGCGCATCGGTGGCATACTGCAGTACGAATTTGTTATAGCCCTTCAGCATGCTCTGGGTATGTTCAGCAGTGAACATCCAGCCATCTTTAGAGGCACCCTCTTCCAGACGGTAGTCGTCACGGGCATTAGCGCGACCGTAGTCGACACCCAGCTCCAGCACGCCGTTGGTGTTGGTTTCCAGACCGGCCAGACGCACATCAAACACGTCGTTGGCAGTGCTGGTGGCGAAGTCACGGATACGATCGCTGGAGAAGGTGTAAGAGCCGCCCGCTTCAGATGAACGGGTTGCGGCGAAAGAGAGTTTACCGAAGCCGAGATCGACATCTTCCAGACCGGCACCCGGACCGGAAATATCCCAGTAGTAGAAGTCGATCATATGAACGTCATGACGCTGATAGAAACGCTTACCGGCCCAGATGGTAGATCCTGGCAGCGCGTCGATCAGGTTTTTACCTTTTACGTTGGCTTCACGGAAGGCGGGCGATGTGGCTTCCCAGTCATTCTGCTGTGCCACGGAGTAAGCCACGTTGGTGTCGAAATAGAAGCTTTTTTCGCCCTCTTTCCACACTTCCTGGCCTAATTTCAATTCGGCATAGGTTTCACATTCGTTGCCCAGACGGTATTTACTTTGGGCGCCGGTGGCCTGGAAACATTGCTGTTCACCACCGCTGCCGGTCCAGCCAATGCCGGAACGGGCGTAACCGGTAAAATCAACCGCCATCGTCGGGGCGGAGAGGGTTCCCACCGCGACGGCAACGGCGATGGGAAGTTTGCGCAGAGTTAACATTTTCTATCTCCTGAGGTCATTGCTTTTATTGTTTTTGGCAGGGCTATACACCCGGCTCCTGATACAGCCTGCGGCACGCGCTCCCGTCCTCGCGGAACAGGTGACAACGCTCGGGCGGCAGGCCAATACCGAGGATGGCGCCCTCTTTTACCAGCACGACGTCCTCCTGGCGGTAAACCAGGTTCTGACGGATAGCGGGAATCTCGATGTGGATCTGTGTTTCATGCCCCAGCTGTTCCACCACCTGCACTTCCCCTTCCAGGGTGACGTCGGCGATATCGCTGGAGAGCAGATGTTCCGGGCGAATACCCAGTGACATGTTGCTGCCGACCTGCACACCGGCGCTGTCAACCGGCAGCCAGACCAGCTGCTGATTCGGCAGCCGCACCTGAACCTGATCGATGGCGGTGGCGGTCACTTTGACCGGCAGGAAATTCATTTTTGGTGAGCCGATAAATCCGGCGACAAAGCGGTTGGCGGGATAGTGGTACAGCTCAAGCGGCTTACCGACCTGCGCAATGCGTCCGGCATCCAGCACCACGATTTTGTCGGCCAGCGTCATCGCTTCGATCTGATCGTGGGTTACGTAAATCATGGTACGCTTCAGGCGCTTATGCAGACGGGAGATCTCAATCCGCATCTGAACGCGCAGCGCGGCGTCAAGGTTCGACAGCGGTTCATCCAGCAGGAAGACGCGCGGTTCAGCCACCAGCGTGCGGCCAATCGCCACGCGCTGACGCTGCCCGCCAGAGAGAGCTTTAGGCCGACGATCGAGCAGATGCGCCAGTTGCAGAATCTCCGCCACCTGATTAACCCGCTGCTGGATCTCCGCTTTTTTCACCCCGGCCAGTTTGAGGCCAAAAGACATGTTCTCCGCCACCGACAGATGGGGATAGAGCGCATAGGACTGAAACACCATGCCGATGCCGCGTTCGGCGGGTGGCACTTCATTCATGCGCCGGTCGCCGATTAACAGCTCGCCGCTGGTGATGGTCTCCAGTCCGGCAATCATGCGCAGCAGCGTCGATTTGCCACAGCCTGATGGGCCGACGAAAACAACAAATTCCCCTTCACGAATAGTGAGATCGATATCTTTCGACACCACCGTATCGCCCCAGGCTTTCGTGACATTGCGTAACACAACGCTCGCCATGATCCCTTCCCTCTTAGCTGCATAGTCGTGTCTGCCCAGCGGCAGACGGGTTCCGGGGCTCACTATGCGAGAGGAAACAGACGGTAACATCCTCCACCGCACTGCATTCCGCTGGGGGAGGAGGCGGGAGGAGGAGAAACGCGGGCTGACGCCGCGGCCCGCACGCTGCCGCACTTTTTTGTGATCGCTCACGCAGACCCGCAGGAATTTTTGCCGCGTAAGCGCCCGCTTGAGGGGCTTTTTGCCAGCGCGATCACAGCGGCAGGCCGAGGGGCGTAGAGCAGAGGAGGATGAGAAGCCCTGGCGGATAAGCACAATGATGCCGGTACAGCATTCACCACTTCCGCTAACAGGATGGATTTATGACGATGAAAACCGGAGCAAGAATTCTGGCCCTTTCTGCCCTCTCTGCCGTGCTCTTTTCGGCCAGCGCGATGGCAAAAATTGAGGAAGGTAAACTGGTCATCTGGATCAACGGTGACAAGGGCTACAACGGCCTTGCCGAAGTGGGTAAGAAATTTGAGCAGGAGACCGGCATCAAAGTTACGGTCGAACATCCTGACAAAATGGAAGAGAAGTATCCGCAGGTCGCGGCGACCGGCGATGGCCCGGATATTATCTTCTGGGCACATGACCGTTTCGGCGGCTATGCGCAATCCGGCCTGCTGGCTGAGATCACGCCGGATGCCAGCTTCCGCGAGAAGATTTTCCCGTTCACCTGGGACGCGGTGCGCTTCGACGGCAAGCTGATTGGCTACCCGATTTCCGTTGAGTCGCTGTCACTGATCTACAACAAAAAGCTGCTGCCGAACCCGCCAAAAACCTGGGAAGAGATCGCCGGTCTCGACAAGCAACTGCGTGCCAAAGGCAAAAGCGCCATCATGTTTAACCTGCAGGAGCCCTACTTCACCTGGCCGCTGCTGGCCGCAGGCGGTGCTTACGCCTTTAAGCTCACCGACGGACATTATGACGTGAAGGATGTCGGCGTCGATAACGCCGGTGCTAAAGCGGGCATGCAGTTCCTGGTCGATCAGGTTAAAGCCAAAACCCTGAATGCGGACACCGATTATTCGATTGCTGAGGCCGCCTTTAACAAAGGCGAAACCGCCATGACCATTAATGGTCCGTGGGCGTGGGGCAACCTCGACAAGAGCGGCATCGACTATGGCGTCACCGAATTGCCAACCCTGAACGGTAAACCGTCGAAAGCCTTTGTCGGCGTGCTGAGTGCCGGGATCAACGCCGCCAGTCCTAACAAAGAGCTGGCGAAAGAGTTCCTGGAGAATTATCTGCTGACTGACACCGGTCTGGATGCGGTCAACAAAGATAAGCCGCTGGGTGCTGTGGCGCTGAAATCTTTCCAGCAGACGCTGGAAAAAGATTCGCGTATCGCCGCCACCATGAACAATGCCCGTCAGGGTGACATCATGCCGAATATCCCGCAGATGGCGGCATTCTGGTATGCGATGCGCACCGCTACCCTGAACGCGCTGGGCGGTCGTCAGAGCGTCGACGCCGCACTGAAAGATGCTCAGGCCCGTCTGAAGAAGTAATTCTCCCCTTGCAGCCGGGGCACCCCGGCTTGAGTGACCGTTAAGGAAAACCGCATCATGTCAGGAAAACCGAAAACGCGCAGTGTGCTGTTGAAAAGCGTTCTCATCGGGATCTGCTGTCTGCTGGTCGGCTATCTGCTGGTGCTGATGTACGCGCAGGGCGAATATCTGTTTGCGTTGCTGACGCTGATCCTCAGTGCGACCGGACTGTGGATTTTTGCTAACCGTCGCGCCTATGCGTGGCGTTATGTCTATCCCGGCGTGGCGGGAATGGCGCTGTTTGTGCTGTTCCCTCTCGCCTGCACGATTGCCATTGCCTTTACCAACTACAGCAGTAGCAACCAGCTCACCTTTGAACGGGCGCAGCAGGTTTTGCTGGGCCGCACCTTCCAGTCGGGTGAAGCAGTCAGTTTTTCTCTGTTCCCGGCCGGCGATCGCTGGCAGCTGGTGCTGAATGATGGCAAAGACTATGTTTCACCGCCGTTTCAGTTTGGCGCTGAACAGACACTGAAAATGGCCCCTGCCGCACCACCTTCAGGTGAACGGGCAAACTTCAGAGCGATCACGACCCATCGTCAGGCACTGAGTCAGATCCGGGCTGAACTGCCGGATGGTCGTCAGTTACGGATGAGTTCGCTGCGCCAGTTCTCCGGCACCCAGCCACTCTATCGGGTTGGCACGCAGGATGAGCTGATCAATCAGCAGAGCAACGCGCGCTATCGTGCAAATCCGCAGACTGGTTTCTACCAGGCGATTAACGCCGACGGCCGTTGGGCGAACGAAACCTTAAGTCCCGGCTTTACCGTGAATACCGGCTGGAAAAACTTCGTGCGGGTGTTTACTGACGAAGGGATTCAGAAGCCGTTCCTGGCGATATTTGGCTGGACGCTACTCTTCTCGCTGATCACGGTGGTGCTGACCGTCGCGGTGGGGATGGTGCTGGCGTGTCTGGTGCAGTGGGAGGCGTTGCGCGGCAAAGCGGTCTATCGGGTAATGCTGATTCTGCCCTATGCCGTGCCGGCGTTTATCTCGATCCTGATTTTCAAGGGGTTGTTCAACCAGAGCTTTGGTGAAATCAACGTGATGCTCAGCGCGCTGTTTGGCGTGAAGCCGGCCTGGTTCAGCGACCCGACGCTGGCGCGCACCATGCTGATTATCGTCAATACCTGGCTCGGCTACCCCTACATGATGATCCTCTGCATGGGCCTGCTGAAGGCGATTCCGGACGATCTCTATGAAGCCTCGGCGATGGACGGTGCGGGACCGCTGCAGAACTTCTTCCTGATTACTCTGCCGCTGCTGCTGAAACCACTGATGCCGCTGATGATCGCCAGCTTTGCCTTTAACTTTAATAACTTTGTGCTGGTGCAGTTACTCACCAACGGCGGGCCGGATCGCCTCGGCACCACCACGCCAGCCGGTTACACCGATTTGCTGGTGAACTACACCTGGCGTATCGCCTTTGAAGGCGGCGGCGGGCAGGACTTTGGGCTGGCCGCCGCTATCGCCACGCTGATCTTCCTGCTGGTGGGTGCGCTGGCGGTGATTAACCTGAAAGCCTCGCGGATGAAATTCGACTAAGCGTCTGGCCCGACAGGCGTCATGCTTGCAGGCAGTCCGGACGCGAAGAGCGTGGAACAACCGGAACCTGGGAGGTGAAGATTGTGAGCACTGCCCGGGTTCAGACTGACAAATAAAATAGCCTGAGGGACCAGGCTCTGAGGAGTTGTTATGGCTATGGTACAACCGAAATCGCAACGGCTGCGTCTGTTCACCACGCATCTGCTGCTGCTGTTATTTATCGCGGCGATTCTCTTTCCCCTGCTGATGGTGATTGCGATTTCGCTGCGTGCCGGGAACTTCGCCACCGGCAGCCTGATCCCGGAGCAGATCTCGTGGGAGCACTGGCGTCTGGCGCTGGGTTTCAGCGTGGAACATGCGGATGGCCGGGTGACACCGCCGCCCTTCCCGGTGCTGCTCTGGTTATGGAACTCGATCAAGATTGCGGCAATCAGTGCGCTGGGCATCGTGGCGCTCTCTACCACCTGCGCCTATGCCTTTGCCCGTATGCGCTTTACCGGCCGTGCCAGCCTGCTGAAAGGAATGCTGATATTCCAGATGTTCCCGGCGGTGCTGTCGCTGGTGGCGCTCTATGCCCTGTTTGATCGTCTCGGCCAGTATCTGCCCTTTATCGGGCTGAATACCCACGGTGGGGTGATCTTCGCCTATCTGGGCGGTATCGCGCTGCATGTCTGGACCATCAAAGGCTATTTCGAAACTATCGACGGGTCACTGGAAGAGGCGGCCGCGCTGGATGGCGCAACGCCGTGGCAGGCGTTCCGGCTGGTGCTGCTGCCGCTGTCGGTGCCGATTCTGGCGGTGGTGTTTATTCTGGCGTTTATCGCCGCGGTGACTGAAGTGCCGGTCGCCTCGCTGCTGCTGCGCGATGTGAACAGCTACACCCTGGCGGTCGGGATGCAGCAGTACCTCAATCCGCAGAACTATCTGTGGGGCGATTTCGCCGCTGCGGCGGTGCTCTCCGCGATTCCGATCACCCTGGTTTTCCTGCTGGCGCAGCGCTGGCTGGTGAGCGGTTTAACCGCGGGCGGGGTGAAAGGCTAAAACGATCATCATTGTACGTTGCCACTACTTACACAACGCCTGTTGTGGTTGAAGGATTCGGCGGCCTGCGGGCCGCCTTTTTTATGCTAATCCGATTCCGGCGCGCGGCTGCCTGCCACCAGCGCCACGACCATGGCAGTGATCGCCTGCTCTCCTTCCCGTTTGCTGACATCGCCGCGTGCCACCGCACCTGCGATGGCATCCGCGCCCCCCAGCAAGCCCCACATGCCTGCTTCCGGAATACTGCTGCTGCCTGCCAGAGGGACAAACCAGCGCTGACAGCGGGCGATAAGGTCGAGCTGATAGTGGCGTTTGACGGCAGCCAGTTCCGGTGAGGTGCTGAGCGCTGACAGCAACTCCGGAATCTCACGCCCCTCCGTCATCACACAATCCACATAACAAGCCGCAAGCACTTCCGCTTTTTGTTGCATCACCATCGGCGCGGCATTCATCGCCGCTTCCATCTTTTCGGTCTGGCGGCGATCAAAATCGTCATACAATGCCGCCAGCAATCCATGACGGGTGGTGAAGTGGTCATAAACCACCGGTTTACTGACCCCCGCCGCGTCGCCGACTCTGGCCAGCGTCAGTGCCTCGCTGCCTTCGGTTTGCATTATCTGCCACGCGACGTCTGACAACTGCCTGCGTCGTGCTTCGCGTGACAGACGCTTACGGGGTGTTTTTTCAACGGTCATGCTTTTCCTGATGGGCGAACAGACGCTGGCCCAGTTGATGCGCCAGCTGATAGTGTGACTCAGGATAACCTTCATCGCCGCTAAGCAACAGTTCACTGGTCACCACCGGCGCACCGCAATAGTCAAAGATGCCGTGATCAATCTGATTCCGCATGCTGGCGAAATAGCCGCGCCGCAGAAAGGTTCGGTTGTCAGCCGCGCCAATCGCAAGCAGATGCACGGGAAGATGGCCGAGGCGTTTTACGATATGGCCATCCTGCTCATCAAAGGCCCAGCCCGCGATGAAGACGCGGTCTATCCAGCCTTTAAGCTGTGCCGGAAATGACCACCAGTAGACCGGATAGACCAGCACCAGCGCATCGGCACGATCCAGCCGCTGCTGTTCTGCCAGCACATCGGGCGGCGTCGGTGCCAGACCGTTGAAATGTTTGTGATCGCTGAGCGTGAAACGCGGATCAAACCCTTCTGCCGCCAGATCGGCCTTTTCAGCCGTATGGTGGCCTGTCGCGATAATGCCCTGCGCCAGCTGGTCCGCCACGCGATGGGTGTGAGCGTCCTGATTGGGATGGGAAGTCACTATTAATGCATTCATCGTCGTCACCTTAATGATTAGCCATTAAGCTACTAAAGGTAAGTTACTATTGGTAGGTTAGCAAGCGGCGACCGTTGATCGATTCGCTGACCGCACTTACTGTTTAAACGCAGAAGTCGCCAGCAAGGCCTGCTCCAGCAGAGGGTGATCGAACGTAAAGGGAAGGTGCGCCAGGCTGGCGGAGGGGAAATGGATCTGCTGCGCAATCTCTCTTACCCTGTCCGCGTTAATCGCCGCAGGCAGCGTCAGAGGCGAGTGGAAACGGCGCAGCAGCGCCAGCAGTTCAGGCTCCACCTGCTTACCCTGCTGTTCAATCCAGGATTGTACCAGCAAGCTGAAACCGACCTTTTCACCATGCAGCCAGTGATGCAGCTCCGGCTGGTGAGTCAGGCGATCGTGGATGATATGGGCAAAGCCGGGAGTCGCCATCGCATCCTGAATACTGTTAGCCAGCCCCGCCAGCACAATGTTGGCTTCAATCACTTTCTCCAGCGCCGGGGTGACCTGCTGCCTGATGTTATCGGCCACCGCCGTGTCTCCCCAGCGTTTCAGCACCGTTACCGCCTGCCAGGCGGCTGCGACTTTAAGATCCAGCGCCAGCTGGTGCGGCATCTGTCGCTGATAAGGCTCAAATTCAAACCATTTGGCCAGCGCATCGACGATTCCGGCCCGCAGATAGCGTACCTCGCTGCGGGCGATAACCTCGCTGTCCACCAGAATCCGCTCCGGCATGGCATTAAGCGGCTGGCTGCGCAGATGGCCGCCGCGCTCATCATAGATAATCGCCAGCGGAGACCAGGCGGCACAGGTGGCGGCCAGCGTGGCGAAGTTCACCAGCCGGATATCCGGCAGCGCGTCGTTGACCGCTTTGGCGCAGTCCAGCACCCGCCCGCCGCCGACTGCCAGAATCAGGGTAGCGCCGTGCGTCTGCACCTGCTGTTGCAGGGCAGCAATCGCCGCGTCGGTACACTCACCGGTCAGGGTGTCGAGCTGCCAGCGGATCCCCGCCCGTTCCAGACTTATGCTCATGTCAGGATTCACCGCCTGCCAGGCCCGCGGCGAGGTGAGGATGTGAATATGCGAGGCAAGCGGCCGGATAATTTCTCCCACCCCGGCACGCAGCCCTGGCCGTTGCAGATAGCCTTTCGGCGACATCACGCGAAACATGGTTGCTCCTTATCGACGATAAGCCAGCGAGCGTACCAGCCGGTCGCCGAGTTTCTGAATAAGCATCACAAGCGCCAGCAGCACCACAATGGTGGCCGCCATGATTTGGTTATCGAAACGCTGATAACCGTAGCGAATCGCCAGATCGCCCAGCCCGCCACCGCCAACCACGCCCGCCATCGCCGAGAAGCCAATCAACATCACAATCGTCAGGGTAACGCCCGCCACCAGCGCGGGAAGCGCTTCCGGCAGCAGCACACGGCTGACGATATGCCACAGGGTACCGCCCATTGATACCACCGCTTCTATGCGGCCGCGGTCGACCTCATCCAGCGCGTTCTCCACGATGCGGGCAAAGAAGGGAAATGCCCCCAGCGTAATCGGCACAATGGCGGCAGTGCTGCCCAGCGTGGTGCCGACCAGCAGACGGGTAAAGGGGATCAGCGCAATCAGCAGCACCACAAACGGCAAGGCGCGTCCGGTATTTACCAGCGTATTCAGCAGCAGTGAAATCGCGCGATTTGGCAGAATGCCTTTTGGCCGGGTCAGAAACAGCAGCACGCCTACCGGCAGCCCTATAGCGACCGTGAAAAGGGCCGCCAGCAACACCATATACAGTGTTTCGCCAGTGGCGTTCAGCAGCAGTTCCTGAAACCGCTCACTACTCATGCTACGCATCGGGTTAACGCCTCATGCTGATATTTTTCGATAAACGCCCGGTCTGCTTCGCCATCCTTCAGCAGCATTTTGCGCAGGCGTCCCTCTTCACGTCCCATGATCTGGCTCAGGCTGCCGCTCTCAACCAGCTGGCCATTCTCAAGTAGCGCCGCCCCGTCACAAATCCGCTTCACCACCGCCATTTCATGGGTGATCAATACAATGGTGATATTGAGCTGCTGCTGAATATCGGCCAGCAGATCGAGAATCGAAGTGGTGGTTTCGGGATCCAGCGCGCTGGTCGCCTCATCGCACAACAGATAACGGGGTCGGGCGGCCAGCGCGCGGGCGATGCCGACGCGCTGTTTCTGTCCACCGGAGAGCTGCGACGGCCAGGCCGCAGCAAAGGAGGCCAGCCCCACCAGTTTCAGCAGCGATGCGACCCGCTCGCGACGTTCAGCCGCAGGCACACCCGCAATCTCCAGTGCCAGATCGACGTTGTCCTGCACGTTGCGCGAATGCAGCAGATTGAAGTGCTGGAAGATCATCCCCATCTGCTGTCGCTGCTGACGCAGTTGCGCCAGGCTCATCGCCGCGAGATCCTGTCCGTCAATTTCAATCAGGCCGCTGGTGGGACTCTCCAGCCGATTGAGGCAGCGCAATAGTGTACTTTTTCCCGCTCCGCTCCGACCGAGGATGCCAAAGATGGTCCCTTCTTCGATGGTGAGTGAGATGTCGTCTAACGCTGGCGCAGATGCGCCAGGATACTGTTTGCTGAGATGACTGAGTTTAATCATGCTGCTGGTCCGCAACCGGAATCACTGAGCCCTGATAATTTTTACGGATAAACTCCGCTACCTGCGGCGAGCGCAGATCTTTCGCCAGCTGTAACACGCGGGGATCTTTCGCCAGTTCTGGCGTCGTTACCAGCAGGTTGGCGTAGGGATTATGTGCTGCAGACTCCAGTCCCAGCGCATCTTTCGCCGGGGTCAGACCGGCTTCCAGCGCGTAGTTGCCGTTGATAATTGCGGCATCCACATCATCCAGCGAGCGTGGCAGTTGCGGCGACTCAATCTCAACGATCTTAATTTTCTTCGGGTTTTCACTGATATCTTTCGGTGTCACCAGCGTCGAACCCGTTTCACCCTGCGCGTTGAGTTTGATCACCCCTTTGTCCTGCAACAGCCAGAGTGCGCGGCTCAGGTTAGTGGTGTTGTTCGGTACCGCAATGCTGGCCCCTTCAGGTAGCGCCGCTAAACTTTTCACTTTCCGCGAATAGATACCCAGCGGCTCGATGTGAACACTGGCGGCCACGGCAAAGGTTTTCCCCAGCGCCTTCTCCTGATCTTTCAGGTAAGGCAGATGCTGGAAGTAGTTGGCATCCACATCTCCGGCGGCCAGCAGCTCATTGGCATTCACGCCCCCGCTCAGCTCAACAATTTTGAGATCCAGTTTCGGATCCAGGGTTTTGACATACTCCAGGATTTCCGCATGGGGCAGCGGATCGGCCGCTACGCGCAGCGGCGCGGCCTGTAAACTCTGGGCAATCAGCAGTGAAAGACCGGCAAGGGCCAGAAAGCGCTTTTTAATCATCATCATTTATCTCTTATCGTTATCAGTGGGTGTTGTGTTCGGGGTAGAAACGCTGGGCAACTTCCGGATGCGAACGCAGCCGGCCTTTAAGGTAGTTCCAGCCCACTTCGCGCAGCAGCGGATTAAGCGGATCGCTGCTCGGTCCCTGTGCCAGTTCAGCCAGCTGAGGAGGCAGTTGATAGATCGGCACCACGGCGTCGAGTTGCGCGCCAAGGAAAAAGGCGATTGATAAGCGCTCGCTGCTCTGCGGTGGCGACACCACACGGTGCACCGTTGCGCGAAGATAACCGTTGGTTGCCAGCTCCAGCAGCTCGCCAATGTTCACCACAAACGCGCCCGGCAGTGGTGAGGCATCGATCCAGTTGTCCGGCGTCACTTCCACCTGTAAGCCCGGCTGATCGTCCTGCAGTAACATCGTCAGGAAGCCTGAATCTTTGTGCGCGCCAACACCCTGGCGTGATTCGCCCTCCGTGCGGCCCGGATAACGGATCAGTTTGATATGTTCGTTGGGATAGTCGCCATAGAGGTTATCGAAGGCGTTGCGCGGCAGATTCAGTGCCCCGGCAAAGGCGCGCAGCAGCTCCAGCGCCACCGCTGTCATCTGCTGCTGCCAGCGGGTGACCACCGTTTGCAGTTCAGGTAAAGCTTCAGGCCACTGATTCGGCCCCTGCATCCGTTGCCAGGTGGGTGAATCGGCGGTAACGGGCAGCGCTTCCCGTTCCGCACCAATATCAAACTGCTCGCGATAGTCAGGCTGGCTGCGGGTTATTTCAACCCCCGCCAGGTTATAGCCGCGAAAATGCGGCGAGTTCGCCATCGCCACTGCGGATTTATCCGCCTGTGGCAGGGCAAAAAATTTCCGCGCGACGTGCTGAACCTCATCTAACAATTCACGGTCGATGCCGTGATTGATTAAATAGAAGAAACCGACATCACGCGCGGCCTGGCTTAATTTTTCCAGGACCTGTTGCTGCTGCTGTTGATTACCTGACAATAATGCGAAATCAATTACCGGCAATTCTGCTGTGGTTAACGCGCTCATGATTGACACTCTGTTGGCATGGAATCGCTTTACACTGCCATTTCATTTATGCGTTAACTACCAACTAATCCTGCTATGTATATGCGACGGATGGGAATATCCCACCACGCCGCGGGCTTTAAACCCGCAGATTACTCTGCGCTCCACGCCACGAATGCCGGCGGTAACCATGCCGTAATCTCAGGCAGAGGCTGTTGATAAAGCGCAATCTCGACAAAACAGGTCTGCGCACTGCACCCCTGGCCGAGTCGTGAACTGCCGCTATCCTGGGTCAGCACATTGGGATTGCCGTGTTTATCCAGCGGCTGGCCCTCCTGCTGATCGAGCGGGTCATACCAGGCGCCGGTCGACATCTGTACGACACCCGGCAGGATATCCTGCGTCAGATGCACACCCGCCAGCAGCGCGCCGCGTCCGTTAAAGACTTTTACGATGCTGTTCTCCTCAATGCCGCGCGCAGCAGCATCTTCAGGATGCATCCAGAGTGGCTCACGCCCGGCAATTTTGGTGGCCCGGCTGACCCGTCCATGATCGTACTGACTATGCAACCGGGTCCGTGGCTGGCTGGAGAGCAGATGCAACGGCCACTGCTGCTTTTCCTGCTGTTGCGCCTGGTATTCCGGCGCATACCAGCAGGCAAATCCGGGCGCTTCGTCATACCCGAAATCGGCCACCTGCTGAGAAAAAAGCTCGATTTTCCCCGACGGCGTGCTGAGCGGGGCTGACTCCGGGTTATCGCGAAACGCTTTTAGCAGGATCTGCGGCGTCTCTGGCGCGGGATACTCCACCACTCCCTGTGACCAGAACGCCTCAAAGGGCGGCAGTTCGATGCCCTGCGCTGCCGCGCGTGGCCGGGAATCTTCATAGAGTGACTGAAGCCACTGGCGCTCATCACGCCCCTGCGTAAAGGCGTCAGCAAAACCGAGCCGCTGCGACAGAGCGGCAAAAATTGCGTAATCCGATTTTGCAGCTGCAAACGGCGGCAGATGCTGCGGCATGGCGATGATAAAACCGTCGTTGCTGGCGCTGCCAATATCTTCACGCTCCAGCGACGTGGTCGCAGGCAGCACGATGTCGGCAAATTTTGCCTGCGCCGTCCAGAACTGCTCATGCACAATTACAGTGTCCGGCCGCTGCCAGGCGCGTATCAGCTTGTTGATATCCTGATGATGATGAAAGACATTGCCGCCCGCCCAGTAGACCAGCCGGATGTCGGGATAGACCCGCTGTTGCCCATCAAACTCATAGTGCCCTCCGGGATTGAGCAACATGTCGGCGATGCGTGCCACCGGAATCGTCTCCTGAACCGGATTATGACCGGCGGGCAGACGAGGCCCGGAAAACTGTCGCCGGGCGGCACCGGCCAGATTGGTTGAGGCGTAACCAAAGCCCAGCCCGCCGCCGGGCGTGCCGATCTGACCCAGCAGAGCGCTAGTCGCAACGGTGGCCCAGAAAGCCTGCTCGCCCTGCCGCGCCCGCTGCACTGACCACGCAATATTCACCATCGTTTTATGCGCCGCCATCTGCCGTGCCAACGCACGGATTTCCGCGGCCGCCAGCCCGGTCAGCGGAGCGGCCCATTCTGGCGTTTTAGCTATACCGTCGCGTTCACCCAGCAGGTAGGCGGCATAGTGGTCAAAGCCCACCGTGTAACGTTCTGTGAATGGCGCGTCATAGAGAGATTCAGTAATTAACACCTGCCCGATTGCCAGTAACAGCGCCGTATCGGAGCCGGGCTGTATCGCCAGCCACTCCGCATCCGCCACCCCAGCGAGATCGTTTCTGACCGGACTGATGTTGATAAACCGGGTGCCATTCTGCCGTAGCGTGGTTAACCAATGAGAAAGCGCATGGTCATTAGCCCCGCCGCCATTGACCTGCGCATTGCGCAGCGGCAAACCCCCGATAGCCACAAACAGTTCGCAATGCTCCGCCAGAACCGGCCAATGGGTATGGTGACGTTGTAACTCATCCAGGTTACCAATGATGTGCGGCAGCGTGCGTTCACCGGCCGCAATGCTGTAGGTGTTGGTGCTGGCGGTGTAGCCGCCATAGTGGTTAAAGAAACGATGAAGCTGGCTCTGGGCATGATGGAAACGTCCGGCACTCGACCAGCCGTAAGAGCCGGCGTAGATCGCCTGATTGCCGTGCTCTGTTTTGACACGCTCCAGCTCCTCCGCCACCAGCTGCAACGCAACATCCCAACTCACTTCCACAAACGGCTCTTTGCCGCGCCCGTTGCGGGATGCGCTTCTGCTCTGGAGATAACCGAGCCTGACGGCCGGATTTTTGACCCGGGTTTCGCTTTGCACCGCGCCCGGTAACGACTGCCCGATCGCAGAAGGATTACGGTCCCACGCCACCGGCCTGACCGACGTCAGCGTGTCCCCATCGGTGGTGACGTGATACGTGCCCCAGTGCATAACAGCTAAATCATTCTTTTTCATGGCTCACTCGCGTCGGATACGGCGCGAGAGACGCGTACCCAGGGTTTGCAGTAGCTGGACAATGACAATCAGCACCAGCGCAGTCGAAATCGTGGCAAAGGCATCAAAGCGCTGATAGCCGTAAGTAATGGCGAGGTCGCCAATACCGCCGCCGCCCACCGTGCCCGCCATTGCCGTCGCACCCAGCAGGCCGATAGTGGCGGTGGTCAGAGCTAACACCAGCGACGAGGCGGCTTCCGGTATCATGAAATACCAGATGGTCTGCAGCGTGGTGGCACCCATCGCATTGGCTGACTCCAGAATGCCCTCATCCACCTCCAGCAGCGCATTCTCCACCAGCCGTGAAATATAGGGCGCGATAAATATCACCAGCGGCACAATGGCCCCCGCCGTACCGATGGTGGTGTTCACCAGCAGGCGCGTCAGCGGCAGAATAGTGATCAGCAGAATAATAAACGGCAGTGAACGGATGATATTCACGATCGGGTTCAGCAACTGATGTACCAGTCGATTCGGCTGTATCCCACCCGGACGACAGATCACCAGCACAATGCCAAGCGGCAGGCCCAGCAGCGAACCAAAGCCCAGCGACAACGCCACCATGATCAGCGTGTCCTGCATCGCCGTCAGGAACTGATCGCCGGTAACGGCGGTTTCAAAGAGTTCTGACATCACTGATTTTCACTCCGGTCGCGATGAGAAACTGGATGGCCGCCTCGCGTCTTGCGGGCTCGCCTTTGATCTGCACAATCATGAAACCCAGAATGGTACGCTGTACTTCCGTCATGCTGGCGAACAGGATATTCACTTCAACCTCATGTTCACGGATCAGGCGATTGATGATCGGCTGTTGTGCCGTGCTGCCGACAAACTCCAGCCGCAACACGTCGACAGCCGGATGCTGGCTTAACAGCGCAAGGGTCTGCTGTGGCAGGCGATCGTGAATAACGGACTGCACAAAGCTGGCGCTCACCGACTGTTGCGGTTCAGCAAACAGCGACAGGACATCGCCCTGTTCAACGATACGGCCCTGCTCCATCACCGCCATCCGGTTGCAGATCTTCTGGACCACCGACATCTCATGGGTGATCAGGACAATGGTGATGCCGTAACGCTGATTAATCTCCTGTAACAGCAGCAGAATCTGTACCGTGGTCTGGGGATCCAGCGCGGAGGTCGCCTCATCACACAACAGAATCGCGGGATTGGTTGCCAGCGCGCGGGCAATTCCGACGCGCTGTTTTTGTCCGCCGGAGAGTTCATCCGGGTAGCTGTGGGCTTTGTCGCTGAGGTTAACAAACGCCAGCAGCTCCGCCACGCGGGTGGCGATAAAATCTTTATCCCGGCCCTGTAAAATCAGTGGGATGGCGACGTTGTGAAACACCGTTCTGGCATTGAGCAGATTGAAGTGCTGGAAGATCATGCCAATCTGCTTTTTGACCTGAATTAAGCGCTTTTTGCTGATCCCTTGTAACGCTTCACCCTGCACCTCAACCGAGCCGGTTGTGGGGGTCTCCAGGTGATTAATCAGGCGCAGCAGCGTACTTTTTCCGGCTCCACTGGTGCCGATGACGCCAAAGATGTCACCCTGGTTGATACGCAGATTAATCTCCTTCAGCGCCTGCACTTCTGCACCGTTACGCGCAAACGTTTTGCTGACATGGCGAAACGCAATGGCTACCTGACTCATTTGAAATAATCTGGCAGCAGATAGCCCGCATACTGCGCATTACCGGTGATATAGGTTTTAAATTCTGCTGAGTGGTAGCCGGCAATAATGTCACGGGCAAACTGAGCCTGCTTATTTTTACCGGCTACCGTAACCACGTTAATAAACTGGCTGGTTGCCGCTTCCAGTTTCAGTGCCGAATTGAGTTTCATGCCACTGGATACCGCGAAGTTGCCCTGAATGACTCCATAGTCAACATCGGGGAGTGCACGCACCTGCTGAGCGTTATCCATCTCTTTAAGCACGATTTTGTAGGGATTTTCCGTGATATTTTTCTGCGAAAAAGTGGCAGCATCGCTATCGGGGCTGATTTTGAGCCAGCCGATGCTCTGGAGTAACAGCGCCGCCCGGTACTCATTTGAGGGCTGATTGGGCACAGAGACCGTGCTGCCCGGCGCGGGTTGAGTCAGCGTTTTCACGCGCCCAGAGTAGAGCCCCATTGGCGGGGTCGGCACCTGCACAATCCCAACGTTATCAATGCCAAGCCGCTCATTAACCGACTTAAGATAGACGGGATGCTGCATGATATTGGCGTCAATCGTCCCGCGATGAACAGCATCATTAACCTGAATTCCATCACTGAAATCTTTATACTCCAGAGTATACCCCTGCCTGATTAATAAGGGCGCGACGCCTTTTTCAAATTGCTCTTTATAAGGCCCTGGATTAAATCCAATCCGTATTTTCTTCTGGTCGGCTGCCTGAGCGGCAGAAATAAAAAGGCTGGCGGTGGTCAGCGCCAGAATAATTCCCCGGGATGTGATCTGCATTGTTTGCCCTGATTCATTATTGTGAGAGCGATCGATTTAATCACAGCCATCGCGGAGAGGAACAGGCAAAACCCAGCCCCGACTTTGGCTTATTTATGCTAACGATAGTCACACGCTGGATATTCGAATCCCTGCAAAGAACAGCGTTATTTCTGCTAAAGATTTTAATGTCAGCTGTGTCATTCTTCCCCGCTTAACACTGTTTATTGCGGGAGAGATATGGCGGAGTTTGCAGCTTCAGAGATGGTCGCAGGGCTGGAAGAGAACCTCTTCAGCATGCTTGAAAAGCAGGCAGCACAACTGGATGATGCGCTGTTACCGCTGATCGATCTCTCCTCCGGCAGTCCACGTCAGCCAACGCCGCCCGCGGTAATCGCTTCATTACAGGCTGCGGCAGCGAAACCGGAGAACCATGAGTATCCCTCGTTCTGGGGCAAACCCGCGCTGCGCCGTGCTATCGCAGCCTTTTACCAGCGTCACTACGGCGTCACGCTCGATCCTGAAACTGAAGTGGCGCTGTTCCAGGGCGCGCACATTGGCGTCAACGGTTTTCCCCGCGCCCTGCTCAATCCGGGGCAGGTGTTGATCTCTACCGATCCCTGCTATCCGCTCTACCGCTCAGCGGCCCGTCAGGCAGGTGCCGATTTTTATGGCATTCCGCTGGAGGCGCGCAATGATTTCCTGCCCGATTTCACCCAGGTGCCGGACGAGATCGCGGCGCGTACCGGTCTGCTGCTGCTCAATTATCCCCATAATCCCACTGGCGCACTGGCGACAGCCGCGCTGTTCGCCGACGCGCTGGCCTTCGCCCGCCAGCATCATGTTCCGCTGATTCATGACTTCGCCTATGCCACGCTGGGCAGTGAGTCGGGCGAACAGCCGCTGAGTCTGCTGGCACAGCCCGATGGCAAAGCCTGGGGCGTGGAAATCTACACGCTGTCAAAAAGCGCACTCATGGCAGGCTGGCGGGTGGGATTTGCGGTGGGAAACGCCTCGATGATTGCAGCATTTAAAAAACTTCATACTCATAGCTACAGCACGGTGTATGGCGCGGTGCAGGATGCCGCCATCACCGCGTTGTCGCTGCCCGCTGAACAACTCAGCTTGCTGGCAGAGCATTACCATCAGCGGCGCAGAGTGATTTTAGCCAGGCTGGCAGCAATGCACTGGCCGGTTCGCGCCCGTCAGGGCACCTTTTTCCTCTGGCTGGCAGCGCCAGCTGGTTTCACCGGGGAGCAGTTCGCCGCCCTGCTACTGGCCCAGTGTCATCTGTTGGTGGCACCGGGTAACGGGTTTGGCGCAGCAGGTCGTGATTATATTCGCATCAGCCTGACAACCGGGACGGAGCAATTACTGCAGGCGCTGGATCGCATCGACGAACTGAAACTGTTTAAGTAGCGCATCAGCACCGGGAAAATCAGTTCCAGATATAACCAGAGCACCAGCCGCAAGTTATTACCAAATGTTCAGACCCGTAAGCAGGCGTGAATAAGTTCACTATGCTGGGTTTGTCAGTAAATGCAGTTATTTCGGCTGAAAACTTGCAAAAACTTACAATCGTAGTCTAGAGTTTACCGGCTGCGGTTTCTGCCGCTTCACTTAAAACTTATTCGGCTTCTTATAGCTTTCATTTCCACGGTTTCTTCTGAACATTGTTTGCGGCTGCGAAAGCTATAAGACTCCTTCATTGATGCACCTGAGGAGAATATGGACACCAGAAACTCATCGTCTGAACACCCAAAGAAACATTTCTGGAACAGGAAGCCAAAAGAGCTGACTGTTGACGACATTACCGTAATCGACAACGACATGCTGAAGCGTGCAGTTGGCGCAGCTGCGTTAGGTAATGCGATGGAATGGTTCGACTTTGGCGTATACAGCTATCTCGCCGTGATCATCGGCAAAGTCTTCTTCCCGGATGCCAACAACGCGGTGCAGCTAATCGCCACCTTTGGTACGTTTGCCGCGGCCTTCCTGGTCCGTCCGATTGGCGGCCTGGTATTTGGCCCGCTGGGTGACCGCATCGGACGGCAGAAAGTGCTGGCGATGACGATGATCATGATGTCGATTGGTACATTCTGTATCGGTCTGATCCCGGCTTACTCTTCAATAGGCATCATGGCACCGATTCTGCTGCTGGTGGCACGTCTGATCCAGGGCTTCTCAACCGGTGGTGAATATGGCGGCGCAGCGACCTTTATCGCGGAGTACTCTACCGATAAACGCCGGGGCTTTATGGGCAGCTTCCTGGAATTCGGCACCATCGGTGGTTACCTGCTGGGTGCCAGCCTGGTCACGGTGATGACCACCGTGATGTCGAATGAGGCGATGATGTCCTGGGGCTGGCGCGTGCCGTTCTTTATCGCCGCGCCGCTGGGCCTGTTTGGTCTCTATGTGCGACTGAAGCTGGAAGAGACTCCGGCTTTCCAGCAGCACATGGAAAAACAGGAAGCGCTGGAGCAAAGTAAGCCGCGTCTGACGCTGATGCAGATGCTGAGCAAATACCGCGCACCGATGATGAAATGTATCGGTCTGGTACTGCTGTTTAACGTCTCTAACTACATGCTGACCTCGTACATGCCGAGCTATCTGACCGGCGTGCTGGGTCTGCCAGAGTTAAGTGGCCTGCTGCTGGTGATGGTGGCGATGTTCGTGATGATGCCGCTGACGCTGCTGTGGGGTCGCTGGACCGACCGCATTGGTCGTCGTCCGGTGATTGCCTTTGGTGCGGTGGGTCTGATCCTGCTCGCCATCCCGAGCTTTATGCTGATCGGGTCCGGTAATATGTGGGCGGTATTTGGCGGCCTGATGATTCTGGGTGTACTGCACACCTGCTTCAGCGGCACTATGCCTTCGACGCTGCCTGCGCTGTTTACTACCGATATCCGTTACAGTGCGCTGGCCATCGGCTTCAACCTGTCGGTATCGCTGTTTGGGGGTACGACACCGCTGATTACCGCGTGGCTGGTGGATACCACTAAAAACAATATGATGCCAGCTTACTACATGATGGGTGCGGGCGTGATTGGCCTGCTCACCATTCTGACGGTACGTGAAACAGCCCGTCAACCGCTGACCGGTTCATCCCCTGCGGTAGCGACCAAAGCGGAAGCGCATCGCCTGATCGACAAGCTGCGCAAGCGGCACAAGCCATCAGCGACCACTGCGAAATAACTGTTCTGACACCCTGCTCTGCAGGGTGTTTTTTTATCTGCCATCCGATCTGTTTACCCAGCTGATTTAACTGCCCTGAAACGCGCCACTTTCGCCCGATTGCCACACAGCGCCATGCTGCACCAGCGGCGGCGATGCGCTTTGGTGCGATCGTAAAACCACAGTGTACAGGCGGGATGTTCACAGCCACGGACTCTGCTGAAATCCTCCTGCGCCAGCAACATCGCAGCCTGTTCCGCAACCTGTCCCAGCCGCTGCATCACACTCTGGCCCGCATAGACCCGCCTGATTTTTAAGGCACCCGGCTCCCCGGTCATTTGCAGATGGCTGGTCGCTTCACCCAGCCAGGCGTTCAGCGCCTGAATATCAACGCCCTCTCCCGCTTTGTGCTGCTGCACGTTATCACGAATGATCTGACGTAAGTGACGCGCTGCTTCCAACAGTGCACCCGGTTCATGCTGCGGAGCCGGGGCGTCTGGTGCCAGTCCGGCCTGGTGTAGCCAGGCTTCAACATCCTGATCGGTTTGCCAGAAGTCGTGCGGCTGGCCTTCCACGATGGCCAGGGTATTGATGAAATCCAGCGCCGGATGATCAGCCAGAAACCACGGTCCCTGGGCGGTGTGTGATTGCGTTTCCGCCATGATATTGCCTCCCTTGTTAACTCTGCTGATGCCACTGTAACCGACAAAGTACTATTTGAATAGTTACACCGCACCTTTTGTAACCATTATAAATTGATTTGACAGGTTACATTCTGGCTGCATAATGACTCTTAGTAACCCCATAAACATCATTTAACCAGTTACAGGAGTTCAGCATGCGTGATCAATCCATTTCGTATCGTTACCAGCAGGCCGATGGCGTCAATATTTTCTATCGCGAAGCGGGCGATCCTTCCCTGCCGGTACTGCTGCTGTTGCATGGCTTTCCCACCTCTTCACATCAGTTCCGCAATCTGATCCCGCTTCTGGCCGATAAATTTCATCTCATCGCACCCGATATGCCGGGCTTTGGCTTCACTGAAGTGCCTGCTGAGCGCAACTATTCCTGGACCTTCGACGCGCTTGGCCAGACGCTGACCGCCTTTGTCGATGCACTGGGGCTGGAACGTTATGCGATGTATGTTTTCGACTATGGCGCACCTGCCGGTCTGCGACTGGCACTGGCTTACCCCGATCGCGTCAGCGGACTGATATCACAAAACGGTAACGCCTATCTGGAGGGATTAGGAGAGGCCTGGGCGCCGGTCCGCGCCTACTGGGACGATCCCAGCGAAGCAAATGGTCAGGTGATCCGTGACGCCATCCTGACGCTGGAAGGGGTGAAGTGGCAGTATCTGCATGGGGTGAGCGATCCGCAGCAGATCGCCCCGGAAACCTATACCCTGGATACTCTGCTGATGGAGCGCCCCGGTAACAAAGATATTCAGCAGGCCCTGTTTCTCAATTACGCCAGTAATCTGAAACGTTATCCGGAATTTCAGGCGTTCTTTCGCCAGCAGCAGGTGCCAACGCTGGTGATCTGGGGCAAGCACGATCCGTTCTTTATTCCACCGGGCGCAGTGGCCTGGCAGCGGGATAATCCACAGGCGGTGGTCGAGATGCTGGATAGCGGCCACTTCGCGCTGGAGACGCACACCCATCACATTGCGTCGCGCATCCGCGAGATGTTCAGTGGCGACTGACCCGCTGCGCGCAGAGGCAGGCTATTCAGCGCTGCCTCTGCATACGTGCAGGTCATTCATTGCTAAAGCGGCCAACGGTGCTGGCCGCGCCCAGCGCATGGCCTTTTAGCTGTGCAACCAGCTCTGCCTGGGTTAACCCCGCTTTCAACTGACCCACCGGCAAATCGGTGGCGATCAGCACAAAGTTATAGTGATGCAGCCCACTGCCTGCAGGCGGACAAGGACCATAATAGTGCAGCGTCCCTGGGGTATTTTTTCCGCCGGTGTAGTCCTTGCCCTTTGTCAGAGCCCCCTGCGCAAATGACGAGCGGCTGGCGGGAATGTTATAGGCCACCATGTGGGTAACGCCGAGCCCTTTGGCCCCGACCGGGTCGGTCATCAGAAGAGCCAGACTGCGGGTGCCCGCCGGAATCGCAGACCAGTTCAATTCGGGAGAGATATTCTCACCGGTACAGGAAGGATTACTTTTATTGGCACCGGCAAACTTTTTATCCAGTAGCGCATTATCGCTGAAGTCTTGTGATTGCAGCGTAAATACCGACGCCGCCAGCGTGGTCATTGGCAAAATGGCCAGCACCGTCGCGCAGAGTAATTTTTTCACCAGCCACTCCTTATCAGATTACTCAAGAGATTATGTTCCGTATGGATTGCGTCACAGCCTGATTACTATAACGGCTTTAACGCGATTGACCCGACTGACCGCCTGTTCAGGGGTAAGGAAACGGCAAATCTATGATCTCCGTCGCGCTGGCTGAGAGAGCTGGCGCGTTGCCCTGTGACGCATTACCCGATATAAGTTAACGCGTCTGGCTGAAGTTTCGCCTGAATCATCGTCACTGTCACCGATAAGTGGACACTATGCAGATTGAAGATCTTCGGATTTACGTTGCCGTAATGCATGCTGGCAACTTTACTGCAGCAGCTGAGCATCTGATGCTATCGAAACAGTATGTCAGCCGCCGCATGGCTGCGCTGGAGGCATCATTAGGGGTACGACTGCTGATCCGTAACACCCGTAAGCTGTCTGTAACGGATGCAGGTTTACTGTTCGCGCAACATGCTCAGCGCATTCTGGATGAGATTCAGGAAGCGCAACTGGCGGTGTCAGAGCAGCAGCAGGCGCTGCGCGGCACCTTCCGAATCAATCTGCCGATGTCCTTTGGCATGAGCCACCTCTCCCCCCTGATTGCCGAGTTTCTGAGCCACCATCCGTCATTGCAGTTTCATATTGAGCTGGCTGACCGCTATGCCGATGTGATTGGCGAAGGCGTTGATATGGCGATTCGCATCGGTACGCTGGCTGATTCCACGCTGATTGCCCGTCCGCTCGGCGAGCTGAAGCGGGTTATCTGCTGCAGCCCCCGCTATCTGGAACGGGTAGGCGTGCCGCAGCAGCCAGAAGCCTTGCAGCAACATGCCTGTCTGCGCTACGGACGTGAAGGTCAGAATGGCTGGGAACTGCAGGTCAATGGTAAACCCAAGTGGCTGGCGGTTCAGGGCCCGATGGTGAGTAACAATGGCGAGGTCCTGCGTGATGCCGCACTGGCAGGCTTAGGACTGGTATTGTTACCCGCCTTTATCGTTGAGACAGCCCTGCAACGCGGTGAGCTGGTGACCGTGCTGGACGACTATCTGCCGCCCGCACTCTCTCTGAATGCGGTTTACCCGCAGCACCGTCAGCGCAGCGAAGTAAACCGCCAGTTACTGGCCTTTCTCCAGGCGCGTTTAGCGTCGTGACAGGATTAAAGTTTTTTTAATGCCGCAAAGACTCTGGCGACAGCGACGGCACCCGGATCAGACACGCCGTTGAGGTTAGCACTGTTAAGATAGGATGATCGGCCCGCTTTTGCTTTCCCCATGCTGGCGGTTGCATCACTGCCCTGCTGTGCCGCATCAGCCGCCTCTGCCAGCGATTTACCCGCCACCAGCACCTCGATTGCCGGTTGCAGCGCATCAATCAGCGTGCGATCTCCTGGTTGTGCCCCGCCATACTGCTTCATCTTCTCCAGACCCTGTTGCAGGGCCGCGGGCAGCGCATCGCCTTCGGCCAGCTGCTGCGCAGCAGCAGTGAAAAAGATCGCCATCAGTACGCCGCTGGAGCCGCCCATCACCGTAGCCAGTCGCTCACCCGTCACCGCGAGCAGATCGGGCAAGGCATTTAACGGCAGCTGATTATCTGTACATTCGCGCTGGATCTGGCGTGCGCCAGCAGCAAAGGTCGAACCGGTATCGCCATCACCGACCTGCGCATCCAGTTTGTTCAGCTCGCTTTCGCTGGCGATCAGGGTTTCACAGATGCTGTTAACAAACGCAGCGACGGTCGGGTTATCTGAGGGTTGCGCCGGATGCGCTGTTGCCTCTTTTGTCGCGTTAACCGGCTGCAGCGGTGCGACTTTAACCGCCTGAACCCAGCCGGTGACCTCAACCGGCGCACAGATCGCCTCCTCGAACAACGGCGTCAGCGTCATGGAGGTGACGGAAAAGCCCTTCATGTCCAGCGCGGTCATCAGCGGAGCCGGGCCAATCAGATAATCACTGCCCCGGCTGAGCGGCGACTCAATCAGGTCGCGTGTGACCAGACTCATTTCCAGCGCGGACATGCCGCCAAGATTATTGATTAACAGCGCGCGTGGCTGATCGTTGTCCGGCATCACTTTCTCCAGCAGATGCTGCACAATCTGCTGACTGTTTTGCGTCTGCATGACGTCAACGCCCGGTTCGCCGTGAATCCCCAGCCCCATTTCAACGCTGCCGTCTGGCACTCGCTGGCCGGTCTGTTCATCCGGCAGATGGCAGCTTGAGAGCGCAACGCCCATGGTGGCGATAGCACGACTGGCTGCCTCTGCTGCCTCGGTCACCGCGGCCAGGTCATCACCCCGCTCTGCGACGAAGCCCGCCACTTTATGCACCAGCAACGTGCCCGCGACGCCGCGTGGCTGAGGGTTATCGGGCAACGCAACATCATCACCGACAATCACCATATTGACGCTGAATCCCGCTTTGCGCGCTTTTTCTGCCGCCAGACCGAAGTTGAGGCGATCTCCGGTGTAGTTTTTCACAATCAGCAGACATCCCGCCTCACCGGTAATATTGATGATGGCGTTGTAAACCGCGTCAACGCTGGGGGAAGCAAAAACATCGCCACAGACGGCAGCCGTCAGCATCCCTTTGCCGATAAAGCCGACATGGGCCGGTTCATGGCCTGAACCACCACCGGAAATCAGCGCGACCTGCTGTTTTTGCCAGTCATTACGCATCACGATGCGAATGCGCGGATCGACCTGCAACCGGACCAGATTGCGCCACGGGCTGGCGTAAATCATGCCATCTAACGCGCTGTCGACGAGATCATCCTTTTTATTCATTACGAATCGGGTCATGTCTTCTTTCCTCATAGGCATGCGGGTTTGCTGATGACCCAGTGTTACATACCACTGACGACAGTGAGAAATCCATCAACAGGTCTGTAGCCTGATTTCAGACATACCGCACGAAAACCAGCGGGCACAGGCGCAGTGATTTTTACTAATTGATTGATTTTTATCAAATGTCTTTACCTGAAAGTGAGAGGTTCTGCGCAGAACATGAACCGGGGATCACGGATGGTAAAAATTCATTTGTTAACAGAGGATGTTTTAATGACTCAACGTATGATTCTCAATGAAACCGCCTGGTTTGGTGCTGGTGCTTTGCGCCATTTGCCGGAAGAGGTACAACGTCGCGGGATGCGAAAAGCATTGATCGTCACTGACAAAGCGCTGGTCGCGGCGGGTGCGCTGAAGCGGGTGACCGATCTGCTGGCGCAACATCAGCTTGACTGGGCGGTGTATGATGAGGTGGTGCCGAATCCTACCATTCGGGTTGTGCAGCAGGGTGTTGCGGTGTTCAGAGAGTCAGGTGCCGACTACCTGATCGCCATTGGCGGGGGCTCACCACAGGATACCAGCAAGGCGATCGGCATTATTATCAATAACCCTGAGTTTGAAGATGTGCGCAGCCTGGAAGGCGTCAGCCCCACCCGTCATCCGTGCGTGCCGATCATCGCCATCCCGACCACGGCAGGCACCGCCGCAGAAGTGACGATTAATTACGTCATTACCGATGAAGAGAATCGCCGTAAGTTTGTCTGTGTCGATCCCCATGACATTCCGAAAGTGGCGATCATTGATGCGGAGATGATGGCGAGCATGCCCGCGTCGCTGAAGGCTGCGACCGGTATTGATGCCCTAACCCATGCCATTGAAGGCTACATCACACGCGGTGCCTGGACCCTGACCGATATGCTACACCTCAAAGCCATTGAGATTATCAGCCAGTCACTGCGCGAATCGGTGGCAGGAAATATTGAGGCAGTTGAGCAGATGGCGCTGGGACAATATGTGGCCGGTATGGGTTTCTCTAATGTTGGCCTTGGTCTGGTGCATGGCATGGCACACCCGCTGGGCGCCTTTTACAATGTCCCGCACGGCGTAGCCAATGCCATTTTGCTGCCGCAGGTGATGGCGTGGAATGCCTCAGGCACTGGCGAAAAATATCGCGACATTGCCCGCGCAATGGGTGTGAAACAGGTTGAGTCATTGTCGCTTGATCAGGCGCGGGAAGCGGCGGTCGCCGCGGTGTGTCAGCTCTGTCGCGATGTGGGTATTCCCCGCTCGCTGCGTGAAGTGGGCTTAAAAGAGGCGGATATCCCTGCACTGGCACAGGCCGCGCTGGATGATGTCTGCACCGGCGGCAACCCACGTACGCCGGACCTGGAGGACGTGATGGCGTTATACCGCCAGAGTTAAAGCGCTTATCCTGTAGTGATGTACTGCCGATAACAGGCCCGTCCTCGCTGGCGGGCTTTTTTACGTCATGGCAATGCTTAATCCGGGAGCCTTCGCCAGAGGTTGTTCAGTCTGACTTACGGCATCAGCCAAGGTTTTAGCCGCGTTTATCCTGCCTGGTTTCAGCCTGAAATCGCCCGCTGTTACGATGAAGTTCAGCGAGCGAACCAACTGCCTTACCCATGATTTCTTTAGATGCTAAACCCTGATTCACTTGATCTGGATCACAAAAATCCGCATCATGCGCAGCGAAAACCTTAATGACGCTGCGGAGATATCAATGACACTGTACCAGGGTATGCTAATTTTCTATGCCGTTGTTGCATTGATCGCTACGCTGATCACGTTCTTCATCGCCAAAGATAAGCTGAGCATCAAACTGCTGAGCGCCTTTCTGGTGGGGGCCACCTGGCCGATGAGTTTTCCTGTCGCGCTGATGTTTGCTCTGTTTTAATTGACATTATCCCCTTAGATACCACACTCAGGTAAGACGTCCCTGACCTGCAAACCGCCGATCACCGACGTGGCCTTGTTCATGACGGTTAATAAGGAGCGGATATGCGCGTTATCAGTGTGATGATTCTGGTTTCTCTTCTCAGTGCCTGTAGTGCCCCGTGGCACGCTGAAAAACCGGTTCCGGCGGCCGAAACCCGCCAGCAGACCTGCCAGCCAGGCTCCAATCCCAGCCAGAACGACTGCGGTCATTTCCCTGAACCTGAATTCCATTGATCCTGTCACAAGGCGATCGCTGCTGTGAGATCTCAATTACGCTATTTCATCGCATAACAAGGCTTTACACGCTGCTAACCGGTCAGTAAAGTAGCGCCCAGACATCAATTCTGATGCGTAAGCGTTAACGTCAACCAACGCCCCCGCAGCACTGCTGCATGTGATGATCCCTGCCATGATGCCTGTACAACACCCAGCTAAACCTCTCGCTGCGTATTCCAGCGCCACATTTTTTTTGTTCGTCCTGCTGCTGACCGCGGCTAATCTTCGTGCGCCCATTACTGTCATCGGCCCGGTACTACAGGATATCCGCCAGACCTTTGGCCTGAGTGTCGGTGAAGCGGGTCTGTTTAACTTTATTCCACTGATGCTGTTTGCCCTGCTCGCCCCACTGGCCGCCTGGCTGGGAAATCGCGTCGGGCTTGAGCGCAGTTTATGGGGCGCGCTATGCCTGATCACTGCCGGTTCGCTGTTGCGCTGGCAGCCTGCTGAAGCGGCGTTGTGGAGCGGAACGCTGTTGCTCAGCGCAGGTATTGCCGCCGCCAACGTGCTGCTGCCGCCACTGATTAAACGCGATTTCACCGCCCACACCGCTAAATATATTGGCCTTTATGCCGCCACCATGTCGATTACTGCCAGCCTGGCATCTGGCATTGCCGTTCCGCTGAGCCAGCTTTCAGCGGCAGGCTGGCGACTCTCGCTGGTTGTCTGGGCGCTACCGGGGCTGATTGCGCTACTCGTCTGGCTGCCGCTGTTACGTCAACGGCGGTCAACCGCAGCGTCCGCCGACGTGCCCGTTGCATATCGCCATCCGTGGCGAACGCCCGGCGGCTGGCAAATCGCACTGTTTATGGCGCTGCAATCGCTGGCGTTTTATACCCTGATTGACTGGTTTACGCTGTTTGCCCAGGATAACGGCTTCAGTCAGGCCCACGCAGGCTGGCTGCTGTTCTGGTATCAGGCAATTGCGATCGTCGCCAACCTGGGCTGCATGGTGGCGCTGAAGCGGGTAAAAGATGCCCGGCTTACCGCGTTCATTGCTTCATCAGGCATTTTCCTCGGCATGCTGGGCCTATTGCTCAATCCGCAGTGGGCCGTCATCTGGCTGACACTGGCCGGACTGGGCGCAGGCGCATCACTGGTGCTCTGCCTCTCACTGTTTAATCTGCGAGCCACTCATCACCGTCAGGCGTCACAGCTATCGGGCATGGCACAGTGTGTCGGATATGCGCTGGCGGCACTCGGCCCTTTGTTCTTTGGCGTGCTCCATGAGCAGAGCGGTAACTGGACGCTGCCCTTCAGCGTGCTGGCAATGCTGAGCCTGTTACAGATGCTGCTGGCTCCGCTGGCAGCGCAGTCAAAACCCATTAGCTGAAAATGCGGCGGAGCCGTTAACAATAAATGACTCGCGGATCGCGGATGCCTGGCATCACCGGTCGGCGGGAATCGACGGGAGAATGTGCGTGTCTGAACTGAATAATGCTCTGCTGCAGGAGATCCTGGATCAGGTGCGTCCGCTGATCCATCAGGGAAAGGTGGCTGACTATATCCCTGCGCTGGCGGATGTGGCTGCCGATCATCTGGCAATAGCGGTTTGCCTGCGTGATGGCACCCTCTTTCAGGCGGGCGATGCTGAGACGCGCTTTTCGATTCAGTCGATCTCCAAGGCGCTTTCTCTGACCGTAGCACTGACCCGCTATGAGGACAGCGAAATCTGGCAGCGGGTCGGCAAAGAGCCTTCTGGCCAGCCATTTAATTCATTGGTTCAGCTGGAGCTGGAACAGGGCAAGCCGCGTAATCCGTTTATTAATGCCGGTGCGCTGGTGATTTGCGATCTGCTGGAAACCCGACTGACCGCCCCGCGTCAGCGAATGCTGGAAATTGTGCGCCAGCTGAGTCAGCAGTCCGATATCAATTATGATCGCCACGTTGCCCGCTCTGAGTTCGAACACTCGGCCCGCAATGCAGCGATCGCCTGGCTGATGAAGTCGTTTGGAAATTTCGATAACGTTGTCACCAGCGTGATGCAGACCTATTTCCACTACTGTTCGCTGTCGATGAACTGCGTTGAGCTGGCCCGCACGTTTATCTATCTGGCGAATCAGGGCAAAACGCTGGATGGCAGCCAGATGATTACTCCACGTCAGGCGCGGCAGATTAACGCACTGATGATCACCAGCGGGATGTACGACGGCGCTGGCGAATTCGCGTGGCGGGTCGGGATGCCCGCAAAATCGGGCGTGGGTGGCGGGATTATTGCCATCATCCCAGGTGAGATGAGTATTGCCGTCTGGTCGCCTGGGCTGGATAGCGCGGGCAATTCTCTGGCCGGTACCGCTGTGCTGGAATTGCTGACCGAGAAGCTGGGGCGATCGATATTCTGAGTCTGAGCGCGCAAGTCACAGGCTCGCTGTGGTGAAATGCGGCGGGATTCCCATGATTTCGGGAAGCTGATTTTGCATTTTCCGTGTAGTCCGCTGGCGATTTGAGTCGTCAGCGATAATCAGAACTCAAAAAACTAATTAGTGCGAAATCTGCGCCAGATCGTCTTCATTCAGACCAGTCATCCGCATAACGGTATTGCGATCCATGCCACTCTCTAGCATGGTTCGGGCAATTCTGAGGCTTGCTCCACGACTACCTTCTGTCCGTCCCTGTTCAATACCCTGCTCAATACCTTTTTCAAGCCCTATCTGCTCAAGCTGTTGTGCGATAGTCATAAGTGCGTTCTCGTGTTGGGGCACACGCTGTGCCAGCTCCCGTACAAAGGCTTTGGCGTCCGATGTTTCACCCGCCTGTACAATGTAGTGTACCAGCGTTATCACCTGTGATGAAGAGTGATAACCAGCCTGCAAAATGGTTACCAGCCTGTCCATCATTTCAGCCAGATCACGCTGCCGGATATGCTTCTGCAACAGGGTCAGAGCCGCCATGCTGCGATGTTGCATGATCTCATCGTCAGGAATCACCGTGACATCGACCAGCGGAAAACTGCGGCTGTAAAGCCTGTCCGCCAGCGCCGGGTCGTCGAACTCATCCAGCCACCGGGTCGAATAGGGATATGGAGTGCGTCTGCCATTGTAAAACAGTACGGGAATTACCAGCGGCAACCGCTTATGCCCTGCTTCAAGATGGCGCTGCATGGCAGCCACTGCATAGCGCATCAGCCGAAATGCCATATGTTTGTCTGGCACAGACTGATGCTCAATGAGTACATGGATATATCCATCGCCAGCGGTTGTTTTAAGACTGTAAAGCACGTCGCTAAAGTACTGACGAAGGTCATCCTCGACAAACGACCCCGACTCCAGTTTCAGCGTGCTGAGATCACAGCATATGCGCAGCTCTGGCGGCAAATGCAGCTCCATGAAATCCCGGGCAATATCCGGCTGAGTCAGAAATTGCCGGAATGTGGCATCATGAGGCACAGGCGTGCTGTTCTTCTTTTTCACTGGCCAGAATCCTTTCTGTTCCTGAAGCGCTTACAACGGCTGATTCAGCCAGTAAAAGACGCTAATCCCTGTAGCGCACGAACGTTTAAAGTCCTGATGGAAATAACGAAATTAATACCCTGATGACTAAACCGCGTAAAACGCTTTACCTGAAATCTACGAGGTTGCTCTGAATATCAACCCCTGTCGGGCATTAAAAACTATTCCATCTGACTCAGCTCACCACATTCATTGGCTCGCCCTGAATAAAGGCCGCGATATTGGTCATCACGCCAGCCACCAGATTCTCCACGCCGCTGCGACTTGCCCAGGCGATGTGCGGTGTCAGCAGCAGAGTTGGCAGATCCGCCAGCAGCGGATTATCCGGAGCGGGCGGCTCGCTGCTCAGCACATCCAGCGCCGCACCACCAATCAGCCCCTGCTTTAACGCGGCAGCAAGATCGGCTTCGTTAATCAGTCCGCCACGTGCCGTGTTTATCAGCAGCGCCTGTGGCTTCATTTTATCCAGCGCCTCGCGATCAATCATCTGGCGGGTGCTGTCACTCAGCGGGCAGTGCAGCGAAATGATGTCGCTGGTCGCCAGCATCTGCTCAAAGCTGATATAACCGTCACGCACCCTTTCACTGCCTTTTCGCTCGGCGTACTGCACCTGCATTCCCAGCGCCTGGGCCAGCCTGCCGACCGCCTGGCCGATGTCGCCTTTACCCGCGATGCCCAGCGTGGCACCGCCAATATCCCCTATCGGCTGATGATGCACACAAAAGTGCTTAGCCTGGGGCCAGTCGATGCGGGTATTGCTGGCATAAGCCATCAGCTGACGGCGCAGGGCAAAAATCGCGGCTATCACCGCCTCTGAAACGCTCTGAGTTGAATAGCCTGGAACATTACTGACCACGATGCCGCGTGCGCGGCAGGCATCAAGATCGATACAGTCATAGCCCGTCGCTGCAACACAGATAAAACGCAGTTCAGGCAGTTGTTGCAGTGTGTCAGCCCGCAACGGCACCTTATTGGTTATAGCGACCGTTGCGCCCGCCAGCGAAGACACAATGTCTTCAGCCGGAGTCTGCGCGCGCATCTCCCAGTCAGCCTGCTGTTGACCGGTCGGCAGGGGTACCGGCAGCGTGTCACCATCCAGCATTACAATTTTCATTTTTTATTCCTTCATCAGGTTTGGTTAAACCGCAGGCGAATGATTAATGTTATTTGTATGTGCACCGCGAGTAACAACTAAGTTAAATGATGCTGAAATTAAAGTGAAAATGTTCAAAGAGTGCGAATTTTTTCGGAACAGATGCCACTTTATTTAACCCTTTTATTCCCTTCGCGTTACACTGCCGCCCTGAATTATGACCTCATACGACCGTTGAAATTATGCCGGGATCTTCACTCAGACAACGACTCACCGCCGGTATTGCGATACTGGCCGTGCTGCTGTTGTTTGTCGCACCGATGATCTCAAAGAATCTCGCTGAACATCATGCCACGATGCAAGGCGCTTCGATCATGAGCGCAGAGATGCCGATGATGGATCATCACAGCGAGATGTCGATGGCGGACCACGGGATGATGATGGGCCCGGGCTTTGCCTGTGGCTACTGCGATCTGCTGGTGCATGTTCCGCTGATGCTCTGGGTTTTTATCCCGTTTATCTGGTGGATGTGCCTGATCAGCCGCGCCCCGCCGCCAGCGGCTATTAATCCACCCCAATGGCGACGGCTGTTGCGTCTTCATCGACCGCGCGCGCCACCCTTTATCGCGTCACACTCACTGCTTACTAATCCGATTGCGTGACAACGTCACCTGATCGTCTTTGTCTTTTGAAAAGTGTGGAATGCTATGTCCTCTTCTCAGGAAATGTCCCCTGCACCGCGCGGCACGATGTTTAATCTCTTACGCCGCCTGCATTTTTATATCGGCCTGTTTATTGCGCCGTTTATTTTTGTCGCGGCACTCACCGGCACGCTCTACGTTCTGACACCGCAACTGGAACAGGCTATCTACCATGATGCCCTGACCACCGACGCGCAGGGTGTGGCACAACCGTTGTCCGCCCAGATTGCCGCTGCGCGAGCCCGTGCCGGTGAATCAGCACGCATTTACGCTGTGCGTCCGGCACCCGGCCCGCAGGATACAACCCGCGTGCAGTTTGCCGAGCCGCAGCTTGGCCCATCGGAATCACGATCGCTGTTTATTGATCCCTACACCCTGCAGGTGAAAGGCGATATGACGGTGTATGGCACCAGCGGTGTGCTGCCGCTGCGCATGTGGCTGGATCAGCTGCATCGCGGCCTGTTGCTGGGTGATTTTGGCCGAAACTACAGTGAACTGGCAGCCTCCTGGCTGTGGGTCGCCGCGCTGGGTGGGATTGTATTATGGTCCGGCACCCGGCCACCGCGCACCCGCAGTAAAGCACGGAGCGGCTTCGCGGCAACCCGTCACTGGCATGTCACGCTGGGGCTGTTGCTGGCAATCGGACTGGTGTTCTTTTCAGTAACCGGGCTGACCTGGTCACAGTGGGCGGGCAATAATATTGAAAAGATGCGCAGCGACTTTGGCTGGAAAACGCCGCAGGTTAATACCGCGCTAAACGGTAACGCGCCCGCTGAAGCCGCCGATCCCCATGCTGACCATCGCGGCACAATGGAAGGGATGACGATGTCCGGAATGACCATGCCAGCGAAAACCGCTGCGCCGGTGATTCTCAATCAGCCGAATGTCAGCTGGGATCAGGCGCTGGCAGCGGCGCGTCAGGCCGGACTGAACGCAGCGAAACTGGAACTACGCCAGCCTAAGAACGCTGAACAGGCGTGGACGGTTTCGGAAATTGACCGCAGCTGGCCAAGCCAGGTGGATGCGGTTTCAATTAATCCGACTGATTTTAGCGTGGTTGACCGCGTTGAGTTTGCCAGCTTCCCGCTGGTGGCGAAACTGACCCGCTGGGGCGTGGATGCGCATATGGGCGTGCTGTTTGGCCTGCCTAATCAGCTGATTCTGGCGCTGTCTGGCTTTGGACTGTGCACAATGATTGTGCTGGGCTACCGCATGTGGTGGATTCGTCGCCCGGCTGTTCCGCAGCTCAACCCCTCGCAGACGCTGTTATCCGCCTGGCTGGCGCTGCCGCGCTATGCGCAGGGCACCAGCCTGATAGTGATGCTGGCGCTGGGATATGCCCTGCCCGTTATGGGTATCAGCCTGCTGGTGCTGGTGCTGCTGGATATTCAGCGCTGGCGCAGCGCACAGCGCGCCGCGGTCGTCCGCGTGGATGTCGCTCCGGACAAACAGTCGCCGCTGGCCATCGTCCAGTCGCGTTTTGCCGGGAAGCGCAAAGAGATGCGCTATTTTCTGCGCAGCGTGACGGTGCTGGCGCTGATTGTCATTACGGTGATGGCGAATGCGATGATTGGCGGAGTGATTGATCAGTATCAGATCCCCTTCAGTCACTGGTCGCTGACCATGTATATCACCCAGGCGATGATGATCCTGCTCTACTCCACGGTCTTTACCGGGCTATTGTCGATTCCACTCTGGTATTTCTTCCTCGGTGAGAGCGACGAACAGGGCAAGTAAGCTGGCAAGACACCCTAAACTCTGTTATTCAAAATAACTGACGAAGCCGGGCAAAACTCCCGGCTTCTCATTCTCCGCCTGAGGTCTATGATCGTTGTTATGAG
Source organism: Pantoea sp. Ft-CA_14 (assembly GCF_024520875.1). Taxonomy (NCBI): domain Bacteria; kingdom Pseudomonadati; phylum Pseudomonadota; class Gammaproteobacteria; order Enterobacterales; family Erwiniaceae; genus Pantoea; species Pantoea sp. Ft-CA_14. Next base: position 551,804 of record NZ_JALNPM010000001.1, on the reverse strand, counting down.
TCACTTTATTTGAGAGCAAATCATGAACATTGTGCGAGCTAATCCTGAACAACTGTTTGAGTACGGTCCTTTTACCGTCCGTCGCCAGCGTCCTGGCGAGGCGTTAAGCCCGCTGGTCAGTGTTGATCTGATGTCGCTAAAACTCGATGCCCGTATTCCGATGCAGCAGCATCAGGATGAAGAAGTTTTCACCTACCTGTGGCGTGGTTCGATGCAGCATCAGGACAGTAATGGCGAACGTACCCAGCTATCTGCAAAACGCGTGATGGTGGTGAACGCGGGTGATGGCGTTCAATATGAAGAGTCGGTGCCGTTATATGAAGCGGAGCTGTTACAGGCGGTTATCCGACCGGCACTTCGGGGCGGTGAAGCAATGACCCAGGTGCTGGAGCGCGATCAGGGCATTATGACCAATGGCTGGACCGAACTGGCCGGGCCGGAAGAGTCTGATGCGCCGCTGGAACTTCGCCAGGAAGTCTACATCTTCGACACACTGCTTGAGCGCAACCATACGCTGGACGTGCCGTCGATGCCGGGCTTTGTCGCTTATCTTACCGTGCTTGAAGGGATTATTCGCGTCGGCGATCTGCGACTGAGTCGCGGTGATGCCGTCAGCGGGCTGGATTCCAGCATTGAGATCGTGGGCGATCGGGATGCCAATCTGGTCTGCTTCCTGGTAAAGCCCGATAATTTTGCATAAAAAAGCGCGGGAAATTCCCGCGCTCATCTCTTGCTTTAAGCAGATTAAAGCGTGCTCCGTTGCTGCATCGCCTGAACCCGTTTATAGGCATGATCGAACTGACGTACATCATCGCGCAGCCAGTGGCGTTGCGTCAGCGGTGCATCATCCAGCGCCTGCGGCAGCGGCACACCCGCCAGCGATCCCCGGCAGCAAAAGGCGCGCGCCAGCGTTGGGGTGGCAATGCCGATATAACGGGCAAATTCAGGTAATGTCATCAATGCTGTACTCATTTCCCACCTCCTGTAAACACAATCTCCCCTGCATTTTCAGGCCAAATCCTGAATGCTTTTATTGATCTGAAACATAGATGTGGTACTAATCTTCTGCCTGCTAATGAGAGCGTTCACCGCGTCTGACGCAAACCGAGAAAGAAGTGAGGAACCCGTGCGCCATTATGGATTGATGATTGCCCTGCTGTTTTCCGGCTTTGCCACCGCCCACACCCTGACCCCTGGTCAGCCTGTACCACCTGTCTTCGTTGCCGATAAAGGCGAAATGGTGCTGAATCAGGGCGACATAAATTATCAGCGCTGGAACAGTCAGACTCTGACCGGAAAAGTGCGTCTGGTGATTCATGTGGCGGGTCGTCTCTCAGCGAAGGATCAGAGTGCACGATTAATCGAAGCCATTCAGCAGGCCAGCCTGCCGCGTGACCGTTTTCAGACCACCACCATCGTGAATACTGACGATGCGCTGCCTGGCAGTGCCATTTTTGTGGTGCGCAGCATCGCTTCCAGTAAAAAAGCGGCACCGTGGCAGCAATTCATTATCGACAGCAGTGGCGTAACCGCGCACAGCTGGCATCTTAAGCCGGAAAGCGCGTCCGTGGTGGTGATTGATCCGGCAGGCATTGTGCGCTTTGCTAAAGATGGCGCATTATCTGCGGAGGATGTCGCCAGCGTGATGAAACAGCTGCGCGCATTACTGGGTTAATTCACGCATAATGCTCGTCCGGCTATCGCCGCAAAACGCGGAAGGCTGCTGAATTCTCCGACATTTTTATTATCGTGAACTACTCTTAGTTGTAATGGATTAACCCGCCGTTCTTTGAAAACCTGCCAACTATGCTATGGCAGTCGGGGACGATTATTGAAGATGGCATCGAATCATTCGACCTGCTGTGACTTCCTCTGTAGATAAGGACAGCCATGATGACGGTCTGTGCAGAACAACACGTCAATTTCATACACAGCGATGCAGCCAGCCTGTTGAACGACATTGAGCAACGGCTTGATCAGCTTTTACCGGTTGAAAGCGAACGTGACTTAGTGGGCGCTGCCATGCGCGACGGTGCGCTGGCACCAGGAAAGCGTATCCGTCCACTGCTGTTGTTGCTGGCAGCGCGCGATCTGGGCTGCAACGCCACGCCTGCCGGCCTGCTCGATCTCGCCTGCGCGGTAGAGATGGTGCATGCCGCATCACTGATTCTGGATGACATGCCCTGCATGGATGATGCGCAACTGCGTCGCGGACGTCCGACCATTCATTGCCAGTATGGTGAACATGTCGCGATTCTGGCCGCGGTGGCCCTGCTGAGTAAGGCATTCGGCGTGGTTGCTGCGGCAGAAGGCTTAACGGCAACCGCCAGAGCCGACGCTGTGGCAGAATTATCCCACGCAGTCGGCATGCAGGGGCTGGTACAGGGGCAGTTTAAGGATCTCTCCGAAGGTGACAAGCCACGCAGTGCTGACGCCATTCTGATGACCAATCACTATAAAACCAGCACCCTGTTCTGCGCCTCCATGCAGATGGCCTCTATCGTGGCTGAAGCCTCAGGTGAAGCCCGCGAACAGCTGCATCGTTTTTCGCTTAATCTTGGTCAGGCTTTCCAGTTATTAGACGATCTCACTGACGGCATGGCCGACACCGGTAAAGATGCCCATCAGGATGAGGGGAAATCAACGCTGGTGAATCTGCTGGGACCACAGGCGGTTGAAACGCGACTGCGCGATCATCTGCGCTGCGCCAGCGAGCATCTGTTATCGGCCTGCCAGGACGGTTATGCCACACACCATTTTGTTCAGGCCTGGTTTGAGAAAAAACTCGCTGCCGTCAGTTAAGGATGCTGCATGAGCCACTTTGCGGTCATTGCACCGCCTTTCTATAGCCATGTGCAGGCGCTTCAGCACCTTAGCCAGGCCTTAATCGCACGCGGACACCAGATCACTTTCATCCAGCAGACGGACGTTGGCGCGCTACTCACCGATAGCCGTATCGGCTTTTTCCCGCTGGGTTTAGCCTCGCATCCGGCGGGCAGTCTGGCACACACCCTGCAACTGGCGGCGCATCCTCTCGGCCCCTCAATGCTGAAACTGATCAATGAGATGGCCCGCAGCACCGATATGCTCTGTCGTGAACTGCCCGTGGTGCTGAGCACGCTGGCGATTGATGGCGTGATCGTCGATCAGATGGAGCCTGCCGGTGCACTGGCGGCTGAAGCGCTGAACCTGCCTTATGTTTCGGTTGCCTGTGCGCTGCCACTTAACCGTGAAGCGGATTTCCCGCTGGCCGTGATGCCGTTTGACTATGCCAGAACCGATCAGGCACGGGAACGCTATCGCACCAGTGAAAAAATCTATGACTGGCTGATGCGACGTCACGATCGGGTGATCGCCCGCAACGCTCATGCGATGGGATTAGCCCCACGGGAAAAACTGCATCACTGTTTTTCACCGCTGGCGCAGATCAGCCAGCTGATCCCGGAACTGGATTTTCCCCGCCAGGCGCTACCCGATCATTTCCATTCGGTTGGCCCGCTGCGTACCACTGAACCGGCACCTGCCGCGTCGCAGCCTCGCTACTTCCCGCATGGTGACAGACCGCGCATTTTTGCTTCCCTCGGCACGCTGCAGGGACATCGCTACGGCCTGTTTAAAACCATCGTCCGCGCCTGCCAGGAGATCGATGCTCAGTTATTGCTGGCGCATTGCGGTCGGTTGTCACCTTTCCAGGCGGAGAAACTGGCGCAGGCCAGCCATGTTCAGGTGGTCGATTTTGCCGACCAGGCGGCTGCACTGGCGCAGGCCGATCTTGCCATTACGCACGGCGGCATGAATACGGTGCTGGATGGGATTAACCACCTGACGCCGCTGCTGACGATCCCGCTGGCCTTTGATCAGCCGGGTGTGGCTGCCAGAGTGGTCTGGCACGGTATCGGACGTCGCGCCTCACGCTTTACCACCAGCCACTCCATGGCGCGTCAGCTCCAGACCTTACTGGCTGATGAAAGCTACGTTCAGCAGATGAAAACGCTGCGTAGCGCACTTCGTCAGGCGGGCGGAACCACCCTGGCGGCGGACATTGTCGAACAGGCGATGCTGACCCGCCAGCCGGTGCTCACCAGGAGAGACTATGCCGCGGTATGATCTGATTCTGGTGGGCGCGGGGCTGGCCAACGGGCTGATCGCCCTGCGCCTGAGACAGCAGCGGCCCTCCCTGCGTATTCTGCTGATTGACGCCGAACGTGAACCGGGTGCCAATCACACCTGGTCGTTTCATGCGGAAGATCTCACCGAAACGCAGCATCACTGGATCGCCCCGCTAGTAGTACATCACTGGCCTGGCTATGAGGTCCGCTTTCCCCAACGCAGTCGCAGCCTGAACAGTGGTTATTTTTGCGTGACTGCGGAGCGCTTCGCGCAGGTCATCCGCGACAGGTTTGCGCCGGATCTGCTGCTGAATACCCGGGTTGCGAGCATCGCTTCACGCGCAGTCACGCTGGACGATGGCCGGGTGCTGGAGAGTGACGCAGTGATTGATGGCCGTGGCTACCAGCCCGATGCCGCACTGCGCATGGGCTTCCAGTCGTTTGTCGGACAGGAGTGGCAGCTCAGCGAGCCACATGGCCTGACCGCGCCGATCATCATGGATGCCACGGTAGATCAGCAGGCAGGCTATCGCTTTGTCTACAGCCTGCCCTTTTCTGCAGACACCCTGCTGATTGAAGATACCCACTACATTGATAACGCCACGCTGGAAGACGATCGCGCCCGTCAGAATATCCGCGACTATGCCGCGCAGCAGGGGTGGCAATTAGACCGGCTGCTACGCGAAGAGCAAGGCGCATTACCCATTACGCTGACCGGCGACGTGGCCGCCTTCTGGCAGAACCGCGATTTGCCCTGCAGCGGTTTGCGTGCCGGGTTATTCCATCCGACTACCGGCTATTCTCTGCCGCTGGCGGTCGCGCTGGCTGACCGGCTGGCGCAGATGCAGACGTTTACCTCTGAGACCCTGCACGCCACCATTCAGCAATTCGCCAGTCAGGCCTGGCAGCAACAGCGCTTCTTCCGCATGCTGAACCGTATGCTGTTTCTGGCGGGTCCGGCTGACCAGCGCTGGCAGGTTATGCAACGTTTTTACGGCCTTCCCGAAGGTCTGATCGCCCGTTTTTATGCGGGAAAACTCACTTTGCCTGATCGGCTGCGCATCTTAAGCGGCAAGCCCCCGGTCCCCGTTCTGGCGGCGTTACAGGCTATTATGACTCCTCACCGTCAACAGGCGATGCAATGAATAGAACTACAGTAATTGGCGCAGGCTTTGGTGGTCTGGCTCTGGCAATTCGCCTTCAGGCGTCAGGCGTTTCCACCCGACTGCTGGAGCAGCGTGACAAGCCTGGCGGCCGGGCTTATGTCTATCAGGATCAGGGCTTCACGTTTGATGCCGGCCCCACGGTAATCACCGATCCCAGCGCCATTGAAGAGCTGTTCACCCTCGCGGGTAAAAAGCTCTCTGACTATGTCGAGCTGATGCCGGTGAAGCCGTTTTATCGCCTCTGCTGGGAGTCCGGCAAGGTGTTCAGTTATGACAACGATCAGCCCGCGCTGGAAGCGCAGATTGCCGCGTTTAATCCGCGTGACGTTGAAGGATATCGTCGCTTTCTGGCCTATTCCCGAGCGGTGTTTGCTGAAGGCTATCTGAAGCTTGGCACCGTGCCGTTTCTGTCATTCCGCGACATGCTGCGGGCCGCGCCTCAGCTGGCAAAACTTCAGGCATGGCGCAGCGTTTACAGCAAAGTGGCGAGCTACATTGAAGATGAGCATCTGCGTCAGGCCTTCTCTTTCCACTCACTGCTGGTGGGCGGAAATCCGTTTGCCACTTCCTCAATCTATACTCTGATTCATGCGCTGGAACGTGAATGGGGCGTCTGGTTCCCGCGCGGTGGCACGGGCGCGCTGGTGCAGGGCATGGTGCAACTGTTTGAAGATCTGGGCGGCGAAGTGGAGCTCAATGCCAGCGTTGCCCGGCTGGAGACCCAGGAAAACAGGATTACCGCGGTGCACCTGAAAGATGGCCGGGTCTTCCCGACCCGCGCGGTTGCCTCCAACGCAGATGTGGTTCACACCTACCGCGAACTGCTGAGCCAGCACCCCGCTTCGCAGGCGCAGGGACGGTCACTGCAGAACAAACGCATGAGCAACTCGCTGTTTGTGATCTATTTTGGCCTGAATCATCATCACGATCAGCTGGCGCACCACACGGTCTGCTTTGGTCCGCGCTATCGTGAGTTGATTGATGAAATCTTTAACAAAGATGGCCTGGCAGAGGACTTCTCGCTCTATCTGCATGCGCCCTGCGTGACCGATCCCTCACTGGCACCGGAAGGCTGCGGCAGCTACTACGTGCTGGCGCCAGTTCCGCACCTCGGCACCGCCGATATCGACTGGGCCGTTGAAGGTCCGCGCCTGTGCGATCGCATTTTCGACTATCTGGAACAGCATTACATGCCGGGCCTGCGTAGCCAGTTGGTCACGCATCGCATCTTCACGCCGTTTGATTTCCGCGATGAGCTGAATGCGTATCAGGGTTCGGCCTTCTCGGTGGAGCCGATCCTGACGCAAAGCGCCTGGTTCCGGCCTCACAACCGCGATAAAAATATTAATAATCTCTATCTGGTCGGTGCAGGCACGCATCCTGGCGCGGGTATTCCAGGCGTAATTGGCTCGGCCAAGGCTACCGCAGGATTGATGCTGGAGGATCTGGCTTGAATAGTCCGTCACTGCTCGATCATGCCGTAGACACCATGGAGGTGGGATCGAAAAGCTTTGCCACCGCGTCAAAACTGTTTGATGCCAAAACCCGACGCAGCGTGCTGATGCTCTACGCCTGGTGCCGTCACTGTGATGATGTGATTGACGATCAGGTACTGGGATTCAGCAACGATACGCCATCGCTGCAATCTGCCGAACAGCGCCTGGCGCAGCTGGAGATGAAAACGCGTCAGGCCTATGCCGGATCCCAGATGCATGAGCCCGCCTTTGCGGCCTTTCAGGAGGTGGCAATGGCACACGATATTCTGCCTGCTTACGCTTTTGATCATCTGGCGGGCTTTGCGATGGACGTGCATGAGACACGCTATCAGACGCTGGATGATACGCTGCGTTACTGTTACCACGTTGCGGGCGTGGTTGGCCTGATGATGGCGCAGATTATGGGCGTACGCGACAACGCCACGCTGGATCGCGCCTGCGATCTCGGTCTGGCGTTTCAGCTGACCAATATTGCGCGCGATATCGTTGAAGATGCTGAAGCGGGACGCTGCTATCTGCCCGCAACGTGGCTGGCTGAAGAGGGGCTGACCCGAGAGAATCTGGCCGAACCGCAAAATCGCCAGGCATTAAGCCGCGTCGCCCGTCGGCTGGTGGAAACGGCGGAGCCCTATTATCGATCGGCGTCGGCTGGCCTGCCGGGTTTACCGCTGCGTTCAGCGTGGGCGATTGCTACCGCGCAGCAGGTCTATCGTAAAATAGGTATGAAGGTGGTTCAGGCGGGTTCACAGGCGTGGGAGCAACGCCAGTCCACCAGCACGCCAGAGAAACTGGCACTGCTGGTGGCGGCATCGGGTCAGGCGGTTACTTCCCGGGTGGGGCGTCACGCTCCACGCTCCGCTGATCTCTGGCAGCGCCCCGTTTAACGCCATGGCGTTCTCGCAGCGTCGCCTGCAGTTTTGACAGCGGCGGCGCGTAAAGAAAGCCAAACGAGACACAGCCCTCTTTGCCTCGTACCGCATGATGCATGCGGTGCGCCATATAAAGCCTGCGTAAATAACCCCGGCGCGGAACATAGCGGAATGGCCAGCGCTGATGCACCAGGCCGTCATGCACAATAAAATAGAGCAGGCCGTAGAGCGTCATACCCGCGCCGATCCACTGCAAGGGCCAGACACCCGTGCTGCCCAGATAAATGAGCAAAATCGACAGAGCGGCGAACACTACGGCATAGAGGTCATTAACCTCAAACCAGCCTTTATGCGGTTCATGATGTGACAGATGCCAGCCCCAACCCCAGCCATGCATAATGTATCTGTGCGCCAGTGCAGCCGTTATCTCCATTCCGATAACAGTGACCAGAACAATCAGGGCATTCCAAATCCACAACATAGTTTCTCCCGAACATGCATCCTGCAAAGTGGCGCAGAGGTACAATTTTAACAGAGATTGGGGAAAACAGCGGGTCGGGTTGTGCCGGTTTTAACAATTGCTGCAGGAGATGGCCCGGATAATGATTGTGTCAGCGCTCAGGTTAGAAAAGTGTGGCGCATTCAGCATGCATCACACCCTTCCCACCCGTAATGCACAGGCTGAACAACCTAGTTATAAACCAGGTTAAAGGTTACTGTGCTGTCCGCTTTGCCCGCCATAACCTGCCCGTCGGTCTGAATATATTGCGCGTTAAACGCCATCGACTTCGTCTGATTGGGTGAGGAGATCGTCGTCAGCACCGGCAGTTGATCGGTGGGCACATTCAGAGGGACACGCTGGCCTTCAGGAACCTGCAGGCCCGACCCATAGGTCAGGACAATGCCCACACCTGAAGCAGAGTTGCTCTGTGGCGTCAGGCTAAGGGCATCCTTATCACCCACAGTAGTCATACCGAAAAAGCCCACTTTAACCGCTGCACTGTGTTCACACATCACCTGAATCTGAAAACCTTTTTCACTTCCCGCCCGGCTACCGATACCGCTAAACTCTGCCTTACTCACTTTTCCCATCTCCACATTAATCACGGACTGGGAGGTGACAACGGCACAGCTGCCATATTGCACGGTAAAGCTGGAGAGGAAGATCTGCGGCTTATCATTAATCGGCTGACTACTGGCTGCGCTATCCCCCACCTTTAAGCTGGCATTGCCAATATTCACCTCACCGACATTGGCCGGTTGATTGCCTGGATTAAGCGGCGATTGCTGGCCAGGGATTTTATAGAAGACCACATAGGACTGAAGTGTAATGTCATGTGCAGAATTCAACTGTGGGCCGGTCTGGGAATTACAGATCGAGCTAATTTTGCCCTTGCCGCTGGTATCAGAGAAGGTACCGGCGCACCAGGAGGGCTCCCTGAAACCGATAGCGAATCCGATGCTGTCTACTCCCGGCACACGATATATTGGCGTATTATGACCGCCCGCAATATTCGTCTGTAAACCGGACTCTTCGGCGTTAATCTCAAACCCCAGATCCTTGTAGTTATAGCCCTGCTCACCGCTGTTTCTATTACAGATAAAGGCATTACTGCTTTGCAAAGGCATCTGCGCCGAGATGGCCGTGCCATCGGCTGCGCCCGGCACATAGTTGACGTTTTGCACCTGTACCACAACCTGACTGATACCCTGACAGGACTCCTGCCCCAGCGCCTGCAAACAAACCAGCGCCGGGATCATCAGTATGATTCCTGTCATTAATCGCTGAACTGATTTCATCTTAACTTCCTGTGGATTACTGACAAACCGCAGAGACCAGCCTGACCGGGTTAGAGCCAGTGGCGGCTGGCAGGCAGAACGGTGCGCGACAGCTTTTCTGCCCTCCCTCATCCTGCCAGTTCACTTCGATGAGGCCCTGAGCCGGTACACCGCTCAGATAAAGTTCCCCTTTTTCCGCCACGATGCCGCTGGTACTGCTCTCTTTACCCGCGGCAGCAAGTGCGACCTGGCCTGCCGCACCGAAGGGCGGAAAAGTATCCTGCCAGGTAAGGGTGAACAACACCCTGTTACCTACGTGGGTGGCATAATCGGCCATCACAATCGCTCCACGCGTAGGGATAGCCTTTTGCCCATCCAGTTCGACGTCAACGTTGTCGGGCAGCGTATCCGTTTCCAGTTCGATAGCGTTTTCCTGGTAGGGCGAGAGTGAAGGCACAATCGCATAGCCGCGGCCATCAGTGACCACTTTGCTGCCGCTCTGGATGCCCACATCTGCCGTATCCGGTACCCGAACAATCGCGAAGGTATCGCCCAGCGGCTGGCTTAACGTAATGCCGTGTTCATGCGCGACGATCCCACCCGACAGGCCATAGTTAAACTGGCTGCTGTGCCGATCGTGACTGACCCCGACACTGACGCTGCCGCGACTGCCGCGATAGTCCAGCGAACCGTTGCTGTTCACGTTCTGTCCCTGACTGTCATGACCCTGTTGCAGGTTGTAGTGCAGGTTATCGTCCTGCAACGCGCTGCCCGACAGGCTGACCTGCTGAGACACATCGCCATCATTAGTGGCATTCATGCTGTAGCTGACGGAGCTTTCTGGCAGCAGTGCGCTGAAGGGGATGGAGACATTGAAAGAGACCGCACGGTCAGCTTTACGGGCACTGGTCGAGTCGGTGTAAAACCAGGCAATGCCCCACGAAATGGCGTTGTAATTGCTGTAGAAGCCCAGATGTAATGTGCGATCTTCATTGTCTGATCGCCAGTAGCGCTGCACATACGCGGAGGCACTGAGGCTGCCATAATCACCGATACCCTGAGAGACTGAAATTTCTGAGCGACTGCGTTTATTTGCCCCATAGCTTGCCGGACTGGTCATCGCATTGGCCTCGCTGAAGGCGTAAAAACCGCTGGAAGAGTAGCGATAGCTTGCCATGCTGAAGGTCGTATTGGTGGAGGCGAAATTTTTCTGATATTGCACACGCACCGACTGACCACTCCGGCTTTGTCCTTCCGGCATACGGGTTTTTGCCAGAGTCATATCGGTTCCCAGCGAGCCAAAATCGCCCAGGCTTTTACCCAGGCCCGCCGCCACAGCGTGATAGTTTTGCGCGAGTTGCACGCCACCAAAGGCGGTAAAGTCATGCGGCAGTCCGTAGAACAGCGTGGATTGCACAAACTCAGGCGAACGCAGGTTGCTGCTGCCTGAGTAGTGATAACGACCGCCACTGACACTGTATTTCAGATGGCCCTGACGCAACATATAAGGCACGGCAGAGTAAGGCTGAGTGAAGGTGCGCACCGAGCCATCACTTTCATGAATGATAATCTCAAGGTCACCGCTCTGGGACGTGGGATAGAGATCTTTGATTTCGAACGCACCGGGTGCGACCACGGTTTCATAAATCACATAGCCGTGCTGGCTCACCGTTACCCGCGCATTGCTATGGGCGATGCCTTGGATCATCGGGGCGAAGCCGCGCTGGCTTTCCGGAAGCATGGTGTCATCAGACATGATCTGCATACCGCGAAACTGCACGCTGTCAAAAACATCGCCGGACGTATAGGTATCTCCTACCCGAAACTGGCTTTTCAGCGCCTTAAGATCCCGCTCCAGAAATGAGGTCTGAGACTGCCATTGACTGACCAGATCGTAGCGCCATGTGGACGTGTTACGCAGCCGCCATGCACCAAGATTGGCCCCGCTGCGCAGGCTGAGTAACGTCGAGTTCCAGCGGTCACTGTGATTGCGGCTACTGCTGCCAGACAAGGTATAGTTCACAAAAGCAGCCGACACCCCCTCATCCCAGCGTGCTGGATCGACATAATCGCGATCTTTCACCATCAGCGCGATCTGTGGAATTGAAAGGTTTAACTGCTGATGCGCGAAATCAAAGTGGGTCGATGCATCGGGAATGAAATCGCCTAACTCTTCGATGGCCTCATCTTTCTTCAGATTAGTGAGCGCGGAAAAACCGTTGACGTTCACCCCCATCGCGGCCAGCTCTGCCACCGTCAGTTGCGGAACCAGCCCGGCTTTGCCCTGTACGAAGCTGACATCGCGGCTATCAATAACTCTGTTGTTGAGCAACAGCGTGACATGATAAGTGCCGGGTTGCTGTCCGCCCTCACGAGCAAAATAGTGGAGATCGGTGGCGTGATGTTGATCGGATGAGAACTCCAGTGCCGCCGGGTCAAAATAGTCATCCGCACGAGCACCACGCAGCGGGCAGAACAAAATCAGCATTAACCAGGGAGAGGCGTAAAGCGGCTTTGCGTACCTTATCTTTCCTCTCTGAGCGTGCTGATTAACTTTCACTGATGATGGCCCCGGGTTTAAAACAAAATAAATTACAAATAACAACTAGCGCGTACGTTGTTCGGTAATGCCGCCATAGTCGTTGATTGCAGACCAGCTCACTGCGCCGGAAGCAGCGACGCGCCAGTGCCGATCTTCTCCAGGGCCAATCATGCCAGGATCCTGTATCTCGTGATGATTAACGCTGAGCGAATAAAATGAGACAAAGTAAGGCGTTGGGTTATGCGCAATCAGCTGATTGCCTTCATGGCGGAATGAGAGTTGCTGCCAGGCATCAGCCGGATTACCCGGCAAATCTTTTGGCCGATAAAAAAGCTTAAATTTCGATTTAATATTGACCTGAAGCTGGTTACTTTTATCGCGCGGCGTCGGTGAAATAGATTTCACATTCAGCCAGAATACCGATTCACGATCTTTCGGCAGGGGCATCCCCAGATAATTAATCCTTAACAGATTCTCTTTTTCCGCATCAAGCCGGAATAGCGGTGGCGTAACAATAAATGGTACCCGGGAATGATTATTTTTATCAAAGTTCTCTATCCAGGATTCAACCAGATACGGCGTATTTTTATCCTGATTGGTAACCGAAAGTGTTGCCTCCTTTTTGCCTTCCACAAAAATAATACGCGTCCCTCCCATTACCACACCCGCATGGGCAGCCATGCCCAGCATGCACGCAGAAAAGAGTGAAATAAGTCTTATTACCTTAAACATAGATATTTGTGCCATCGATATTTCGGAGGGGAAGCAGGGTTGCCCCTGCTATTAATCAGTTATAAATCATCACAAAGTTAGAGACTGAGTTGGCAGCACCGACAGCGATCGGCGCACCATCACTTTTATAATCGGCAAAGAAATTTAAGTCCGCAGAACCGCCCTCGTCAGCCGTTACCAGGCTGACCGCTTTGGAGACGGATCCGATAGCAATCGGCGTGCTTCGGTCAGCTTCATAAAGTTTAATTCCTACGCCGGTAGCGCCACCGCTGGTGACTTTCAGCAGGGAGTTGTCACCGCTATCTTTATCACCATCAAACAGCACAGCCACGGTTTTAACTGATGAAGGACAATCCTTAACAGAGATAGTGAATGGCGTTTCTGTAGTTTCGTTACGGCTTTCGAAATACGATTTCGCCCATTTACCTAAATCAACGCTCTGGTTTTTACTGGCGGTAGAAACGTCACAGGAAACATCGGTAATTTCGCCGGTAAATTTCACTTCACCACCGGCACCCTGTGTACCGGCTGCTGCTCCCGGATTAGGAGTAATCGGTGATGGGCCATCAGCAGGCGTTGCTAATGCTGATCCGGACACCATAAGGCCAGCCAGTGCCACGGGCAGAATATGTTTTCTGATATTCATCAAACCTGTCTCTTTTAATACATGCAAAGTGGCTGCAATGAGTCACCTGATGGATAAATATGCATTTACAGAAATGCGCCAACATAACAACCTGAGGTTTATTATGTTGCTGCTATATTAGCCTCTCTCGGCTATATAAAAATTAAACGAGACGTTCAGGTTCTTACACAGAAGAGATACATTGGTAGCCTTCCTTGATCTACATCACTTTAAGAAGGTAAAAGGATTATTTATTGAAAAACTATTTTTACTAAGACGGCACTTAACATAAACCTTAAATATATATTCATTCCAGAATGCGAATATATAAGTTGGCCGCCGTGAAAATTATGCAGTGCCGGAAATTCTCAGCGGTGATTAGCAGCGGCTCACCTCGGGTTTTACATCATCAGCCACACCAGGTTTTCGACTTGCGTGATTTTTACTGATGCCGCGAGCCAGTCAGCTCAAAGCAAATCGTGACCTATGGGAGTGCGAAAAGCGTGGCGTGCCGCGGTCATTAACTGACTGGCGGTGACGGTCGTGGGTAATCGCATCAGAATTTTGCTGGCCTGCCAGTAACAGAGCAGCATGACCTCATCCTCCTCTTTTTCAGCCAGTTCATGCAGGCGGGCGCGCAGTGATAACACATCAATGGTCTGCTGCTCGTCAAGCATGTCAGAGATCGTCTGATTGATGACGTGATGGAGAGTTTTCCAGGTGAGATCGGTATGCAAAATTAACCTCTTCTAACGCTTATCAGCTCCGGGCAAACAAACAGCAGTGAAGCAGCTTAAATGGCTGCATCCTGCAAAAGATTGCACACTGCTGACAACTATAGCTGTTCGTGGGCGGCTACGCCGTGCCAGCAGTTGAAAATGCCAAAGTTGGCAATTCTAACGACTAATGGACCTGCCTGTCGCGTATTACACGCGACTCATCAGCTGATTGCTGTTTTTTGTAACAATTACAGCTGATTCTTAACTGGCTGATGTCAGAGGGATTTGCCAGGGTAAACAGGTTTCCCGTGTGGTTAATGTTCAAGGAGTTGTCGATGAGTCAGCACGCTGATGTACTGGTATGGGGCCACGGCCCTGAAATCTTTGAAGTCTTTCTGGAACCCACGTGTCCTTTTTCGGTGCGCGCCTTCAATAAATTCGACGCGTTACTGGCGCACGTAGGTGAAGAGAACATCACCCTGAAGATCCGTCTGCAATCACAGCCGTGGCACCTCTATTCCGGGCTGATAGTGCGCTATATCCTTGCCGCCGCCTGCGAAAGCAAAGAGGCCGCGAAAAAGGTGATGCAGGCGGTAGCCGATCATCGTGAAGAGTTTGAGTTCACCGACCACTGTACCGGTCCGAACCGCGATGCCACGCCGAATCAGATCCTCGCCCGCCTGAAAGATTACAGCGGCGTGAATGCCAGCGCCGCGTTTGATCAGCCCGACCTGCAGAACGCCATTAAATGGCACTGCAAGTATGCCCGTCAGAACGGCATTCACGTTTCACCGACCTTTATGGTAAACGGTCTGGTACAGCCCGAAATCAGCAGCGGTGACGATATAGCGCACTGGGCAAGCTTTCTGATTCGTTAATATTAGTGCGCGGCTGTGCCCGGCCGCGCCAGACTGAGTCTCTCCTTTGCGACCCCACTCACGCTCAAACTCAATATCCTGATAATTAAGCCTGTTTTCCCATGTGGAGGCCGGGTAAGCTGTACCGCTATCAGCAGCAGACGGTGGGATTAAAGCCGCTGCTGTTGTTCATCTTAACGGCACCGCTGGCCTGCATGGCGATAACCTGACGTTACGCCGGGCCCGCACGCCTAATTCATTGAGGATTTGCTGATGACGATGACGCTGCAACAACTGCAGGACAAATATCCGGGTGCCTTCACAGATGCATTTGGTGACTCCCCGGAATTAGCCAGCGAGCTCGCAACGCTGATTATTGCCGGTAAGAAAGTAGCTACCTGCGGGTCGTTGCGGAGCTGGCAGGATCAGGAAGCATTGCCTCAACCGGGCGGTTACAGCATTGTTCTCAACGGCGAACAGCAGCCCGTCTGCGTGATCCGCACCACCGGCTTGTTCCTGACGCGCTTTGATCGCGTCACGCCAGAGATGGCGATGCTGGAGGGTGAAGGCGATCTGAGCCTCGACCACTGGCGTCAGGAACATCAGCGCTACTTCGAGCGCGCTGGCTATTTTCACAGCGAAATGGAGCTGATCTTCGAGACGTTCCAGCTGGTCGAGGTAGTCTAAACCGGCACGCTACAGGGTGTTTGCCGCCACCAGCGCAAGCCGCGCAATCCCCCGCGCGGCAAGGTTCTCAGCCGCCTGGGCTGCGCGCATGCCACTGGCACACACCAGAACCACACGCTGATTGACCGGCGGTTGCCAGGCCGCTATCTGCTGCGGCAGAATTCGCACCACCCGCTCGGCCACACTGACCGGTGCCTCTTCCAGGCTGCGCAACTCCACTATGCAATCATCCTCCATCAGCATGGCCCGATCGATAAAGGGCGTGCCGGGCGCGTCAGGTTCAGGTGCGTCATCAAAACGAAACTGCCTGATATGCCAGTCAACAAAGTCACAGTGGATCATGCAGCCGAGCGGCGATGGCGTCAGTTTTAACAATACGCTCAGCGCCATCTGCGCCTGCATTGCGCCCAGCGTCGCTACCGCCGGTCCCATTACGCCTGCCGTATTGCAGTTACCCGAGGCCGTGGGCAGCTGCGGGAACAGCGCGCGATAGCCAGGCGCACCGCCACAGAATCCGCCAACATAGCCCTTGCGTCCCAGCACCGAGGCGCAGATCAGCGGCAGGCCTGCCGGATAACAGGCGTCGGAGAGCTGATAAGTAATAGCGAAGTTATCCGCCGCGTCCACCACCAGATCGATCCCCTCCAGCGCCTGCGGCAGTTGACTGGCGCTTAGCGCGTGTGGATGCGCCTCAACGCGACAGTCAGGATTGCGCTGCGCCAGCGCACGCTGAGCGCAAAATACTTTCTGCTGACCCACATCGTCGACGCCAAACAGCGTCTGCCGGTGGAGGTTGTGCAGTTCAACCCGATCGCCATCGTAAAGACGGATAAATCCCACACCCGCGCCTGCCAGTAACGGCAGCAGCGTTGCACTAAGCCCGCCCGCCCCCACCACCAGCACCCTTGCCCTGCTCAGCCGCTGCTGCCCCGCTTCACCAATCTCAGGCAACATCGTCTGTCGCTGATAACGCTCCATCGCTGCTCCTTAACTGAATTGTGCCAGACCAAAAATAGGCGTAGAGGCAGACGCCATGTCGCGCTGCTCCATCAATCCCGCCTGAAACGCCTCGTGTCCGCCGTGGATCGCAGCAGCAAAGGCACCGGCCATGCGCACCGGATCGCGCGCTTTTGCCACCGCCGTGTTGAGCAGCACGCCATCGAAACCCATCTCCATCGCCTGAGCCGCCTGGCCAGGTGCGCCAATGCCCGCATCAATAATCAACGGCACATCTTTAAACCACGCACGCATAGCGCGCAGCCCCTCGATATTACGCAGCCCCTGGCCGGAGCCGATCGGCGCGCCCCAGGGCATCAGCACTTCACAGCCCGCTTCCAGCAATTTTTCGCCGACAATCAGATCTTCCGTAGTGTAGGGAAACACCTGGAACCCGTCAGCGCAGAGAATCCGTGCGGCCTCAACCAGGGCAAAAGGATCGGGCTGCAGCGTGTCGGCATGGCCAATCACCTCCAGCTTGATCCAAGGTGTGTCGAACAGTTCACGCGCCATCTGCGCCGTCGTCACCGCCTCTTTCACCGTGTGGCAGCCTGCCGTATTCGGCAGAATACGTTTGTTGAGCTGTTGCAGCAGCGTGCGGAAAGCGCCGCCTTCACTGCCTTCCCGCCGCAGGCTGACGGTAATAATCTCCGCGCCTGACGCGTTGATCGCCTGATGCAGAATGTCCGGTGACGGATAACCGGCCGTGCCGAGCAGAAATCGGGATTGCGGAGTAAATTGATAGAACATGGTTAACCTCCCTGCATCGGTGACAGGATTTCGAGCTGGTTGCCCGCCTCAAGTTGCTGGCTGGCATAGCGGCTACGCGGTACAAACTCCCCGTTCAGCGCGGTGGCGACGGTCCGCGGATCGATCTGCTGCTCCGCCATAAGCTCCGCCAGCGTCGTTGCGCCGGTTTCAATCGTGCGGCCATTCAGTTCAACGCGCATGAGTCATCTCCTGAGTCAGTTGCAACATAAGTTTTTCAGCCATGATCGGGGCCAGCAAAAAGCCGTGGCGGTAGAGGCCGTTAAGTGAGAAACGGCCATTTTCGTAGCGGACTTCCGGCAGGTTCTGCCGATAAGCAGGACGCAGACCGGTGCCACTCTCCACAATCCGCGCTTCAGCCAGCGCCGGATGCAGGCTGTAAGCGGCGCTGAGCAGTTCCATCATCGCCCGGGCGCTGATCGGGCTGCTGTCGTGGCTTTCGACCATGGTGGCACCCAGCATGAAGTGGCCCCCGTCACGCGGTACCAGATAGCAGGGAAAGCGTGGGTGCAGCAGCCGGACAGGACGGGAGAGTTGTACGTCGGATGTGTGCAGGATCACCATTTCGCCTCGCACGGCGCGCAGGGCTGGCTGCCGATCGGTGGCGTGGATGCCACGGCAGTCGATGATTTTGCCGCCGGGTTTAACGCTGTGAAAGGGGACGCCAGCCTGTTGCAGTTTGTCGCGCAGTTGCTGCAAGGCGCGGCGCGGATCGAGATGCGCCTCTGCGGCGAAAAACAGGCCGCGGGCAAAGCGGTTTTCCAGCGCGGGTTCGATGTCACCGGGAGAGACCCACTGATGCTGCTGCGTCATGCTGGCGAAGCGCGTCAGTTCACGGCTGTCACGCGGCGGAGCAACCACCAGCGTGCCCTGCTGTTCCACGCCATCAACGCGTTTCGCCCACCAGCTGGCCGCGTGCTGGCCCCATTCGATCACCTGTGGCGGTGCGCTTTCTGCTTCACACCAGGGCGCGAGCATGCCGCCCGCCCAGTGCGAGGCCGCAAGACAGTCAGGCTGAGTAATAACTTCGACCGTTTCTCCCCGCTCCAGCAGCAGCGTGGCGACACAAAGCCCGGCAACGCCGCTGCCGAGCACCGACCAGCGGCTCATGGTGTCCACCGGACAGGAAAAGAAAGATTCAGGATGAGATTTTTCAATTTGGCCTCGTTATCCGTTAACGAAGACCCGTGATACAGAGGGAAAAGGCAGGAACGTTGCGAATGCGCCCCTGCGGCAAGTATCTGATGAGATACCCGTCTTCCTACGCCAGTATCAACTGGGTCAGGTTCTAAGGGTCGCTAAGCCGCGCGGTGCGCTATTAGCCTCTCAGTCTCTCTGGCGAGACTCCCCTGACGGGTTTAGTTGTAAGTTAAGCAGACAGCTTCGTCAAGCAGACTGCATGGAACCGGGTCAGAACATCGGACTTAACCGGCAGAACCGAAATGCCAGTCAGTTGCGGTTGCCAGCGTCACAAAGGGGCCCGCCAGCGTCTGGTTGTGATGCGCAATAATCTTCTCCGCAGAGAGGTGGGGATTATCGACGGTGGTGTGCGCATCGGAAATCAGTACGACGTTAAAACCCAGCTCCGGGGCTGCCCGACAGGTAGTATCAACGCAGAACTCTGTTTTCATCCCCGCAATCACCAGTTGCTTAATGCCCTTTTGTCTCAGCTGAAGCTGCAGGCCAGTATCCCTGAAACAGCTGGGATATCTTTTGGTGAAGATGACATCACTCTGCGGGTTGACCTGCAATTCCGGGATCAGGCGCGTCAGCGGGCTTTGCTCGTTAAAAGGGGAATCATCCGGGCCGATATGGCGTGCGAAAAAGAGGGAGACGGCAGAAGCCCGGGCTTTAGTAATGAGAATTGAGGTATTCGACAAGATCGAATTTGCGGCAAAGGGAGCCTCGGGACCATTAAAAAGCCCCTGCTGCATGTCGATAATTAAAAGTGCACTTTCAGATGTAACCATGACCTGTCTCCATTCAGTTTTTAAGAACGGAGAACAGCTCCCCGTCCGGTTCGGCGGGGAGTGAGAATCAGTTGTGTCAGGTGCCTGTCACAGAGTCGCTCACGCCGCCGCCAGGGGCGGTGGTGGTGGTGACGGTGGTGAAAGACTGAACTGACATAAACATTTTCTGACCCTGAGTTAATGCGTTCGGTGAAGTCACCATCAGAAGGATGGCGCTGACATCTACATTACCCTGTAAGCCGTCGCTTTTAAAGCGCCTGCAGCGATTGGGTTACCGCATCGGTTATTTCACGAATGCGCGGTTCGGCGCGGCGATAGTAAGTCCATTTCCCGACTTTGCTGGCTTCAACCAGCCCCGCATTGTGAAGTGCTTTCAGGCATAACGAGGTGGCGGGCTGTGATAAGCCCGCCTTGTCCTGTATGAGGCTGGCACAGACGCCATACTGATCGAAGGGGTAGAGCTGGGTATAGCCCGCAAACGCTTCGTCAGGATTTTTAAGCCACTTCAGCACTGCCACTCTGGTCGGGTTGGACAGTAACTTCAGGGCATTTTCGGGGGACATGCCGCCTCACAGAATATCAGGATGGGTAAAATGGGTAGTCAGTATAGCCTTTCTCAGTGCCGCCATACAGGGAGGCGTGATCGACCTCATTCAGCGGATATCCTGATTTAATCCGCGCGGGCAGATCGGGATTAGCGATAAATGAGCGGCCAAAACCAAACAGATCGCCCCAGCCTTTTTCCAGCACATGCTGCGCTTTTTCAGCCGTGTAGCGACCCGAATAGATGATCGGAGAGCGGAATGTTTCCCGCAGCGCGACACGGAAGCTCTCTGGCATCTCCGGGCTGTTGTCCCAGTCGGCTTCAGCAATGGAGAGATAGCCAACTTCCAGCTCGTTCAGCAGTGCTGCTGCGCGGATGTAGGTCGCGTGTGGATCACTTTCAACCAGACCGAGATAGACACGCTCTTCGTCGGTACTGGTAAACAGAGGCGCAAATCTGACGCCAACTCGGTGGCTGCCAAATACCGAGCTGACCGCCTCAACGACTTCTCGCAGGAAGCGCAGACGATTCTCAGCAGATCCGCCATATTCATCCGTACGGAAGTTGGTGTGCTCAGAAATAAACTGGTTAATCAGATACCCGTTGGCGGAATGCAGTTCCACACCGTCGAAACCAGCCGCTTTGGCATTCTCCGCCGCGCGTCGGTAAAGCTCTACGATCTCTTTAACTTCCGATGTAGTCAGTGCGCGTGGCTCGCTGGGTGCGGTCAATATGCCGGCGCCAGGCCCGGTTTCAATAAATACCCGGACGTTATCGGCTGCGATGGCTGAAGGGGCAACGGGTGCCTGCTTGCCCGGCTGCAGTTCATTATGGGACACGCGGCCAACATGCCAGAGCTGGCAGAAAATCGTGGCCCCTTGCTGATGTACTGCCTCTGTAACCTTTTTCCAGCCGGCGATCTGCGCTTCGCTGTGGATCCCCGGCGTCCATGCATAGCCCTGCCCGCGAGGCTCAATCTGGGTGCCTTCGGTGATCATCAGCCCCGCGCTGGAACGCTGGCGGTAATACTCCACCATCATCTCGCCGGGAATGTTGCCCGGTTGTTCACTGCGGCAGCGCGTCAGCGGCGGCAGTACCATGCGGTTACGAAGCTGAAGGTCGCCCAGATTCAAGGGGGTAAAAAGTGACGGCATGACAAAAAGTCCTCTGATGTGTGAAGAGGCGACATTATATTTACACATTTAAATTTGTAAATGTGTAATCTGTGCTTTTTGTCCAGGGCGGTATCTGTGGTTTCTGGCAGAGGGTCACTTTCTGGGTGGAGTGGTGACAGCGCGTGGGATTAACAGTCCCTCATCGCAGCGCCTGACTGCGTAACGTCAGGAGGAGATCCTGCAGACGCCGCTTTCAGGAAAATTGCTTCGCCGGGACGGAGGTGCTGCCTGCAGGATCATAAGAACATTAAGAAGCGTATTTTTCAGTGAACGCCTGCCACTGCTGGCGATAAACCTCCAGTTGACTGAGTGCGCCATCAATGGAGGGCTGTGCTTTGTTGTCAGGATTCGGCGTGGCACGAATCAAATCGGCAAAGGTGCTGAAGACAGAGTCCATATCACGGCCCGACTTCATGGCTTCCATCATCCCGGCCAGCTCCACCTGTGGCCGTGCGGTTGCGCTCTTAACCTGGCTGAGATAGTCACGTGCGCTCTCCTGCATGTCGCGTGTTCCATGACGTATGGCTAACGCCAGCGTATCCTGTGCTCCCAGCAACGTCTGACGTTCACGAATGGCGACTTTGACGCTTATCATCTCATCAGCAATGTCATTCGCCTGCTTCTGGTTATCGCCGGAGACATATTTTTCTATCAGTTTATGGAGCTTAGACTGCGTCAGGGTCAGCGCCATGGCTTCCGAGGTATCCGAATTATCGTACTGATTACGGCCCACCTGGCCTTCAGCCAGCATCTCATGGAGTGCAGCGGCAAACTCATCCATAGCGGTCTGCGTATTAGCAGCCGTCATACTCAGAAGCGGAGTAAATGTTCTGGCGTCCCAGCTGGTGTAGGGATCGTTGAATAACGCATATCCGAGGTTAACGGACGGTCCCTGACCGGATGACTTTGTCTTTGCCAGTTCCTCTGAATTTTTGGCCTGCTGCTCTGCCGTGATGGGCTCAGCGACAGCCTGCACCAGGCGCGCTCTTGCCTCGGGTGAGATCACCACCACACTGGCAGGTAATTCTTTTCCGGTAATAGTTTCTTTAGTCGTGTTCTCAGCTCTGTTTGTTACGGTGAGCGTGGCTAAATATCCTCTTGCCACCTCTGTTGTCACGCCATTGATTAACCCCATAATGCCCTCTACGGTTTGATTGGTTGAACAATTTATCGGCAAAATGTAACCAATCTTTACCGAAATCTTATTGCTGCCTGGGTTAAGACGGCTCAGGGCAAGTCTGGCTATCATCGCCGCTGCGGCCTGACTTTGATCCAGAAAAGGTTCAGAATCCCCAGGCTGACCAGCCAACGGGTCCCGGCAGCGTTTCAGACTTTACGGAATGCACAGGAAAGTTTCAGAGCAGTACGCATTTATCCATTTCAGACAGGGTTAATTCAGAGGAGACGTTGTGAATAGTGCACTTCCATTAGACGCGCTTGGGCCACGCATTTGTATTATGGGTCCATCTAACAGCGGAAAATCGACCTTAGCTGAAGCCATTGCTCACAAAACAGATCTACCAGCAGTTCATCTGGACCAGCTTCACCATATTCCGGACAGCCAATGGATGTCCAGAGCACCGGCAGAATTTCTCCGTTTGCATGCTGAAGCGGTGAGCCAGGAAAGATGGGTGATGGAGGGTAATTACACCAAATGCATTGAAGAACGATTCTCTCGTGCCACAGGCTTAATTCTGCTGGATGTAAAAGTGACAGTGGCACTGCTGCGGTACATTCGCAGATGTTACTCATCCACGCCGCGTATTGGCGGTCTGGGGAGGGGCAGAGAGCAGATGAACCTGGAGATGCTGAAATATATTCTCCGTACTGCCCCGCAAAATCGAAAGCACCATAAAAAGCTTTACGACCAGGTCAGACTGCCAAAACTTCTGCTTCCTTCTCCCCGCGATGTTAAAGCCTGTTCTGACTACTGGGGATTAAAGCTAACGAATAATGATCGATGAACACAGGCTGTCGGAATAATGTGTGTTTTCCGTTAATGGGGTCGTTCTGACTCAGTAACCCTTTTTGAATAACAAAGAAGCACCACTGCCATCAATCAATAAGCTTTAAGCTCGTCAGAAGAGAGTCCAGCGATTCTACCGGTCCGGAATGATTTGTCTCGGAACGGATTGTGTCCCAGGGCATGGCGTCATCAGTACAATAATCACCTGTGCACTGCATATCGGCAGGCTCACTGAGTAAACCAACCGGAAGCCAGATATAAGGCCTGCCACGCAACCGGTTAGGCACTGTGGAGCCACAGCTGGCGCAAAAATCGTTGCGATAACCGGTGGGTTTGCGCCATGACGCGATCTGGCTCTCACCGGAAATCCAGCTAAAGTCACTCTCTTTTACGATCGTTGCCAGGTTATAGCCGGTTCCACTCTGTTTTCTGCACAAAGAACAGTGACAACGGTAATAGCGCGTGGGGGTTACTGATATTTCGAAAGCAACGGTTTCACACAGACATGCGCCTTTCATTTCATCATCCTGTTCACTCAGATTCCTGGTTTGTCTGACTACTTGCCTGATCATAGTGGTGTTAAAGTAAGGGGCTGCAGAAGCGCTACCGCAACCCTGTCATTTTAATGCCGCTCCGGCTCATTGCATGATCTTTTGCGGATTTGAGCCAGAAGCGGATAACCCCTCGTACACCTTCATCAGTATTAACTGCGGCTGAAGACCAGTTTCAGCCCTGCCAGCGCAAAGCAGCAGGCTAATAGCGCATCGAGTCCGCGACGAATGCGACGGTAGAATGCGCCCATCATGGCGGTTGAGAACAGCAGAGCATAACCGCCGAACACAACCACGCAAATCACCGCACAGCCGCAGATGATTATCGGCAGCGTGGCGGCGACCACATCCGGCTTCAGTGCAAACGACATAATGGCCACCCAGGTAAGAATCGCTTTGGGATTGCCGATATGCATTAGGATACCCTGACGAAACAGTCTGCCATATGCGACCCGCTCATCGCTGGCTTTAAAATCGCTGGCCTCAGTGCGGCGTAACGCAGATTTGCCGGCTTTAAACGCCAGCCATAACAGATATAACCCTCCGCCAATTTTTAGCACGATCAGCAACTGTGCGAAGGTGGCCAGCACGGTCAGCACACCGCAGGCGGCCAGCAGCGCCCAGAGCATCGAACCACTCACGACACCCGCAGCCAGCGCCAGTGCGGCACCTCTGCCCTTTTTCATTGCCGTTCCCATTATCGCCATATTACTTGGCCCGGGACTGGCTGTAGCGACAAAGTAGGTGGTGAAGATCAGGATTAATTCGTGCGAAAGCGCCATGATGTCCTCAGCGATGGGTTGTTATTTATCTGTTATATCGGCTGACGTGCAAATTTGCTATCTCCTGGTTCGTTGCGGCTTCGTTTCTCGCTTTAAACGATCTGCAGCAATCAAACATTTACCAGACATAGCTTTCTTCTGCGGGGATCGGCATCCTGCCGGAAGTATCATCAAAGGATTCGCTTTAAGGGACAACTCAGGGTCGTTTACGTTCATCCAGACGCAGCTGCAAAAATGTCAAATCCAGCCAGCGTCCAAACTTAGTTCCAACCTCCGTCATTCTGCCAGACTCAATAAATCCCAGTTTTTTATGCAGGGCTATGGATGCTGCATTTTCCGATTCAATCGCCGCCACCATAACGTGCTTCCCGGCTTCGCGAGCAAGCTGGATAAGCCCCTGCATCAGGGCGGCACCCGCGCCTTTACCTCGTACATCTTTATGAACGTAAACCGAATGCTCAACCGTATGACGATATCCGTCCCAGGGACGCCAGTCACCATAAGAGGCATATCCCAGCACGGTATCATCTTTGTCTGTCGCCACAATCACAGGAAAACCGGCCTGCTGGCGGCTGTTTATCCACGCGATGCGGTTAGCCACATCAATACGATTTTCATTCCAGATCGCGGTGGTGTTAAGCACCGCGTCGTTATAAATCTCTGCGATGATTTCAGCATCGCTCTCTACAGCCGCACGGATAATCATGGTGGACACCCCTTTGCTCACTCACTAAAGTAGATGAATTGTTCACTATGATAGTTATCCATTATGTTAGATAAAAAGTCCAGCAAAGAAGACAACCTGAACTTCCGCATCGGTCAGAAGGTAAAAGAGGAAAGGGAAAAACGCGGCTGGTCACTTACCGAGCTGGCTGATAACTCAGGCGTTTCACGGGCGATGATCCATAAGATTGAGCGTGGGGAGAGCAGCCCGACGGCGGTTCTGTTAGCGCGCCTCTCAGGCTCGTTTGATATGACTATCTCACAGCTGCTTGCTCAGACTGAAGTGCAAACCGGGACGCTGGTCAGGCATGAAAATCAGCCGGTGTGGCAGGATCCGGAAACCGGCTATCTGCGTCGCCACGTTTCACCGGGCGAGATGCCGGTCGATCTGGTCAGTGTCGAATTGCCGGCAAATACCGCTGTGCCGATGCCGGCAATCTCCTATGTTTCAAGACGCCAGCTGATATGGGTAATTGAAGGGACACTGACTTTTGAAGCAGGTACCAGCACCTATGAGATGGCTGCTGGCGACTGTCTGGAACTGGGCGATCCGGCTGACTGCGTGTTCAGAAATAAAACGACTCAGGGCTGTCGATATGCCGTTATCGTACTCCGGCCTGCCTGATTAACCAGTGACGTACACAAACAAGTGATACGTAAAAAATGACTCGATTGGAGGAAGAACATAATGGCTGATAACTTTTTAAAAGCAGCGATTACCGGTATCAGCAGGGCTATATTTAAAAATAAGAGTTGCTGATTAAAAATGAAATAGTTTTGACTCCATAAATATCGTCCGGGGGATAATTAATGAAGCTTTTGACCCATGGAATTACGCAGGTCTTTGCAGTCGATGGTGGGTAAAATACACTGAAGTTCTTAAGTTCGTTATGGCACATATTCAATATAATCGGTTAAACAGAGAAGGTAAAAAAACCGGGACAGAGGCCCCGGCAAAACACAAAAATACTCATGGAATCTTTCATATTCGCTGTCGTCTGATATTTTCCTGTCTTATCTGTTATCAGGCAAATTCCTTATAAATATGAGGCAGGAAGCGTCCCAGCGACGTAAATTCTGTCATATCATGCACTGCCATTTCATATGCAAATAACTCTAACGATTCCGCGTTCATACCTGCCCTGGTAATGTATTCTTCAGAAAGCTTTGCTCCGTTTGGAAAATTTGAAAAGCGATTCCACGACGGATGTGTCCCTATCCAGTAACGGTTTATCATTTGCATACCAGCTGGAGTATCACGCCCAAGATGAATCATCATGACCAGTGGTGTTAAGCGATGATCATAAGGGGTAATTATGCCACTAGCGTTAAAGGTGAAATTGTTTCGTCTCAGTAGTTCACTATCTAAACCCAGGCTTTCCGGAGCGTCAAAATTAATAATTCCATCGAGATAGTTCTCACCGATATATTCAATTATGTGATTAGGGTTTCCGTATATGCGCTTATCATAACTCAGACTGCTATCAGCTAATCGCTTAGGATCTGCAACAGAATTATGAACATGTGCATGAGGGAACCACAGATAATAACGCTCACTTTCAACTGGATGCCAGGTAAACCACCACCTGAACATATCCGTCGTTACTCCAGGAAAGAGATGCTGGCTTTGCGCATAAGCACATGGCCCATCTTCAACTACACCGTATCCGGATGGTGGATACTTATCGAAATCTTCTAATAAAACCTTTAGCCCCTCAATTGTCGGAGGCAGGATGTGATTTTTTGCTAATGGACCCTTTTCCAGAGAAGTAACCATTTCGAGTGGAGCATCAAGTCTGCTGTTAAAGAAGTGCGAATAGGGTTTTCCCTGTATCTCTTTTTCATTGACCCTCAAACGTTTTTGCATAGGCACCTGAAAATAGGTTATAAGAGTTTTGTTTAATGAAGCCCCTGCATTAAATAAATTTTCAGTTACTGATGAGTTGTTATAAACAGACGAACCGCTCGTAGCATAAACATTATTAAGTAACGAATGTGATAAAAAAGCGCTACCCGTCAGTAAAGGAATACTTCTTAGTAATTTACGGCGTGAGAGTTTTAACTTCATGTTGTAGCCTTTTAAAAATGCGAATAGATAAAATTGCATAAAAACCGAAATTATTACTACAGCCTAATAAGTTAGTATATTTTAGGAGTGCCCGGTTTTTTCAGAGTCATGAATTGCTTCATAAGAAACCCATCAGGATTAGCTAAATCATCTAATATGGTGAAATGGGTTGCCATGGGAAGAGTAAACATTTTCACTGATTTATCAATCCTGACTAATTCGTCTGCATAACAGCTTGACTGCCTTATAAGTTCAGGTAACTCATCGCCACCAACCGAAACCAGCGTTGGAGCACCTTTTTCCAGATGAAAAAGTGGGCTATATAATTTTATTTCTACAGGCGTTAACTTTAATTTATCTTGCAACCAACACATACTTATCGGATTAAGATCCACGAGTGCACTGATCATATGTACCCTGGATATAGCATGATGTGAGCGGTAAAGTGCGGCAAGATGTCCACCTGCGGAATGACCAGCCAGGTATAGCGGACTATCGCGTACCCCTAGGAAATCCTGATCGTCTTTGATTTTCTTAATCAGGTGCCCGATTTCATTAACGATTTCTGTCATTGTTGCATCAGGTGCAAGAGTATATTCAGCCAAAATGACATTCATGCCGTTTGCGTGAGGTCCCTGCGCAATAAAGGCAAAATCTTCTTTATTACAATTTGTCCAATACCCACCATGTATAAAAATATAAGTAGGCGAGTTTTTTATACCAGATGACAGGAAGTCGTAGCGTTGCCGGGGCTTACGGCCATAAGACCGATCACGGATCCAGTGATACTTTTTGTAGAGCGCACGACTTCTCGCTTGTAGTTTTTTTAATAATCCATCGAAATCTTTGACAATTGCAGTATTGTTGTAAGCTTCATCCAGTTCTGTTTCAGTCATACCATGATAAAGATTATTTTGCATTACAACCTCCGAGTGTTGCCTTATTAATTGCATTTTATTTAAGAGAATCATAAAGTGAAGTGATTTTTGTAGTATGCATAACAGAGAACCCACTATCACCTATAACTTCATAATTTATTTTATCTTCTGTTATTTCTCTTTCTGTCTGGATTGACGCTTCAGCAAGCGGACCGATCATGATTTTACTTATTTTTTTGAACCCAGGAATACTGACATTCAAGGATGCATACCATGCGGTAGGGTTGACAACCCTTAACTCAGCTCCTCTTTTTATAAACTTCAACTTTTGCATATCATCAAATGAAGGTGATCCTAAATGAGCAGGACGGACAAAAACTTTCAACCTCAAACGCAACGGGAAAAAGATCTTATTCATATTTCTGTCTTTTGACTTAATAATTGATGGTATTTGATAAATATTTAGCCAATAAAGAGATTCACGATCTGACGTCAACTCTTTCCTGGTCGTCAGTATGACACGCAAAGAACGTTTTTCATTAGGTAGTATCTTCAATACTGGCGGCAACACGATCACCGGTGTTTTGCTTTCATCAGGAGAAACATTGATATCCTGATCATCAGTCCATAGTTGAACAACAGCAGGACTTGAACTATTGTTATATAGATTAATAGTTTGAGTCATATCTGAAGAATTAAAAATCAGACGTGTTTTATCAACATTAACCGCTGCAAAAGATTCTAAACTTAAAATAAAAGTAGCGGCTATAAAAACATTACTGAAAACTGATAACAACTTGTAATTGCGCATTGACTGTACCTGACGAAACATTCTGCCCGCTGATAGCTTCAAGTGATGCAGTAAAGTCACCACTATAAATTTCTGCATAATCAGAAGATACTAATGAGGTAAGATCTTTATAGGCATACCAGCCTCGGATATTACCGGAACCTTTACTACCTTGCTCAGGCAGAAGATTGATAGGTGTACCAGTTTTATCATAAATTTTTATTCCAACCCCTGACGCGACACCTCCACTACCATAATTAGTGTCAAGAAGCCAGGTCAGACCCCCACCGCTATTTACCAGTCCAAGATTATTAGCCTGACGAACTGCACTTGCCTGATTAACTAAAAAACCCATTGCTACGTTTGCTGAACTACTTGTTGAGTTGTTCGTATCAGAAACCGCTCCGGCATCACATTGCAGACTAATGTTGAATGGGGTCTGACTACTTCCGCCACCACGTAATGCACCAACACTAATCGGGGGTAATATAACCAGTGAAGGATAATCTAAAACCTCACAAAGCGCCCCACGGATGTAAGTAACATCTTTATAAGTACTCCACGCAGCTGGCCATATATCATAGAATCCTGGGAAGTTACTGGCGCTATCCTGACCAGGAGAAAGGTTGTTAGTCGCGAGACCTGGTCCCTTAAAAGCTATGTAGCCACGCGGCTGTGTCATAAGATCGACATATCTGCTGGCACCATTCATATAATAATTAGTCGCATCGATTTTAAACATTTCGTATAAGACATCACTGAAAGCACTTGCAGGTACATAGATATATTTTTCATCAGAATACCAGCTATCAGCATTGAGTCTTCTGGCTTTCCAGAACCGGCTGTAATACTCACCCGTCGCCACATTTGTCATGCGCACAGCGACATTTTTAGCCACATCGAAATACGCGCCGTCTAATTCTGATACAGCATTTCTGCCAGCATATGTGCTATCACCATTTGTAGCATACATTTCATAGAGACTATCACTGTCATTAAGTTCACATCTGAAAAGAATCTGGTTTGGGCTGTAACTTTTATTGCTTGCTGAGTTAATAAAGCTAGCAACAGAACTCGCCAGAAGAGTACCTGATGGCTGGAAAGAACCACTGCTAAGGCTGACTACTGAAGGTAAACCTAAATTCCCAGAGCAAGTATCGCACGCCCCAGTCCATGGCGATGCGGTATATCCTGCTGATATCGCCTGAGCAGAAAGAGATGATGTACTTGTTACTTTTATGCAATTAGACAAAGCAGGAAAACTAAAACCAAAAAAAGAACATAATAATGAAATAATCATTTTTTCTTTTTTCATAATCTACGCCTTTTTACACGTGCGATTGAGATGAATAATTGACTCATTCATGGATCTATCAAGCTGATAACTGACCAGACAACGTTTCTTTTCATTATCTTCCCAGTCAACTCTTAATGTTCCTGAATTATTCGGTACCCTTGCATAAAGCTGCCCACCTTGCCCTATGACACCTATTAAATTACTTTCTGCATCATGAACTTCAGCACCCATAGGAGGCGTATCGCCTGCTTCAGTAACAAGGCTAATAAGGAGTGCTTTTCCCCTTATAGTGGAGAAGTTAACTTTGGCAATAGCACCCGCATAGGGAACGACTCGCTTGCTTCCGCCGCTTAATTCTGCATCAGGGTTCATTTTCAAAGTATTCAAACTTACATCGTTTGTGCGATATGGCGTTAGTGAAGGTAAAATTGCGTATCCGTAACTATCTACCACAGCACCTTGACCATTTTGAACCTCTGCGCCTTCCGCACCTTCTGCATGAATCAGAGCGAAAGTATCATTAGTGTAAGGCCCTGCCGTGATGCCACCTTTATGAATCAACACTGTTCCACTCATTCCTAAGCCAGCCTGTCGGTAGTGATCACCTTGACCATAATTCGCACGTAAGCTACCTATGCGGTTATTCTGTTGCATATTGGCACCAAATGTTGTTGTATCTCCATCTGATGAACTACGCGCATGATCTGTGCCTGCATATACTGAGTATGATAGTTCCCTGTTTTCACCAAGCGATCCTGTAGTAGAAACAATGGATGAGCGGGTTTCCTTTGATTGATTATAATTATATGAAACAGAGGAAAGGCTTCTACCCCAGTCCAGCGGTACAGAAACATTAAAAGAAAACGTATTTTCGGTGTATTTTTCACGTCGACTGTCATCCTGATTTTTATCAAAATCGAGACGACTTCTGCTATAATTCCAGGATGTTCTTTGTCGTCCGAAATTTAAGCCATAACTGATTTTTTTCCAGTTATTGTTGTAGCCTAATTGTAACTGAGTGATGCGTGATTGATTATTATAGTAGTCAGAAGTACTCGCACTCAGGCTAAGTAAACCAAGATTATCCATGGACTGACTAACTGTGGCAGACAGACGATTCCGCTGATGCAACGTATCGGAATAGTAATCAATATTCGAGTGACTCTGACGTCTAACACCAAGTACATCCTGTAGATCCCTGAATCCGCTGGTAGAGTAACGATAGGCAGCAAGAACTAAATTGGTCTTAGTCTGGAATGTTTTGCTGTAGCTAACTTCTCCTCGCCACCCTCTCAGAGTCTCATCATTTTCGACTTTTGCATTTGAAAAAGTACTATTAACGCCAATTGCTCCCGCGCTGGTTGACCAGACTCCCCCAACCAGCCATGCCTGATAGTCCTTAGCCAGTCTGGAGCCAGCCGTTCCGGTAATGCTGTTGCTTAAGCCTCTCTGCAAAATCCCCTCAAAAAATTCATTTTCAACTGAATAAAATTGTCTTACGCGGCCTAATGAAGCCGAATAATGCCAGGTGCCTGGACGAACAGAATCAGGGACTGAAGAATACGGGACAATGAATGTAGAACTTTTACCATTTGCCTCGATAACTTCAACTTTAAGGTCACCCTGGCTGCGCGTGTTATATAAATCATCAATAATGAATGGGCCGGGTGGAACATTTACTTCGTAAACTACCTTGTCAAGCTGCTTAACAACCACACGGGCGTTTGATAATGCAACACCATGCACTTCAGGGGCATAACCGCGCTTACCCTGCGGCCACATTCTTTCGTCGGTGGCCAGTTTAATCCCATTAAAAGATAAACTGCCAAACAGAGAATTATCAGTGTAATTGTCACCAATGGAAATCTGACTATTGAAATTTTCAAGTGGACGCTGTATCCATGTTCTAACAGAGTTATAATCATATGCACTGCTGCCCGTGCTGGCATCAATATAACGAAAATTTCCTTGATGACGCAGTTGCCATTTGCCTAAGTTAGTGCCTGCTGTAATGCCACTCCAAAGGTACTTATATTCAAAATCAGAATCAGTATTATTGGTCCATGTAAAGTTAGTATTATGTCTAAAAAATAACGCTGTAATTCCTTTATCCCACTCTGATGGAGGTATGTAACCTCGGGGTTTTCTATTTAACTCCGTCATGGGGATCGTGAGTTGTAAACGAAGTGAGGCTTGATCAAACTCCCAGCCTCCCTTTTCAGACCATTTTACCAGGCTCCTGCACGCATGAGTGGCTATGTCTTTATCAGTGATTTTTAACTGAAGTTTCTGCATTTGTTGTGGTGTCAGGCAAGGCTGTGCACCTTTACTATCGTGACTTTCTGTAAAATTAACTTTTTCCTGGGATGAAACAAGATTCCCGTTCAGATAGATATCAACAATATAATTACCTGAAGGCGTTGCATCATGGTTAAATTGGTCAATATTTTTCCCATAGGCAGTACCTTTGAACATAGATGAATCAAAAAAATAATCATCGCAATGACCTACTTTGGAAGTGCAGAAAGTAAAAATAAATGAGAATATAGCAAGTTTTTTATTATTTGTGATTAATGTTATATCTTTCACTTAATCTTGCTCCTTGATCATTAATCGCTGCTACGATTACTTCGCCATTGTCGTTAGGACGCAATTTTGAAGAGTTGAACCAAAACGTTTTTTTTGAAAACGGTGGAATCATCTCAGCATCACTTTTATAGGTTCCACTATTAATATTTGCTTTAATATCAACGATTGATGCATGCCATGGCTGAGGATTTTCAATTTCGACGCCACCTCCTTTTTTTAAATCGTACACATAAGTTAACTTCAGGTTGTTGAGAATATTCCCGGGGTTACCGATAGCAGCAGGCCTGTAAAATGTTTTTATTCGATTTCGGACTATAACTAACATAGCGTTTTTATTTTTTGAATCATCCAGATTTGAAGGTGGTATCTGTAGCATATTGAACCACCCAAGCGTCTCCCTGTCGGTTGCTAATTTTCTACTGGATGAAAAGATCACTCTGATGATTTGACCTGAGCGTGGCTGAATACGAAATACAGGAGGTGATGAAATAAAAATCGCATTATTTTGTTTTTGCGGTTGAGAATCAGTATCTCCATCATCAAACCAGGTCTGAATGACATAAGGTATATCGTCATTGTTTTTTAACAGTACATCCACCGAACCAGATTTTTCTGGATAAATTATCCTACTTCCTAAAATAGTAACACTGCCGTATGCATGACTAGTTAATAACGATAAAATTAAAAATATCGCACGAGCACAATAATTAGTAGGATTGAGTTTTTTCATTCTTTTTTCTCAGTGCAAAAACGATGCGCATTATATAATGCGCATCATAATTAATTACTGGTAAGTCACTGCATATTGAAGCGAAGCCGCAACAGTACCTGCGGTAGTACCACCTGTAGAATAATATTGTGCACTATAATCTGCTGAAGTTTCAGTAGCACCAGGTTCAAGAGTCAAATCGCCGCTACCATTAAAACCACTTGTAAGATCGATGACGGCATCCTTAGTGTCCAGCAGCTGAACTTCAACATTTTGCGCTGTACCACTATTAATCAGATTGCCAGAGGAACTTACATTATTACCAATGAAGACTGTAGAAATTTTGGTAGATGCGGTGCTATCACCCGTGCAACCGCTAAGTCCTACCGTAAATGCTGTCAGTCCCGCAGTAGCGCCACTTGTTGTAAGATCAGATTTACTCACTGTCGGCATTAAAACTACAGGCGATGCTGCATTGCCGTTAACTGTAACGGAGCAGGTTTCATCAGATACTTCTCCCTGGAAATTGATTGTGTTATCTGAAGCAGAATAAGCTGATCCGGCGGACAGCGCTCCACAAATAAACAGGGAAAGGCATGCTTTATTTAATTTAATTTTCATTTCTTTATCACCTTTAAAAGTCTATTAGATGCAAATGAGCTGATGAAGATCAGCGCCCATTTTGCGGTGGATAGATTGTTTTATGTTGTAAACTTTCTTTTTGCCAAGGGACATTACCTTGGGCATGGCTGAAAGCGCACAACCTTGAAATGTCAGATCGAGAAATTTCATTTCATTTTCATTTAGCGAAATAATTCTTTTACTTTCACCTCCCTCCGTGTGGATACGATTACTGCAGATGACCTCATTGATATTATCGATGTTACTCCCCCGGTGAAGCATTTTATTTACAGACATATCATTCTCGGACCAGAAATTAGCAAGTGATATCATTTTATCATCACAAACAAGGATGATTACCAATCCGGTTTTCTTCAGGTTCTCCAGCCAATAACTGTTAGTGAAATATCGCAAGTTATAGATAGAGAAATCCACAAAAACGATATTTCGCAGTAGAGTACTTTCTTTTTTCTGTGGGAATGAAGATTTCAACCCCTCAATTAAATAATTATTATTACCCGGCCATACAGTGAACTTCTGAATTTCACATCTACCTATGAGTACATCTGTGTACGGTGTAATAAGGCATTTGCGCGAACAGCGTATGCAACACAGATTTGGTTTTATTAAATGTTTCATTAACTGCTCCATTCAGAGGTTTTGCAGATGAATCTATGTCTCTCAGAAGGTGCAATCATCCTAACGCAAATCACTTATTTTAGTGATTTATATTATTAATAAAGATAAATAAAGAACATTACTCTGATATGACAGGTTGATTCCGAACTGAAAAGTACTTTATATGCTGGGAAGGCGTAACACAGGTTTTCGCATTGTCTCTGTATTGCATTTGGTTAAAGGGAAGATAAGGAAGTGCCTTAGAACGGTTCCGGGAAAGGTTGGTTTTGTTATGCCTGCTGTAGATTCTCCTTGATTTAACACTCATGAGTTTATTCAACCCTGAGTATTATTGTGCTATAAATTGCAGAAGCATTTTAGTCGGCATAGGGAGTGTTAAAGATAGTGCAGGAAAATAACTAATACGAACAGGAAACCAGTAATCAGATTGTATAGTTCCTATGAATCAATAATCTGATTACTGTAATAGAGCTTTTCTGATTTAAAAACTAAATTTCAGGCCTAACATAGCCTGCGACTCAGAATACCCCTTACCTCCCATTTTCTGTGATACATAGCCGGTCAGGTTAAGTTCCGGAGCAATTCGTCCCTCAACACCAAGTTTTAGCTCCCCAATATTTCGGGTGCCAGCCTGACTAACAGTAACGCCATCCATGGTGATGCCACGTAATTCTGTATTATGTATCCATGATGTTTCAACAAATGGCTTAAAATTGCGCTGTTTTCCTTCATCCAGAGTACTATGACCTTTAAGGAAAGACTTCAATGCCAGCCGGGTAGTGATATTGTCATTTCCATCACCTCGTATTTCTGTGCCGTTAGATTCGTGGTGTGTATCGCTACGAATACCAGACCATGTAGCACTGATCAGCGGCTGAACGTACCAGTTCAATTCTTCATGACGACCTAAGTTACCCATAGCAATTACATAACCCGTCTCGAAGGTGATGTTCAGGCCTTTAGAATCATATTTCTCAGCACTGAGTCCTTCACCATTAATTGTGTTATTAAACCAGCTGTATTGCAGCAAAGCATCAAGGTAAGGACCATGTTCGCTTGAACCATCACCGAACCAGGTAGAGTAAAGACCAAGCGTGTACCCCTTAACGATGCCTCGCGCGCTATAACCTGACAATATGGAACCGGAACGTATATGGCTGTAGCCATATCCTGCCAGCGCACCGATGCGTAACGAGGAGCCATTATCTGAATTAAATCTTGCCATATCCCCCCCCATTAATAGCGTGTAACTATTGGATCGGGTTTTCAGCTGTCCTGATTTATCGGTATAACGGGAATGACTACCCCTGTTTTTAATCCATAGACTGGTGCTTTTATCTTCGCCTGTAATGTTATCTGTATATTCCGTTTCCCCAAGCCTGTCGCTCAGGTTTGAGCGGAACATAGTGTCAGCGGCGATCAAACTGGCTGAATAAACGCCCCCCTCCGGGCGAAGAAGCTGGATTTTATTAGCATCAATCCCGGCATTGTCTTCACCGCTCTCAGTGACTCCGCCGTCGATATTCCCTTCGTGGCTTCCGCTATCTGAGTCGCCATTTTGACCTTCGTTACTGCCGCTGCCTGCACTACCGACGCCATCTTCATTGTTATCTGAATCTATACCGTTTCCTTCGTTGCCTCCGCCAGACCCGCTACCAGCTTCATTGCTACCTGAATCTATACCGTTTCCTTCGTTGTCTCCACCAGACCCGCTACCACCGACATCATCTTTATAGTTAGATAAATACCAGTTTGATGTTTCGTCGTTCTTCCCTCGGGTCAGATGATATTCAAATGCTCCAGCAACGATTCGGCCTTGCTGGACAAATTCCCCTGATGACTTGCCGCCTACAGTGATCAGTTCGATTCCATTGAGGGTTTGCGCTCCGTTTCCACCGAGATTAGTTACAGCAACGCGGGAAGTGCCGGTGGTATCTCCTGATATAAGGAGCCGATCGGAAATTGAATCATCACCTCCCAGCGTTGTACCGAAAACGAGTAAGCCGTTATTGCCAATATAATTGCCATTTACTTTCAAGGTTGTTCCAGGCTGATTAGCCGACACGATTACTTTGCCGGCATTTGTCAGGCTGCCAATCGTTTGGTTATAGCCATTGAGATTTAATGTGCCAGAGGATCCCACATCGTAAGTAGCATTAGGGCTGAAGGTATTTTCTGTGCCCGCCTGCAGAATACCACCTGAAATTTTAGTAGCACCCTCCCACGTATTTGGTGCTGTGAAAACAGTCGTACCATTATTATTTTCAACAGTACCTTTACCCTGAATGAGATTTGCAAACAGGTATTCACTTTCAGTATGGTTAAAATTTAGCCTGCCTTCACCCTCTCCAAAGCTGATCGTAGCATCAGGATTTAGCTTGCCCGCAGAAACAGCAGATAGCCTTGCAGGAGCACCAATATCAAACACGCCCGTTGAACCACTCTGCTGAGCAATCACTATACCAGCACTTTCTAATTCTCCTTCCTTTTGAAGGATAAGGTTTCCTCTGCCAGCTTTGCCTATAATCGTCTTCTCATTTACAGCATATATCCCCGAATTTAAACCTGTGATATGTACTTTTCCTGTTGCACCAGCAGCACCTCCAATAATAAGAGATCCTCCTTCAGGCGAAGGAGGGTATGATGCAATAAATATCTTTCCGCCATTCTCAACAGCAACCAGGCCGGTACCATTATCTTCGGCACCAACTGTCATAAACCTGTGGCTTAAGAAACTAGAACCGGCATCTGAAACATTAATAATACCGACACCCCCTTCCCCTCCAATTTTCGTATATTTATTAGTTACTGTTCCCCCATTGAATACATTCAGCTCAGCTATGCCATTAACTCCGACATAGGCATAACCTATTGAATCAGATCCCCAGACTTTAAGTGCACCGCCGTCGACATTGATAATGCCTTTAGAACCACTTCTATTAGCGACTCGAAGCGTTAGTGTCGTCACTTCACTGCCAGGGCTGATATAAAGTCTGCCTGTTCCATTCTCGCCTACAACTAATGTTCCCGAAGGTATTCTCCATACTGAGTTAAGTCCTGCAACATGTACGATACCTGTAGAGCCAGCCCCGCCGCCAATGCTTGAGCCCGATCCAGAAGCCATAATCCCGGCTCCATCCAGAATGTTCATTTCACCATATGATCCCTTACCGTTAGCAACTCTGAAACTGTTCTGTACATTTATCCATGCCTCTTTGATAGTAAATCTGCCACTGGACGCTTCCCCTTACCAATATAAAGGCTCTGACTACCGTAAACCTCGGATGCATTATCGATTTTCAAAGTGCCTGAGGGGAACATGTGGTCTCCCGAAGTATCTTTATCACCAACGATTATGTCCCCCTCATAGGATGAAAATGATTCACTACTACTTTTTTGATTAACATCCCCGTCGAATATAACATCTGCCCCAACAGGGGGAGACATAGAGGCGACAATAAAAAATATTGCTTTTTTTCTTTTCAATGAATTTTGCATGGCTGTAATCACCTGATGAAGTTATTAGCGACTTATTGAGCTACTTAATTACGGGCGGGCATTGATTGAATAATACTTTCGTTATATCTCTACCCAACTTTCGGCTTATCATCGGCTTGAGCTGATAAACCTTTTTAATTGGTAAGTACAGTGCTTTAGAAATACACATCGGATCTAATCCCTTCAATGAGAGATTAATATATTTTATTTCAACTTTATCCAATCTGTTAATTTTCTTATCTGAAGGAATATGTGAAATATAATGAGCCGCATTAAAAACTCCGATTGTTTTTTCCAGAGAAAAATCACTGTAAATCACAGCGCTAATCTTTCTCTCACGGATTCTCCAGTATTCAGCTAAAGGCTCTAGTACGCTGTCACAGATGAGTATTATTTTTCTTTTAGCTTTCTTTAACAGGATAATCCATTTATCATTAATAAAGCACCTGATATTGAGACATGAAAAATCAACAAACAAGTACTCTTTCCTGACGCTTTTATTTATACATAATGATTCAAGGGCACAAAGACCTGTTTTAAGGTAAAAGTTTGAGTCTGGCCATAAAATCAATTCATTCATAAACTCCATTTTGAGTGCTCCTTATCTTTTAACAGGCTTAATAATTTGTACCGAATCTCTATTGGAAGAAGAGACCTCCCCTTTATTAAATAGCTATGTCGTGCTTATACATTTCAGATAGTGAAAACAGTCGAATAGAGGATGGGTTTAAAATTTGGTCCTGGTTAACCCTACTCCACTACAATCTTCAGCATCATTTTCTCGGCACTTTGAGTGAGATAATTCTCACTTTTTTAAGCTTGATTGGGTATTTATTTCACCAAAAGGCAATAATAAAGACAAAAATTCTGCATAAATGATATTTAAAAGATTATTCGAGTATCCGGGGGTGTTTTTAGCATAAGAAAAAGATAGTATTAATGCATCTGTAGAGGCACGTTCCCGGATGACTGACTTGTCCCAGAAGATATGTATCAGTGATTTCAGCGAGTTGAGTGAATTCACAAGGAGTATTTATGTATTTTATTTTGAATAAAAGTATAAAGTTTATACCCGCAACCAATGAGTTATGCCTGGTTTTACATGATGGGAATAGCATACTTATATCGAATGCAGCTTCCCGATTACTTGATGAGCTGATACGTAATGTTAATGAAATTTCCACGCGTGATGAGCTTCTTCAAAAAGTATGGGAAGATTATGGCTATACCTCTTCTTATAACAATGTTTACATGGCAGTCAGCGAACTGAGGAAAGCAATTACCACTCTTGGCCACAGCAAGAATATAATTATTACCGTGCCAAAAATAGGCATTAAACTTGTCGCAGATGTTGATATATTTGAGTTAAATCGCGGCCAAAATAATAGATCACCTGGCCCGATACTTTCAGGCTCCGAGTCAACTTTAAATTCCTCTGAAGACACTATGTCTGATTTACAGAGTGAGAAAATTTCAGATGGAAGTCCGGGTATGCATGTTCTTGTGGAGGAAAGCAGAGCTGATAGAACTTTTCATAATTATCGCTGGTTAATCCTGCCTTTCATACTCCTTATAGGAATGGGGAGCCTTTACCTTCAGCATGTACAGGAATTCAGCATACAAAAACTAAGCCTTTATGATTCTTTCGATTTTCAAGCCTGCCGGATTTACATTATTAACAGGAGTGCTGGATATGACATCGCACAACTCAGAGATAATGCCTTGCATGTTATTGATGTAAATAAAATTAATTGCAAAAACGGCAATAAAAGCATTTATTTTCAGGGTAACTTTCTTCGCTCTGGGCTACTCGCAGAATATACACTTGGCATCTGCTCTCGTAATGAGAAAAAAAACTCCTGTGAGACTATTAAACATCTGGCGGGCTAAGAAATGTTGAAATCAAATAAAGTTTTCGTTTGGTCAGTTTGTGCATCGGTTATTTTCTCGGCGAGCATTAATTATGCATATTTTAAAAGCACCAGGCTCATTTACACGTGCTCGTCTGAGCTAACCCTGGCATATCCGGATGGATATAGAATTTACGCCTCCTTCATTGGCTTCAACTATAGCGATGGAAGTGGTTTATCAACATATCGTGGAACCGTTATAAACGGCGATAAAGAATACATCCTTAATTCCGACATGCCTTATAGAATTCAGGGAGCTAAAGTGAAATCTATCACCTACGGTCAGACCGTTAAGAAAAATAACGATACGGTTCCAGAAGATATTACGTTTAAAAAAATGCTCAGTAATGACTCAACTTACTACCTCTCTTTTTATGCATCGCCAGATGGTGATGTCATTGTTAAAGATAGAGGTTCTGTAACCTATATATGTTCTCATTAATATAGTTATATTTTTCTGATTATCTCATTATTACTCACTAAGTAGTGGATTGTTAAAATACCAATAAGTAGCTAACTCTGGTTAGCCTATACTTTTTATGATAATCTGCTTGAAGCGTGTTCAGCTGATTTATTATTAGTTGGGGGTTTTGATCGACTTTCAATAAATAAAATTTTTTTATTGAGCAGCATCTTTTTCTGCAACGGAAAATTTTAATTTTCCCATCTAAACTCTGAATCAGACGCAGACAGCACGGTAAACTCCTTGCAGAAAGCAAATGAATGTCGGCTTATCCCGATTATTGGTAGCGCGCCATACTGATGGTATTAGTTAACGTTCAAAGTATGACCGTGTGACTGCTATATAAAATCAAGTTTACGGATTTCCGGCACCGGGAACATCATGTGCAGCAGTAAAAGTCGTCAGGCGATGGCTATTCGTTTATTACTATGTAGTGAATATAT
Source organism: Pantoea sp. Ft-CA_14 (assembly GCF_024520875.1). Taxonomy (NCBI): domain Bacteria; kingdom Pseudomonadati; phylum Pseudomonadota; class Gammaproteobacteria; order Enterobacterales; family Erwiniaceae; genus Pantoea; species Pantoea sp. Ft-CA_14. The sequence continues at coordinate 510,843 of NZ_JALNPM010000001.1, read as the reverse complement.
CTGCTTAAGTCTTAATGAGAGGATAAACCTTTGCTGAAATAATATCCTGCTATCCTGCATCGCATCAGGAAAAGCGGGTCATTTTGAAAATTCGATTTGGTGACGTCACCTAGCCTGCGGCTCTTTTCTGGCAGCTCGTCAATCAATGGACCTGAGAGGGAAAACAGCCACAGCGCCAGTCTTCCATGAGCAGCCTTCATTTTCTGAAAAGATTTACCGAAAACAGGGTGTCGATACACAAACGCTTTAGGGATATGTATTTAAGAAATGACAGATAAATATAAAGATGCTCGTGATCAGAGATGGGATCGGATGGTGATAATAGTAATCCGTTTTGCAGAAAACTCTTTTGACCACCGCTTTAGAAAGTACAAATTCGGATGAGATCAGTCCGGAAAATTCCCGAAAACTGGCCGCATGATGCGGTCCGGACTGAGCCTGTTGAAGTGTGCAGAAGTGAGGACTATCTCCCCAGAATCTCTCTGCGGACAATCTCAGCGCCCGCACTTAACGCATGCAGTTTGCCATTGGCAACCTGACGCGGCAGTGGAATCATGCCGCAGTTGGTTGAAGGATAGAGATTTTCAGCATCCACAAACTGCAGCGCTTTGCGCAGCGTATTCGCCACTTCTTCAGGTGTCTCAATGGTATGGGTTGCCACGTCGATGGCACCGACCATCACCTTCTTACCGCGAATCAGCTCGATCAGATCCATCGGAACCCGCGAGTTCTGACACTCCAGTGAGACAATATCGATAGCTGAACGCTGTAATTTAGGGAAGACCTCTTCGTACTGACGCCACTCTGTACCCAGAGTTTTCTTCCAGTCTGTATTCGCTTTAATGCCGTAGCCGTAGCAGATATGAACCGCGGTTTCACACTTCAGACCTTCGATAGCGCGCTCCAACGCGGCGATGCCCCAGTCGTTCACCTCATCGAAAAAGACGTTAAACGCAGGCTCATCAAACTGAATAATATCCACGCCAGCGGCTTCTAATTCTTTGGCTTCCTGATTCAGAATCTTTGCGAATTCCCAGGCCAGTTTTTCGCGGCTTTTATAGTGATTGTCATAAAGGGTATCGATCATCGTCATCGGACCCGGCAACGCCCACTTAATAGGACGATCGGTCAGCTTACGCAGGATTTTCGCATCTTCAACAAACACGGGCTTCTGACGTGAGACTTCACCCACCACGGTCGGGACGCTCGCATCATAGCGATTACGGATTCGCACCACTTCACGCTTTTCAAAATCCACACCGCTGAGGTGTTCAATAAACGTCGTCACGAAGTGCTGACGGGTCTGCTCGCCATCACTGACGATATCAATACCGGCCCGAACCTGATCGTCCAGACACAGACGCAACGCATCTCTTTTGCCGTCGACTAACTCTTCATCCTGCAGTTTCCAGGGTGACCAGAGCACCTCTGGCTGCGCAATCCAGGAGGGTTTAGGCAAGCTGCCAGCAGTAGATGTCGGTAATAAGGTTTTCATAGCAGGTGACCTTCTATATTTAATTAATCAAAGAACAAATTCAGCAGACCATTGCGCGAGAAGTGTCTGATTCGGCTTAATAAAATGCGTGTCAGTAAACTTACCCTGTTCGACGGCCAGGCGGCTGCGTTCTTCGCGATCGTAAACAATCCGGGTTAACGAATAATCCTGATGCTGCAGCGTGGGTTGATAGCACTGTCCCGCCGCAGAATTGGCGTTGTAAATTTCAGGGCGATAGATCTTCTGGAAGGTTTCCATGGTGCTGATAGTGCTGATCAGCTCGAGATTGGTGTAATCGCTGAGCAGGTCACCGTGGAAATAGAAAGCCAGCGGCGCAACACTGCCCTGCGGCATGAAGAAACGCACTTTCAGACCCATTTTTCCGAAATAGAAGTCAGTCAGGGAAGGTTCATCCTGCTGATATTCAATGCCCAATACCGGATGCTGATTACCGGTGCGCACGTAGGTGTTTTTGCTCGATACACTCAGGCAGATAACCGGCGATTTACTGAAGTTCTCTTTATAGACCGCTGAGTTCACGAAACTTTTGAAAATATTGCCATGCAGCTGACCAAAATCATCCGGCAGGCTGAATTCAGTCTGACCTTTGTTATGTTCTGACAGAACAACGCTGAAATCATAATCACGCACATAGGAAGAGAAGTTATTGCCGACAATCCCCTCGGTGCGCTCACCGGTTTTATGATCCACGATATGCGTTTTTAAAATCTCAATCGCCGGGAACGATTCGTCGCTGCTTCCGGGACGAAGATTCAGCTCAGCAGAAATAATCTCAAGTTCAACTGAGTAGCGGTCGCCCTTTGGATTGTCCCAGTGCGCCAGAGAGTTGAAACGATTGTCGATCATCACCAGGGCGTTGTGCAGGTTTTCCTGACGTTTTTCGCCGCGCGCTAAATTAGCGAAGTTAGTCGTCGCCCGCGTATTTTTCGAAGGATTATAGTTTTCGTCGAAACGAATGCGCTTGAGGGTAAAGGCTAAGTTGTTCATCGCTATCGGGTATCCTGGTCGCTGATATGCGTTGTTGCTTTTAAGGGTTATCCAGCGTGGCTATCCCTTTACAACTATTCATATGACTCAAAGTTATTAACAATTCTTACTTTATGCCTCAACACCCGGTTGAAAAAAAGTGATTAAATTTCAACGAACATGAAGGAAATTCATGTTGGGGCAGTAAAGCGGGGAAATTTTCATGAGGCAGCGAGCCTTTTAACACCTGATGTAAAATCCGGGTGTAAAAAGCCTCGCACAAAGAGGGCCTAACAAGAGATGTCAGAGGTGGCGTGATCTTTCGCCTCAACTTATGGCACGGAGGATTTCATAATCCCATAATCAGGCACGCCAGCATGCTGTAAGTCATTAGCGGAAATCAATCGGTTCTCACCCGCAGAGCGTTAAACGCAGCACGGATGCGGCAACTGATACATCCCGGTCATGGCCAGGCAAGACGACTAAATTTTATAAACGTTATCACACATTACTTTATGTGCGCCTGATTTTACCGAAAGCCTGCACGCCGCCTCTTTCATCAGTTTTCCCATCTCACTGTCGCGCATCGACTGCGTCAGGCGTGAAGCCGGACCGGTTAATGCCAGCGCCGCGAGCAGTTTGTTACCTTCACCAAACACCGGTACGGAGAATGCCGCGATATGCGGATCGCGGATACCTGACGTGAAGAGCGGGAGTTCAGGTACAGAGTCAAACAGAGGTTCATTCAGCCCCCAGTAACGAAGCACCTGCCCGATGGCAGAATTATCCAGCGGCAGATAAGTGCCGGGCAGACGTGTTTCACGCAATCCTTCAGAGGGCTCCGCTCTGAAAAGACAGAGTCGTTGACCGTTTTCAATCACATACCATGTGGCGCTTTCGCCTGTCGCAGTCGCCAGTGCGTGAAGTTCAGGCTGAACGATACTGGCCAGATGAAAGGATTGTTCATAGAGCTTGCCCAGATAAAGCAGTCTTGGCCCAAGGGTATAAACGCCATTGTCGCGACGAATGACATAGTTCATGCGCTCAAGTGAGTTCATCAGACGATAAACTGTTGTTTTATGGTACCCGGAAAGCTGCGCCAGCGCGGTCAGCGTCAGTGATTCCTCGCCAGGCCTGAAACAATCCAGCAGCGCCAGCGCTTTTTCTACGGCAATTACGCCTTCATTCCCCATCGGTACGTCCTCCTGTTTGCGACGGCAGGCAGTTTACCGCGCAATTTGTGATTCACATCGTATTTACATCACAAATGAATGCTTAACACTGGTGCGAACTCAATTAACATCGATATAGTAGTTTTATATTGTACAACTTAGTTGTGCCTGATAAAACAAAGAGGATTAATCTATGCCCCATGCAGAGAATACCTTCATCAATCGCGACATTATCCGTATCGCACCAGAGCGCGTAAAACAGGCTGCTCAGTTTCAGGCGGCGATCCTTGCTGATGTTGCCGGACGACGCGGAACGCTGCACGGTCGCGTAAAACCTGTGTCCCCCACAATGAAAGTCGCCGGACCGGCTATCACTGTCGAGGTGAGACCGGGCGACAACCTGGCGATCCACGCCGCGCTGGCGATTGCCCAGCCGGGCGATGTCATTGTGGTCGATGGCAAAGGCGATATCAGCTGTGCATTAATCGGTGAGATAATGTCCACCCAGGCAGAAGCCTCCGGCATCGCCGGAATTATTATTGATGGTGCGGTGCGTGACGCCGATGCACTTAGCGCGAACGGCTTCCCGGTTTTCTCTGCGGGCCTGAATCCCTGCGGTCCGACCAAGTCCATTGCAGGACGCGTCAACTACCCTGTTTCTGTGGCGGGCGCAGCCATTCAGCCAGGCGATCTCGTCATCGGGGATATTGATGGCGTGGTGGTTCTGCCGCGTGAAGACGTTCCTGCGTTGCTCGAACTGGCGCAGAAAAAACTGGATTTCGAAACCAGCCGTATTGCAGCCATTCGTGATGGCGACCTTCGCGCGCCGTGGTTAGAGAAAGCCCTGCAAACCGCTGGCATGCTGGACGATGGGGAGACGCTCTGATGACAACCTCTTCTCCCGTGATCCTGGTGACGGGTAATGACCTGGCATCGCAGGCAATAAACCTGCTTAGTGACTTCAGCATTGTTTATGCCGGCAAACAGCCCAGCGAAGATAGCCTGTTCCAGTTCTGCCAGCAGCATAATCCTGTGGCGATTATCGTCCGATACGGAAAAATCAACGCCCGCATTATGGATGCCGCGCCTGACCTGCGGGTTATTTCCAAACACGGCAGCGGCATTGACGTTATCGACCAAAAGGCGGCGGCTGAACGTCATATCAGTGTTCAGTCAGCCCCGGGGGCCAACGCAGCGGCCGTGGCCGAGCATACCTGGGCGTTAATTTTAGCCTGTGCAAAATCGGTGATACCGCTTGATCAGCGCATGCGCCAGGGACACTGGGACAAATCGACCCATAAGTCGGTGGAGCTGGAGGGCAGAACGCTGGGTCTGGTAGGGCTTGGTGCCATAGGCGGTCGTGTTGCCCGCATTGGCCGTGCTTTTGGCATGAAGGTTCTCGCTTATGATCCTTTTGCCAGAACCTTTCCTGATGAGTGTGAATCCTCCTCACTTGACGATCTGCTGCGACAGGCAGATGTCATTTCGCTGCACTGCCCGTTAACCGAACAGACGCAACAGATGATTAACGCTGAGAAACTGGCTCTGTTTAAAAAAGGCGCCATCCTGGTGAACACGGCGCGCGGTGGTCTCATTGATGAAGAAGCGCTGTTAGCCGCGCTGGATAAAGGCACTGTCGCCTGGGCCGCACTGGACAGTTTTGCCACTGAACCCCTGACTGCGCCGCATATCTGGCAGAGTGTTGGAAATGTGATTCTGTCGCCACACATCGGCGGCGTCAGTGATAACTCCTACGTGAAGATGGGCACCGTCGCGGCCAGTAACATATTAAACGTACTGGCAGAACCATTGAAAAACGAAAGTCCGGTAGCCTGAACCGCCCTCTCCAGCCGATCAGACAGGTAACAGCGCTTTCTGGTCGGCTGGTTAATAGGTAAATCTGCTGCATTAGAGCGCAATGCTTAGCTGTCAGGGTTTCCGATACGAATCTTATTCTGTTCTATGCCGTCCTGGCTTACTTGCCTTCGCCCACATTAATAGGTTTATTACCCTTCAATCGTTAACGACTCTTCCCGCGTATTGAATGAGGTGGCTGCCTGCAGCGGTTTCTTTGAAGTGTTAATTGTAGGGCATGTGTTATGAAGGATATGTCCGCTATGAGCAAGGAGCGGATGACTAGTTTGCAGCAAGACGGGAGCAGGATTTATTGGGGTTATATCCACTGTTTTTTTGGATTATAACGCGATATTCGATGAGTTCAGCAAATGTCCTTCCGTTGATGTTTAAGTATAATGATAATGTTTATCAACAAAAGGATATTGTTATGTATGGGTTTATGATGATTCTGGCTGTTCTTGTACTCAATGCATGTACTACTTATTCACCTGTTAAAGTTGAACAACCCAAGCCCCTTCGACAAGATCGGCCCGTTTACCCATACTATGCGGCTAAGAACCGGATAGAAGGTATGGTTAAGTTTAACTTTGACGTTGATGCAGAAGGCAGGGTAAGTCAGATGAGAATTATCGAGTCTACGCCAGACCACTTGTTCGATGATGCTGTAATAACAGCCGTATCAAAATGGCGTTTCGAAAAGGGCAAACCTGCTAGGAATCTTCCCATGACTGTAAAATTAAAAGTGCAAAAATAGATTTAATTTTAAGGCTGCATAAATGAAAATTAATGACTGTAATTCAGGAGGTTATTATGGCTGAATGTTGTTCTTCTAAATATTAACATAAATTATTATCCGATGTCCGCTTCTGGCACAAAGCAGATATCTGCATCAGATAAAGTCCGATATGTGCGAAAAGCGAAAACACAAGATACGGATTAATCCAGATCAAATCCTGATAGTATCTCGAACCGTATCAAACGTTTTTCCCGGGCAGATGTAGTATTTTCTAATCTCGGCTCTGTACTCCTGAGCCGGAATGACGTCGCCAGAGCACTAAGGAAATCGCCGTAATGAACAGTGTCAGGAAAGCTGAAATAAGCAGCGTACCACCTACGCCGTCCCGTTCCAGCAGCATGGCATAAGCAGAAGGGGCAAGTGCCGCGAGAAAAAATCCTGGTGATAACAGCACGCCTGTTTTGCGGGCGTAATGTTGCGGATCAAACAGCACGAGAGGAAGTAAGGCCTTCACGACCGTGCACAGTCCGTTCACGGCTCCATAACCCAGGACGAAGAGGGCTGTAGCCACAGGCGTAACGTACCCCGCAAGGCCGGTCATAAAACAGAGTGGCAGCAGGATACCGGTAATAAGGTTCAGGCGTAGTGCGGAGATTCGTGCGCCGGAGGCCACGTCCAGCAGGCGGGCACTCACCTGTCCCACGCCCCAAAGCATGCCGGCCAGGGCAGGCATGCTATAAGCGGCCAGTATCTGGGGGAAATGCGTAGACACGCCGGTGGAGACAAAGCTGAGCAGCGCTATCAGGGCGGCATACCACAGGCCGCTGATAAATCCTTTTCGTTCCTCTGCGGTCCCTGCCGCCGGAAGCTCAGATCGACCAGCAGCGGGAGGTTTTACACGACGGCCTGCCGGAACGGCGGTCAGAAAAAGCAGGCCCACCAGACCCGCACACCCGTAAACGAGTAAGGCATGCCGCCAGTCGGTAATGTGCAGCAGGGCCGCGCCAGCAGTCCAGAACACAGCTGACGCGAGGCCGCCCAGCAGTGTAACCAGAGAGACTGCCCTTCGGGCCCCTGCACCTACGGTTTCCACAAGCAGGGCAAACGCAGCGTCATATAAGGCAAGGCGCATGCCGACTCCCGTCAGGACCCAAACCGCAATCCATGCCACCGTGGAATGGGTAATCGCCATCAGAAAACACCCAATGGTTATGGCGAAGGTTCCCGCCATCATCATCATGCGTCCTCCGGTCCGGGCCATGACGGAACCGGTCAGCGGTGAAACCAGTCCCATAACCAGCATGGCAACGGTCAGACCAGAGAATGTCACCACGGGAGACCAGCCCGTCTCCGCCATGATGGCGGCTCCGAAAACGCCCGGCATGTAGAACGTAATACCCCAGTTAATAAGCTGTGTCATACCGATACAGAAAATGCTGCGGCCTGTCAGATGTCCGGCTGTCAAACTATGCTCTCCGCAAGCGTGGAGTCGCCCTGTCCAAGCGTGCGCTGCAGAATGACCGTATCGAGCCAGCGCCCGTGCTTGAATCCTACCGAACTGAGTGTGCCAGTGATGCTGAAGCCTGCGGCGCGGTGCAGGGCAAGGGAGGCAGTATTTTCGCTATTACCTACCACGGCCACGAGCTGGCGAAAGCCACGGGCTTCTGCCCAGGCTATCGCAAGGGATAACAGCATTTTGCCGTAGCCCCGCCCCTGACAAGTGGCGTCAATATAGACTGAGTCTTCCAGGGTAAACCGGTAGGCGCGCCGTTCCCTGTAAAATGACAGGTAGCAGTATCCCCGGACTTGCCCATCATCAACCGCCACAAACCAGGGCAGTCCTGCTGAACGCACCTTTTTCAGGCGGGCTGCCATTTCAGGTACATCTGGCGGTTCGGTTTCAAAAGTGGCGGTGCCATGTAATACGTGATAAGCATAAATCTGCTGGATAGCAGTAATATGTCTTTCATCTGCTTCAGTTATTTCCATCGGTATTGCTCTTTATCCGGTCAGAAACAAAGATTAACCCGGGTAAATAATTTCAGACAGGCCGCGGGACTTATCAGCGGTATAAGGAAAACTTTGGCATGGCAAACCTGAACCTTGATCACCTTGCTACTTTCAGGATGGTCATCAGCCGGGGCAGTTTCTCCGGAGCGGCAGAAGCTCTCGGACTATCACAGCCTGCTGTCAGCCTGCAGATAAGACAGCTGGAGCAGGCGCTCCATGTCCGGCTTATTGAGAGAACCAGCCGGGGGATAAGGCCCACTCCTGCCGGGCTGACTTTTTCTGAGCACTGTATGAAAATTGATTCAGTGGTAAATACGGCCATTGAATCGGTGTCTCTGCATTCAGACGACATCACCGGCACCGTTACTGTTGGCACTGGTGCAACAGCCTGTATTCATCTTCTGCCTCCCTTACTGCAACAGCTGCGACAGGCACATCCCCTGCTGAAAGTAGACGTACGCACGGGCAATACTTCCGATATTGTTCGGAGCGTAGGAGAGAATCGTATAGACATTGGACTTGTAACGCTTCCAGTAACCGGCAAATGCCTGAGCGTAAGCCCGCTGGGTACTGATGAGTTTGTTGTTATCATGGAAAAGGATGCATCAGAGCAGAGTGCGAACCCGCTGTCTCCCGACGCCCTTTTGTCACTGCCGCTGATTATCTTTGAACCCGGAAGCGGCACACGCGCCCTAATCGACGAATGGTTCCGGTATGCCGGGCATACTGCCAGCCCTGTGATGGAACTTGGCAGTATTGAAGCAATCAAAAGAATGGTACGTTCCGGTCTGGGCTACAGCATCGTTCCCCTTATGTCCGTTGCTGGTATGGAAGAAAGTCAGGGTCTCAGCCTTTACTCTGTGACGCCCTCGCTTCACCGGACTCTGGGGACAGTAATGCGGGAGGATCGGATTGTCAGCAGGGGCATAAGTGAAGTGCTGAAAAGACTAAACGCCAGTTTTGCAAAAGATGAAAGCAGTTAAATATCACTCAATATATTTATCTGACAGATCCGGTCTCCTCAGCTCCGAAAAATATCCTTGCTGCTTAAGCCTCTGATGTCCGCTTCTGGCACAAAGCAGACCATCGTCCAGGCTTATGCCTGCTATGAGCGAAGAGCGATTACTCACAGATCCGAGGCTTGATAATAAAGCACTCTCGATTTTAATAAGATTTTTATTCACCCATCCATAAGCCCTCTCTCGTTACAGGCGTCATATTTGAAGAGTTCCCCCTTCATTTTTCCCTGCCATCGGTTGATAAACTCTACCGTGTCGGTTTTTATAAGATGGGCATTGAGCGCGTCCTGATCCACCCATCGTTCTGATATAAGCAAACTTCCGGTCTGATAGTCCTCCACGGCAGCGTTATATGAAAGGTTTCCATCACGTTGTCGAACGGCATTTGCCAATAAGTTAAGTTCTCCCATAAATTGTTCCAGGACAGAAGGATCAATGTACATATAACCGGAAATGATAAGCATCTTATTTTTCCTTTAACTGACTGCTACTCGCCCTCAGAAAATGGCTGATCAGGGATGGGGTAATCAGAAGTTAGTCAGCACAATTTTGCCCTGGATGCTTCCTGACGAAGCACGTTGATGTGCGGCTGATGCCATGGCTAACGGATAGGTGCTGTCAATCACGACGTTGATAATGCCTTTTTCCAGTAAAAGCCCCGCTTCGGATAGCTGCAGACCACTTGAACGCACTTGCGTTGTTGACACAGTAATCCCTTTTTGAGCGGCCTCAGTCTGCCCAGTAAAACTCAAAGGATTCACCAGAAATAGTGCTCCGCCCTGTCTGATGCAGCTTAAAAAGCGCTCTATATGCTTTCCGCCAACAGCATCAATAACCAGATCGACGTTTTTCACTACATTCTCAGCGGCTACTTTGGTGTAGTCGATAAAATCATCTGCGCCCAGTTCGCGCATAAGCACTTCATGACGGGAAGAAGCGACGGCAATGACTCTCGCACCCTTCCACTTCGCGATCTGAACAGCAATGTGCCCTACGCCACCTCCTGCACCGTTAACCATCACCGTCTGGCCTTCAAGCAGAACCGGTTTATGGTTGAAAGATTGAAACGGATTGGGCGCATCATGGCCGACGTCGACAAGAAATTGCCACGCGGTGAGCAGTGACATCGGGGCACCCGCTGCCTGGATATGGTCTATTCCCTGAGGTTTTAACGCCACCTCTGATGCAGGAACGCTTACATAGTCGGCATAAGCTCCACTACCGGCCATTACCCCATCAGGAAAACGCACCATTGAATAGACTTCATCTCCGGTGCTGAATGCGGAAACATTTTCGCCCACGGCTTCTATAACACCTGAAACATCCGTTCCCAGGATTAAGGGAAAGTGGGGTTCGGGCCGCCACTCAGCCGGAAGCGCCCGATAACCATCACGCAGATACAAGTCTGGTGGGTTCAGACTTGCGGCATGCACGCGCACAAGGACTTCGTCAGCCCCGATAGTTGGGCGGGGTGCATCTTCATACCTGAGATTCTCCGGGCCACCAAACGCATGTAGCTGTACTGCTTTCATCATTTCAGTCATGGCAATTTCACTCCAACACAGATTCAGGTGCCAGAATATGACCAATTGTGATGATTGATAATGGGGCTGGATTTCGCTTTAATATTGCCATGAAGGAACAAATAATCTTTGAAAGACTAACAGGTCTGATTGCATTCGCTCGTGCGGGATCGCTCGGCAGCTTTACCGCTGCCGCTCGCTCGCTGGCAGTTTCCCCTTCCGCGATAAGTAAAAGTATTCAGAGACTGGAGCAGCGTCTTGGCATCACATTGTTCACCCGAACCACCCGTTCGCTGGTGCTGACTGCTGAGGGTCGTGAACTGCACGAGCGCACGCTGCAGTTATTACGCGATGCTGAGGAGCTTGAGCAGGTCGCCATGCGATCGCGAGAGGAGCCAGCGGGAACATTACGCATTGCGGCATCGTTTCCCATTGGTGTTCATGTGATCGCGCCTCTCCTTCCGCAATTCTGTGCACTTCATCCTAAAGTGACAATCGACTTAAAACTGAGTGATCGCGTAATTAGCATTGTTGACGAGAGTATTGATATAGCCATCAGGATCGGCGACCTCGCAGATTCAAATCTTCTGTCGCGTCGCCTGTCGCCCTATCAGATAGGTTGTTATGCTTCGCCAGATTATTTGACCCGATGCCCGGAACCCGAACACCCCAATGATCTTATCGGGCATAAAACGGTTAATTTGCGATATCAAAATACGGGGCAGATTTTTCGCTGGCCGTTCCGGGTTGGCGAGCGGGAGATTGAAATTGTGCCATCATCTGCTGTCATCGTCGATGCAAGCGAAGCCGTTATCGCGGCTGTGGCGGCCGGTGCCGGAATAGGCATGGTGTCGAGTTTTATGGCTGCTTCCTGGGTTAAGCGCGGGGAGTTAGTGCCCCTTCTCACTGATTTTTCAGTAGAGCGGCATAATATTTCTGCGGTATGGCATGCGAGCCGGCGTTCAAATCCTGCTGTACGCGCCTTTATTGATCTCATGCTTAACAGTTCTGAACGCTCTTAAACTGGGTATTGTCAGTAAATCCCCAAAGGTAAGTTCTTTCCGCATCTGACACATAACAGACATCAACAACCAGCAGACTGATTCAGGTAATGACAGGATGTGGAATGTTTATATGGCAGAGATAAAGCCGGAAGAACCCGCCTGCAGAGGCGCTGATAAGCGTCTGCAGGCGGGATTACTTTATTTACTGACTGACGAAGCGCTATTTTCAACGTCGATGGTTAACTCTTTTTTGCGGCCCATGACCAGCACGGCGATGACGCCGATGCCACAGAGGATAGCCAGTGGCACCATGGCCAGCGTATGGCTGCCGGTCGCCTGATTGATAATGCCATAAACGTTGACCATCACCCCACCGCCGATCAGATTCGCCATCGCACCGATAGCCGCCAGACCCGCTGCAGCGGTAGTCGATGACATCCATCCCGATGCCAGCGCCCAGAAAGGTCCTTTCATTGAGTAGGCTCCGATTAATACCAGCGACAGGATCACTACACTGCCGGTCAGACTATTGGTGATAAAGGCTGACAGCAGGCCACCTGCAATTAAGAACAGCGTTAACGCGGTGTGCCAGCGACGCTCGCCGCTGCGGTCAGAACTTCTGCCCCAGATAATCATCAGAATGGAGGCCAGGCCGTAGGGAATCGCATTGACTAAACCGGTGGTGAAGTTATCCAGTCCAAACGATTTAAGCAGTTGCGGAGACCAGACGCTCAGCGTTGAGCCAGCCGCAGACGCGCCTGCATAAATCAGCGCCATCACCCAGATATGTTTGTGACGCAGCAACTGCCACAAAGAGATATGACCTATCGCCTTCTTCTTCGCATTTTCGGCTTCGAGAGTGCTGTTCAGCCACGCTTTTTGTTCCTGATTTAACCAGCTGGCATTCGTGGGACGATTGCTCAGTAAAAAGAAGGCTGCAATTCCCAGAATGACCGCCGGAATACCTTCCAGGATAAATAACCAGTGCCAGCCACGCATACCGTACCAGCCATCCAGTGACAAAATCAGACCAGAAATGGGCGATCCAATAAAGTTCGCCGCAGGAATGGCCACCATAAAGGTAGCAATCACGCGTGCTCGGTACTTTCCGGGGATCCAGTAAGTCAGATAAAGAATGACGCCAGGGAAAAATCCGGCCTCAGCGGCACCCAGTAAAAAGCGCAATATATAGAGTGTATTGGCACTTTCAACAAAGGCGGTACAGACAGAGATGATACCCCACGACACCATGATGCGAGAGATCCAAATCTTTGCGCCAATTTTCTGCATGGCCAGATTGCTGGGTACTTCAAACAGGAAGTAACCGACAAAAAACAGACTACTCGCAAAACCAAATACCGCTTTCGACAACCCTAAATCTTCGTTCATCTGCAACGAAGCCATCCCAATGTTGCCGCGATCGATAATGGCAATCAGATAACAAACAATCAGGAAGGGCAAAATGCGCCAGACCACCTTCTTAACGGTCTGCTGCTCAATATCGGCAGAGAAAGTCGTGATGTGCTGTTTTTCAGACATGATGATCCTCACAATTTTGTCATCGCTTTACGTGCAATCCGCAAAGCGTTTTGTTTTACTCTGTAAAACTGTAATGTACTGAGTAAAACCATTATCACGATAAAAATTCTTTCCCGCCTGAAGATGTAATGAGGTTGTGTTATTTGTCACAAAAAAGTATTCGTCAACCTTAGTTTATGTGACGAGTATGTCGTTAACGGGTGGAGTTCAGCGATCTTTTCAATGAAGTGACGACAGAAGAACGGGAAAGAGTGAGGGGGAACAGAGTAATTTGAGCGCCGCTGTCGGGAAGTGAGGCCTTAGCGCTTGTGTGAAGGTATCAGCCAGCGTCTGAGAAGTTCGCAGCTGATGAAGCACTCGCCTGCCACTGTCGGACGGTCACATCATAAATCCCTGACCGATAACGGCGAGTTTCTCCTCACAGTATTCGATAACGTCATTATTCGCGGTGTTACGGTGAAAAGAGAGGGATGCTATGAAATACCAAATTACTGGCCTGAACGCCGGGCAATTTGCTCATCTTTTTGGACAGAGCGATGAATATCTGAAAAAACACCATGCAGTACGACAAACGGTAGAGTGCTATCCGGGTTATCCCGACAGAATCTCATTGTGCGATATCCCCGTTGGAGAAAGCGCCCTCCTGATTAATCACATTTATCAGCCTGCCGACACGCCCTATTTTGGTACTCATGCAATCTACATATGGGAGGGATGCACCCGGCAAGGCATCTACATTAATGAATTACCTGAAGTCCTGCTAAGCAGAACGCTGTCATTAAGGGCCTATGGCGGAAAGCATTTTTTAAAAGAAGCGGATATAGCTGAGGGGAAAGTTGCTGAAGATCTCATCGGCCATTTTTTTGCCGATCCGCAGATTAGTTATATACAGATACATAATGCGAAACGGGGATGCTATTCCTGCTGTGCAGAACGTTTTGAATGACGGTTTATATTGATAAGCCCTATCCGCAACAGGAAATTATTCGTCTCCAGGGCGCCTTCGTGTCATGCTCCTGTTCTGAAGAAGATGCTAAGAATTATGTCAGTAATCCTGCCCTATCCAATACGGCAAAAGGAGTGTCTGTTTCTGGAGGGTCAGACGTCATGAAGCGCGATACCCTTTTTTATACTGGCAATAAAATTATCACGGATTATATTCTCGTGGTTCGCGTTCCAGGCAATGCCAACTTTCCAGCTTATTGACTCACCTGTTAAAGGAATAATAACCAGCTCCGGCGGTGCAATATGCATAACACTGTATGGCACAAGGGCAACACCCGTGCCCGCGATGACCAGCGCGACAATAGTTTGTATATCATCACTCAATTGAATGGATGATATGAAAAGCGCGTTGTCATGAAGAAAACGGTCAATTTGCGCATTTAAACCCCGTCCTCGCCCGGCATGAAGTCGCAACAGAGGACGTTTCTTCAGCCAGTCATCAGCAGGCAATGACGGTGAACTTGCAGGCGCAATCAAAACCAATCGATCGGTAAACAATGGCAGGTAATCCAGCGCTACAGGAGGCGGAACTCTGACAAAACCGACCTGGAGCTCATCATTTTGCAAAAGTTCGTACTGCTGGAAGGAAGGAAGATCTGTCAATGACATCTCTATCCCCGGACACTCCCGACGAAATTCTGCCATACAGCGTGGTGCCAGATAAAAACTTGAGAGACCGAACCCCACGGCTATATGCCCTTCAATCCCTTTTGAAACCCGCTCTGCATGATGCATAAATAATCGGGTTTGCCTGACCACTTTTTCAGCCTCTGGCAGCAGACGCCTGCCACCGCCCGTGAGTGTGGCTCCATGACGCCCCCGCGTAAACAGTGACGTTTCCACCAGGGACTCAAGGAGATTAATCTGCTTGGTCAATGCAGGTTGCGAAATAAACAACGCGCGTGCCGCGTCGGCATAATTTCTTTTTTCTGCCAGCATCAAAAAGGCCTTAAGCAAGCGGATGTTCATTTTTACATTCCAAAAGGTTATCGAAACCGGAAATGTTTTGATTATACAGTTATCAGCAATGGTTATGTAATTCAGTTTCGATTACTACCGGAGAAGTACCATGAGCAACCATACATCCTTAAAAGCTGCCACCGTGCAATTTCAACATCTGGCAAATAACAAAAATTATAATCTGCTGATAATGGAGAAATTTATTGAACAGGCAGCGATTGAGCAGGTGAAAATCCTCACATTCCCGGAAATGTGTATTACCGGCTACTGGCATGTACCCAAACTCACCTCGGCTGAGGTAACTGCTCTCGCCGAGCCGATCGAGGGGAGTGCTTCCCTTACGTTGATTCGTTCCCTGGCGATGAAACATCAAATGCTGATTGGCGCCGGGCTTATCGAAAGAGCCGATGATGGCCGCCTCTATAATGCATATGTTGCCTGTATGCCGGACGGCTCAATGCACACTCATCGCAAACTCCACGCTTTTGAACATCCGTCAATCAGCAGCGGTGACCGCTTTACCGTTTTTGAAACGCCCTGGGGAGTAAAAGTAGGTATCCTCATTTGCTGGGACAATAATCTGGTAGAAAATGTGCGTGCAACGGCATTGCTGGGTGCAGATATTCTTCTCGCGCCACATCAGACAGGCGGTACCGATTCCCGCAGTCCTTATGCGATGAAACCCATTCCGATGACGCTCTGGGCGGAGCGGGAAACGCGAAGGGAGGAAATTACTGCTGCATTCAAAGGGGCAAATGGTCGGGAATGGCTGATGAGATGGCTTCCCGCTCGTGCGCATGACAACGGATTATTTATTCTCTTCAGTAACGGCGTAGGTGCAGATGATGATGAGGTGCGCACAGGTAATGCAATGATCCTGGATCCTTATGGAAGAATCATTAATGAAACCTGGGCAGCGGAAGATTTTATGGTGAGCGCTGACCTTGATTTGAGTCTGCTTGCAATGAGTACCGGACGTCGCTGGATCCATGGTCGCCGTCCTGATTTATACCATATTCTGACACAACCGCAGGGCTACGAACGTGATGCGATTAGCGCCCGATTTTCTGATGAGACGCCTTAAATAGGCTCGGCGACTGAAATCATCCAGTCGCGAGAAAGAATGTCAGGGCGCGGCATCGTGAAAACCCCGCCCTGACATTAAAGCTTAAACTACGCCGGCAAATCCCGGTACAACGGTTATCGTCACGGTAAAGCATGGACTTTATGGCTGGGGGAAGATTGATGGCATAATTTCATGTAAATAAGCGTCTCTTTTAAGCTGACACAGTCTGAAGATAAGCTATGAATTAAAGTTTAAGCCGCTGGCTGCTCCGTTTTGAAAGGCACTATTGGTCGTTATCAACAATCAAGTCATCACAAATACTCGTGTTGTTAAAGCAGAAAAATGAGGAGAGTCAGCACGCTCGCTAACGCTATGCCACTATTAACTTGTGTAAGATCATGCCGGATATCAGTTTTGTGCTCTGAATAACGCAGGTAGCATTCCTGATCATTAAATCCGCTCTATGCGGAATTGATAATCAGTCACTGGGCATCACGGCAGCGATAAACTACTCAGAGATTTTCTTAATAGGATAACTAACGAGTGGTTTGATCTCTTTAAGCACAAACATACTCTGCATTTCTTTAATTCCTGGCAATCTGCGTACCACTGACATTGCAAAATCAGCATAGGAGTCCAGATCTGAAGCCACAACCTGTAGCAGAAAGTCAGCATCCCCACCGATGCTATAACAGGCAACCACATCCTCCAGGGCAGTCACTTCCTCTTCAAATTTTCTGGCCTCCGCTTCGCTATGGCTGTCAATGACGACCCGAATGAAAACCATTACTCCCAGCCCAATTTTCTTGCGGTCAATAACAGCACGATAGCCCTGAATCACTTTATCTTCCTCGAGCTTACGAACTTTGCGCCAGCAGGGAGATGCTGAAATATTTATCTTCTCCGCCAGTACCTGGTTAGTTACCCGGGCATCGTCCTGTAAAATTTCGAGAATTTTCATATCTGTCGAGCTAAGCGCCATAAGGGGAAATTCCTTTCTTTGTGGAAGCAGTTTAAGGTTACTTTTACCTAAAAACAGGCATTAAGTAAATAATACAGGTAACAATTTTCCGCTTTCCTGCTGCATAATATATTTACTTTTCCAGGTTGTTATTACAAACAATATAAGGGAAAACTGAACCCTGACTTAATGCATATGATTCAATTTAATTTAAAGAATACAGGGAGCTGATCATCTCTTGAAGAGAGGATCGGATAGAGCACTGCGCGCACATGAAAATTAAACTTGTCATCTGCGTAGTTAAATTAATGCAGCAATATCCGCTTTGGAATAATCTAACCTCCACTTTCAACGTTAAACCAACTGATAAAAAGGATGCATATCTTTAACCCTTAATTAAGATTTTTATATGACAACCATCGCTCAGAACAAGGCATTTTTGAACAACTAACTCTGTTCCCTTTTACCGAAGTGCATTTCAACAGGAATAACTATGTCAGGAACTACTGAAATACTATCTTATATTGCTGCACTCGGTTTAGCTGCTGCAATTCCGGGTCCGGGGATGACTGCATTAGTCGCTCGCAGCGTGAGTGGGGGCGCAATAACAGGCTTTACGATGCTGGCCGGTCTCATTCTCGGAGATTTGATTTATTTATCTGTGGCGGTATTTGGTCTGGCGGTGATCGCTCATACCTTTACCTCTCTCTTTACGCTGATTAACTGGGCTGCCTCACTCTTTCTATGCCTGCTGGCATGGCAGTTCTGGTGCCACCAGCCTCAGGCAATAAATATCGATCAAAAAGCGACAAAACGAGAACTGGCATCAGCCTGGTTTTCAGGACTGACCATAACGCTGGGAAACCCTAAAACCATCGCTTTCTATCTGGCTATACTGCCTCTGGTTATCTCTCTCGATAATGTATCTTTTCAGATGTGGGGAGGACTGCTGGTTCCGCTTACCGTGTTAGTCCTTTTGAGTGTGGGAGCCGTTTTTATTTTTGCAGCCCTCAGGATACGCCACCTCCTGACCAGCGCTAAAGCGCAACGACTCCTTTTCCGTTCAGCCGGTACCATCATGATGCTGGCCGCGGCTGGAATGGTGGTAAAGACTCTTTAGCGTTCATTACCACCTCCTCTGCCTCAGGAAAATGGGGCCGGTCTCGTGGTCTTGATAGAAAATGATCAAGCTCTGGCCTGGTTATCAGGCAATAAGCAATAAATAGTAAAAGTGATTCCAGCCAGAAAAGCCTGAGCGTCAAAAGCAGCTATCTTCTGATAGCTGCTTTTTTGCCTCTCAGATATCCCATTTTTTACTGCTTACGTTCCTGCTTCAACGTTTCCTGACTATCCACCAGGACCGCATTAGCGGCTAACCCTGTACTTCACATCTATAATTCAGTGACTCAGGCCCATGCGCCCGATCCGGCTATCCGATTAATCAGTTTGGGGGTGGCTGGACGTCGTAGTGTCAGCGATACATCAAAATTCACTTTCCCGATGATACCGGCCGGGTTTAAGACGCTCATCATTTACAGAAATAAGGATGCCTCATGATCTTTTCTCTCAAAAATCAGGTTGCGCTGGTTACCGGTGCCAGCTCGGGTCTCGGCTATGCCTGCGCAGAAGCACTCGCTAAAGAAGGTGCCTGTGTAGTGATTAACTACCATAGCCAGGCGGAACCGGCAGAGGAGCTGGCTGAGAAAATCCGCGCCGATGGAGGCCGTGCAATTGCTGTCAAAGGTGACGTGTCGAAAGAGGCGGATGTAGAGAATCTTTTTGACCAGACGATCAAGGAATTTGGCAGGCTGGATATCCTGGTGGCGAACTCAGGACTGCAGAAAGATGCCCCGTCCATTGAGATGACGCTAGAGGACTGGAATACCGTTCTGGACGTGAACCTGACTGGCCAGTTCCTCTGCGCGCGTGCTGCGTTGCGTCAGTTCAAGCGCCAGGAGCATCGCCAGGATATCAGCAAAGCTGTCGGTAAGATTATTCATATGAGCTCGGTTCACCAGCTCATTCCCTGGGCCGGACACGTCAACTATGCCGCATCAAAAGGCGGCGTTGACTTGCTGATGAAAACGCTGGCTCAGGAAGTGGGTGAAGAACGTATTCGTGTCAATGCAGTGGCACCCGGCGCTATCGCTACCGCCATCAACGAGGAAAGCACCCAGGGTGAAGCGGGCAAAGCGCTGTTAAAGCTCATTCCTTATGGACGTATCGGTGCGGCTGAAGATGTGGCGAACGCCGTCGTCTGGCTTGCCAGTGATCTCTCTGATTACGTTCATGGCACCACGCTTTTTATCGATGGTGGAATGAGCCTTTATCCTGGATTCCGCGACAACGGCTGAGTGATGGGTCACTGTCCCAGGTGGATGGCCGACTGATTGATAGCGCGTTGATGGGAATGGTATCCGGAACGGGAAGTCCGGATTACGCATTCCCGCCGTTCATAATAAAACGCCAGCGGGCTGGTGCGTTCAGTCCAGGCCGCAACGATTTTAGTAAGGTTGAACGGCAAGAGCATCGATTCAATCTTTACAGGCATCCGGGCTGATCAGACGCGTACGGCAGACCTCCAGAATTTCATCAGCAAGCCCGGAATTATCCGGGCAGGCACGCGAAAGCATCAGTGCACCCACAAGATGCGCGAGCGTATTGATCAGATCCGCACGCGTGACCTGTTCCGTTTCTAAAACGGCAAGCTGTCGTTCAATTCCGGCCGCAAAGGTCTCGCGGATGGATTCAGACTGGCGCGCTGCATCGGTGCCCAAAGCCGACATGACACACCCCTTTGCCATATCATCGCGATGCTGCCGGGAAAGGTAATATTCAACGAACTTTTCCCGACTCACACCCTGAGTTTTTTCCGCCGATTGCGCGAAGCCGCAGCTCATCGCTTCGGCTAACAAATCGGCTTTCGACCCAAAGTGCTTATAGAACCCGCCATGCGTTAACCCTGCGGCTGACATCAGTTCAGCGACGCCTACCCCATCGTAACCCCGCTCACGGAAAAGTTCTGACGCCGTTTCAACGATTCGGTTCCTGTTTTCGCGAACCTGCTCTTTTGACACTTTCATCTTTTCCTCCTGAAACTGAGCTTAAGTATACATTGATGATGATCATAATCAAACCAGTTGACTTTAATGATTACGATCATCATCATTAAATCAGTTTACTGACCCGCTAATCCGCAAAGGAATAACCATGACGAATCAATCCTTATTTCAGCCCTATGAACTGGGATCTGTCACGCTTGCGAATCGCATCGTGATGGCCCCGCTGACGCGTAACCGGGCAGGCGCAGGCCTGGTGCCAGGTGAACTGGCAGCGACTTACTACGCTCAGCGTGCCACAGCAGGGTTACTGATTACCGAAGCTACGCAGATTTCAGCAGAGGCGCAGGGCTATCAGGATACGCCGGGGATCTACACGCAGGCCCAGATTGAGGGCTGGCGTAAAGTCACAGATGCGGTACATGACAAAGGCGGACGGATATTTGTGCAGTTGTGGCACACAGGTCGAATTTCACATGTCGATTTACAGCCAGAAGGTGCCGCACCAGGCGCGCCGTCAGCTATCCGTGCTGAAACCAAAACCTTCGTGAACAACCATTTTGTTGATGTTTCAGAACCCAGAGCGCTTGAGCTGAAGGAAATAAAAGGCATTGTTGCCGATTTCAGAAAGGCATCAGCCAATGCCATTACCGCAGGTTTTGATGGTGTAGAGATACACGGTGCGAATGGCTATCTGCTTGAGCAGTTCCTGAAAGATGGTGCTAATCAGCGCACCGATGAATATGGCGGTTCAGTTGAGAATTGTGCGCGTGTGCTATTAGAGGTCGTGGAGGCCGTGAAAGATGAGATCGGCGCAGCGCGGACGGGCGTTCGCATCTCACCGGTCTCACCTGCTAATGCGATTTCATGCAGCGATCCGCAGCCACAATATGACTACCTGGCAGAGCAACTTGATGCTTCAGGTATCGTTTATCTGCATGTTGTTGAAGGCGCGACGGGAGGTCCCCGTGATGCCTCACCGTTTGATTACGCTTCGCTGCGTCGCCGCTTTAAAAACACTTACATCGGTAACAATGGCTATGACCTGGCGCTGGCGTCTGACCATCTTGCACAGGACAAAGCCGATTTGTTCGCATTCGGTCGCCCCTTCATTTCTAACCCCGATTTTGTCGAAAGACTTAAGTCGGGAGCACCTCTGGCCCCGCTTAATCCTGAAACACTGTATGGCGGAGGTGCGGAGGGCTACACCGACTATCCATCGCTTAGCGGTAACAGTTAATCACTCTTCAGGTATCACGGTTAACCCTACATCGCTAACAGCGATTTTTATCAAACAAATGAAGAAGATAAAATTATGACTCGTACTTCAGTCCTCATTACAGGCGCATCAACGGGTATTGGTGCTGTTTACGCTGAGCGCTTTGCACGTCGTGGACATGACCTGGTTCTGGTTGCTCGCGACAAATTAAAATTAGAGGCGCTTGCTGAACGGCTGCGACAGGAAAATCATATTTCCGTCGATGTGCTGCCTGCCGACCTCACGCTGGCGAGTGATTTAGCTGCTGTTGAAGCACGCCTCCGGGAAGACACGCGGATAGGTATTCTTATCAATAACGCAGGTATCGCTCAGTCCGGCACGTTTACCGAGCAGACGCCTGATTCCATTGAACGCCTTATCGCGCTTAACGTCACTGCCCTGACAAGACTGGCCACTGCTGCTGCAGGCCGGTTCGCAGAAGCCGGAGAAGGTTCGATCGTCAATATCAGTTCCGTAGTGGGTCTCGCCCCGGAATTTGCAATGACGGTTTACGGCGCAACAAAAGCCTTTGTTCTTTTCCTCTCTCAGGGAATGAACGTTGAGCTCTCTTCAAAAGGCATTTATATCCAGGCGGTGCTCCCTGCAGGTACGTACACCGAAATCTGGGATCGTGCCGGTATCGACATCAGTAACGCCTCAAAAATGATGGAAGTGGGCGAACTGGTTGACGCCGCTCTGGCGGGTTTTGACCGCCGCGAACACGTGACGATTCCGCCATTACATAAAGCTGATCGCTGGGATGTTCTTGATGCCTCCCGTCAGGGTCTGCTCTCGGACATCCGACAGGAAGAGGCCGCAGAGCGATACAAAACCCTTTAGCTAAGCCCTGCTAAGCAGAACCTTTTACAGGGTTCTGCTGAGCGGTAAATCGACCAAGAATGTCTTAATGGCGGCATGAGCATATTAACCGGCAAAACCTTATTCCATTATTTATTACGTTGCTCCCCGGAGCCGCTTTTTTGCTCAGCAACAGAGGCACCTGAAAGTACGTCAGTGCTAAACATCAGAGGATAAACACCAAATGAAAACCAGGACGATGCGGGCCTTTACGTTTAAACGCTACGGGAAGTCACCTGAGCTGGGATTTGAAAATGTAGATTACCCTTCCCCCGGTGCCGATGAAATCCTGGTAAAAGTCTATGCCGTTGGTTTCAATCCCATTGATAACATGATCCCCGGCGGAATTTTCAAACCGATTCTGCATTTTAAACTTCCGGCGACGCTGGGCAGTGATTTGTCAGGCGTGGTGATTGCAACAGGAAGTCGGGTGACACGTTTCAAGCCGGGCGATGAAGTCTTCGCCAGCATTTTCGACAGGGGAACAGGTTCACTCGCCGATTTTGCATGCGTTCCTGAAAGTCTCGCGGCTTTTAAACCTGAAAATCTGGATTTCATTGAGGCTGCTTCGCTGCCGATGGTTAGCCTCACCGCCTGGCAGGCGTTTACAGAGAGAGCACATCTGCGACCAGGCCAAAAAGTGTTTATTCCGGCAGGTTCGGGAGGGATTGGCACTATTGTGATTCAGCTGGCAAAGCATCTTGGCGCCCGGGTAGCGACGACGACCAGTTCAGCCAACGTAGAGTGGGTGAGTCGGCTGGGCGCAGATGAAGTGGTCGACTATAAAAAGCAGGAATTTGAAACCGTGCTGAGTGGCTACGATCTCGTACTCGGCACGCTGCGGGGGGATTCCATTGAAAAATCCATGCAGATTCTTAAACCTGGTGGAAAGATTATTTCTCTGGTCGGTCCATTAGACGTTAATTTCGCGCGAGCCCGGCAACTGAATATCATCCTGCGGATGATTTTTGCCCTGATGAGTCGCAAAATTATGCGCCTTTCAAAAAAGCGCGGTCTGGATTATTCATTTCTCTTTGTTCGTCCTGATGGCGATCAACTCACCCAAATCGGCAAACTTATAGAAGCAAAACACATCAAACCGGTAATCGACAGGGTGTTCCCATTTGCAGACACAAAAGATGCCCTGGCTTACCTTGAACAGGGACATGCAAAGGGTAAAGTCGTGGTTAAAATTCATCAGGAATAACAACCAGATCTGACGTGGGAAATAGTCATTAACTCAGGCGGTAGCGCCTGAAGCCAGGATGCCTGACTTGCTAACTAAGCATCTGCTTCCCAGACCCCGCTGTCGTTATGCACTCTGTGGTAATGTTAACGTCACACGGTTTTTGCTCTGAGGATTGCGACATGTCTCACTTTTATCAACTCACTGCCACCAGTCTGAATGGCCAGCTTATCCCGATGACCGACTACGCTGACAAGGTAGTTCTGGTGGTTAATACCGCCAGCCATTGTGGATTCACGCCACAATACGCAGGTCTTGAATCGCTCTATAAAAAGTACGCCGCGCAGGGGCTGGTGGTGCTGGGTTTTCCCTGCAACCAGTTCGGAAAGCAGGAACCCGGCGGTGCCGAAGAAATCGCGCAGACATGCCACATCAACTATGGTGTGAGTTTTCCGATGTTCGGGAAAGTTGAGGTCAATGGCACCTCAACGCACCCGCTTTTCCGTTACCTGAAAGATGAATTACCCGGCGTGCTGGGTGGTCGTATTAAGTGGAACTTCACTAAGTTCCTGATCGGGCGCGACGGAAAACCGATCAAACGCTTTGCCCCGACCACCACCCCGGAGAAAATGGAATCCGCCATTCTTGCTGCTCTTTAAGTGAGGTGTTTTACCATCTCACTGTCAATGACGGGATTACCAGTAAACTGTTTCTTTCCGCTCCATCTGGCAGCGCCTGTAACTCATCGACGTCTGTTCAGGGCCAGAAGCGGACGTTGTTCATCCTTAACTACGTTGATTATTGGGGGAGGGAGTCAATAATCCAGGGCATCAGTAATTTAACTTTTAACTCGTACACCTCTCAGGGCTCGGATGACTTTAATGGAGATATAAGTCAGATGTTGTAAGGGGTTACAACAATTACGCGTGATAATGCCGCTTCATCCTCTGTTTCTGGCAAAAAACCATGAAAACGCAGAATCGCGCTAAATGCTGACCTCGCGTCTTCCTTCAGATCATGATCAATCACCGCATCTATTTTTTCAGCAGTCAGCAGAGCGCGGTTCTCTTCATCCAGGTCGTGACCAATAAAGGCTTCTATCTGCCGTTGCATTGCTGTAAAAGCCCGTAGAATCGCGCTGTTTCCCCCGCCCACGCTGTAAACAGACTTGATAGAAGAGTCCTGTTCCAGCGCCTTGCACATCTGCGTAAAAGTCAGTGAATCGATACCATATCCTTCACTGACGGTTATGGTCTTCAGATACGGCGCACGCTGATTAAGCGCCTGTATGAAGCCTGCCATGCGCTGTTCTTCTCCACGAAAATCCGTACTGCTGATCACTATCGCGACTGTTTGTGCCGTCCTCAAAAGCCATCGGGAAAGGAGCCATGCTGCCGTTCGCCCCGCACCGACATTATCCATTCCCACATAGCAGATACGCCTGCTGTCCGGCAGGTCTGTAACCAGTGTGACCACCGGAACGTTAAGCTCCGCCAGCTCTGCGATAGTTCCCTCGAGCAACTGATGATCGCTGGCTTTGAGCAATACGCCATAGCTGTCATTACTGCAGCGACGCAGCTCGCGTTGCAACTCTTCTAGTGTGACCTCTTCAAAGATGTGGCAGCGCAGTGTCAGCCGGAAAGGTGCAAAGCTTTTAATCTGACTGAGCAGCGCCGCCACAGTCAGTGAACTGAAGCGTTCCGGCGTGTGCATCACCAGGTCAATGGGCAACGTGCGTCCGCTGGCAAGGCTGGCGCGTTGTTGTAATTCCAGATCCTGGATTGCCTGGGCAATGCGCCGGGCAGTACGAGGACTTACGCTGCCTCGCTGGTGCAATTCTCTGTCGACAGTGGCTTTACTGACGCCGGACTGGGCCGCGATTTGTTTGATGGAGAATGACCTGACCATAAATTGAGGTCTCTTTGAGGTTATGTGGACATATTGTTAACCGAATGTAATTGCTAAGGTCAGTGTTAGCAAGCGGGCAGACCTTACCTCTCCTGACTAAGAAAGGACAACAAATGGACCTGAATGAAAGCGGCAGTTTTAACCATAAAGTGTTCGTCGTTACCGGCGGAACCCAGGGGCTGGGCGCAGCCGTTGCCCGTCTGCTGTCAGAGCGTGGGGCGCGGGGCATCGTGATTTGCGGACGTAATGCGATAGCCGGACGTGAACAGGCGGAAACCCTCAGCCACCCCGGGTGCGAGGTGATATTTGTTGAAGCGGATATCAGCTCGCCAGAAGCCTGCATGAAAGTGGTGGAGGTAGCAGAATCGGCGTTTGGCACCCTGCATGGACTGGTGAACTGTGCAGGCATGTCCGACCGAGGCACTATCCTCGACACTTCCCCGGAACTATTTGACGCCATTATGGCGGTCAACATCCGTGCCCCTTTCTTTCTGATGCAGGCGGCAATCAAGATGATGATTGCCAAAGGCGTTGAAGGCAGCATTGTCAATATCATTACCATGACCTCCCATGGCGGTCAGAGCTTCCTGACCGCATACGCCGCATCGAAAGGCGCACTGGTTACGCTCACTAAAAACGTGGCTTTCAGCGCCATGCGCAATCGTATCAGGGTGAACGGTCTGAACATTGGCTGGATGGACACGCCTCATGAGCACGACATCCAGCGGCACTATCATAATGCTGAAGAAAACTGGCTGACCAAAGCTGAGCAGGCGCAACCTTTTGGCCGTCTGCTGAAGTCAACTGAAGTCGCACGGGCCGTAGCGTTTCTCCTTTCCGGGGAGTCGGGAATGATGACAGGCGCGGTGATCGATTTTGATCAAAGTGTGGTTGGTTGCGGTGACAACGGTGGTTTTCAGCCATCACATGCTCTGACTCTTTGAGGTAAAAACATGAACAGCATCTATATAAATGACAGTCATATTTCTCTCGATAAGTTTGCTACGCTTTGCTCGCAGACGCTGCGCAAAGACGATTTCCCATTGGTGCATTCCGTCGATAAAAATGTGCTTATCTATCATCATGACGATCTGATGGCAGCAGCCAAAACCGATCGTCAGTCCCTGCTGGGTGAACTGCATCACGCATTGTCTGGCGGACCAGGAGTGTTCGTGGTTCAGGGCTTATACAGCGACGTTTCCGCTATAGACAGCAGCAATAAGGTGTTTGAGGATATTCTCGCCAGCGAAGCGGAAAACGGCGGTGGTGGCGACCACTTTGCCAAAGCCGGAAGTAATGGGCGTATCTGGAATGCGCTGCAAAAAGTAGCGGAGCGTGATGCCGATGTCTTCGTTGCATACTACAGCAACCCTTTGCTGGCGCTAATTTGCGAAGCCTGGGTTGGCCCCGGCTATGAAATTACGGCGCAGGTAAATCAGGTTCGTCCCGGCGGCAAAGCGCAACAGCCGCATCGGGATTACCACCTTGGCTTTCAGCTTAATGATGTCGTCGCCCGCTTCCCGCTGCCGCTGCATATTCTGTCGCAATACCTGACGCTTCAGGGTGCGGTCGCGCACAGCGATATGCCGATAGAATCAGGGCCGACCCAGCTGTTACCCTGGTCGCAACAATATGCAGAGGGCTATCTGGCCTGGCGCGATTCGCGTTTTATTGAATTTTTCCAGCAGCATGCCATTCAGTTACCACTGAAAAAAGGCGACGGATTATTTTTCAATCCGGCGCTGTTCCATGCCGCGGGAAATAACGTTACGCAGGACCATGTACGCACTGCTAATTTGCTACAGGTCTCATCCGCCTTTGGCAAAACCATGGAAAAAGTGAATCATGTCAAGGTGATGGAGGCAATCTATTCTACTCTGCTGAGTAAGCCATTAAGCGATGAGCAGCGACAGGCCGTTGTGGCGGCGAGCGGCGAAGGCTACTCCTTCCCGACTAATCTTGATACCGATCCTCCGCTGGGTGGTCTGGTGCCCAAAACGCAACAGCATCTGTTGCTTGAAGCGTTACAACAAGGCTGGTCAGCTGACGAGTTTAGCCGGCAACTGGCAAAGCACGAGAGTAAGAGGAAAGCATAGTTTTACATGGGTTACAGGCATGGCGTAACTCACCAACAGATGCGTTACGTCATGTCGATAGAATCGGGCTTCAGTGGCTCATTTTTTCTGACTCTGTTCCTGATTCATCTGGTTATCGGGACATGGTCAGGAGTACGCCATCAGGGTGATAAAAGCTTTCCCTGAAGCTATTTCAGTGCTCTTCCCCCTGGACAGCCTGAAGACAGGCAAAACAGGATCGAATCGCAGCAATTACGTTGTTCCTGCTCAGTGTTTCAGCAAGATGCAGTACATAAAAGTCCGTGGCCTCAGAAACCAGACTTTCAAATATCTCAAGCTGCCGTGCGAACAGTGCGGGCGTACTCCGGATAAGCGCCCGCATCTCTTTTTCCTGCTGTCTGGTAAAGTGCGGCGCGCATTCAGCTATTGAATTTTTCATTACCTCCCAGACGTCCTCAGTATCGAGTCTCTACGCGAAGACTGCCAGATGCCCGCTCTGTGCCAGAAGCGGACGTTACTCACTGTGAGAAGCAGAACGCATAGCAGCGCTATGCCCGGTTTTGTCAGTCAGTCCGGATATAACTGCCAGTATCAGCGCTATAACCGAGAGTATCGCGCCTGCCCAGTCAGGCGACTGAAGACCAAAGCCGGCCGCTATAACTGCCCCTCCCAGCCATGCACCCAGGGCATTACCGAGATTGAAGAGGCCTATGTTAACGGCTGCAGCCAGCGTCGGAGCCCCTGCCGCCCGCGCTTTGTCCATCACCAGTTTCTGGATGGGGGACACGGTCGCAAATCCAAACGCAGCCATCAGAAAAATACAGACCGCTGACATGACCTGGCTGTGGGCAGTAAAGTTAAATACCAGCAGGACTACGGCCTGAGCGGCCAGGGTGACGTAAAGCATCGGCATCAGCGCGCGATCGGCATATCTGCCGCCCAGTTGATTACCGACAAATAGCCCCAGACCGAACAGCAGCATCAGCCATGCCAGGCTGCTTTCGCTGTATCCGGCCAGCTCGATCATCATGGGTGCGATATAGGTAATGGAGGTAAAAAATGCACCCGGCCCAAAGACCGTTATGCCCATCGCCAGCAGAACATTGACGTTGCGGAAGGCATTAAACTCGTGTGCGAAATTATGGTTCTCCGGACGGGGCTGATGCGGGATAAGCATACCGACGCTGATAACCGTAACAACTCCAATTGCGGCAATAACCATAAAAGCATCCCGCCAGGAAAGATGCTGCCCGATCCAGGTACCGACGGGAACACCAATAAGATTTGCTACGGTCAGTCCCATGAACATGAATGCAATCGCCCTTACCCGCTTAGACGGCGCAACCATATCGGCAGCAATGATCGAACCA
The DNA here is from genome assembly GCF_024520875.1 of Pantoea sp. Ft-CA_14. Taxonomy (NCBI): domain Bacteria; kingdom Pseudomonadati; phylum Pseudomonadota; class Gammaproteobacteria; order Enterobacterales; family Erwiniaceae; genus Pantoea; species Pantoea sp. Ft-CA_14. Next base: position 481,795 of record NZ_JALNPM010000001.1, on the reverse strand, counting down.
ATACCAAAGAAGGCGCCGTGAGTCAGAGACGTGATGATCCTGCCCAGAATGGCAATGCCCAGCGTGGGCGCAAAGGCCGTAACGAGGTTACCCGCCACAAACAGCAGCATCAGGAAAACCAGCATGGCTTTTCGGGGCACTTTTGAGCCCAGAATAATCAGGGCCGGCGCGCCGACAAAAACACCCAGCGCATAAGCCGTTGCCAGATTTCCGGCCACGGGAATAGTAACGTTGAAATCAGCGGCAATAACGGGAAGCAGGCCGGCAATGATGAATTCAGTCGTACCGATACCGAATGCACCAATCGCCAGCGCCCAGAGAGCAAGTGGCATAACAAATATCCTGTCAGTTAACCTATTTTTTTGTCTGAGCTGCGCATAACACGTGCCGGCTTTCGTTTAAAAAACCGGCACATGACACGGTGATGGCAGCAGGACAGACAGGATATAAGCTTGCTTAGAGTTGATAAACAGCCCTGAAATCGCCTGAGTGGTGACAAAAATTCTACCTAAGCGTGCCAAAGTATCCTTTTTCGGCCTTACTCAGCAGTTCATCGACAATAAGCCTGACCTTGGGGATCAGATGCCTTGTCCGGGGCCAGACAACGTTCAGCCCGACGGGTACGGGCATATGATCGGGCATAACAGCAACAAGCCTGCCCTCATCAATATGGCTGTTCACCATCGATTCAGGAAACTGGGCAATACCTGCTCCTGCCAGGCAGGCCTGAAGCATGGCGTCTCCGTCGCTTATCTGGTGTGCCGAGGCCGAGATAAACTTTATTTCCCGCTCCCCGGCTGGTCGCAGTCGCCAGGCAAGCGGCGCCCCCCGCCGGTACCCCATAATGCAGCAGTGTTTTTTTAGCGCATCGACATCAAAAGGCTGACCATGCCGCTCAACATAAGCGGGAGATGCGCAGAGCATGAGGCGCTGCCGGCTCAGACGACGCGCAATCAGCTCATCGGTACTCTGCAGTTCGCCCAGGCGCAGTACCAGGTCAACGCCCTCCTCAACCGGATCAATCAGACGATCGTTAAAGGTCAACACCAGACGCAGGGCTGGATAAATATTCATCACTTCTAGCAGCACCGGCATCATCAGATTGCGTCCGAATGATGCTGGCATGTCTATACGCACCGTTCCGGCAGGATTGTCCTGCCGCCGGCTGAGCGTATTTTCAGCCGAGTCCAGAATTTCCAGCGCAGAGAGGCAACTGGTGAGATAGGCCTCTCCGTCACTGGTCAGGCTTAGCTTACGGGTTGAGCGGTGAAACAACCGCGTTCCCAGCCTCTCCTCAAGCCGCGCCACGCTTTTTCCGACGGCAGATTTTGTAATGCCCAATTGCTCAGCAGCTTCAGTAAAGCTGCTGGACCTGGCCGTTGTGACAAAAGTCGTGATTCCTCGCAAGGATTCGGCTGTAAACCCGGTAGACATAAAGTTGACTCTCTGGCGACTCATAGCGTGTTTATCGATGTGTAATTCTATACCAGGCTTAAGTCAGTTCGAAAACAAAGTGCCGGCATCTGTCGGCGTATCCATATAAAAAACACGGGGAGCAGTCATGTCACAGACAAGACCTTTGAAATTTGTCTCACTGCTGGGCAGTCTTCGCGCGGATTCTTTTAACGCCGTCGTAGCCCGCAATCTTAGCCTGCTGGCGCCGGCAGGCGTGGATGTCAGCGCGCTCAGCTCTGTCGGGGAAATACCGCATTACGACGCTGACCTGCAGGCTCAGGGGTTTCCTGAATTGGTTGTGGAAATGGGACAAGCGATAGCGGCAGCAGACGGCCTGATTATTGTCACACCTGAATATAACTATTCTGTGCCGGGTGCCCTGAAAAATGCGCTGGACTGGCTTTCACGTCTTCCGGATACCCCAGTCGCCGGTAAGCCCGTCGCCATAATCACTGCGTCACCCGGTGCCATAGGTGGCGCAAGGGCGCAGTATCACCTGCGTCAGATTCTGGTCTTTCTTGACGGCAGAGTACTTAACAAGCCAGAAGTCATGATTGGACAGGCCTCGTCCCGGCTTGATCCAAAATCCGGCCGCATAACGGATGCGGACACCCGTGACCATATTTCGGCTCAGCTTAGTGCGCTCGCGACAATGGCGGCCCGCCAGGGCTGATTAATAACATCACTCACATCTGAACAACCACAGGGAGAAAACTATGTCTACCAACGTTATTCGCGGTATGGACCACGTCGGCATTACCGTTTCTGATATTGATGAGGCTACCCGCTTCTTTTCTGATGCCTTTGGTGCAGAAGTTATTTATGACTCCGTCTCGCCTTCAGACGACGACGTAAAAGGCGAAGAAACGGAAAATATTCTGAACCTGTTCCCGGGAACGAAAATTACCACGGTCAGAATGATGAAGCTGAAGCACGGCCCGGGACTGGAACTTTTTGAAATGAAGGGGCCAGAGCAAAGTCAGCCCGTGCGACCCAGCGATTATGGCCTGCAGCATTTTGCTGTTTACGTTGATGACATCAACGAGGCTATCAGCCTGTTCGAGCAGGCTGGCGGGAAAATGTTTACTTCTCCTCAGCCCCTGATGTTTCCAACTGAGGTGGGAGAGAATAACTTTTTCTGTTACGGCCGCACGCCGTGGGGTAGCGTCATTGAACTAATTTCTTTACCTTCAAAGCTGCCGTATGAAGACCATACCTCTCTGCGCCGCTGGAAGCCCTGAGTGTAACCGGGTGCGCCAGCGCAGGCGTACCCGTAAATACTAAACGTCCGCTCCTCGCTCATAGCTGACTTGCCCACGAATAATCTCCGACTCATACCCTCGTACAAGACAGTTGCTTGCAGCTGGAGTAGCGGGTTTCCAGGCGGCCCCTATAGCGCCGCCCCGGCACGTATCACATACCTGTCCGGGAGGGCCCACTTCTGGTTTCACTATGAATGTTGACACCTGCAACATCCGCTCACAAGAGTGTGAAAATCATCCCTGAAACCGATTAAGGTTCACAAGTTGTCGCAGCATCTCGATATGAATCGGTTTATCATTAAGCGCCGGTATGTAAGTAAACGATGTACCACCCGCATGCATAAAAATCTCCCTGTTCTGCTCATCAAGCTCCTCAAGCGTTTCTAAACAGTCTGATGCGAACCCCGGGCTGATTACATGCAGGCTTTTTATTCCTTCATTCGGTAGATTTTTAATTGTCTCATCAGTAAAAGGCGTTAACCATGGCTCTCTGCCGAATCTTGACTGGAACGTCATCAATATTTTCAATGACGGCATATTGATTGCTTCAATGAGTAATTTTGTCGTTAACTCACATCTTTCCTGGTATCGGTCCCCCTCTTTGACAAACCTTACCGGTATACCATGATATGAAATTAACAATGCATCTGGAACGCCGTTAGCTTCGAAAGATGCCTGAACGGATGCTCTTAACGCTTCAATGTAGGCAGGGTGATCGGCATAGTCATTGATGAAATTTATGGAGGGTGTATACCGGTTCTTCATTATCTGCAGGTGACGGCTCACGCTATCCCAAACAGAAGAAACGGTCGAAGATGAAAACTGGGGATACAAAGGAATGACGATAATTTTATCGACGCCTTTTTCCAGTAGCCTGTCAATTGCACCACCTATACTCGGCTCGCCATAACTCATTCCCAGCTCGACGGGCATACCTGTCACTTCTTCAAGCGCACGGGCTTGCCTGACGCTGTAAACCATGAGAGGGGAGCCTTCCTCCATCCAAATCGAAGAATATAATTTCGCCACTCGCCTTGCACGTAATGGGATAATCACGCCATGTAGAATGGGGCACCAAATGATTCTTGGTAAGTCGACCACTCTGTAGTCATGCAGAAATTTAGATAAAAATTTCTTTACCGCAACAGGCGTTGGTTCTTTTGGTGTTCCAAGGTTAACAATCAAAACACCCTGTTTATTCGTCATCAGGTGGGACCCTCAAAGCCATTGTCACTAACTCACTCATGCCAGTCACTCCGTAGCAGCTTGTCTTAAAGGCCTCAATTTGACCTCATTTTGTAGAAATAATTGAAATGCAGATTGACTGTTTCACGGCTTATGATGCTATGAATCTGATTGCAGCCATCGTTTTTACTCAATGATCATGATTTTAGGACATATCATCAGTGTAAACATTACTTTCTCAATCGTCAGATTTAACCGGTGTGGGGCTACGCGACGTCATCATTGAAGTCGGGGTGTGGAGGAGTTAGCTGGAGGAGGTGAGAAAACCGTATCTGGATGCCCGTGCAGATGCATGCCTTAGGCTTGATCTTTTTATGCGTATAAGTGATGAAGGCGACTGACCTGCTCCCTGTTAATCCTTACAGCACGCTTTTAGCAATGTCTGTTACTCGCTCAAAGCGGACTGACACGCATCAACAGCTTACCACTGCTTTTACCAGGCTGGACGACGTTGCCTGAACTCGTTTCGGATATCGTCGTCAGCAGGCGAGCCGCGCAGCGGTGCGAGAGCAGAATTTAATAGTTACAATATACTAATGCGATTTAATAACAGGCGCAGGATTAGGCCGGCGAACCGGCCTGAGGCATTATCAGATGGCGCAATAAACGCGCGCTTCACGTGGCGTGTAGATACCAAATGTCACCACGCTCAGTAAGCCATTAACAAACGTTTGCTGCACTTCAACCCGGTTAACTTTTTCCTGGCCGCCGCACACCTGCGCCGCATCAATGCTCTTACGCTGACCGATACCTGAAACAAAGAACGGCTGGCTGGTGGTTTTCGTCGCCGCGCCAACTTGATTCTGTTTCATTACGAAAGTCTGCTGCGCACAGCCGGTTAAACTCAGAGCCAACAACGCCGCAACACAAAGCTTGTTCATAAATATCCTTATCGCCTGAAATGAAAAAAATGCTGAGTGAAATCATCACTCAACCAGCAATCAGGTTATCGACAACGAAAGCGGAAACATGAGAAAAATTTTTAAGTACCCCTAACGGATACGTTTTGCTGAATAGTACAGCAATAAAAAAAGCCCCTGCACAGCAGGAGCTTTTTATGTTTACCGCAGCGTTTCCGCTTAGCGAGTCAAATCGTAGAAGAACTTTTTGACGCCATCGAGAAAGCTTTTTGAATGCGGACTGTTCTTCTCGCCCGCCGCACCACCAAAGCTCTATTCCGGCTTACGCAGCAGCGACTTATGCTTCTCGCTCATAGCGGACCCAGCGCTGCCGTCAGTCCGCTTTGTGCCAGAAGCGGATGTTTCACATGCACTCCTATGTAAAATACTGAAGGCCGTCATAGATGGAACATTATGTTAGATTCAGTAGTTAAAACTGAATCCAGGATAGCGAATGTTCAGCATTTCAGAAGTAGATAAAAGTGATTCTGGCCTGCAGTGGCTGGTAAGCGAACTCGATGCCTTTCAGAACGCACTATATCCTGCAGAAAGTAATCACTGCCTGGATCTTTCAACAGTTACTGATGAGCAGCTCCGGTGCATTATCGTACGTGATGAAGGTGGCTTACCTGCAGGTTGTGGTGCTTTGCTATTTCATGAAAATGGCTCAGCTGAGATTAAGCGGGTTTATATTCGACCGGAATATCGGCGTAGGAAGCTCGGAGAACAGATAGTCAGCGCAATCGAGACGATTGCTTCAGAAAAGAATTTGAGCCTATTGCAGCTTGAAACAGGGATTCACCAGCAAGCGGCTATAGCACTTTATCGTAGATGCGGTTATGAGATATGCAATTCATTCCCACCTTATGCAACAGATCCGTTGAGTGTTTTTATGTGCAAAAAACTTCCTTAACTTCATGTTTTTATGTTGCTAAAGGGTGTAGATGCAAAGTTATAATGTCCGCACCCCCACCTATGAACAGGCTATCTGGTTTTATCGGAGAGGCTTTTTCATTGAAGGTGATGTGTGAGCCACAAAGCCATTCCGTTCATAAAACGGTATCGCCTGCTGTCGGGCATCAAGGAACACGAAGTTCATATCCCTGCTTTCTGATTCAGTGGTGGCAAAATCCAGCAATTTTTTCCCTATCCCTGTGCTTCTTAAAGCCTCGTCTACGATCAAATCATCAATATGGAGATGTGATCCTCTGGCCAGAGTATGAACGGGACGGAAACCCATCAAGCCAAGCATTTTTTCATTGCCAAATGCGCCAACAAGTTCATAACCGTTCAACGTCTGAATTCTGACGCTTTCGATAAATTTTTCCCTGGAAATGTTCCGTAGCTGTGAAATCAGACTGTAAGCATGATCCCATTCTAGCGGCAGTAACTTTCTGATTGAAATGTTCATAGTGCCTTCATTTCCATATAGGTTTCTGATTTTATAAGCTTATGAGCAATGATCCGCAACAGTGAAGTTATGTTTAACGTATTAGAACATTCAGTTGCCATAAGTGAAACGTCTGCTCCTCGCTCATAGCGGACCTTCCGGAGCGTAGGTCCGCTTTGTGCCTGAAGCCTGCTCTCTCCGCATCATGATATGTTGATCAATTGCGGCAGTTCACCTGCACCTTTCTGAGTGACCTCCCGCATGTTCATTCCGTTCGTCAGTAATTTTGCAGGCAACTTAGCTATAATTTGTTAAGCGGAAAGAAGATCTTAAAAGGAGGCACTGACAATGACTGTTTCTATAGGTGTGCTTGCAGGAATGGGACCCCGCTCCACAGCCCCCTTCGTTGATATGCTGGTGACAGAGTGTCACATCGGGTACGGAGCGAAATATGATATGGATTTTCCTAAAATGCATATTATCTCGTTGCCGACACCTTTCTGGCCTGGCAAGAAAGTTGATGATAATGCGATGATCGCAACCCTGCAGCAGGGTATTGCCGAACTCGTCAGGGCCAAAGTGAGTCTGATAGCTGTTCCCTGTAATCTTGCGCACTGCTACTTTGCCGAAATGAAGGCGGTGAGCTCCGGTATCCCACTTCTGCATATCGCAGACATTGCACTTGAGTCACTGCCTGCAGAGGCAACCAGGATTGCTGTACTGGCTACGGAACCTACACTGGAAGCGGGTTTTTATCAGGCGCGGATAGAAGCTTCTGGCAAAGAGATTATTGATCCACCTCTGCTTCGTGAGATGACCACATCGCTAATTGGACGGATTAAAACGAAAGGTTTTCATGACTCCGGTGTACAGGCAGAGTGGATGAATTTAATGTCTGTAGTGGCAAATCTTAATGTGGAGGCTCTTCTTATTGCCTGTACAGATCTTAGTCCCCTGATAACTGAAAACACTTTCAGCTTTGTCATCGTAGATACGGCAGCAAGCCTTTCCAGTGCGACCATTAAAAACTACAGACGTATGTCCGGGAAAATTACAGGCGGCACCCATAATACCGGCTAACCTAATGTCCGCTCTTCGCTCAAAGCTGCCAGTCAGTTCCTTTGATTTCCTGAAGAAGTTTAAGCCGCCGTTCTGCATGCCTGGTCAGAAACGCAGTGTGTCCAGAGCGGCGCGGATTTACCTGTAATTGCTCTGATTTGCCTGAAAGTGGTTTGGTTATGTCAGTGCTGTATCCCGGCAGGCGTTCCTGAAAAGCGGTTCACTGGACAGAATATGCGGCCTATCCAGGACGTGACTATATCAACGCACTGGGTCTCTGAGACAGAGATGGTGCGTGACTTTTTCTATGCCAGTCAAAGCAACAAAGCCAGCTCGTTCATAGAATGTGAATGCCGATGGAGGAGCGTTTGTGTTGATAAAATCAAACCAGTGGCCAGAATTCTTAAGTGTCTCACTGAGCAGAGCGCTGCCAACCTGCCTTTTTCTCCATCCTGAGTCTACATAGAGATGTCGCAGACGTCCGATGCCAGTTTTTAGTGTAAACGGGTCGATGTTGAGTCCACACACGCCAATGATTAATCCATCTACAGAAGCCCCAATTAGTTTTTCTCCGGGTCTGTCAAAGCGGTTATGTCCGCTAAGCCAGTTGTCTTCCAGTCGGCGTAACATGTTAAACCCTTCAGCCATGCTCTGCGATCTTAACTCAGTAAATCCTGGGCTGTCCGGGGTGACGCTTGTGAGTTGGATATTCATGATTCTTCCAGTGATTTCAATCTGCATAGTCAGGACAGAATTATGATTGTGTCCAGTATGACAATGGCACTCTCATACTTCCTACTGCCATCAATGCTCGCTTTGTGCCAAAAGCGGACAAAAATTATTGGGAGATTATGGACGCTGGTTCAGCCGGCGCATTGAGATGAACATCACACTGAGGGCCAAAGCATTGTATCTGCTGGCAGGCAGGCTTACCGCTGAGGCAATTGTGATAAACGTGCATGTTATGCAGTCTGACATTAAAGACGGTATCCATATGGATACCGTAATCGGCATTGTCATGCACCTCCAGATCGCTCATATAAACGTTGATCAGGTGCGAACCCCGAATGCCGTGCCCGCGTGGGCTGGCATAATAACCTCCGCTGTTTTTTCCGGTCTGGATTAGACGAACATCTGCGACGCGGCGAAGGTAGATGTTGTGAAAATAGTCCTTCTCAGTGTTGCCATTGTTATGCAACTTCAGATCCGTCGCCATGACATGACTGGCGCCTTTGATATGGATCCCATCGCTGCTGTTCTCCACCTCAACGTTCTGAAGAGTAATATCATTACAGCCGGTTTTTTCATCGGCGGTCGGGTCTCCGCTGCAGTTAAGAAAGAGACCAATCTGATTATTTCTCAGATCCTGACTGTCAGCCCGTTGGTCAATAGTGCCGACCAGTTTCACATCCTTTATCGTGACGTGGCTGGCGGCAGTGGTATAGAGCAGCGGCGCATTAATGGTGCTCCTCACCGCAGGACTCCAGGTGATAACCGTACCCGGCCCCGTGCCTTGAAGTGCCACATTGCTGCTCAGCAACAGGCTGCTGGCCTGAAACCAAGTACCTTTACCGAGCAGTACCGTGCCGCCACCGGCGACCTGTTTAATGCATTCAGACAGTTTTTGTGAAGATGAACACGCCACCGTGCCAGCAGCAACGGCAGCGGGGAGGTAACATGCCAGCATGAAACCAGCGATAAAACTGACATTGCGTAAAAGGGCTTTCAAAGTAATTTTGCTCACAGTTAACTTAAGAACAGAGGGAGAGGTCAACACTGACAGAGATCATCTCAGAAGGAGCCGGATCCCCAGATACCCCATCACCAGCCCACTCGCTTTATCCAGCCGGGATTTGTATTTCATATAGGTGAGACGTGGCTTTTCAGCCGATAACAGCCATGCCACCAGGCCATACCAGGCTGCATCAATGAAGAACGCCATACCGGGCAACAAAAGATAAAGATAGGGCGAGATATGCTGACTGAGCAGCGCAGCAAAAATACTGCCAAATACAATTGCTGTATTCGGATTACTGAGCTGAGTCGCCATACCGGTAATAAACGCGCGGCCCGGACGGTGTGCGTTTTCGCCTCCCAGGCTCAGATCCAGGCTGTCGCCCGTTCTGAAAAGCATGCCACAGCCAAGCCAGAGAAGGTAAACCCCACCGGCGGTTTTAAGCACGGCATACAGCCAGGGAACCAGCTCCAGCAGAGAGTGCAGCCCGGCCAGCGCAATAACTGAGAAAATCATGCATCCCACGCCCATGCCTGCGGCGGCGGAGAGCGCACTGAGGCGAGATGAGACGACGGCAGTACGTACTATCATGATGAAGCTTGATCCGGGACTCATGGCGCCTACCAGGATAGCGCCGGCTATCGTCAGAAGGGCGGCTGGCGATTCAGTCATAGTGTTACCTGCACTGTTAGTTTCAGAATTGCCTCTTTTGAGCAGGATAATCTGCGCAAAAGACGATCATTGATGGCTCTGGTTGTAACGCCCGGCCAGTTTGTCCAGGAATGTGAACAGAGCCTGGTTCATCTCCCGGTAATCATGTGCACGCAGTTGTGCAGGCGTATGGACAAAGCGGTATTCAGCTCCCCGGCTCATATCCTTTTCGGAGTGCGCAATAAGCAGTTCGACTACTTCCGGTGTCAGCTCCATGTGGCACTGGAAACCGAACACCAGATCGCTGTAGGCGACGATCTGACGCGGGCACCCTTCACTGTGGGCGATGACCGTGGCATCAGGCGTCAGCCCAGGCATATCGTTATGCCAGTGACCGACCTCAAGCGTGTGTCCGAAATGTGAAAACAGCTCATGCTGTTGCCCTGCCTGCGTCAGAGAGACAGGAAACTTGCCGATCTCTTTTTCCGGGCTGTGTGCAAAAGAAGCACCGAGCGCCTCACCAATGAGCTGGGAACCCAGGCAGATGCCAATAACGGCTTTACCTGCGCGCACAGCGGATGCGATGACCGCCTGCTCAGCCTTTGCATCAAAATGCGGGCACTCTTCAGGGGTGGTTGCCGGGTCCTGTGGACCGCCCATAACAATCAAAAAATCGATGTCATCCACGCTGGACGGTAGAGCCTCACCTTCATAAACTCGTGAATAGGTGACGTGATTACCTTTGCCTATGGCCCAGGACTCATAAGCGCCGGGAGCCTCAAAACTTTCATGGATGATGAAATGAACGTGCATTTAAAGATGCTCCTGTAATGCTTATGTTAACCTTAATTTTTCAAGTTTCACCCTGCCGGGATGTTATGAATCGGGTGAGTCCAACTAAGATAACTGCAGGAACTAAATTTGAAATGCCAGGTAGCATAGATAAAGCGCCAAGACATGATGAAGCGACGGGATGGTCTTGCACCGCCATCAGCTATCAACGCGGAGAGACCGATCCTCCTCATCATCATATTGAAGGACAGCTGTTATTTGCTACCAGGGGCGTTATGTTGGTTGAAACAGAGGGCAATCGTTGGGTGATACCCCCTCAGCGGGCATTGTGGCTACCGCCTCTGCAGATTCACAGCTACAACCTGCTATCCCACACCGACTTAAGGGCTATTTATTTCAGTAGCAGTCTTATCGAAGAATGCCTGAATTTTACGAAGAGTCGCCAGGTGCATGTGATTACAGCCACCGCACTGGTGAAAGAGCTGATAGCCGGGCTTTTCAATGCCGACTACACTGGACCGAGCCAGCGTAAAATGGCGCTGTTAATTTTAGAAATTCTCAGTGAGGCAAAGCCTTTGACCGCGGAGCTACCTATGCCGCATGATGAGCGCTTAAACAGGGCAACCAAAGAGTTACTGGTCAGTCACCGCTGGGAAGCGTCTCTAAGCGATCTGGCCCATATTGCCAATATGTCTGAACGCACCTTCTCGCGAATGTTTATTAAGGATACGGGCTTCAGCTTCAGAACCTGGAAGCAAAGAGCAAGAATTTGTGCGTCATTAGATCTCCTCGCCAATGGCATCTCAATTAAGCAGGTCTCCTACCAACTGGGCTTCTCATGTCCGGCTGCATTTACCGCTGCATTTCGTTCCATTCTGGAATTAACACCACGCAATTTTCTTCTTTAGCACATGGCCAATGTCCGCTTTTCGCTCAAAGCAGCCAGTCGATGCGCTAACATCACGTTTTCAATCAGTCACCGTTTACTGCGCTGGCGAACGTGTGCGTAACCCCCGCGATGTCTGTTTCTCTGGGCTTCCTTTCTTCCCATAATCTGCCGATTGGCATGCAGTTCTGTGCAGGATTTAATCAGGAGAATTTATTGCTGGCACTGGCGGATCAGCTTAAAAGCACCTATCCGTGGCAGACAAGAAAACAGGAGGTATGGGCTGGGCGCTAAAGACCTTTCAGAAGCATCGCCTGATGCTTTTTTCCAGAACGTGTAAGCGACGACTTCCTCTCTGCTATTTTTTGTCTCGAAAATAGCGGGGAGAGGCGACCGGCTCATAAAGTCACCTGGAAAACTTTAGCTCACTGCTCACGGTTGACATGACTCTCCGTAACAGGCATACCACTTTGTCAGTTTTGCCGTTAGCGAACAGGTGAACAACCGGGAACTTACGCTATCGAACAATCTGATATTGTGAGTATTTGCGCTCGTCGTCAGAAGCGGAATAATATCGATATCGGTGGTTTTAATCTGCGGAAGTAACAACTCAAGGCTGAAAGAGCAGGAGATTAATATGCAATCAGTTCACCTCATGGGTGATGGATACGAACCTCATGTGACACAGGAGGAAGGTAAACTGACCTACTCATTGCCTGTCGATTCTGGTTTTATCAGCTATGAATTTGCCTTTGAGATCAGCCGGCACGATCTGGATATTCTGCTTTCCGATGATTACAGACGTGCCGTGCTCGAAATTACTGCGCATACCTTGCTCCAGCGTTCGACGCTAACAGGCTATGACCGCTTTACCCAGAAAGACTTCGATAAACTGGTCACGAACACCCTTCACTCCACACCCGATTTCCTGCACACATTCATTTCTCAGATAAGCCATGAACATCACATTGTTATAGAGCATTACGTGAAAGAAATCATGGGCCGGCGTTCTGCCTCACAATGAATACAATGAGTACTAAAGAACACATTTAAACTTTTTGAAGTGAAAGCGACTGTCCCTTCAGGTTGGATATAAAGTGCAAAACAGTGTCCTGCGATAGCTCTACACCTGAACATTCAGATAAAAGGGAGGTTTTACAGAGTGAGTTGTGAGTTCTGTCAGGATCTATGTGTTAAATACGTTATACGGGAACCTCGTCAGTTGAGCCTGGCAATACGTATTGCACAGAACGCAGTTAAAGAAGAGATCATTTCCGAAGTTTCAACCATCAATAACTGGAATCAGTACACCTTTTCTGAATGTGCTGAACAGATGATTTGGGGCGATATCGTTGATTACCATTTTGCATGTAATCATTGCGGAACCTCGTTCGTGCTGGGAGCTGAAACCTATCATGGCAGTGGGGGTTACTGGTCTCCCGAAAGTGAAAAACCAACAGAAATAATAAACTGACGCAATGAATTGCTGTACGCGGAGTTCCGCGAAGTCACTCAGGCCAGTTCATCACAGACGTTTGAGGGAATTCAGTAGCCTGTCTCGCACATAGATGTTGGTCATCAGCAACAGACTTCTTTTTGTGCCTGAAACAGAAAATCTTTCTGACGTGGCGCGCGGTTTCAGAATAGAAGGCGGGTTAATCAGGCGTTCAGGAAATGTATCCTTGCGGGAACAGGCGGCAAAGCGTTAAACGTAAGATCTATTACCTTCAAATCCGGAAGGTCATACCAGCAATCATATGCATCGACTAAGGCTCTTCTGACTCAAAAAACTGATACGACCCATCACGTCGGGCTTTGGCCTGGTACATCGCTTTATCCGCGTTTTCGAATAATATTTTGGCCGATGCCGTCCCAAAGCGGGCAAGGCTGATACCGATAGCCGCGCCAATGCGCACATCCATATTATCAATGGCGAATGGCGCGTGCAGACTTTCAATAATACGCAGGGCAATGGCAGCGGCTGTATCGCGATTTCTGCACTTTGCCGCCACAACAAATTCATCTCCGCCCAGTCGCGCCAGTGAGTCGCCCGGACGCATACAGCGTTGCAGCCGTTCACTGACCTGCTGCAGCAAGGCATCCCCTGTCGCGTGGCCCATCAAATCGTTCACCGCTTTAAAGCCATTCAGATCGATAAACATCACCGTCGTATAGGCCTCATCATCCACCTTCGCCAGCATGCGCCCGACCTGGTCGTTGATCCAGGTACGATTATGCAGCCCGGTCAGCGTGTCCAGCGTTGCCAGCTTCTCCAGATTGCGCATCCTCTCTTTGTCTCGCGTAATGTCGCGCGACACCAGAACTGCACCAATATTTTTGCCGGTAGAGGGATTGATGACGCCACAGGCTTTGGTGCCCAGAATGATGTAGTGGCCGTCACGATGCAGCTTGCGCACCTCAACGACGTCCGGCAGCACTCCCCCGTTGAAGATGCAGGCGAGTGCTTCAGAGGCGGGGCCGCGGTCATCGGGATGCAGGAAATCCACCACCAGCTGACCGACAACTTCTTCGGCTGTCCAGCCAATCATTTCGCTATAAGAGGGCGAGATTGAAACGTACCGGCCATCCGCGTCGCAATGGGCAATCAGATCGGTGCTGTTTTCAATTAACAGACGATACTCTGCCGCCGTGCGCAGCGCATCTTCCAGCGCTTTACGCTGTCCGGTCACATCAAGAATGAAGCCGTTATACTGCAGACGGGACGTGCCAGGCTGGCGATCCGGCAGGCCAGATACAATAACCCGACGCGTCTTGCCATCCAGACAATGGATCGGCACTTCAATATGAAAAGGCGTCAGGAAATCAAGCGCTGCGGTCAGTTGCAGCGCGATCTTTGCATCATCGTCGGCCTGTGCCAGTCTCAGCCATGAACTCAGCGTCACACCCTTCAGTTCAGGCATCAGACCAGCAGGGCTTTCCTGACTGGCGACGCAGATACCCTGGGCATCTGTAGACCAGACAGCGGTAAAAGAGGGTTTGATCATTGTGTTCATGGCGGCCGACTCCGACGTAGCTGACGATATTAAACAGGCTCAATACTCGTCGCTACAGACCTGATTATAACCGTTAATGTCCGCCTGTAGCTGAAGGAGGATCCGGAGACAGGTTCACCATTGCGAGAATACCCGCCATTGACGGCGGCTGACGCTGCGCTTATCCGTCTGCAGCTGCTGAGGTGCCGCCCTGCCCGCACAAAAGTGAGCGAACCCGGGATTCAGTGTCAGAAGTATGAGCCAGTGTTTATCGGCCGATCGGGCCAGAATCTTTAATGATGCCACCTCTGCCAAAAGCGCTGGGGTATGATTATGTTGATTAATAGCAACCGGATAATCAGGCGTAAAAGCACTTTACTGTTTTAGTCGTCTCAATACCTTTTTGCAGCCCGCAGCAAACGCAGGCTGCAATGATCAACTGACCAGACCTGGATCAGTCTGCCGTATGTGTGTGATAGATCTTGCTGACCACGGTCCAGCGATCGTTCACTTTCAGCAGGTTAAAAAAATCAGTGAAACGGAAACCAGAAATGTCGTCAGTGTCGATGCGGGCACTGGCGGCAGTCCCAACAATATCTACGCGCACGATAGCCGCTTTTGCTTCGGGTGAAGGACGGAATGCGGTGTCGATGGTGTCAAACAATCCCTGAATTGGACCGCCGCTGAGGTTGCCGTCACTGTCGAGACCAAAAATGGTCGCCCTGTCGCTGAAAGCGGGCTTCATAAGCTCACTTTTCGCCTGCTTACCTCCTTCGTTATACTGATTCAGCACTGCCACGATGGCGTTATAGTCCTGCACATAGGTCGTGTTATTCATCTGTTTTCTCTCCGTTCTGATTAATAAGGTATCCCTTCAGACACCCCGCTTTTGGGTGATATTTTCTGACACAGACATGTACCGACTCAGCGCGACATCAGCCTGCCGGGGGAGCGCAGGCGGGATAAAGGTCGTGCCAGTGTGTCGATTTAATTCTGTAGTGAGCACTACGTAATAGTATTATTGTATAGTGATCACTATGTAATGTGTCAAGAGAATGATTGAGGCCGTCTATGAAAATACCTGACCAGCCTGCTGCCACTGAAAAGCCGAAAGGCCGGCCACGAAGCTTTGACCGTGATAAAGCGTTGCTGAAGGCGCTGGATCTGTTCTGGCGCAAAGGTTTTGAGCCAGCATCGGTTGCCGAACTTTGCACCGCCATGGAAATCAACCCACCCAGCCTCTATTCCGCCTTTGGCAATAAAGCAAAACTTTTTCTGGAGGCCGTGAACTACTACGAAACGAAGTACTGGAAAGCGACCTGGCTGCGGCTTGAGGAGAGGCAGGATATTGGTGAAGCGATTGACGGTTTCTTTAGCGAAGCAGCCGATATTCTGCTCTCCCCTTCAGCGCCCTGCGGCTGCATGGTGGTGCTGGCAGCCATCAATGTTTCAGCAGAATCGACGGATGTTGTCAGGGCGGTTAGCGTTCTCAGGCAGGAAGGAAAAGATCTGTTTGAAAAAAGGCTGGTCAGAGCGGTTCAGCAGAAGCAACTGCCCGCAGATACCAACACCGTCGCGCTGGCTACCGTTCTGAATACGCTGCTGGAAGGCATGTCGATAGAGGCGAAAGACGGTGCGACGCTTCAGAGCCTGAAATTGATCGGGCAGCACGCCACCCGACTGCTTCACCCGCTCACAATCAGAAACAGATAGCATGAAACAGGTTAAAAGTTACTAGACGACCGGTCAGTTTTTCACTAGAGTGTGCACATTATGAAAAGAAACGTGACAGATATGCGGCAGCACATCATTGATGTGGCCAGGGCGATCATTACTCATAAGGGCTACAGCGCCGTCGGGATTTCCGAGATTGTAAAAGCGGCGGATATCCCAAAAGGCTCGTTCTATTACTACTTTCCGTCGAAGGAAGCGTTTGCAGAGGCGCTGCTGGAGCACTACTTCAGCCACTATTTGCTGGAAGTAGAGCATCAGCTAGGCGGAACAGGAACGGCGAGAGAGCGACTGCTGCGCTATTTTACCTTCTGGAAAACCACCCAGGGCGCAGACCTGCCTGAAAGTAAATGTCTCGTGGTCAAGCTGGGGGCGGAAGTCTGCGCCCAGTACGATAACATGCGGCATGTGCTGGCAACGGGCACCCATGAAATTGTGCTCAAAATTGCTGCCTGCCTCCGGCTCGGTCAGGAAGATGGCTCCCTGCCCGCCGTAACGGATGCCACTGAACTGGCAGAAGAACTCTATCAGCTCTGGCTGGGGGCTTCCCTGATGGCGAAAATCCACGATCCTGACAAAGCGTTCAGTCAGGCAATGAACGCAACAACACGGCTACTCGGGTAGCCGATTTTTTTTTGCCCACCTACTAGACGACCGGTCAACTATTAAGAGGTTTATATGACTGACAACAGTACTCGTACCGATTTATTCTCACCTGTTTCGATGGGCAGTCTTCAGCTGTCAAACCGCATTGTAATGGCACCGGTCACGCGTAGCCGTTACTGTGAAGAGGGTGTGCCTGATGAACTCCATGCTACCTACTATGCACAGCGTGCCGGGGCTGGCCTGATTATTTCTGAAGCCACCAACATCTCTCCGCAGGGACGCGGCTATGCCGCTACGCCGGGGATATGGAGCGAAGAGCAGGTGGCTGGATGGAAAAAAGTCACTGATGCGGTTCACGCTAAAGGCGGCAAAATCGTCTGCCAGTTATGGCACGTGGGCCGTTTTTCAAGCGTGGAACTGCAGCCTGAGGGCCAGCGTCCGGTTGCACCTTCTGCCATCAAAGCTGAAGGACAGACTTACACCGTAAACGGTTTTGTGCCGGTATCGACGCCGCGTGCGCTGGAAACAGAAGAAATCCCCGGCATCATTGAGCAATACAAACGTGCAGCTGAAAATGCCCTGCGTGCCGGTTTTGACGGCGTTGAGGTCCACTCTGCCAACAGCTACCTGCTCGATCAGTTCCTGCGTGATTCCACCAATCACCGTACCGACGCCTATGGTGGCTCTATTGAAAACCGCGCCCGCCTGACGCTGGAAGTGACAGAAGCCATTATCAACATCTGGGGCAATGACAAAGTCGGTATCCGCCTCTCTCCGGTCACACCTGATGCCGGTAACACGCCGCCAGACAGCAATGTTATGGCGATGTACGGCTACCTCATTCAGCAACTTAACCGGTTCAACCTGGCTTATCTGCACTTCGTTGAAGGCGCGACGGCCACCTCTCGTGATGTGCCTGCCGATGTGGACATGGACGCGCTGAGCGCACAGTTCAACGGTCCGTTTATTGGCAATAACAACTATGACCTTGAGATGGCCATCAGCCGCCGCAACGCCGGAATTATTGATGCGGTTGCCTTTGGACGCCTGTTCATCTCCAACCCGGATCTGGTTAAGCGTCTGCGTTACGGTGCCGCGCTGACCATCGCGCCGAAAGAAGCCTATTACGGCGGTGGTGCAGAGGGTTATACCGACTGGCCGGAAGCCAGCTGCTGATAACGGTTTATGGCGGGTGAGCACCCGCCCCTTTCACCAGAAGGAGAATTAAAAATGAATTACCTGCAACAGAAAACAGCCATTATTACGGGTGCATCCTCCGGGATTGGTGCGGCTACCGCGCGGGAACTTGCGCGTCATGGCGTGAATATTGTGGCGGCAGCACTGGACCAGAACGGCCTCGATACGCTGGTACGCCAGATTGAAGCTGAAGGGGGACGCGCTGTCGGCCTGGTAACCGATGTTACACGTCTGGAAGAAACCCGGGCGCTGGTGAAGTTCGCCAGTGACATCTTCGGCGCCATAGACATACTGATTAACAATGCGGGCCTGATGCTTTTCTCAAGCTGGAGTGACGTTGCATGGGAAGAGTGGAACAAAATGGTCGACGTCAACATCAAAGGCTATCTGAACGCCATTGCCTCTGTGTTACCCGTTATGCTGAAGAAAAATGAGGGACAGATCCTGAATATGGCATCGGTTGCAGGTCATCAGGTGGATGCGGGTGCAGGGGTTTACAGTGCAACAAAATTCTTCGTCCATGCCATGACAGAATCGATGCGCAAAGACTTAGGGGTTAATAACGGGATACGCGTCAATACCATCAGCCCTGGCGTAATCAATACCGGCTGGGCCGATAAAGTCGGCGATCCTCAGGGCCGTAAAGTGGCTCAGGAACTCAATAAATTAGCCATCAGCCCACAGGATGTGGCTAATGCGGTGGTGTATGCACTTAATCAGCCGCAGAACGTTACCGTCAACGACCTGATCGTTTCTCCCACCAGACAAAACTGGTGATATCCGGATAACAGCGTCGGGGTTGCCACGCCATCCACCCTGCCCTGATGCTGATTATCAGGGCAATACTGCCCCGGCATGGCTCGCACGCCCTGATGCTACTTTCCTTCAATTTTCGCCTGATTAAGCCGCCGGGCTATCACTCTTTGCATCGCCTGAAAATTAAGAAGAAAACAGAGTAACTCAGAATTAATTCTTATAGGTTAACAGGGAAAACAGCCCAAACACTGCACTCCGACAGAGCAAATATTACATTAAATCATAGGGTAAATGCCGGTTTAGTGATTGACAAACTGTGATCAAAAATCCTGTCATAGTTTTCTTTAGCTTAACCTTTTCTTAAGATTAATCTTATAACATCGTCTCTGTATTAGCCCATGTTGGGCTGTTCCGGAGTATCACCCTATGCAAAATAACAACACAGCTTCTCACGCTCTCAGTAAAGTTCCGGCCGTTACCGCGGCTTTCTGGTTAACCAAAATCGCTGCGACTACCCTGGGTGAAACCGGCGGCGATGCGGTGACCATGTCGATGAATCTCGGTTACCTGACCGGGACATTGATTTTCGCCATCATCTTTCTGGTCGCGGTGGTGGTGCAGATAAATCGCCACAGTTTCAACAAATGGATTTACTGGTTCACCGTGGTGGCCACAACCACCGTTGGCACGACGATGGCAGATTTTGCCGATCGCTCACTGGGCATAGGGTATTTAGGTGGCACCGTGCTGCTGAGCACCCTGCTTATCCTCTCGCTTTTCCTGTGGAAAATCACCTGCGGTACGGTTGCGGTCAGTTCAGTGAGCAACGGCGTCACAGAGAGTTTTTACTGGGTCACTATTATGTTTTCACAAACCCTGGGCACGGCCTTAGGTGACTGGACGGCAGACACTGAAGGGCTGGGCTACGATGGCGGGATCCTGCTGTTTGTTGGCGCGCTGGCAATCATCTGGGCGGCCAGTCGCTTTACATCACTTTCGCGTACGGGGCTCTTCTGGGCGGCCTTTATCCTGACCCGACCACTGGGTGCCGTGGTCGGCGACTTTCTGGACAAACCCCTTGCCTCAGGCGGACTCGCGCTAAGCCGCTACGGTGCCTCACTGACGCTGGCGCTAATCATCATCGCTCTTCTGGTGATGCTGCCACAGCGTCCGGCAATGAAGACCGCCACGGCGAGTTAAAAAACGTTACTGGCAAATGTACAGATAACGCATCGACTTAAACGTAATCAGGGCCGCCAGCGATGGCGGCTTTTTTATTATCTGATGCGTAACAGGCTACATCAGACAGAGCGCTCAAATGAGACGATTTGACCATCGGGTGCAGCAGCGAGTACCGGCAGACTCTCTGCTGGCTCCTGCATTTTCACCCGAAACGCCGTGTTGCTGGCATCAAGGAAAACGGTTCTCAGATGACGGTTACAGATGAACCATATTTCATCGCGGTCATTTGAAAGAATGTAGTAAGCATCTGATGTTTCAGAGGGGTTAAAACAGCCCAGCGCGCGATAAGCCGTCTGCGGGGTAAAACCGCTGGAAAGCGGCAGTGGCCTGGGGCCATGCGCTAACTCTTCAATCCTGAGGTAAAGCCCCTGTTCAAGCCACAGCATAATGTCACTCCCTGAGAGTAGAGAAACCGGGCTGAACGTGTCGGCTGCATTACCGCGAAGCAGAATGCCCGTTCACTGACCGATTTAGTGATCGGATAATTTTTCCGACGTGCAGAATCGTTATCCTGATCTGAGCATAGCAGCGGCGCGTTCTTATGCTTTTTTTATCTGCTTGCGGTGTTCTGCTACTCAAGGCGACTGGCGAGCAGCCGCAGCTGCTCAGCAATCTGCTTCAGATCACGCTGCTGCTGACCGGCGATACCCGTCGAGCTGCGTACCACCAGTTTTGCCGGAAGGATAGAAGAGGAACGCTGCTCATCCTGCTCACTGGCTAACAACAGACGCGCAACGGCCTCTTTGCCCTGTAAATCAAGATCGAGCGACACCGTGGTCAGCGCCGGATGGAAGAAGGCACTTTCATAGGTGTCATCGTAGCCAATCACCGAAATCTGCCCCGGCACCGCTACACCGCGCTGATGCAGCGCGCTCAGCACTCCCAGTGCCATCTGATCATTTCCCACCAGCAGCGCGCTGAACTCCGGCGCTTCACGCAGCAGTTGCAGCACGCCGTTGTAACCACTTTGCGCATCCCAGTTACCGTGGCTGACGCTGACCGGCTTCAGACGATAGCTCTCCAGCGTATCCAGCCAGCTCTTTAACCGCAGATTGGCAGAAACGGACTCCTCTGGCCCGGCCAGCAGAGCAAATTCCCGATGCCCCTGCTCGTAGAGATATTTGACACTGGCACGGGTACCGTCAGCCGGGTTAAACGAAACGTTAAACACCGCGCTGTACGGATCAACATCAAGAAACAGACACAGGATATCGTCGTTCTCCTGCACGATCCGCTCCGCATCACTGCTCTCCAGCGGGACGTTGATAATCACCTTATCCACGCGCTGCGACTTCAGCTCATTGATACAATTCTGCAGACTTTGATTGACGTTCTCATCAATCATGGCGATCAGCACCTGATAGTCAGCGGCATTGGCATATCGTTTAACCGCAGCGGCCACCTGCGAAGGAGCATGCAACGCCAGCGATGTGGTCACCAGACCCAGCGTTGTGCTCTGCTTACCCACCAGCTGTTGCGCCAGTCTGTTTGGCACGTAGCGCAGGGTTTCAATAGAGTTCTCCACCTTGCGCCGCGTTGATTCTGAGACGTTTGCCGACTTATTCAAAACCCGCGAAACCGTCTGATAAGAGACGCCAGCATGGCGGGCGACATCCTCTAAGGTGGCATTTTTTGATTTCATAATTCGCATCCCTGATTACCGATGGCGGAATGGTATCACAGCAGCCGAATAAGCCAGGTTACCGCAGTCACATTGCGCAAATAAAAAGTAAAAGTCATACCTTCACATCACGAGGTTTGGTGATCTGATTCACTAATCGTTACAAATACCGCCACTTTATTTGCAGTGCATCACACATTATCGCGATTTTGTTTGTCACCCATCTGACAAAAAGCGTTAACTGCCGCTGTCATGTGAACGTATTACAAATAAAATTGAGGATAACATGGAAACAAAGTTACGTACTGCTGCTGTGGCGCTTGCTGCGGCCCTGACCTCCCCGACGCTCTATGCTGCTATCGACAACATTGATTTCCATGGCTATCTGCGTGGTGGCGTTGGCGTATCGCAGGATGGCGGTATTGAAGAGTATCAAAAGAACAAGATTGGCCGTCTCGGCAATGAAGCCGACACCTACGGCGAGGTTGAGCTGGGCAGCGAAGTCTACAAAAAGGATGACGTCAGTTTTTACGTCGACACCATGGTCAGCATGTTCTCCGACGGTTCTAACGATAACGAAACCACCTTCGGTGACGATGCGCAGTTTGGTTTGCGTCAGCTTAATCTGCAGATCAAAGGGCTGGTGCCGGGTGACAAGAATGCGGTGATCTGGGGCGGTAAACGTTACTACCAGCGTCACGATTTGCACATCATTGATACCAAATACTGGAATATCTCCGGCTCCGGTGCGGGTATCGAAAATTACACTCTGGGCCCGGGCGCGATCTCCTTTGCCTGGATCCGTGGCGATGCTAATGACGTCGATTACCGGGTCGATGGCGATAACGACGTCAACATTAACTACCTGGATCTTCGGTATGCTGGCTGGAAACCGTGGAGCGGTGCCTGGACCGAGTTTGGTATTGATTACGCCATGCCGAACACCACTAAAAAGCAGGAAGAGTATGGTGGCCTGTATGATGCGGAAAACGGCGTTATGCTCACCAGTGAAATCAGTCAGGATATGTGGGGCGGCTATCAGAAACTGGTGTTCCAGTACGCCAATAAAGGCCTGGCACAAAACATGATTTCACAGGGCGGTGGCTGGTATGACATGTGGAACGATACCCGCGATGCCACCGGCTACCGCGTAATCAATACCGGCCTGCTGCCGATCACCGACAAGTTCTCCCTGAATCAGGTCTTTACCTGGGGTTCAGCGGATGACGTCACCGCGCAGACCAGCAAAAGCACCCTGCTGTCGCTGGTGGGTCGTGGTCAGTATCAGTTCACGCAGTATGTCCGCGGGATCGGCGAAGTGGGTAGTTTCTGGCAGAAAGATGAGAACAAAGTGGGCAGTGACTATAAACAGGCGGGTCAGAAATATACGCTGGCGCTGGGTCTCGCAGCCGGTCCCGAATTTATGTCACGCCCGGAACTGCGTCTGTTTGCCTCTTACCTGAATGACTCAGAAGACGGACACAGTTTCCAGGACAACACCAGTAACAACACCTGGAACTTCGGCGTACAGGTCGAAGCCTGGTGGTAACCAAGCAGTCTCCTCATTGTGATCATTGTTAAGCTCTTATGCAGGGGCTTATTTGGATAACCGGCGACGGTTATCCATTTTTTTTACTCCGGCTGAAGCGGCTTAAAGAATCGGGCTTCCAGCAACTGACGCAGCTGGTCGGATTGCGTACCAAAGATGGCATGAACTTCCTGCCCCAGAATCACCACGCCAATCGCCCCCGCCTTCTGTAATCCTGCCGTATCTACCGCCCTCAGCGATGTCACTTTCACCCGCAGCCGGGTTAAACAGGCGTCCACCTGCTGAATGTTTTCACGCCCGCCGAAGCACTCTACAAGACGCTCCAGCAGCGCACTGTCTATCTCAACCTCTTCCGCCGTCAGCGGCTGCCGACTGAAATATTGCTTAAACGATTTCAGACTCACCATGTTGTTCTCCTCCAGATAATAAAAAGGCGGGCTGCTGCCCGCCACTCACGACTGATAAACGAAAACGAGGGGGAATGGCTTCAGGGCACTCACAGAAAATACACTCTTCCTGCCCTCAAACCCTATTCCTCCGCCACAAAGTCCGCAATTAAAGCCGGTCCAAAACTTCCAACAGACAACTCCCATGCGCAAAGCGATGGGGGCCAGTACCTGTAGCAAAGCATCACGGGCCAGGGACAAAAACGCCGGGAGCGTTTTTGAACAACGCAACGCGTTGGCCCGGGAACGGGCGCACCTCAGGGATGAGGTGCGTAATTGCCCGTGTTGAGCTGGCAGGGATGCCGTCTTTTGCGTCTTTGCGGAAGGTACTGGCCCCCTGAGCCGATGCTAAACCTGCCAGCAAACGGCATTAAACTAACGTCAAAGGCTTGCGCCTTCAGTTAGCGGCACACTCAGAACGCGACACCCCCACGGCGCCAGCACCAGCGATTCCCCCACAACCGAGCCATCGATCAAATCGCTGAGCCCAGCAGGCAACGACAGCTGCTGCACCTGACCGGTAAAATTCTGCACAAAAAGAAACGCCTGTTCGCCATCAGTGCGCCGCTGAACGACCACGCCCGGTGGCAGATCAATCGCCAGCGCGCGCGGCAACGCCAGCTGCTTAATCAACGCACCATAAAAATCCCGCTGGAAAGACAGATCATTACGCGATGCGATATACCAGGCTTTGCCCTGACCCACGCGATTCACCGTCACCGCCGGGGTACCGGCATAAAAATCGCTCTCATAGCTGGCCAGCGCCGTTGCCCCTTCCAGATGAATATGCTCGCAAAGCTCTCGCGCCTGATAAGGCCCACTCAGACCCAGCTCATTGCCGCGCACCCCGCGTACGCCATTGAACTCCTCATCAGTCAGACTATCGATCTCTTCTGACCAGATGCCAAGCAACGGCCGTAACGGCCCCGGGAAGCCACCGGGATAACACAGATCGCTCTCATTCACGATGCCGCTCCAGTAGCTGGCAACGAAATGCCCGCCCTGCTCAAGATGCTGTTCCACCCGCGCCGCAAAACCATCCCGCACCATATACAGCATCGGCGCAATCACCAGATCGTAACCACTGAGATCGCAGTCGCCGTTAATCACATCCACCGCCACGCCCTGCTCCCAGAAAGCACGATAGTGCTCGTTCACTGTGCGCTCATAATGCAGTCCGAGATTGCGCGGCCCCTGCGCATTATCCATCGCCCAGCGACTCTCCCAGTCGAAAATAATCGCCACCCGCGCCTCAACCCGGCTGCCCATCACCGGCGTCATTGCGGCCAGCATCCGGCCCAGCTCACTCACCTCACGACCGGTGCGCGTATCAAGATGACCCACATGATCGACTACTGCGCCATGAAACTTCTCGACCGAACCCCGGCTCTTGCGCCACTGAAAATATTGCACCGCGTCCGCACCATGGGCCACCGCCTGCAGCGATGACAGAATATGCATCCCAGGCTTCTTCAGCTTGCTGGTCGGCTGCCAGTTGGTGGCGCTCGGCGTCGACTCCATCAACACGAAAGGCTTGCCCTGCTTCAGAGTGCGCATCAAATCGTGGTACATCGCGGTATAACAGGCGAGCGTGGTCTCATCCTTCTCGTTATGCCACATCGGGTAGCTATCCCAGGAGATAAAATCGAGCACCGGTGCCAGCTTCCAGTAATCGTAGTCGTAGAAATATTCCATAAAATTGGTGGTCGCAGGCAGATCGGGATTGGCCTGCTTCAGCGGTTTAATCTCCTCACGACAGAAGTCAGTAACCTGATCGGTCATAAACCGCCGCCAGTCCAGATTCAGACCGTGAATCGACATCTCACCCTGTGGCGCTGGCGACACAATCTGTGACCAGTCGCTGTAGGTATGGCTCCAGAAATCACTCCACCAGGCGAGATTCAGGTTCTCCAGCGTCTCATATCGGCGCTGCAACCAGCTGCGAAACGCCTGCTGACAGCGATCGCAATGACATTCTCCGCCATACTCATTGGAAATATGCCAGCCGAGCACCGCCGGATGATGCGCATAGCGCGCCGCCAGCCGACTGTTCATCGCCTGCACTTTCTGGCGATACACCGGCGAGGTCATGCAGTGGTTATGACGACCACCATGCAGAGCCGGCACGCGATCGCGCCCCACACGCAATACCTCCGGATACGCCTGCGACATCCAGGCTGGTCTGGCCCCACTTGGGGTAGCAAGAAACACAGAAATCCCCTGCAGCCAGAGCGTATCAATTACCTCATCCAGCCAGCCAAATTCATAGCGCCCCTCTTCCGGCTCCAGCTTCGCCCAGCTGAAAATACCCACCGACATAACGTTACAGTTCGCCTGCTTCATCATCATGACGTCTTCATCAATAATGCCCGGCTGGTGCGCCCACTGTTCCGGATTGTAGTCAGCACCATGCAGCAGCCGGTTAACCCGGGCGCTGAGCGGGGGAAATTTATTCATACCTGTTCCTCAGAGGTAGACATCAGCGTTTGCGCTAATGGTTAATGAAAAACCTGCAGCGAAGGCAGCGCCTTGCCGTGACAGTCAAACAGCGCCTGGTTTTCGCGGGCGTTACCCTGTTTCCATTCGTCGTGGATATATTTCATGCCAGCGGGCGTCGCCCAGGTATTGCCGGGCGCAGGGATCCACGCCGGTTCCCAGTAGACGACACCCTTGCCGCGATGGTCCGGCACCGCCAGCACCGCTTTGATCAGATCGTGCAGATAAGCCGCCTGGCCCGCTACGCTGCCGGGATAGCCACCCGCCTGCTCCTCTTTGGCCTGGAAACTGTTCTCCGCGCTATCGCAGTTTTCCAGCGTGTAGCCGTAGGCCGCTTCCACCACCATCACGTCTTTGTCATAGCGCCGGGAGATATCATCCATGTTGGCTTTCAGGGCGCTGATGGGGCCGTTCCAGTAGGTGTACATCGACAGGCCAATCACATCGAATGGCACATCACGCTTAACGATCTCGTCAAACCACCAGCGAAACGTGTCGTTCTTTGTGCCCTCAGCCAGGTGCAGCATGATCTTCACCTGATGCGGGTCGCTGAGATTCTCACGCACCCCGCTGATCCCGGCTTTCAGCAGACCGGCCAGCCGATCGAACTCACCGCCGTTCTGGCCCCAGCTTTTGCCTTCCGGCCAGAGCATGCCACCGTTGAGTTCATTGCCAATCTGCACGATATCCGGCATCACACCTTCCGCTTTGAAACGGGCGATGGTGTCGCGGGTGTAGTCATGAACCTGGGTTTCCAGCTGCGGAAAAGGCAGCGACTGCCAGGCTTTGGGCTTGAACTGCTTGCCTGGGTCAGTCCAGAAATCGCTGTAATGAATATCCAGCAGCAGCTTCAGGCCCGCCGCTTTAACGCGCTTCGCCAGCGCCAGCGTGGTCGCCAGATCGTTGCCGCCGCCACCGTAGGTCTGACCGCTGCCGTCGCGGGGATCCACCCACAGCCGCAGTCGGATGGTGTTGATGCCGCTGGCTTTCAGGATGGCGATAACATCCTGCTGCTGGTTATCTGCGTTATAGAATTTCGCCCCCTGCTTCTCCAGTTCAGCCAGCGATGAGATATCCGCACCTTTGATAAAATCGGCTGGCCACGGCCCGGCAGAGCCGATGACAGGCTGATCGGCGGCGAGCAGCGGTGTCGCCCAGGCCAGTGCCAGGGCGAGAATCAATGTTTTTGGCGTCATGATTTATCCTTTAGTACTGCCTGAGGCCAGGCCAGAAACGAAGTATTTCTGCAGGGCCAGATAGAACACCGCCACCGGCACGGCGATCAGCACAGCACCGGCGGCATAGGTGGTGTAACTGGCGCCCATTTTTTGCGACACCAGGTTATAGAGGCCAATCGGCAGCGTGAACTGCTCTGGCGTTCGCAGAATGGTGCTGGAGAGGATGAAATCACCCAGCGGCCCGGTGAATGAGAACAGCGCCACTACCGCCAGAATCGGCTTCGACAGCGGCATGATAATCTCAACAAAGATGCGGAAGTTACCCGCACCGTCCATGCGCGCCGACTCATCCAGATCTTTGGGAATCGAGTCGAGATACCCCTTCATCAGATAGGTGTTCATCGGGATCATCCCACCAACGTAGATCAGCACCAGTGCCAGATGGCTGTTGATCAACCCCAGCAGCTGCGACAGCACGAAAATCGCGATCAGCGCCGAAAACTGCGGGATCATCTGCAACAACAGAAACAGCATCAGTCCGTTCTGCCGCCCCTTGAACCGAAAACGGGAAAAAGCGTAGGCGGTACAGCTGACGCTGATTAACGTCAGCACCATGGTCAGGAAACTGATCTTCATCGAGTTCCAGTACCACGTCAGGTAAGGCACCGTGCCATTGAACAGGTCGCGGTAGTGCTGCAGCGACGCATTCTCCGGAATGATCGAACTGCTGAGCAGGCTGTTACCTGCATTCAGTGATGCTCCTACTGTCCAGACCAGCGGATAGATAATGATGGCCGAGACGGCCAGCACCACCAGCCAGGTCAGCGACAGGCGTATCCACCTTTCGCGTTTAATACTGCCGGACTTCGCCATAACTGCTTCCTTACGCCATCTCATCTTGTTTAAACGACCGGGTCGCGCGGAACTGCCACAGCGCCAGACCTACCACGAAAATCGACAGCAAAATGGTGATAGTGGCGGCGATAGCATATTGCGACGACGACATGGTGAGCTTGTAGATCCACGACACCAGGATATCGGTTCCTCCGGCATTCGACCCCGCCACCGCCGGACCGCCGTTGTTAAACAGATAGATGATGTTGAAATTATTAAAGTTGAAGGTGTATTGCGTGATGATGATCGGCGCAATGGCGTAGAGCACCAGCGGCAGCGTGATGGTTTTCAGCCGCGTCCAGGCGCTGGCACCGTCCATGATCGCCGCCTCATAGAGATCGTCAGGGATCGCCTGCAGGACGCCGGTAGTCATCGCAAACACAAACGGGAAACCGAGCCAGGTCTGCATCATAATCAGCGCGGTTTTGGTCCAGAACGGATCGGTCATCCACGCTTTGGGTGCAATGCCAAAGAAGTCGAGAATAGCGTTGTTGATCACCCCAAAGCTGTCGTTGAACATTCCGGCGAAGACCAGAATGGTGACGAAGCCCGGCACCGCCCACGGCAGGATAAAGATGGTGCGGATCAGCGGCTTAAAGCGCAGGTCCTTCTGATTGACCAGAATCGCCAGCATGACGCCCACGGTGCACTGCAGCGTGGTAGCGAGCAGTGTCCAGACCACCGTCCATTGCAGCACGTCAAAGAAGGTGGAGCGCCAGATCGACAGGGTAAAAATGTTGATGAAGTTTTTGAACCCCACCCAGTCCACCAGCTTCGCCGGTGGCGTGTGATAGAGGTTGTAGTTGGTGAAGGCGATGGCGAAACCGAACAGAATCGGAAACACCACTACAAACACCAGCAGAATAAAGCCTGGCGAAATCATCAGATAGGGGAAGCCATCGCGCAGCAGTAACTGATACTGCTGGCGCACGCTGTTCAGCTGCTGGCCCTTGTCGCGCCTGACGCCATTGATCCAGGCGTCGCGCATTGACACTCCCCAGACCGCCACGCCAAAGGCGGCAATCAGCACGCTGATAATGCCCTCTGCCAGCAGAAAAATGGAGTTATCACGCGGCACCGATTCGCCCAGCGTATAGAGCCCCCAGAATCCCTCACGCAGAAAATCGTGGAAGACGCCGGTAAAACTGCTGAGCAAAATCAGAAAACAGAGCCCTTTAGCCCACTGGCGGTGGTAAAACTGGCCGAAGCCAGGCAGCAGTGCCAACAGCGCACCGGTGGTCGCATGACGACGCGGACGCTTAGCCGTCACCAGATTTTCATCGGAAGATATAGCCACACCCTGATCCTTATCCTGTACGGTTATCCCGTGAACCTGCATTACTGGTTGCTGGCCTGCATCGCTTCAATCTGCATGGTGATCTGCTTCACTGCATTATCCAGTGCCGCTTTTGGCTCCTGCTTGCCGGATACGCTCAGCTCAAGGGCAGCATTGGCTGGCCCCCATACTTCCTGCATTTCCGGCACGCCTGGCATCGCTGACGCACGCGCCGCCTGCACCGCGACCGCGTTGGCCTTCTCATCATCTTTGATAATCGGATCGTTCATCAGCGCGGTGACCGGTGGGATCTCCTGGGTTTTCTGATAACGCTCTTTCACGTACTGCGGCTGGTTGATGAAGGTAAGGAACTTCTGCGCCAGCGCCTGATCTTTACTCCAGGTAGAGACCACATAGCCTTTGACACCCAGGAAGGAGCTCATCGGCTTGCCGTTAGGCAGCAGCGGCAGCGGTGCCACGCCATAGTTGATTCCGGCAGCCTGATAAGGCTGGAATGCCCACGGCCCATTGATCACCGCCGCCGCTTTTTTCTCGGTAAACAGCGAGTCGATGGCGTTGAGGCCGTTGTCGCCCATGATGCCGCCTGGCAGCAATCCTTCACTGAAGAAGCGCTTGAGATATGTCACCGCTTCCACGCTGCCCGGGGTGTTCAGACCGATATCCTGAATGTTAATTGCGCCTTTGGCGTCTTTGCCAAAGATGTAAGAGCCCATAGGAGCCATCACACCCCAGCTGTAATAAATCTGGTCAAACTTAGCGAGCAGGCCATACTGCTTCGCCTCACGCTGCTTCTGGGAGAAGGCACGGTATTCCTCCAGCGTTTTCAGCGGTGACGGCAGCAGATCTTTGTTGTAGATCAGCACCAGCGTTTCCACTGCTTTGGGTACGCCGTAGACCACACTGTTCTGTGTGAAAGCCGCCATTGCTGAGGGGGTGTAAGCGCTCTGCTCTGCCGCATCTATTTTCAGCGGTGCCAGTAATCCCTGTACGACCGCGCTACCGAGCTGGTCATTAGGGATCACCAGGACATCCGGGCCAATACCCGCCGGGCCATCAAGACGCAGCTTCTCAATCTGCTGTGCAAACGGCATCTCCTGAACTTTCACTTCAACGCCGAACTGTTTCTGAAAATCGGCGATCGCCGTTTTGATGCCGTCTGATTTTTTAATGTCTTCCCAGACGGTAAGTTGCTGAGCGGCCCAGGCGGATTGATTAAGCATCAATGCGGAAAGAAGTAGCGTAACGCTGATTTTGATTTTCATTACTGGCCTCGTGTGAAGGTATGACATTTTAAGCTGTCATTTGCTGATGTTCTTTTTTGACGCACATGCTGAACAAGGAATTATTGAGCATATGAAGTGTGGATAACGTATCGCATTTGAGCCATAAGCTACGCGGAATGCGTACCGCGCTCCAGCCCGTTCGCATCAATGTGTGATCGCTATTACAGAAATCAAAATCAGCGGTAGGGCGCACTCTGGCGGAACGATATAGTCAGCGCAGGCACCATCAGGGCTGACGTGTAAAAAGACAAACTGTTATACGTCGTACATTTCAGCCGCCAAATCCCTTGCCATGAGGATCAGCATGTCCAGCATCAGATTGAGAAACGTCACCAAACGCTTTGGTAAAACAGAAACGCTGAAAAATATCGCGCTTGATATTGAGGCCGGTGAGTTTGCGGTCTTCGTCGGTCCGTCAGGCTGCGGTAAATCCACACTGCTGCGGCTGATCGCCGGGCTTGAAGAGATCAGTGACGGTGAGATTTTGATTGGTGATGAGGTCATGAATGATGTCGCACCCTCGCACCGCGGAGTGGCAATGGTGTTTCAGTCTTATGCGCTTTACCCGCATATGACGGTGGCGGAAAATATCGGTTACGGACTGAAGGTGAACGGCCTGCCGAAAGCGCAGATTCAGCATCAGGTAGAGATGGTGGCGAAGACGCTACAGCTTGCGCATCTGCTGGATCGTAAACCAAAGCAGCTTTCCGGCGGTCAGCGTCAGCGTGTCGCCATTGGTCGCGCAATTGTGCGAAATCCCCGGGTGTTTATGTTTGATGAGCCCTTATCGAACCTGGATGCGGAGCTGCGTGTCGATATGCGGCTGCACATTGCGAAGCTGCACCAGGAGCTGAAAACCACCATGGTCTATGTGACGCACGATCAGACGGAAGCAATGACGCTGGCCGATAAGATTGTGGTCATGAACTACGGCAAGGTTGAACAGGTGGGTTCACCGATGGAGCTCTATTACAACCCGATTAACCGCTTTGTCGCCGGTTTTATCGGCTCACCTAAGATGAACTTCCTGCCTGCGCTCGTGGAGCAGTGCGGCCCTGCTGGCCTGGTCGTCCTGATCAATGACGGCGAACATCGGCTGCAGCTCCCCTCGCCCATCCGCCAGTTGCAGCCTGGTGATGAGATCACGCTGGGTATCCGGCCGGAGCAGTTGCAGATCAACGGCGATGCGCCACTGAATATCAACTTCCACTGCGAAGTGGTTGAGCGACTTGGCAACAACACCTATCTGTTTGGTCAGAGCCACGGCCACGACGGCTTCAAGATGCTGCTGCCCGGCGATGTGCATTTCCGTCCTTATCAGACGCTGCGCCCCACCTTCCATCCGCACCATTGCATGGTATTTGATGCTGAAGGTGCGCGTATCAGCGCGGATATAGCGATGCCGCAGGTTCGCGCAGCCTGAAGTAGATGTTTGCATAAAGTTAACGAGAGGCCGGAGACGGCCTTTTCTGTTTTCAGGCCTGGCATAACGCCTGAAGAAAGAGGTCAGGAAAGGGGTTTGCGGGCAAGCCGTGATGACGCGCAGACGCGTCAGCCTGAGCATTGTTCAGACAAGGCATTGCAGGTGAGTTCTGAGTAAACTCATGAACCCCACCGGCAACCCCTTATCCGGGTCGATCAGCTAACCGGGCTTATCGACTGAGGCCTTACTTACCGAGGATATTGTTTACTGCTTTCAGGTGGCCAGCCTTGTCTTTGTGGTTTGAAACCACCTGAATAACGGTGAATTTCTTGTTGGCGACCGCCAGCAGCGTCGCCTGTTGCACATCGTTGCCACCCATTTTGTCGGTGGCTTCAATATGATAGACCGGCAAACCGTTGGTATTTTCAGTTTTCTCACTGATCACCGTATAAGAAGGTGAAGCCTGCTTCTGCTTGTCTTTGATAGACTTCCCGCCTTCAAGAAAATCAGCGTCACTGCCACCGCGCGCAATCAATGGGATCTCTTCTTCGCCAATGATCAATACGCGTTTTTCCTGCTTGTTCACATACATGGTGCCTGGTCCGCCGCCCGGCACAGGCTGCTTTTCATAGCCCTGCAGTTTGAACGTCTGTTTGCCATCCAGCAAAGAGATCGTCTGAGTCTGCGTGTTTGCAGCTGGTGCTGTTTCAGCGGCTGATGCCATCAGAGAAGTAGCCCCGATGGCAGTTGCCAGGCAGATCGCACCCATAATGTTTAATGATTTTCTTAATTTCACCATGAACTCCTTCGTATTGATGATATTTCCAT
This sequence comes from Pantoea sp. Ft-CA_14, assembly GCF_024520875.1. Classification (NCBI taxonomy): domain Bacteria; kingdom Pseudomonadati; phylum Pseudomonadota; class Gammaproteobacteria; order Enterobacterales; family Erwiniaceae; genus Pantoea; species Pantoea sp. Ft-CA_14. The sequence goes on along the minus strand of NZ_JALNPM010000001.1, from coordinate 448,881 downwards.
TTCGCTGATACAGCATCAGTATGGCCTGTATCAGTGATGTGAAGTGTTATCGGGTCAGGTCGTAAATACAGATCCCTGAGCCGAGCAGAAACAGAATAATCGGCCAGTAGAGAACGGGAATAAAAAAGAAGTTGTGGGTTTTTTCAGGGGCCATCATTGGCTGGCTTTTCGTTGCTTGTGCAAGGGAGTCCAGCCATTTTTCCTGCCGAAGCACCCAGACAAAGGCCGCACAAAAAAGGGCAGAAACGATCAGCGTAGCCCCTGTCGCCCATAGATGGGCGACAAAGAAACCGTCGTAGTAATAAATATCTAACAGCCATTTACACAAGAGGTAGGCGGCAGAAATTAATACTGCGACGAAAAAACCCACTCCGCTCCATGCGATCATCTTTATATCCTTCTAAGGTGTGAGGAACGAGGAATATTTTTTTTGAAAATTAACATATTTTTATCATTGTGGCGATATTTTCTTTGGTGCTAATATCAATTACATCCAGCCCAGGAGATGTCCGGCCTGTGCAATTTTCACATTACTGATTCTGATGGATTTATTTTCAAATATTGTTGTTTAACCTGAATCCGGCACCCGTGCAGCTAATAGCGCACCCAGGGTGTAGCATGGCTATTTGTACCGTACCGATATTATTTTCGTGCAAATTAACACGGCTACCCTGTTTTTAAAATTCGTATGCGCTGTTCTGGCGGTCGATGAGCACCATTCATGCGGCTGTCATCCGTCTGAAACAGTGTCGGTCTCTGTAGTTTTCTGCGCAGGATATTGAGGCAACCATGAATCAACCTATTGAAAATCATAATAAAGTAAACGCAACTAAAGAGTACAGTGCGAAATGGCAGACCCGCTTTGATTTTTTCGACCTTCATGGTGCTCCCAGTACACCAGGCTTCAGACAGGCATTGAAACAACTGCCTTTCAGGCAAAAATTAAAAGTGAACATGAATTTAATTGCCTTCCTTTTCGGCCCGATTTATCTGTTCGTACTCGGCCTGTGGAAGAAGAACATCATGCTGATTTTAATTATGGTAGTTGTTTATACTATTTTGATCATCGCCTTAGCGATAGCGGGCATGGAATTTCCACGGTATCTTCAGGTTGGCCTGGGCTATGGCTTTAATGCCCTGTACGGCATGAGCACCAATTACAGTTATTACCTGAAAGAGAAAAAAGGCGATAAAGGCTGGAATCCCTTCAAAGGGATGCGCTGGTAATTTTTTCGCACCGCTCTGATGGTAAAATATAGGATTATGGTGTATCGGATGCAGACAGATGGCGGGGATTAGCCCTCGGTCAGGAGATCGGACAGAATAAGTGATGAGCACTAACTCAAATTAGTGCTGTCGTGGCAGAACCACCGGAAGCCGCCAGAAAAATAACCTGACGGAAAAGGAAAAAATCGCCCAAAATATCCGGCTATACCTTTTCAAAACGGCTTCAGACTGGCTTATAATCGCTCTGCAATAATTATAATATCGTGAAGCTCGCATAAATGTTTCCGCACCGTTTAACCGGGGCCAGGATATTCTTTTCGGAATTTCCTGATAGCAGCAGCTTCTCCCTTTCATAGACATGCAGGATGTTATTATTTTGAATACATTAACGGAATTGAAAAAGGGTTATCTAAAGGTATTTTTCTGGCTGCTGTTCACACTGTTTCTCGTCCCTGTCATTACCCTGTTTTTTGCTGAATATGGCAACAAACAACTTGATCAGCAATACACGCAGTTCTTCATGGACGATGCGCGGGAACAACATCAGGATACGGACAAACTACAGGCGTTTCTGCAGCAGAACCCGCCTTCCAGTGTCTGCGGTCCGGTAGATGAAAATCTGCAGGATTACAAAAACGCCGTCTGCGAACCGCACTCCGAACTGTGGCAGTTCTACATGATGGATAAAGTGGCATTCTGGACGCTGATCGGCAGCGGCGCTGTCCTGCTGATGGTGCTGTTGTTCAGTGCGCTGGCCTTTAAAAGCCGCCAGGGACAGGTTATCAGTCTGGCGCTGGCCCGCAAGTTCCTGATGCTGGCCTGTTCGCTGGAAGTCATGGTACAGGGCGGCATGCTGGTATGGCTCTCATTCTGGGGCACCGCCTTCTTCACACAAACCTACTATCCAAAACTGGTGATGGCAGTAGGACTGCTGGTGCTGGCCGGTATGTATTACATGATTAAAGGCATCTTCAAAAAACTCCCACCGGAAGAGAGTATTGAAGGCGAAGTCGTGACCCGCGAAGCGGCACCGGCCCTCTGGTCACAGATTGATATGCTCGCCGCCAGAGTGGGCACCACGCCACCCGATCATATTGTTGCGGGTATCGACACCAACTTCTACGTAACCGAAGCTCCGCTGAACGTGAATGGGAATCCGCTCACCGGCCGTAAGCTCTATGTCAGTATTCCGCTCCTGCGTCAGCTCACCGTTGCGCAGGCTGATGGCGTGATGGTCCATGAGCTGACCCACCTGCATGAAGGCGACACCGCCTCCGGCGCATTACTGGGACCGAAACTGCATCGGTTTGATCTCTATATGCAGCTGATGGGTCAGAATGTGGCCACGCTGATCGTCTTCTATCCGCTCTATCTTTATCGCATGCTGTTTGAACTGGCGTGGCAGCGTAACAGCCGTGAACGTGAGTTTGTCGCGGATCGCAATGCATCAACGCTGGTCTCCCCTGCCGCGATTATCGAATCACTGATCAAAGTATCTGCGTATGCCAGCTACCGGAATGAAGTTGAGCGAAACTTCTTTAATAATCAGACGCTGCACGAAAATGAACTGGGGATCAGTAAAGCTATTGCTGCCGGTCTGCCAGAACATGTCGCCTCTCCGGACTTTATCAGCGTCATCCGTGAGCAGAATGTGCCGCACCCGTTTGATTCACACCCGCCGCTGGCGGAAAGGATGCGCAACGTAGGATATGAGATTAACGAAGCTGACTATGCAGCCATCGCCGCCGATTTCCCGGCCCAGAGCTGGGTCGATCTGATGCCGGTTGCCAACGAGATTGAACAGCAGTTGTGGCAGAAATATGAGCGCGACTTCTCTTCTGTGCATGAAGAGAGCCTGGCCTGGCGCTATCAGCCTGACGGTGAAATGGAAACCGCGCTGGTGCTGAAGCATTTCCCCAATGTTCCTTATACCCTGAAAGATGGCTCGCAGATCGTCATCACCTGGCAGGGTATCGTGTCGCCGAAAACCGGCGAAGTGCTGGAGTGGGATAACGTTAAAAACATCAACGTCATTCGTAGCTTCGGCCGGGATAAGCTCTACATGCAACATGTGCAGCCAAACTCGCAGGGAAAAAAACGCAGTGAGGTCCCTCTGCCGGGCCTGAAAAAGGAGATTGAAGCCTTTAAAAACACCCTCGGCTATTACTGGCATCGTCATCAGACAGTCAGGGCGTTGCTGAAAGAAGAAAAGGCGGCAGCGACGCAAAGCGCATAACCCGTTTGTCATCGGCTCCCTCCTCGCAGCTGAAAAGGGAGCCAATGCGAACATCCATTTTCAATCTCTATTTCTGACCACATAAATAAAGGAACGATTGTGTTTAAAAGAGCAAGCAGGGCCATGATACCCGGGATGCTGGTGACTGCCCTTGTGCTGCCGCTGGCAGCATGTGACAACAGTGACAAAGCGGATGCAAAACCCGCCCCGCAGAGTCAACCCCAGGCTGTTGCGGAGGATAGCGCTGCGCAACTCACCACAAAATTAAACGCCTATGTGGGTTGCTTTAACACTACGGATGGATCGGTTCGCGATAGTGCCCTGCGCTATGTGAGCTGGATGGCGAATGCTGAAAAGGGGCCAACCGGCAAAGAGCGCAGCGTCAACGTACTGGGCGAGGTCACGCCTTATGAACTGGAGAGCTGCACTAAAGCCATCAACCAGGCATCGAAAGCTAAACCGACGTTACCGGCGCTGGATGCTGCAGCAACACAGTATCTGGCGGATTTAACGACATTGCAGCCGCTGGTTTCGCAGGCTCATCTTTACTACAGTCAGGAAGATTACAAGGATGATGGCTTCGCGAAAGCCAAACAAATGCATCCGCCACTCATGAAGGCGTTTAACAGCTTTATGAAATCCAGCGACCAGTTCGGTGCCGAAGTTGAAAAAGAGAACAATGAGGTCGTTGCTGCGCAACTCGTTGAGATTGAAAAGTCTGAGGGCCGTCATAGTCGCTACTACCGCCTGGCATTAGTCACACAGGCCAAACCGCTGGCGACCCTGTTTACCTCTTCCGCTCCCGACGTGACAGAGATGACAAAAGCGATTGATGCTTACAGTACACTGCTGAGTGAGGCAGAAAAGGCAACGGCCAGCGAAGCGGGCAAGCCATTAACCTGGTCCATCTTCCAGGATAATGCCGGAACCTTCCTGAAAGACTGCAAGGATCGCATGCGTCGGATTCGCGATAAAACACCTTACAGCACGGGTGAGCAGAGTCTGCTGAAAGGAAGCGGCAATTCAGGCTGGATGGTATCGGGTTCACCGATGCGTGTTTTAAAATCCTATAACGAACTGGTTGAGGCCGGTAACCGCCTGTAAGCTGAATACCTGCCCCGCATGCCTCCGGGCAGGCTTCGTCAGTCGGGCTGCTGCGTGCAACCCGACTGACGCTGTCACCTGCCGCGAAAAAAAAATAAAAATGTTCACGCGCCAGCATTTCGTTAAAACGTTATGCCAGGCTAGTGTGCTGGATGGATCTGAGATCCGTGGCAAAGCGCACCCCTGAGCAGGATGCGCGCTATATCAGATTTTCTGACTGTAAAATTTTTGACTGAGAGGAGCGAGAGTGCAAGCAAAGGTCGGCGATATCTACAGCGTGTTTTCCCCGCAGTTGCAGCAGTACGTCGCCTGTCAGGTGACACACCTTCAGCAGCCTGCTAATGCCAGAGGCAAAGTCCTTGCAGCCATACTCCAGCTCGACTGGGCAGGTGATCATTTGCCTGACAGGGCGGAAGCCAGCCGTATGCAGCCTTTGCGCTGTAGCTACTATTTTGTCAAAGACAGCTTCGATCACGGTTATGTCTCCGCCAATGTCCCACCGGGACATGTATTAATTACCAACCTGCCGCCGCTGGCAGATCAGGAAGTAAACGCCTACAAGTTCGGCTGGGACGTGGGAGACAGTCTTGTTCGTCAGCGAAACTGGGAGAAGATCGACCCGGCCAGCCGTGCGCGGTTCAAGGCAGCTTCAGGCGCGCACAACGTGGTTATCGGCGGCCAGACACTTCGCCAGGACACCCCCCGTATCAATGACCACCTCCTGCAAACCCTGACCGATCTCTCTGAACTGGATCGCCTGCCCTGCCTGATGACCATCGAAACCCGCCATGGCACCCCGGAACTGATGGCCTATATACAGCAGCATGACTTCATTAATGAGTTGCACTGGCAATCCGCTGTCGTCAGCGAAATCGATGTCGGGGCGACCCGTCTGTCGCGTTTTATTCTGAACCCCGAAGGCGTCAGCTGCGTGCGGCTGAATCCTGATCTCTCCCTGCTGTCACTCACCGCAACGCCTTCTTCAGGCTTTCAGGTAGAGGCTGATCAGGAAGGGCGCAACCTGTGCCTGCAATGCTCTCAGGCTTTGCCTGTGCTGCAGGGTATTGACCGGCTCAGGGCATTGTCACTGACAGGCGTTAAAGAGATTGACCTGGCGTCAGTCGTTGAGCGCTTTACCTGTTTAACTGAGCTGCGCATCTGGGGAAATCCCGGCGTAGCCAGCAATATGCATCGTATTGCCGCACTGCCACAGTTGCAGATGCTGACCTTCTTCGACCTGTTTGGCTTCAGCGCGGCTGACTTTCCCTCACCAGAAGCGTTGCCCAATCTCTCATGCCTGTGGATGACCAGCGTTCCGCTTGACGTGGTCAGCTCTGTCAGAGCCGCTTATAAAAAGGCGACAACTCAGGGGTTGGATCTCTCGCTGAGTAAAGCGCGCAAGCCGGAATGGCTGGCTGAGAATCTGCACAATCCGTTCCGGGACTGGGATGGCCGCGAACATATTTCGGCCACTTATGCCAAAAAAGCATCGCTGGCTTACAAAAACCTGCGGGCTGCCACGAACAACATCGATAGCAGCATGGATGTGGCGAGCCTGCTAACTGCCGCCGTAACCGCCTACACCGAAGCCTTTAATCTCATCGACCGGCGTTCAAAGGCGATTGAGACGGTCGAGCGTGAGGAGATCTACAGTGTGCTGTGCGATGTTCTGAACCCGCTGGAGAAGAAACTAGGCGAGCAAGGCGCCACGCTTGTGGATCAGCCGCGGTTGTATCAGCTGTTCGACCAGTTACGCGAATTCTGAGCCATCCCGATGATTCAGGCGTGTTCCGCCACGTCAGAAAACCGTTATTCGTCCCGATCACCTTATGCGGCAAAGCGTTAAGACGTGAGTTGAGAAAGGATCGCGGGCGGGAGAGTCTGCAGACCTCTCTTTCCCGGCCAGCCATTCTGCTGTTTATGATCGGGTAACGGCAGATAAAGTCAGCGGTGCAGTGGGATTATCCGGAGATATTACTCTGTCCTTTACGTAGCCCGTTCAGGAGTGCCTGCGTCACGCCAGAAGCTTTTCCGGAAGGCGAACAGACCAGCCCGAATTCACGGTGCAGAGGCGGGATGACCGGCATCACTGACAGGCCGCGACGTTCCGCTGGCAGGGCTGATTCCGGCACCAGCGCGACACCCATACCTTCACGCACCAGCATGCAGGCGCTGATCCAGTCGCGGACCTTTACGCGCACGTCAGAGAGGTGGAATCCTGACTGTTCCATCAGGCTTTTGCCATTAACGACGCATCCGCCTGTTGCAAGCACAAAGGGCTGGTCTGCCAGTTCCTGCAGGGTTATACCGTTCGCGCCTGACTGACCGATGTGCGGAGCGCTGGCTGGCATGACGGCGACCCATGCGTCCTGTCCCAGTATCACATCAGCACGTCCGGGTGCCGGGTTCATTACCACCCCCAGCTCAACGGTGTCCGCTGCAAGCCACTCCTCAACTTCTTCATCCGTCCCTTCCAGCACCACCACCTCCATGCCCGGATGCAGACGCCTGAAGTTACGCAACAGGCCAGGCAGAAGTGTGGACGTCACAGAGGGAAAGCTGGCAAGCCGAATGCGTCCGCCTTTTAAACCCCGGCTCTCATCAGCCAGCACGCGGATCGCGCTGAGCTGCGACAGCATAATCCTGGCATGTTCAATGACCGGCTCTCCCAGCGCGGTAACACCGATGTGACGGCGCTCACGCACGAATACCGGGAACCCGAGTGATGACTCTAACTGGGCGATAGCCTGGCTGGCACCGGACTGTGTCATGCCTGTCGTTTCAGCAGCACGCGAAATATTGCTGGCATCGGCCACCGCCACCAGCAAGCGCCAGTGCAGAAGATTCATCATGGTTATCAGTAGCCCAGCTAATAGTTAATTATTGAAGTATTAATTTTACAGAATCCTCTGCGTTAAGCACAGTCTGTTCCGTAACGACAAAGAGAATCTCACATCGCTTTCAATGTTAACGGAGAAGACATGAAACTTTATTACGCCCCGGATACCTGTTCGCTGTCACCCCATATCGTGCTGCGTGAACTCGCACTGGAGTTTGAGTTGGTTAAAGTGGATAACAGGAGCAAGCTCACCTCTGACGGACGCGACTTTCGCCTTATCAACCCCAAGGGCTATGTTGCTGCACTGGAACTGGACGACGGGCAGATACTGACTGAAGGGCCGGCGATTGTGCAGTACCTCGCCGACCTGAGGCCGGAAAGCGGGCTGGCACCGCCAGCAGGCAGCTGGGCGCGTGTTCGACTGCAGGAGTGGCTGAACTTCATTACCAGTGAAATCCACGCGGGTTCCGCTCTGTTGTTTAACCAGGCACTGCCCGACGCTGTCCTGTCACTGTTTCGTGAAAAGCTCTTCCGACGGTTCGACTTTCTGCAGGATACGCTCGCCGAAAAAGCGTTTCTGATGGGGCCATCATTCAGCGTTGCTGACGCCTACCTTTTCACCGTACTGGGTTGGTGTAAGTTCTTCACCATTGAACTGGATCGCTGGCCTGCGCTGTTGGCGTACAGAGCAAATATCAATGCGCGCCCTGCTGTACAGGCGGCATTATGGGCAGAGGCGACGCAGTAAGCGCGGACAGATTGGTGGCCTGACGCCAGAGTATGAATAACCGGTCCGCTTTGATTTGCTGCTTACACCTTGCATAACAGTAGTCTGGAGCCAGAAGCGGACGGAAATTTATCGTTTCACCGGGAACAGGTTAGTATCTCCAGACTGACCTTTTAGCGGGGAGTCGGCTTTATGATTAACAACACCAGGGCGGAAATCTCTGTCATCAGGCATGCCGACAGGAATTTTGACGTCACGTTATTGAAGGTGAATGAGGCCAGCCAGTGTATCCTTTTTGCGGCAGGTGCTGGCGGAAGTCCATTGCGTCATCTTGAGCTTCTGCAGACCTTTAGCCGCAATGGTATTTCAGTGGTAGCGCCCCATTTCGAACGGTTAACCACTTCCACGCCCTCAAAGGCTGACTTACTGGAACGCAGCCAAAGGCTTATCCTCGCCCGCGATGCGTTTTGTCAACATTATGCCTCGATTACCGGCATCGGACACTCACTCGGCACCGTGATTCTGTTGATGCACGCCGGGGCGACGGCCTGGACTCGCACGGGAGAGAAGGTGACATATGCAGGCATACAGGATTTGAATCAACTGGTGCTGTTAGCGCCACCTGCGGATTTTTTCAGAGCACCCTCGGCACTCGCCTCCGTGAAAGTGCCGGTCAGGATCTGGACTGGCGAGAAAGACACCCTGACACCGCCATCGCAAGCGCTGTTCATCAAAGAAGAATTAGATAATCGAACTGAGACAAAACTTTGCGTGGTTAAAGATGCCGGGCATTTTACCTTCATGAACATCCTGCCGCCGCATATCACTGACACCCACCCATCACGCGACGCCTTTCTTCTCAATCTGGGAGAAGAGATCGCCCGTTTTGTCACTGGCTTGTTGGCTCAGCCAGATAATGAATCACCTTAATTAAACCGATCCCTCTTTTTCAATCACCAGCACGCGGGCGACGCCCTGTGGACGCGCAATATGTTCTGTCCCTTCACTGGCATAAAAAATATCACCAGCGTTGAGTACCCGGCTTTTAACTTCGCCCTGCTCTTTATATTGCATTTCAACGCATCCATCCATGACAGCAAAAACCTCCTGACCATCGTTGATGTGCCACTTATAAGGCTGATCGGTCCAGTGAAGTTTCACGCTGACATTATCGAAGCTGGCAATATGCTGTGAGTCCCAGGCCTTCGAACCGGTAAATTCCTTACTGCAATAAAAATTCATTTTAGCTCTCTCAACAGGAGTGATTTAACGCCATCGACATCATCAATATCAGAGAGAGTTGATCGATTCTATACGTCAGGCATCTGTTGTCCTGATCTGTCCTCTGGTTGTCCGTTTAGGGGCAGAGCGGGAAGGTCGCAATGCTTTTCAGGCAAACCCGGCACCGCACATGTCCGCTTTATGCCAGAGCAGGCGTTGAGCGTATGGTAATGTGTTCACGATTAGCCACAGGGATACTTCTGAACAGTTATGGGCTGAAATCGCATGGATGACGAATCGCCTCTGTTCATACCAGTGCAAAAGGTCTGTAATGAAATCGATAAATCTGGAAAGCTTGTATCGCTCTGCCAACGAGAACACCCTCTCCATCTGGTCGGAAAATGCAGGAGTTGGGGCTGTTAAAGAGGGGAATTACTACGATCCTGTAAGGCTGGCTCTTGCAGCGGGCATTCAGCCGCCGGTGACCTTTGATGTCTCACGTCTTATTTGTGAATTACAGCAGCTCACAAAGGATGATCCCCTTGCCGATATTCTGCCCACACAGGGTTTCCATTTTACCTTCCTGCCCCTGACTCTGCCGCTCTATAACGAAAACGAGCCATTGCCCGAAAAAATCGATGAATTGACGAATATCTGGAGCGGATTTGATGCGATAAAAATTGTTATCAGAGATCTGCGGTTAGTTGCATTGCCCAGTCAGTTATTGCTTGCAGGGATCCCTGATAGTTCGGCAATAGCCATGCGCCACTCATTCTGCGAAAAAGTTCTGGATTCGCACTGGAAAAATGAGTTGCTGATGCGTCATACCGGCAGCCCATTACCGGCACCCTTCTGGCACAGCACGATTCTGCGCTATGGCACTGATTTTTTACCCGCATCCGTACGTGAGTTTATTTTTGAACGTCAGACCATTAATTTTGGGGATGTAGATGGAGAATTAAAACTAGCGAGGGTCAACTACAACTGGACAAAATGTTATCCGTTGGCGGATTAATTAAGACGAAGTAATTACATGATAAATAAGATGTCTTAGTTTCCTCTGCCTGCCCTCGCGTAAACGTTTCAGAAGTGGGTAATACGCCCCTGTTTTCGCTCATAACAGTCATTAACCCGCACACATTCCGCTCTATACCTGACTACCCTCTCCGGCTGAAAAAACAGGGCCTGCGCGCAACACTTTCTGTCTTTCACAACCCTGATATCGTTAGCCCTATGGCGCCTCATTCACATCATGTCACTTTTTACACGAGTAAAAACCTCAGGAAATTTAAAAAACCGCCGCGAGCTGCCGATAAACTCAGGTATCGAAACTCTGTACGCAGGAAACAACATCCATGTCACCATCCGACACCCATAGTAAGCATCAGGAAATTGGCGAAATTACGGCGCGTGCTGGCTTCATCCTGCGGCAGCTTCGCGACAGTCTGCAACAGCTGGGGCTTGATAAAACCATCGCCGATGTGGCGGGAAGCATCCCAAACGCCCGTGAAAGGCTGGGTTATGTCGTCACAATGACCCGCGAAGCAGCAGAGGGCGTAATCAACAGCGTGGAAATCACGCAGCCTCTGCAAACCGATCTGGGAGAAAAAGCTGAGAAACTCTCGCAACGCTGGGATGCCACTTCCGGTACGCTGTCAGACAAAGAACAGACCCAGGCATTAGCTGCAGATACCGTTGCCTTGCTGAATGATGTCCCCCGTGTCACGGGTCTGACGCAACAGCAGTTGCACGCGATTATGATGTCTCAGGGCTTCCAGGACCTCACAGGACAGATTGTGCAGGCTATGATGGCCGTGCTGAATCAGGCTGAGCAGCAACTGATACAGGTCATCCGCGATAATACTGGCTCACACAGCACCACCGAGCGCACTGCGCTGTCTAAACCTTCCTCCGCACCAGAGACTCCTGCCAGTCAGGATGATGTGGACGACCTGCTGGCCAGTCTGGGAATGTAAACCGACGTAATAAAATCGCTCTGAGTACGGACGATTAATGATTAAAGCGTTTTCGCCAGGCCACCCAATCGGTCTTGCTGACAGCAAAGATGTTATTTTGGCTAAACGTCCGCCTTATGCCATAAGCGGACGTTTATGAAAATGACAGTAGATTACACGCTGCGATATTTCTCCAGTTTGATATCGGTATCGTTAATCTCTTTTTTATTGCCCCAGCCGAGCTGCATGTAAAATTTCGCCGCGCGACTATTTTTATCGGTTTCCAGCCAGGCAATCTCATGATGTTTGAATAATTCCTGCTCGGCGAGAAAAACCAGCCTGCGACCTATCCCCTGGCCTTCATATTCCGGGAGAACAAAGGCCGCAAAAAGACAGCCTTCATCCGGTAAAATCATTGAAAAGCCGACTATTTTTTCGCTTTCAGCCGCAACCCAGGCGCATAAATTCTTTTCAATCATATCCGCCACGACACTTTCGGTGATCCCCAGCTGACGCATTTCTTCACGACTCAAATAATTCTCGAGCACTGAGGTTCTGACTTCGAAAATACTATCAACATCAGAAGCCCGGGCTGTTCTTATATTCATTAGTCTTACTCCTTGTATGACAAAAATATTTTTTGATGATGATGCCTGACATTCCCTTAAACGAACCATAGAATTTTAAGCGAAAAGGCTGTTAAACGGCAGGCCGTCAAAGGCGGCACTACCTCAAAGCCTGCGTAATGGATGAAGTCGTTATGATAAGAACGTTGTGCAATAAGAGCTCAGCCGACCTTAACTCCGCTCTGTTTCTTCATAGTGACGCCTCATTAACTAATTTGAGATAGCGGGAACCCGATATGTTTCTACCACTCACCACGCAGACAACTTTACGCCCGCTCAGTTCTTTTGCATAACGGATGGCTGCCGCAACTGCGGGTACGCCTGAAGGCTCTACAACATGGCTGTGCAGATTAAGCATTAACAGCATCGCTGCTTTAATTTCAGCTTCTGAAACCAGAAGAACACGATCGACGCGATCGCGTATGAGTGGCCAGGTCATCGCTTCAGGCTCTATATAGCCACTTATGCCTTCGGCGATTGACGACGATATTTCCACTGGGATCGCCTCACCAGCTTCTTTCCAGCGCGCAAACGTCGGGCTTGCTTCACTCTGCACTGCCCACACTTCGGCTGCAGGGTTTATGCCCTTGATGGCTGTTGCGATACCGGAGGCCAGCCCGCCGCCACCAATGTTCACGAGAATAACGTCAGCGTCTGGCCAGTCTTCCATGATTTCCAGACCGACGGTGCCGCCTCCGGCAATCATCTGCTGATTATTGTAGGCTGAGACGAACGTTGCGCCGGACTGTTGCGCTGCGACAATGGCTTCCTGCCTTGCGTCTTCAATGTCGTCAAAAAACGTAACCTGCGCACCATAACTCTTCATCGCAGAAACCTTAATCGGGTCTGCTGAAAACGGTAAGAATATGGATACGGGTATGCCTGCCGCATGTCCCGCACAGGCAAGCCCTAAACCATGATTCCCTGCCGTCGGAGCGATGACGCCGGCACGTCGCTGGTCTGCATTAAGACTGGCAAGAACGTTTGCAGCACCTCTCAGCTTAAAGCTACCCGTATGCTGAAGATTTTCCATCTTAAGCCTGACCTCCGTCCCGACAAGAGCAGACAGCGAGTGGGAAGGCTCCAGTGGAGTTTTGCATACTGTTGATTTAATTCGCCCGGAAGCGGCATAAATATCTTTCAGCGTGACACTGTCTGTTAGCCTTTGTCTGTGGTTTGTCATAGTATGCCCCTAAAGTTATATAAGAAAATGACTATATAGGCGATTGGCTATATGCACAACTCAAAGACATTAATGGCCGATATTTTTCGTGCCCTTGGTAATGAGCATCGGCTCGTGATTGTTGAATGGCTGTCCGATCCAGAGTCACATTTTCCGGTGCAGCAGGACGGCGATCTGGTTAAGGATGGTGTGTGTGTCGGATTTATCACCGAAAAAATTGGTCTGAGTCAGCCCACCGTGACAGGCCATCTGCAAATTCTTGCTAAGGCTGGGATTGTGACATCGAAACGTATCAAGAACTGGGTGTTCTATAAACTTGATCGACAACGGATGGATGAAGCTACGGCAATGTTGTCTGGATATGGGAAGCAGGCGACTGATTCACCTGAACAGCCATAATTGGTCAGTATGTGTATTTACAGGGCAGGAAATCCAGTGTGTGTGTGTATCTCGCTCCTGGCGTGCCCGCCTTTCAGATAAATTTATTCGGTCATCGTTATCTGTTGTCATCTTTTGCAAAACTGCCGTTTAACTTCAGAAACTACCTCGGCTGATGACCAGCCTGTAGGTCTGGGTCCACTTTTCATTCAAAGCGGACCTTATGACCTAACTTTCTGTACGAGCCGTGCCTGAGGCGGCCATTAATTACATTCAGATGCGCTAAGAAACATTGAGCCGCTTATTTTCCTTCAGGATGATTCGGACATATTTGAGAACCGACTGCGCACGACACGCCAGGCATTCTGCCGCAACCCGTCAACCAACCTGCCCCATTCAGGCAGGTGGAATGCTTTTATTAGACGAGATTCACCAGGGTGCACACTCTCCATCTAAAAAGAATCTTGCGGTGATTGTCTGGGATACTTCAGCAGCGAGCCAGACGATCCCCCTGGCCGCCTGGGATACAGTTCGATAACCGGTATGTCCGTTAAAATCGGTGGCCGTATATCCCGGGTCAACTGCGTTTACGCTGATGCCATACTCAGACAGTGAATTGGCAAATGCCACCGTAACGCCATTTAATGCCGTTTTGGAACTGGTATAGCCCAGTGCCGCTACCTGAGAGTAGGGATGCGCTTTGTCAGATACCCATTCCAGCGATCCCAGCCCGCTGCTGACCATGATAATCCGGGGTTCCTCACCCAGTTTGAGCAGCGGCAGAAAAGCCTGCGTTACTCTGATGACGCCGGAAACGTTGGTGTTATACACCGTCATAATATCGCTGATGCTCTGCGACTCAGGCGCGATGGGCCAGGTTCCGGGAATACCCGCATTGTTGATCAGCACATCTAGTTTTCCATCTTCTGACTTTATCTGCCCGACGGCCGCATCAACACTTTGCTGGTCTGTCACGTCAATGATAGCCAGCCGCGCTTTAATGCCTTCCGACAGCAACCGGCTTACAGCATCCTGACCGCGCCCCCCATCGCGGCAACCCAGCCAGACATTAAATCCCAGTTTCCCCATCAGTCTGGCCGTTTCAAAACCAATACTTTTGTTTGCGCCGGTAATTAAAACCGTTCTCTTCTTCATGTTGTCGCCTCAGTGATTTATGCAGGTGTATCTGAGTTATAAATCTCTCAGAGCTGTTTGATAAGAGGCCGCAATACGAATACGCTGTTCGGAAAGGCGAACAGTAACGGAAGTTGAGATGGATGATTTCGCGATATTTCTTGCCGTCTTCAGGGGTCAGGGTTTCCGGGCCGCTGCTAAAACGTTAGGCCTGGCACCCTCAACGATCAGTGAGAGGATTACCGCGCTGGAAGTCAGTCTGGGCGTTCCGCTGTTTATCCGCACAACCCGCAGCGTAACGCCCACCGAAGCAGGCCGTATGCTGGCCGAGCGCATGGCACCTCTGCTGAGCGAAATGAGATCGGTGATGAATGACGTGGCAAGTTCTCAACGGGAGGTGCGCGGGCTACTCAGGCTGAACGTGACGGGTGCGGTGATGGTCGATATTCTTCCGCCCCTGCTTGAGCAATTTCTCGATCGCCATCCGTTGCTGCGGGTGGAGATTATGGTGGACGATCGCCTTGTTGATGCCACGGCGGAAGGCTGCGATGCAGGCATACGCTATGGCGAACATCTGGCCCGGGACAGTGTTGCCGTTCCTGTCGGCCCACGCCGCCAGCGTCTGGCTCTCGCGGCGGCACCCGACTACCTTGCTTCGCGCGGTCTCCCCGTTCACCCGACGGCATTGGCCGAACATCACTGCATCCGCCTTAAGTATTCCAGCGGCGCGCTGATACCCTGGGAATTTGAACGCAACGGAGAAACCGTCAGCGTCAACCCTGCTGGTCGCCTGACTATCGGTGTCAATGGCGCATCAGGCGCAATTGAGCTGGCAAAAAAGGGTCAGGGCATTATCGCCGTCTTTGAAAACTGGCTGCAGCCCTGCTTTACGACGGGTGAACTGCAGCCTGTGCTTCCGGAGTGGTGGCCCGAATTTGAAGGTCCCTGGCTCTACTTTCCCAGCCGCTTTATGTCAGCACCTCTGCGCGCTTTTGTGGATTTCCTGAAAGAGGTACAGTCAATGCCTGAACCGCTCGATTGAGTGCAGTAGCAGGCCCGCCAGTCGATATTGAGCTCGGCTAACAAGCTCACCTCTTTTTTGACAGGTTGTGGCAGGTTAAAACGCACTGGAGGCATGGGTCCGCGTTTCAGACCGCTTTGTGCCAGGAGCGGACGTTAAGGAGTAGAAGGAGGGTCATATTCCCAGGCAGATGGATCGCTGTAAATATTACCATCGTCGTCCATTACCCGAGCGCCGAGGAACCCGGCAATGTCTAACATTTTTCTATATAGCTGCGTGTCTGGCCATTTGGTGTAAATATTGCCATCGTTCCAGTCAAGCCATGACTCATCATGCGATGAAGCACCCGACCACAAAGCATGATAATCGCCATTTTTAAGGTCTATCGTTAATTCGTTATCACTATCAATGAGAGAAAGCCACTCCTCAGGAGTTATTTTTGCTTCTTCATTTTCAGCCCAAAAATCAGCCCGTGTTATATATAACTCTACGCCCATGATCTATCCACTAACCATTCAAACATTGGTTTTGCTTAACAGGTTCACTTACAAATTAACACTGGGGATTGTTTTACGCGAGTTACATGCAAACTCCGGTATATGATGACGTCCGCTTTTCGCTCATATCGTACGTTAGCCAGACGCTAATCCGCTTGTGCCAGAAGCGTACGACGCCAGCCAGTCCAGGGCTATCTCGTGCTAATAGCAAGTTTAGCCGCGAAGCATAAAAATAAGCCCCCTGTTGCTCTGTCCATCACCCGGACAACGCGACTTTTCTTCAATACGGCTGACGCAAAATGCGTGGATAAAATGAGAGTGACTGACCATATAGTCCCGATAGCAACGTGGATGCTGACCAGGATAAAAGTCCATATTAAAGGTGAGTGACCGGCTGGTATGAACTGCGGCAAAAAAGAGACATAGAAAATGCCCATTTTGGGATTGAGCACATTCCCCAGCATTCCTCTGATAAACCAGCTCCCCTGAGAAACGTTGTTGTCATCACCATTACTGAAAGAAGATCGAGGACGTATCAGCAGTTGTAAGCCCAGCCAGCTCAGGTAGACCGCGCCACAAACTTTGAGCACAGTGTAAGCCATCTCTGAAACCGCCAGAAGAGCACCAAGACCTAACGCGACCAGCGCGCCCCATACAAAACAGCCAGCATCAATGCCAAGCGCAGCGTGAAAAGCCTTTTTGCCGCCCTCAGCACAAGCGGTGCGGAGAATAAGTGCCGTATCAAGGCCGGGAGTCAGGGTAAGTAACAGTGCTGCGAGAGAGAATGCGAAGAGGGAATCGTTAACAGTCATTTTCTTTGTCCGAAAGAGCAGATGCTAATCATTTAGTTCCCTGCAATCAATCTATCAAATATTACTTTTTAAAAGTCCGCTTCTCGCTCATAGCGGACATGGGCCAACGTTTAAGTCCGCTTCGTCCCAGAAGCGGAAGTAGCGCATGAACTGTTATGGTAAATTTGAACGTCCGGCTTAATCACTTGAGGATAAGCAGAGTGCTTCTGGAGAAGCTCAGATTGCTTGAGTGCAGCCTTCACGGCGACAGGCGCAATGATCCGGAGTGGCTGGAACTGATTCTTCATCCTGAATTCCGTGAAATCACCCTGTCAGGTGTGACGGTCGACCGGTCAGAGACCATTGCGTCGCTGCTAAGTGAAAAGGCTGCACCTTATATTCTCAGCAGCGATTTCTGTCTTACGGAGATGGGCTGCGGTTACCCTCTGCTTCACTATCGTGACGTTTTACGCTGATGGCAGCCATCATGCATTACGTTCCTCTTGCTGGATTTGTTCGGATGAGGGCCAGTGGACTCTGTTTTTTCACCACGGAACGCCGGCTGCAGGCAATGCCGGGGTTCAGGGTTGAGTTGCACACTTAGGACAGAGAGAATGGGTTTATGCGGAAAATTATTGTTGTGCCATACGATGATAGATGGCCTGAGATGTTTGAAGCTGAAAGTTTACTGATAAAACATTGCTCGGTGGAATGGCTAAGGATGTCCATCATATTGGAAGCACGTCAGTTCCTGGTCTCTCAGCAAAGCCCGTAATTGATATGCTACTTGAAGTTTCAGACATCAATGAACTGGATAAGTACCATTCAGCAATGGCCCACGCCGGGTATGTTGCTCGCGGTGAGAACGGGATTGCGGGGCGCAGATATTTCATTAAAGGTGGTGATCAGCGTAGTCATCAAGTCCATGCGTTTGCAGTCGGAGATATGCAGGTATTGAGACACCTTGCTTTCCGTGATTATCTTCGAAGAAACAAAGACATTGCAGAAGAGTATGCTGAGATAAAACACGCAGTTGTGTTAGTCAGCAGGAACGATGCTCATCGCTATAGCGCCCTCAAAGCGAAATTTATAGAGCGTCATCAACAACTAGCGCTAGCTGTCTGAGAACGATTGAGATTGAGTTCGTTGCCGGGAGGGTATGTTCAATAACGATGAATTCACTGAGTAGTCATCAGTCAACGTCTGCTGTTCGCTCATAGTGGACATTGGCCTATACACAGTCCGCTATGTGCCAAGGGCGGACTTTGCTTGGATCATGGTAAGTTAGTTTACCGGGAGCAGGTCACAGTCTGACAATGACGATCCAGACTTACTGTTATTGCACTAACATAATCAACATGAAAGACATTTAATTGAAAACTGTAAAGTTTCATCAACTCGTGCCGATAATAAAAAATGTTTTTTCTAAATAAGGATATAACGTGAGTAAAATTGTATACATAACCGCCATGATACTTAGTATGGGATGCGCAGTATCTTCTGTTCAGGCCAGCACATTAACGAAAAGCCTTTCACGTTGCGACGCGAGTTTTTTCCAAGAAATCTATCATCAGAAAAGTAAATTTAAAGGTTTGGTTCCTCTCGCTATAGGCGAGCATCATCTGGCATGGTTCAAAGGGCCAGCCGATGGTAATGGCAGAATATGGTTCGCCCAGCCTTTGAAAGAACTAAATCTGACGATTTCAGGCTATTATCTTCAAACCAGCGATCTCGACGTGATTAATGACGGGAAATTTTATTACTGGGGCATGATTTTGCAAAATTCGCCTCAAGAAGTGATGAACGCACTTAACCATCTGAAGTGGGTAAAAACAGGCGATGACTCTATTTCTCAGGCAATGATAAAAGAAGGGCCTGACAGCAACTGGAAAATCAATAATCAAGCTGTAAGTGGTATTGCACCCGCCAAAGAAAGTACTGAGAAGCTTTTGATTCTGAGCAAAGATAAGAATGGTTCGTTATTACTTTGCTCAATTCAAGGTTATGTCACGCCTGATATGCTTGCAGAGTTTAGACCTGATTTGAAGGTGAAAAATTAATATGAAAACTCTACTATGTCTTATGTTTTTTTTACTATCAGGATGTGCTTTGAAAAATACATCATCACCTGATACATCCGCAAAAAAACCTGCAGGCTTGATTAAAGTATTGACAGATGATCATGCCATTTCCTATGCGGACCTGCGGATGGTTTCAATGTATCAAGGAAACAATCATTTGCGCAAATTTTATATGATCAATAATTATAAAGAAACGAAGCGTATTAGTTCTCATCCTCCCGTTTACGCAAACAGCTCACGAACAATCAATATAATTAATTGTGATAAAAATCAACGTTCCGTCATGGGATGGACTCTGTTTACTAAACCTTATGCCGAAGGCGATATCATTTACGCAAAACCTGATATTGGGCAATGGGAGAGTTTCCCGCCCCAATCAATTATCGGCATGATAGCTCAGTTACTGTGTAAAATACCTCCCGACCGGCTGAAGCCGGAACCTGATGAGTAAATACGTAAGCCTTTATTAGATAATTAAGCATAATTGAAGCCGCGGATTAACCTGCTTCCTGTTAATTTTAACAGAATGCTTGTAACTATGTCCGCTTCACGCTCATAGCGGACATGGGCCTGCACAACGTCTGCTTAGTGCCAGAAGCGGACGTAGCTAACAACAGTTTGTAAGGAGCAACTGGGGGCAGTTCAGTACGCTTCATGCCAGATACATACATAAATATTATTATATCTTTTTCAGTCTAGGTGGAGAACGACATAATAACTTTATCATGAAGCGATATAGCATATGATTTTTCAGGTCAGCAGATTCAAGCTTTTTGGATATCAAAGGTGATGGGAGGGAATAAAAAACTATTGCATGAAACCCCTAAAGTTATGATTTGTCTTGCCGATAATATTTTTATTTGAATGGTGCATGCAAGTGAGTAATTTTTTTGTTAGATTAATAATGGCCCTCATCATGACACTCAGCCTGTCCGGTTGTGGTACTTTACTGGGCAGTAAGTTTTACGATATCGACATCCATCCTAAAAGATATAATGATACCCACCGTAAGTTCACAGAATATACTAACACCGTTTTACTGTCTGAAAATATTGATGGTAGTCATAATTTTATTACAAATGGTGGTACCGTATTTCTTTTAGTTGCTGGTACAGGGAATATTACTAAAGAAAACATAAATCAGAGGCTCAAGCCTTTTTATGATTTTCTGACCTGGGCTAAGCTGGAAGGCAGTGAAAGCGAAAACAAACGTATTTTTTTCAATATGCAAAAAGAAATGAAGCGGCGTCATATAGAGTTTCGTTACTTTTCGGACGGCACGCCAGCGTTTGTTGATACCAATGACGGGAAAACAGATTTTGAGAAAGCTATTTTCCAGAATATTTCAGATTATTATACGACACAGCAAATCGCTAAGCTTGTTTTAATCGCTATTAGTGTAACTTACCAGCGTGAGCCCAGGGAAGTTATAAAATGATACTCAATTATAAAAATAATCAGAAGCAAGTTTACTTAATTGCCATTAAATCTTCGATATTTCAGTCTAAATAGACTGATACAGCGTTATTACCAGCCTTAACAGGTAGAATGACCTTGCAGTAGATTGCCGATGAAATTGCTGCTGCAAAATCTGCCTGCCAGGAGAAAATTCGATAGCTCAGCCACGTTACACTCTTGGATTGGCATTCGTGAAACTATGATAATCAGTCCTGTCGCGCGATCGCTCTCAGCTTTCGTTCATTTCTTACAAAGCTGGTATAACGTCCGCTTTGTGCCAGGAGCGGACTTTCAACACATGGCGGTTAACTGGTTTATTTCGCTGAACACGACGTCTCTGGTCAGCACCCGGAATAGTCATTTCACTGCGTGCTGATTAGTACCCGGAATTTATGGCTGTGACTATTTTTGGCTTTATGCCAGCACGACTCCCTGTTGCACTATCCCCTGAGCGACTCCTGCGGCGGCAGGTTTGCACTGGAGCGTATTTCAGAAACGCAGGGTAAAGATATTGCGCCATCGGCATGCACGTCACCACCGTGACACCCGGCTCATTCCTTACGGACCGCGTGGGACGTTCGATGGAATGAAGCGCCCGAATGATGCCTGACACGCTATTCGGGCATATTCGTCAGGCACGGGAGGCGAAAAGCGGAAAACAATCCGGAAATTCCGGCAAGCCTGCGCAGACCATACTGGCGTTGAGAGGAACCCGACGCCACCGGCGCATCTGTTGTAAGGCAGTGATGCCCAGGGGTTAGCCGGTCAAAAACTGGCGGCCCTTAATCAGGAAATTGTCTGGTGGAAGGATCTTACGCGTTCAACCGCTGACGGCTGAAACAGACGGCCACTGATCTGACTTTCCGGACTGAAGACGCGATCAGATTCCGATGCATAGACGGTGCACCACGTAAGCGAAAACAGAGAGTTTAGCGGCTTGCTGGTCGCTGCCTCGCAGCCAGCTGAGCCTGTTGTGTCAGCGTTGAGATCCGCGGGGGCGGACGCGCGGAGCAATCCGAGCCGTGCCGGATAAGCCGGGTACTCAGCGCTGTCCCGACAGCCAGGCAGACATTATGTGACGCGCAACGATAAAGCTATGGATCATGGCTACGCCGCTGTGACTGTTGCCCGGCATGCTGTAAAAATTGCCGCCCATCCCGGCGACGCTAAGCGGTGTCCCCATTGCATACCGGGCAGAATGACGACGTTGATTCAGGCGCAAAAAGATAAATGCTGGCGATACATTTAGATTAAGTTAACCGGGTCAGAGAAATGAATAGTAAGCCAGCGGCGCTTTGCACGTTATGAAAGCGTTGAATAGCATCGGCATAGGATGACATCATCAACCTGAGGCAAGCATGAAAAAATCGATCGTTCCTGAAGACTTTAAGCATTATTTCGATGACTGGCACTTCTCTCCGGTCATCGATGCAGAGGGTACGGTGTATCTGTCAGGTGTAACTGCAGCGCGAAAGGATAAACCCATTAGTAAGGATCCAGAAGAACAGTTTCACGATGCCTTTTATAAGCTTGGCGTTTATTTAAAAGCCGCCGGTTTAGGCTATGAACATATTCTGGAGATGACAACGTTTCATATTGACCTGAAAAAACATAGCGCACTGTTTTCTCATGTTAAAGATAAATATATAAAAGCGCCTTATCCGGCATGGTCTGCCATAGGCGTGTCGGAATTTATCCCGGAGAATGCACTGGTGGAAATGCGGATTGTGGCTAAAAGAGGATAATAGTTATAAATCCTGCGATACAGATGAGGTCTGTCAGAAGCGAAAAGTGGACTCCGCCAGCGCTTGTTTCTGACTACTCTGCCTGACTCAGAAAAAGGTTCTTGATTATTTTATCCCTGGCTATCGTCACCTGACTACCGGGGGTATGATTACCGGACTGGCATCAGCGATTTACCCCATTTAACTGCATCGTTAGCATAACACTGATTGCCAGTGAGATAATCTACTTATAGCCCTTTAGCAGAGCTCGCAAGACTACCCGGCATTTGACTCTTTACGTTCCTCCTCATCGACCTCACGTGGAAAATAGATGAAGACTGACGGCGCCCCCTTGACAGGGAAAAATAAATAGTCGTTAAACGTCATTATCCATTACGCACGGGAAGCCGGGCCGGATAATGCCATCTCTTAGAAAATCCGTTAATTTACTTTTTCTTTAACTACATAAACACCACTATCGCGCCTCAACCTTTTAACCCTCTTACCAGGCCCTGTCTTTTAACAATAAATAAAAAAGATGACTGCAATCCTTACGCTCACATCTGGCACAAAGCGGCTATCAGATTTGCTATCCCTGAAATAGCCAGAAATTCAATGCCCGTCTTACTAAGGCGATGATACAAATACCGGCGTTTGCTGTACGGGCGCAACAGAAAAATGACGCTACATGTGTTTTATCTTCTCTGCCGGAGACCGGCCAGACCGACATTTAAACTCCCGATTAAACGTCGACAGACTTTCAAATCCTGCTGCGGCCGCAGTCATCTGCTGACGAACCATCAGCATATGCGGCTGGTAAAAGCGGGCTGATTTTACATACTGCATAGCCAGCATCCTGATATTGCGTGTGAAATGATGACGAAGCAATCAGATTCCAATGCACAGGCGGTGCACCATGTAAGCGAAGACAGCGGGCTTATCAACTGGCTGCTGCCTCGCAGCCAGCTGAGGCTGTCATGTTATCGTTGGGATTCGCGGGCCTGGCTCGCGAAACTCT
This sequence comes from Pantoea sp. Ft-CA_14, assembly GCF_024520875.1. Classification (NCBI taxonomy): domain Bacteria; kingdom Pseudomonadati; phylum Pseudomonadota; class Gammaproteobacteria; order Enterobacterales; family Erwiniaceae; genus Pantoea; species Pantoea sp. Ft-CA_14. Next base: position 425,661 of record NZ_JALNPM010000001.1, on the reverse strand, counting down.
CCGGGCCGTGCCGGATAAGTCGTGTACTCAGCGCAGCCCCGATAGCCAAGCAGGCGGCCATTGTGAGAAGCGCAACAATAAAGGCATGGGTAATGGCTGCGCCGCTGTGACTGCTGCCCAGCATGCTGTAAAAAATGCCGCCAATCACGGCGACGCTAAGCGCCGTGCTGATCTGTAAGGTGGCGCTGGTTATTCCCGCAATCATGCCTGAGAACGATGGCGCGACCTGGCCCGTAACCATCCGCACCAAAGTTGGCATCGCCAGTCCCTGCCCCATACCGGTCACAAAAAGCAACGCGGCGAGCGGCAGCATGGCGGGCGGTTTGCCCGTCAGCGTCATGGCAATCAATCCTGCCATGCCCGCCAGCCCGGCGGTTTCACATCCCATCCCGATTGCGCTCAGGTAATGACCGGTAAATCGCCTCAGCCAGGGCGTCAGTAACGGACCGATCAGAAAACCCACGCCAAACGGCAGAAAAATCGTGCCTGCGCTCAGCGCATTTAAATGCAGTGCGCCCTGCAGATAAACCGAAAACAGAAGGAAGAAGGTGCCAATGGAATAAAACAGTAAAACAATTACGAGTCCCTGCCCCAGCCCTGGGGCGCGTAATACGTCCGGATCCAGCAGGGGCGATCCGCCCTTCTGGCTGAGCCGTTGCTCATAGCGCCATAACAGCACGGCCAGCAGCGGGAAGGTAAGCAATAACATCCACGTCCACCAGGGCCATTCCGCTTCACGCCCTTCAATCAGCGGTACGATCAGCGCGCTTAGCGTTAATGTGGCCAGCAGTGTACCTACAGGATCAAGCCGCTGCGCCACCCGCGCCCGCGTTTCTTTCAGCAGCGGCAGACCAAAAAGAACGACCAGGAGTGCCACTGGCAGGTTAACCAAAAAAATCGCCCGCCATCCCAGATGGAACAGGTCGGCTGAAATCAGGATCCCACCCAGGACCTGTCCGATCACAGAGGCCAGACCAAACACCGCGCCATAGATACTCAGTGCTAAGGGTCTCTCCGCTTCGGGAAAAATGACCTGTACAGAAGCCAGCGCCTGAGGGGCCATAATGGCAGCCGTGGCGCCCTGTAATATCCGTCCGGCTATCAGTACCCAGGATGATCCGGCAAAACCGCACAGCAACGATGCCGCAGCAAACCCAATCAGCCCGATAAAGAACATCTTTCCGCAACCGTAGATATCACCCAGCCGGCCACCGGTGATCAGGGTCACGGCATAAACAGCAGCATAGGATGAAATAACCAGCTGTTCCGCCGAGGAAGTGGTGCTCAGCTCATTCTGAATAGCAGGCAGTGCCACGTTAACAATAAAGAAATCGAGCGGCGGCAAGAATGCCCCGACCAGTAAGATAATAAACATCGCCCAGCGGCGCGGCTCAGCGTGCGGGATGCTGTGTGCCGACATAGATCACTCCTTATGGAACAGTTTCCCAGGTAAGGACACGTGGTAATCGGGAATGTTGAGTTCGCAGGGCAGGTCACCCCGCTGAAACGTAACGCCGTCCCGGTCAGCGCATGCCACCGGAGGCGAGGATCACCTCACCGCTGATCCATGCCGCCTCGTCTGAGGCGAGAAAGGAGACGATCGGCGCAACGTCCTTCACCTGTCCGATGCGGCCGAGCGGCGTCTGCTCCTCATTCCATCTCTGGAAGTCTGAGTTCATCGCACCAGCGCTATGGCTTCCTTCGGTTTCGATCAGGCCAGGATTGACTGCATTGACGCGGATTTGCCGGGGGCCCAGCTCTCTGGAAAGCACACCGGTGATGGCGTCGATCGCGCCTTTGGCCCCGCTATAAATGGCGCTCTCCGCAAGAAAAACGCGGGTGACGAACGAACTGATGTTGATGATGCTGCTGCCTTTACCCAGGTGCGGCACGGCTGCGGCGCTGACCAGTAAGGGGCCCAGCACATTGATGTCGAACTGCCTGCGGTAAAGCGCCTCGGTGCTTTCCTCAATGCTGGCAAACTGATAAACACCGGCGTTGTTCACCACAATGTCCAGCCGTCCGAAAAATTCGAGTGTGGTGTTAATGAGTAACTCAACCTCTGGCTGGCGGGTGACATCCGCCGCGACGGCCGTTGCCTTTCCGCCAGCAGCTTCAATCGCCGCAACTACCTTTTCTGCCCCGTTTCTGTCTGAGAGGTAATTGATGACAACGTCTGCACCGTCAGCAGCCAGCTGGCGGGCAATCCCGGCGCCTATACCTTTTGAACCACCGGTAACGAGGGCAACTTTGCCTTTGAGTCTGTTCATACTTTCGCTTCCTGTAAGAGCCGCCTGAGGCGACGGAGTGAAAGAACCTATGGTGATACCTGCCAAGTTGTTTGAGAACTGACACTTTTGTATATTGGCCGTTCATTTTTGAACGGTGGGTTCAGCGTATGGAGTGGGGAGATGTTCAGGTCTTTCTTGCCGTAATCCGTAACGGCTCGTTCGGCAAGGCGGCATTGAGTCTGGGCGTAAGTCATCCGACGGTCGGACGCCGCATTAAAGCACTGGAGGATGAGGCGCAGCAGGCGCTGTTCCGTCGCACAAAAGAAGGTCTGGTGCTGACCGATGCCGGTGATGGCGTCATGAAACTGGCAGAGGCGATGGAAAATTCCGCGCTGGCACTGGAGCGACGTCTGGCGGGTAATCACGACCGTCTTGAAGGAATACTGCGCATCTCCGCCGCAGAATGGTTTACTAACACTGTACTGGCACCCGTGCTGAGTGAACTGACGCGCCGTCATCCGGCAATTGTGCCGGAGGTGATTGCCAGTTTCCGCCTGCTTGATCTGTCGCGCCGTGATGCGGACGTCGCGTTTCGTATCGTTCCCTTTACCGATCCGGATATCGTCCAGCGCCGCCTGATGAGTGTGCCCTACGCGCTTTACGGGACGCCAGAAACGGCACAGGCGCTGCTGACAGAGCCCTCATCGGTGGGTTTGATCCTGATGAATACCGGACAGTCACATTTTCCTGACGTCGCCTGGCTGCTGGAGAAGTTTCCGCAGTCACGACCTGCCTTTAAAAGCACAAGCCGGGCTGTGCAGGCACAGATGTGCCTGCGGGGAATGGGCGTCGCCGTACTGCCTCAACCGCTGGGTGATACCACACCTGGCCTGCAGCGCATAGCAACGTCCGATTTTCCACCTTCACGGGATATCTGGGTCGGATACCATCAGGATCTGCGTCATATGGACCGCCTGCGCGCCTTGCTGGACCTTGCAGACAGGATGCTGATCTGAACGTCATGTCGCTCAGGTCGCCGCTTCTCAGGCCGGTCTCTCCGTGTGAGATGCTTTCACTTCCCCGTGCCTGCGGACCACTTCATCAATAATTGTGCGCATAAATCCTTCCACAAAATTCGCGTCAAGACCTGCACTCTGCCCGATTTCTCTGAATCGGGTGAACTGCAGGGTTTCTCTGCCTGTGTCAGTTCCTGGCAGATGATGTGCGGCTTTGAGCTCACCCACTTTATGCGTGCAGCGGAAACGCTCAGCAAGGATATGGATAAGCGCAGCATCGAGATTATCGATCGTCAGCCGATACGAGAAGAGCTCTGCCTGATGATCATGAGAACACATTGCTTCACCTCTGACATTAACCTGATTTAATTGTGGGTCAGACTGACGGCGAAATGCTATTAGCCGCCAGATTATGAGTGGCCGTTAAACCGCCAGTTTTAGGGTTCAGCAGTGAGCCCTGTTTCGACGACTCTTTTTTATGGTCAGGGTGATGGCCGAAATCAGGAAATAGAAGACGCCAAAAGCCGCGTAAGGCACAACCGTGGTCACATCCAGAGCCATATTACTGCTCGCCTGTTTAAACATAAACACACCCGCTAATGCAGATTGCGCGCCGCTTAATATCATTGCCCACTGTCCATTAGCCTGTTTCCAGCGACGAACGGACGCCGAGAGCTGCAGTACACCTGAAAATATGGCCCACAGCCCAAAAACTTTAATGGTGGCATTCATACTGATAGAGAGCGCCCAGATAATAGCAGCGGCGACAAGCAGGCTGACGATAAAGTTAAATTTCTGGGGGGGGTTAACTGACAATCCGCCGGATCGACTGGCATCCAGATAATTCGCGATAGCATCCCATGCCGGATAGAGAACAAGCAGAACAGCACCAGTCGCGGGATTATTTTTTCCTATCAGTACCGCAAGGGTAATCCAGACAAGCGATCCCGCCGCACGAATATAGTAGTAAGAATGAAGCCATTGATTCTGAGCTTTGGCAGATAGTAATGTGTTGGTTCGCATGATGACTCTCCAGATTGATTTTACTTATTACAGATAATGCAGGTGAGAGGATTCACCTGATTTAATCCAGTATTCATTTCGTCAGGTAATAAAATAAGCAGGCACTAAATTCCCCGGGCTATCTATTTCTGATAGTGTATTTACAGAAACAGACCTTTAATTAACAGAATGGCGTGCCCGTTAAAGCCATCGATGAAAATCTGTTATCATATTTAATTACTGTGCTCAGTTTAAGCCACGGCCCGCCTGGCGATATCCCGTCTGGTTTAAATGACGAAGCCGGCGTATACGCAATGGATTGCCGCGGTAAAAAGGCACCGGCGCCCGGACAAATTCAGGTGCGATCCAGATATAAATGATTGAAGGTGTCAGGGTTACGGGCGGGTAAGGTTGCGGGCAGGCAAAGAAAAAATCTGAAACAAGCGAATAACAACAGGAATCACATCTTAATTCAGGATGTTTTCTGTTTATTTTCTCATATACCCCTGAATCGGCCTGCTTAACCGACTCACTGCTATTAGCGTCAGACGCTTCACTGAAAGCATTATCAGTCAGGTTGCATGCGGTTAGATTTTCCCTGATAGGTTTTGCAGAAACAGGGGCTGTCCGGGCCGGCTGTAATAGCATTTTTCTGCTGGCGAGCAGTTGTGCAAGCATCGAGTCAATATCTGCCCGGCGCGGGGGCTCAGTGGCAGACTGTTTTTGCATGACGGGCTCTTTTGAGGCTTCAGAGCGGGAAAGCCGGACCTGCTCTTGCAGCTGAGACTGAAAACCTGAGGCAATTGGATCGGGAAACCGATCATTCATTCTTACGGTATTCAATGCTGCAAAATCTGGCATGGAAGACAGTGCTCGAATAGTCGTCATCTGTAACCTCTCCGTCTGAGTCAGGGTGCAGTGAAATAGCCTTCATCAGGGTATTTCTTCAATCGTTAACTTTCGTGAGGCGAACTCAGGTCCGCACCGTAAAATCATCCTACCTATCAGAAGGTAGGCTCGGCAGTGATAAACACACCGGCTGATGATGCCCTGCTTCATATGGGGCATGTAACCGCTCATTTTAATTGTTGCGAAACCCGGTCGCCGTAACTGCCCTGCGGTTTCGCGTTTTAATAAGCCAGTGAGCCTGGCTGCTGACGGAATAAAACCGGTCAGGCGGCCTTTAAATCCGCCAGGCAACACCTTATCTGCGTTGACTCAGTGTGATTTCACCAATCTTCCGATGGCCGGTTTCACAATTTCCAGAAATACGTCAGCGTTATTAAAAGCACGCGCAGAGATAATGGCACCATGTACCGTCGCCATGAGCGATTTAGCTTCAGTGGCTGCATTTTCCCGCAGAGTAAATACGCCGCTCTTCTCGCCTCTGCTCATTACGCCAGTGAGCCAGTCCGTGAGATCGGCAAAATGACCACTGACTTCCTGAGCCACTTCTTTGGGTAAAACCGGTAATTCAACAGCCAGCGTCACACAAATACAGAAAGGGGAGTTGTTCTCTTTTATGCAGGTTGCCCAGAAGTTTACATAGCTGTTTATTTCGCCCAGCGCATCTCCGACGAAATGCTGACTGGTAGCTGCCATTCCTGCCTGTGCCTGCTGACGATAGTCACTGACAACCGCCTGAACCAAACCCGCTTTACCGGGGAAATGGTGATGAATACTGGACTTGCGAATCTGAACCCGTTCCGCTAAATCAGCATAGCTGAAGCTGTTATATCCACCGGAGGTAAGCAGTTCCCGGGTATGGTGCATAATTTCTTCGGCTTTCTGTGAACGTTCTGTACTCATCCGGGCTCCGGCAGCAAAAATAAAAATAGCGTCAAATCTCTAAACGGCCCTGAACCTACTGACCGTCAGCCGGGTTGTCAAGAGCCCCTGACGTGGAGCTTTTGCGGATACCCGCCATACTGCTGAATACGCCATCGCGCAGGATCAACGCGTGAAACAGCGCAGCGGCAAGATGTAAAAGGACGGTCACGAACAGCGCCAGTGCTACCCAGCTGTGAAGCGGCCGCAGCAGCGCCCAGGTGTCGTTGCTTACCGGAATAATGGGCGGCAGCACCAGATGACCCAGCGTGACAGGATAGCCCGCCGCCGACAGCATCGCCCAGCCGAGCAGAGGCTGAGCCAGCATCATGGCATACAGCGCCCAGTGTGAGAGGTGCGCTAATGCTTTCTGCCAGCCCGGCAGCGTGGCCGGAAGTGCAGGCGTCGAGGTAGTGAACCGGATCCACAGACGAACAATGACCAGAACTAAAATCATCAGGCCCAGCGGCTTGTGAATGGCAACCAGCAGGCCGTGCAGGGACGAAACCGTAGACACCATCGCAACGCCAATAAACAACATGGCCATAATGGCCGCCGCCATCAGCCAGTGGATGACCCGCAGGGCCGGGTGAAATCTGTTATGCCGTTTCATCAGTGAGTTTCCGCCTGTTCATGAGTGCGTGCATTGTAAGATTTGGCGTAAGCGGATGACCGGGCATTCAGAAGCGGGTCATCTGAGGCAGTAATGCCATCCGGTAAAATCAGCGGGTCAAAATTAATGTCATTACAGGCACCCTGCTGCTGTGGCGTCATTTTGTTAATGGTCAGCGTGCCAGCATTGATCTTCTGACGATCGGCTGCCCAGTCAATCGATGCGTCGTTGCTTTTATCATGCGGGCCTGCAACGGTGATAATCAGGTCCCATTTCTGCGGCCCCTGCGCCAGTCGCTGCTCAAGGTCGCGCTGAAGGAAATCAGTGTTTTCTTTCTCTTTCTCATCCAGCGGCTGATAGTCGGCGTGTGGCACCATACTCCAGCGCACCAGATGTGAGTGGCCTTCTGGATCAATAAAATTAAATGCGTTCAGGCTGTTAAAGCGATCGCGGGTCCAGCCTGAAGAGGGCACATATTGCTTTGCCCAGGCAAAGAACGTTTTGATTTCCGGATGCTGCTGCACAAAAGCCTGCATTCTGGCAGGGTCGCGTTTACCGGTTTGTGCGTCCGGCAGCGAGGCTATCTGGAGATCGTAAAATCCCTGTACGCTCTGCACCGGAAAAAACGGCATCGCATTCATACCGGTGCGCCACTGCTCACCATTTTTCTGATAAAACGCCAGCGCCATACTGCGCACCGGTACCGCATAATCGGGCGCATTCGGATTGCCGCCCGCAATAGCTAAACGGCCTGTCACAGGCGTGTCGCCTGGCGCGAAAAGAGCCGCACGCGAAAGGAAACTGGCGTTACCGTTAGCAGCAAAATCACCCAGAATACAGACGCCTTTAGCATGATTGCGGCGATAGCCCGGATGGTGGCCGCCAGATTTTTCTAACGTTGCCACCAGTTTGTCGGACGTCAGCCGGCTGGTCTTCAGCCACCCGCCAGCCCACAGGAACACAACAATCAGCAGCAAAGGGACCAAGGCAATAAGCGCCAGGCGCACTATTATCTGACGGACTGTAAGAGAACGTTTATGCATGAATATACTCAACATGGCAGAAGTTAGAGTTATCGCTCATCCCATTATCTTTTACATGTGATAACAGGCTGACTTTCTAAGATACGCAGGGCGCTTTCAGTAAATCTACTAGTAGGTAGGCTGGCATGTCAAAGCATGATTGCGCTCTTTTTAAACCTGCCGTGCTTTTGCCGCAGCAAAGTGCTGTAGCGATGACAGAGAAAATGCCATAGCGATTACAGGGGTACTTTTCGGCCCCTGCCGGGAAGCAGCAGTAAGATCTCCGGCATCGTTACGGAGATCATTTTCGGATTCAGCAAAGAAATGCCGGTAAAGCACGCAGCGTTTCCTGCGGATTTTCTTTCGCATTAAAGTGGCCGCCGGCAACTTCCACGTCTACATCCTGCCAGGCCCCGGTGCCAGGTTTCTGCACGGCGAAGAGGCTCAGGGGAAAAAACAGAACGCGAAAGGATGAACAGGGCACGGCCCCGGAACGGAACGGCACGGTGCCGGGCCGGTCCTCAGCGGCCACATCCTTTTGTGGCCTGTGAACGCCCGCTGCAGGGGTTGACCTGGCTGTTGCCATCAGACACTAGCCGTCAGACCCGAACCCCGCAGGGATTCGGCGGAGCTTACCGGCCCAGCCGGTTAGCTCAGTGGGGCTGACTACCCGACCGTGCCGGGGAGCCGGAGGGGGCCATCAGGTTGTTGACACCAATGTCCGCTAAGTGCCAGAAGCGGACTGCATCAAAATTTGACTCAGTTTATTTTTGAACTTGTTATTACGCACCTCATATGATTTTATATGCAATTAAAATGAATATAAAATCATATGAGGTGCTTTTATGTCTAACGATTCACCCGTTAAAGCTCAGTTTGAAGCCTATAATGCACACAATATTGAAGCATTCATGTCTTGCTTTTCAGAGGATTTCAAAGGTTATCGGATGCCAAGTGAGCGTCCTTCAACTGTTGGTAAAGAATCATTACGTGAGTTTTACATGAATAATCGCTTTAACAATCCGTTGCTTAGAGCAGAACTTATTTCCAGAATCGTAATGGGTAATACAGTTTTCGATCACGAATTAATATATGGTTTATCTGAACAGCCTCTGGAGAGCGTTGCTGTTTTTGAAATCAAAAATGACCTCATTTCTACAGCATGGTTCTATTTCCCCTGATTGTGCGTTTAATCGCTGGTTGAGAGCTAACGTATCCCAGTTTTCACATTGAGTGAGAAACGCTGTCAAAGGTCCGCTGTTCGCTCATAACGGACCTAAGCCTGCAGTAAAAGTCCGCTGTGTGCCAGGAGCGGACATTGCGATCATCATAGTGCGCGAATGAGTGAAAGCAGGTTAACTTGGGCACTTGGTGAAGTTCAAAACCTGCTCAAGCTTTTAGCCGAATCATCTCGAGGAAGGACACAGCTCATATGAAGGTTATTGAAAGTGGCATTCGTGACGTAAAACAAGGTGAAAATGTGAAAGTAATCACGCCGGTAAACATCTATGAGTGTGAACTGGGCGATGATGTTTTTGTAGGACCATTCGTAGAGATACAAAAGGGATGCGTTATAGGCGACAGAACCCGAGTACAGTCTCACACTTTTATCTGTGAGAACGTTACCTTGGGTAAGGACTGTTTTATAGGCCATGGCGTAACCTTTGCTAACGACCTGTTCAAGAATGGCGGTCCTGATGCTTCTGCAGAAAGCTGGATACATATCGTATTAGGCAACGCGGTAACCGTGGGGAGCGGAGCAACTATCTTAACAACGGACATTTGCAGTGGTGCGGTGATTGGTGCAGGTAGCGTGGTTACAAAGCCTGTGTTAATTAAAGGGGTGTATGCTGGCAATCCAGCCAGACTTTTGAGAGAGCTCTAAGCATTATCTCTGAAAATTTTTAGCCCAAACTTATCGCCATCGCAGGTCGTTAAGGTAGGCTTCTCGCCAAAGCGGCCCTCAAAGCCGCTGGATAGGTGATGGGCTGAAGAACTTACCTGTCAGTGATTATGATCCCTTAGAAAAACCGTCAGCACATCTTTCGGAGGAACACCTCCGCACTCTGAAATTAACCAGCCTATTGCCCCACGGTGGTAGGTTCCATGAAAAAGCATATGATTTAGCATGTCTATGGCTGTCATTTCTACCTCTCCACCATCGACAAAACTGAACTTAATTGTTTCTCCTAAATCGGCCGGAGCCATTGAGCTGACGTGCTGAATATACCAGTTTGTACAGTCTTCCATTTTGACCTCAAGCTCATCTACAGAGGGTGTTTCAGGGGTATTCAGGGCAGTGTAACCATGCTGCCGTCCCGAAATATTTGCTCTGAAAATCATGTCTACCACATGAATATGGTTCATCAATCTTAGCATCAGATGACGCTTTTCTGCATAAGCAGATTCGCTGATAGCTTTAACTGCTTTTAGCGCTTCAGCATCAATCCAGCGCTTGAATTTCAAGAGTGTAACCAGTGTGTCCTTGTCCATGAATTTCTTCCTGATTTGCCAGTTTCAATAGCATATCAATTATGTAGGTCATGTAGCAGGGGTTCTAATTCAAAAAGTATAAGCATAAACAAGGTCCGCTCTTCGCTCTTAGCGGACACTACGTGATGCCGATGTCCGGTTTGTGCCAGAAGCGGACCTTGAGAAATTTCAGCTTCTCTGACTAAAGTGGAGTACTAATTTTTATTTAAAACCACTCATTACGGGAGCTGGAAAGATGGAAACCAATTGGCATAGCTCCTCACTAACACGTTCGACCATCATTGATAAAAATTACAAAAACACACAAAACGTTCGCCGTTTTATGATCAAAGAGTGTGGAGAGAATTTCCGATTCAATCGTGAATTTATGATCTGGATAAGTAATGCTACCCCTAAGAATTTGGGTGATGTCGTGGATGAGTGGAAACGGCGGTATAAACGTTAAAATATGGATGTCAGCCTCTCACTTATAGCGAACCTTGTGCGTTCTGGCACAGGTTAACACCTCGAATTTTATCTCGGCGACAAAGCTGTTTCGTAAGAAAGCTTAGTTTCTGTGGTACTCAACCCAGTTAAGATCAGGTTTTTTATGGAAAAAATAATCCTTGTCCCGTCTGGTCTTGGTCTCAACCCTCTTTATGAAGGGCACATACCGGGCACATTCCGTGCGCCAGCAGTTCTCATGCACCACGGACTCGATAAAATGTTTCCCTCTTGTAACTTTTTTACTGTTCCCTGCCCTGAATACAGCCCTGAATGTGAGCCAGGTACTGATATCCTGAACGGTCACAAGCTCAGACAACTTAATCTACGATTGGCTGATGAAGTAGAGGCGGCGCATCATCGCAACTTAAAGCCCGTTGTTATCGGAGGCGACTGCGCCATCCTGCCCGGAGCCTTGCTGGGCAGCAGGCGTCAGTTAGGGCAACTTGCACTTGTGCATATTGACGGCCACAGCGATTTCCGTCATCCCGGCAACTGGAAGCGAGAACCAGGAGCACGACCAGGCGCTGCGGCCGGAATGGATTTGGCACTCGTTACCGGTCGGGGAGAGCCATTACTGACTGCATGGCCCGGTATCGAAGGATCCCTGGTTCAGGATGACGCAGTGATTCAGTTGGGAGAGCGTGAGTCGCTCCTGGAAGATTATGAATGGCCTGACATTGTAGGCACTGATATCCGGCGTATAACTATTTTTGACGCGCTTAAGTTGCCTGATCATCATCTCATCAATGTGATATTCGAGCGGCTTAACCTTTTTCCTGAAATGCCCTACTGGATTCATCTTGATATGGATGTCCTGGACAGTTCTGAAATGTCTGCAGTTGATTGTCCCGGCATTCCCGGTTTGTCTTCTGAAACACTTGTAAATCTCTGTCGCGAACTTTTCAGAAATATGCGCTGCTGTGGCATCACAGTAACCATTTATGATCCTGATTTAGATCATGAAGGGACGGCAGCAAAGCTCATTTTGGACATGCTCAGAAGCATAACTAACGGTATCTGACCCAATTACAATCAAAGCGGTTACTACGTCCGTTTCTCGCTAATAGCGGACATCCGCCTTTTTCAGCAGGCAGTTTTTTACCAGAAGCGGAACTTGCTTACATTGCTATGTCAGTTTGCTGGGAGCAGGTCAGATAGGTTTTTATGACCTTTTCAGACAGGGTCGTATCAGGATTAATTTCTGATACTGACAGGCGTGGTTTTTTACATCATTGAACGTCAGACTCCATCAACCAGGGAGGATGAATCCTCTCTTTTTTATTACGTCAACTGCACCCAGTGGCACGCCACCTGATGGCCGGGGCGCATTTCGCGCAGTTCCGGAATTTCTGTGCGGCAGCGTACTGTTGCCTGCGGGCAGCGAGAAGAGAAGCGACAGCCAGAGGGCGGGCGCGAAGGATCCGGAATTTCCCCCTGCACCACCGGCACGGATAAGCTTCCAGGGGCAAGCGTCGGCACCGCCGCTAGCAGCGCCTGGGTGTAGGGGTGAAGCGGCTGGCTGAACAGCGCATCGCGGCTGGCAGTTTCCACCAGTTTCCCCAGATACATAACTGCCACGTCATCACACAAATGCTCCACGACACCGAGATCGTGAGAGATGAACAGGAAGGTGACGCCATGGTCATCACGCAAATCGGAAAACAGGTTAATGATTTGCGCCTGAATAGAGACATCCAGCGCCGAGATGGGTTCGTCGGCAATAATAAAATCCGGGTTGAGAATCAGCGCTCTGGCGATGCCGATACGCTGGCGCTGGCCGCCGGAAAACTCATGGGGAAAGCGATTGTAATGCTGCGGCGCCAGTCCACAGATTTTCATTACCTCCAGCACTTTGTCGCGCAGTTCTTCTTTGCTGCACAGCGTGTGTTCCAGCATTGCTTCCCCAATTGCATCACCTATTCGAATGCGTGGATTCAGCGAGCTGTAAGGATCCTGAAATACCAACTGGATTTTCGGGCGCAGCGCGCGCATCTGTTTCGGCGTCAGAGCCTGCAACTCCTGACCACGATACTTCACGCTACCTGCCGTTTTGTCATAAAGCCCCAGCAGCGTGCGTCCTACGGTGGTTTTACCGCTACCGGATTCGCCCACCAGGCCAAAAATAGTGCCAGGTCGAATGTTAAAACTGACGCCGTCCACAGCGCGTAGCTGTCCTGTTTCCTGACCAAAAAGCCCGTCGCGTAGCGAGAAATGCTTTTTCAACTCGTCCACTTCAATAACATATTGCTGGCTCATGCGATCGGCTCCGCTAACTCACTGTGAATACATGCGGCTTGCCGCGTATGCCCGATCAGCGGCGGAATGACCGCGTGGCACTGCGCGGTTCTGCGTTCGCAGCGATCATAGAACGCGCAGTACGGCGGCAGTTCGGCCAGGTCAGGCACCTGTCCGGGAATGGAGTAGAGGCGGCGTCGGCGCTCGCCCGGAACAGGGCGCGATGCGATAAGCCCTTTAGTATAAGGGTGCAGTGGGTTGTGTAGCACATCGGCAGTCGGGCCTTGCTCAACGATGCGCCCGGCGTACATCACCACGACATGTTCCGCCATCTGCGCGATAACCCCCAAATCGTGAGTGATCAGCATCAGCGCCATCTGCTGCGCCCGCGCCTGGTCGCGCAGTAAGCGCAGGATTTGCGCCTGCACGGTGACATCCAGCGCCGTGGTTGGCTCGTCGGCAATCAGCAGCTTCGGCTGGCAGCTTAACGCCATGGCAATCATGATGCGCTGCAACATGCCGCCGGAAAGCTGATGCGGATAGCAACCCATCAGACTCTCCGCACGCCCGAGTCCGACATCGGTGATCATTTGCGTGGCGTGCGTCCAGGCCGCTTTTGGTATTTCGCCGCGATGGCGTATCAGCGGTTCACAAAGCTGCTCGCCAATGGTCAGCACCGGATTGAGCGCTGTCATCGGCTCCTGAAAGATCATCGCTAATTGATTACCACGCAGATCGGCCATTTTCGACGGCTTCAGAGCAAGCAGATCGGTGCCCTCAAAGCGGATTTCTCCGCCGTCGATACGCGCAACCTGCGGCGGTAACAGTCCCATCAGCGACATGGCGGTAACGCTTTTGCCGCAGCCAGATTCACCAACAACGCCAATGGTTTGCCCTGCCTGAATGGTAAAGGAGACATCCTGTACAGCGCGCACACGCCCCTGCTCGCTGGCGAAGGAGATGGATAAGTTATTAAAGGTAATTAGCGGCTCGCTCATTTCAGGCTCCGTTTCATCTTCGGATCCAGCGCATCGCGCAGGCCATCGCCCAGCACATTAATGGCGATGACGGTCAGAAAAATGGCAATGCCCGGCGGCATCCACAGCCATGGGCGACGCTGAAAGTCGATCAGGCTGTTGGCCGCGTCCATCATATTGCCCCATGAGGGCGTTGGCGGTACGACGCCAAGGCCGAGGTAGCTAAGCGCGGATTCCATCAGGATGGCGTTGGCCACCGCCATGGTCGCCATCACCACCAGAATGGGTATGGTGTTCGGCAACAGATGACCGAACAGGCGGCGGCGCGAAGAGAGGCCCAGGACCTGCGTCGCCAGCATAAAATCACGTTCGCGCAGTGACAGGATTTGCCCGCGCACCAGCCGCGCCAGCTTCGGCCACTCCAGCAAGCTAAGCATCACTACTACCATGTAGATGCGCGAATCAGACGAAAAATCCAGCTCAGACAACATCGCTCCGGCAACAATCAGCAGCGGCAGGCTGGGAATCGTCATCACCAGATCCGCCATGCGCATAATCAGTTTGTCCGTCCAGCCGCCGGCATAGCCGGATACCGCACCCAGCAGGTAGCCCAGAGCCACCGAAAGTAGCATGGTCATCAGGCCAATAATCAGCGAGATACGACCGGCAAGCAGCAGGCGGGTATAAATATCGCGGCCAAGAAAATCGGTGCCCAGCCAGTGTTCTGCGCCAGGCGGTTTGTTGATCATCAGCGCATCGGTGGCGTCATCTTTCCACGGCGACCACACCGGGCCCAGCACGCACCAGATGGTCATGATTACCAGCAGAACCAGGCACAGCATCGACAGATGATTGTGGCGCAGCGCTTTCCACGCCTGGTGCCACGGAGAAGGTGTGGCCTGCGCCATCGCCGGAATTTCCGCCTTGCGTAAGCGGCGATTCGTAGAGAAAAGGGAACCGAACATCACGACCTCACGCGAATGCGCGGGTCGGCCCACGCGTACAATATATCGGCAATCAGGTTGCCCACAATGGTCAATACCGCAAGAAACAGGGTGAACCCCATCAGCACCGGATAATCGCGGGCGGCCAGAGAATCAATATGAATATGCCCTGCGCCCGGCCAGTTAAACACCTTTTCGGTGATGATCGCGCCGGAAAACAACCCCGGCAGCTCAAAACCTAACAGGGTGATGATTGGCAGCAACGCATTGCGCAGCGCGTGTTTAAGGATCACTGTGCGTTCGCGCAGCCCTTTAGCACGCGCGGTGCGGATAAAATCCATCTTCACTACGTCAAGCATGCTGGCACGGAAATAGCGCGTCAGGCTGCCCGCCTGCAACATCACCAGCGCCATGACCGGTAACACCAGATGCGCCGCAACCTGCATCACCCACACCCAGCCGTTATCGTCGCTGCCGGTGTTGGTCATGCCGCCCACTGGCAACCAGTGCAGATCGACTGCGAACCACTTAATAAGCAACAGGCAGAGAAAGAAGGTTGGGAAAGACATGGCAGCAAACACCGACACGCTCACCAGATGATCGAACAGCGAATTGGGTTTCAGCGCCGAGGCAATGCCCACCGCAAGCCCGATGCTCCAGTAAAACACCAGCGCAACGCTTGCCAGCAGGAACGAGTTCCAGATGTACTGGTTAAGTAGCTGACTCACCGGAATTTGGTATTGCAGCGAGAACCCCAAATCGCCGCGCAGCAACTGGCCGAGCCAATGCAGATAGCGGGTAAGGATCGGTTGATCGAGTCCATAAATAGCTTTCAGTTCGGCGGCGCGGGCAGCGGTGAGGGTAATGTTACCGTCGATAAAGTCGCCTGGCGTTTTCGCGAAAAGCATAAAAATAATCAGTGATGCGAGCAGCAGCATTGGCAGGGTTTGCAGCAGTCGCCTGAGGATAAAATTTCGCATAGCTTTCTCATGACAACTGCCGGGAGACCCGGCAGTTGTTACTGTTATTTAATGATTTTCACATCCGGCAGGCTACCGGTCAGCCCGTTGTAGATATCTGGTTTAAAGCCGGTGACGCGGGCACTACTGGCCGATAAAATCTCGCGGTTACCCAGCAGAATCACCGGCGGATCGTCCGCCAGCACTTTATACAGCTGGTGATAAATCGGTTTGCGTTTTTCCACATCCAGCACCGCATTACCTTCGTTGATCAGCTTATCAACCTGCGGATTGTTATAGCCGGACTCTTTCGCTTCCGTGCTGTAGTAATCCCACACGCCATCATGTGGATCGTTGAGTGTGCTGGTGCTGAAAGAGGCCAGGTCATAGTTACCGGCTTTACGCTGTGCCATGAGGGCGTTGAAATCCACCACCTGCGGCTTCAACAGCACGCCAATCTGCTGCCAGTTCTCTTTGGCGATGGGGATCAACGCATCATTCAGCACTTTCTTGCTCACCAGCAGCGTCAACTCCAGACGTTTACCGTCCTTCACGCGGATGCCATCAGGCCCCGGTTTCCAGCCCGCTTCATCAAGAAGTTTCTTCGCCTGTGCCGGGTCAAATTTGTATGGATTCACGCCATCTGTGTTATACGCCCATGAAATCGGGGCAATAGGTTCAATTGCCACTTTTCCATAGCCCTGATAAACCACATCAATCAACTTCTGGCGGTCGAGACCATAAATCAGCGCCTGTCGCACTTTCACGTCCTGCAACGCCGGGCGACGTACGTTGAATTCCACTTTGCTGTAGTCACTGGAGCCAAACAGGTTGATATTGGCGAAGCCCAGCATTTTCAGTTGTTCGATATCATCAGGGCGAGAAGTAAACGAGTCGTAATCGGTTTCGCCGGTCTGGAACAACTGGAAGTTAGTGGACGGGTTGGTTACGCGGTAGATAAAGCGCGGCGTCGGTGGTGTGCCACGGTAAAAATGGGTATTGGCGTGGAAACGAATCTCCTGGCCCGGAATATATTTGTCATAGACATACGGTCCGTTGCCCAGCGGTTTACCGTGCAACATGCGCAGATAGTCGAGATTGCCGCGCTGATACCCTTTCCCATAATACGCTTTCGACAACACCGGGCCGCCAATTTTCGCCAGCGTTGTCGCGCCAGGCTGCCCGGTGGTGACCTGTAATGTCAGCGGGTCGATCACTTTCAGGCCACTGACGCTATCAGCTTTTCCGGCTTTATACTCCGCGCCGCCCACAATGTTGGCGAGAGTGATGTCAGTATCGCCATCATATTTCGGGTCATGCAGCACGGTCAGGGTAAACGCCACATCTTCGGCGGTGAGGGGCGAGCCGTCGCTGAAAGTCAGGTGTGGGCGCAGCTTAATGGTGTAGACATTGTTATCCTGACTAACGCTCCAGCTTTCGGCCAGGCCTGGCACCAGCTTGCCGTGGCTATCCCAGTCAATCAGACGTGAGAAAATCACGTTGGTGACGTTTTCGTCCCAGCCGTTAACAAAGAAATAAGGGTTAAAAATACCCTGCGGTTCAGAGATACCAGCCACCACCGTGTCTTTACGCAGCTTAGCCACTGCCGGAATCTGGCTGGCATCGGTGGCTGGTGTAATGCCCTCTTTTAAGGGTAAATCGGCGAAAGAGGCTGAAGAGAAAGCCACCATACTGCTGAGTAACGCGATTTTAAGCGCCAGAGTAAAACGCGTGGGTTTTGTTTTTATGCTTTTCAGTAGGATGGACAAAATGGCTCCCTCATCAAATGTTTGTGTGGAATTTACAAATCATGACGAAAGATAAAAGCCGCACCGCACCCTGTCTAACAACGAAACAATCTGGCTTATAGCAAATTATCATTAGTAGATTTATGAGAAAGCAATGCTTAATTTTATCTAAAGAAGATGAGACATTACGCGGGGCAGTCGAAGAGTTCTGATATCGTAAGGGGTTTGACAATCAATAATGTGAAAAACCACGCCAGTCAGTATCAGAAATTAATTCTGACAAGACCTTTTCTCAAAATGACCATACAAACCTATCTGCTTTGCTCCCCGTTGATACTTATATCCGGCGGTTAGGAATGTTCGCTTTTTGCCAGAGGCAGACCCTGAAACACTACGACCGTATCACTCTGCATATCAGACTGACCCGATAAAATTTTGCTAAAAAAATGGTCGTCTGATTTTCGGTTGTGCCGTTTTTGCTGAATGCTTAGATTCATTTTCAATCTAATTGAGAGGATATGGATATGAACTTCGCAGAACTCCACAACCAGTATGAGCCCCTTCTTATCGCTAACGTCTGGGATGTCGTCAGTACTGTCGCAGCGCAAAAAGCTGGCTATCAGGCTCTGGGAACGTCCAGCGCAGCAATAGCGGCCACATTGGGATATGAAGACGGCCAGGGCATGCCGTTTGATGAATTATTTTTTATTGTCACTCGTATCCGGGCAGTTAGCAGCCTGCCATTAAGTGTTGATATGGAAGCAGGATATGGTGATTCAGCCGAAGAGATAATAGTCAATCTCAAGCGCCTTGCTCAGATAGGTGTATCAGGCGTTAACCTTGAAGACAGCAGAGTCATTAATCGGGTTCGACAGCTTGATGATGTGTCTGAATTTTCGCGTAATCTGAGAGCAGTATGCGATGCGCTGAGAAGTGATGGTTATAACCTGTTTCTGAACGTACGGACTGATGCTTACCTGCTCGGGCATGAAAGAGCGTTAGAGGAGACATTATTACGGGGTCAATATTATAGAGCTGCAGGTGCTGACGGCCTGTTTGTTCCCTGTCTGACCTCAGAGAAAGATATCAGCCTTATTGCAAATGCTATTGATCTGCCTCTGAATGTCATGTGTATGCCCGATCTTCCCTTGTTCGATAGACTGAAACTGGCCGGGGTAAGCCGCATTTCTATGGGTAATTTTGTTCATTCGGCCATTCAGTCAAAGCTGACTGATTTAATGCATGCGATCCGGTTGCATCAGACATTTGAAGGACTTTTTGTTAATGAAGGTTATCGATAAGAATCTTTGTGACGTCTGGTATCAGGCATTACTTGAACGCGCTTCAGAATATACGGGTGTGTTTTTTGCTGGCGTCAGAACGACTGGCGTATTCTGCATTTCGATATGCCGGGCGCGAAAGCCCAAACGTGAAAATGTAGAGTTTTATAAAGATGCCAAATCTGCCCTGGCGGCCGGCTTTCGCCCCTGTAAAGTCTGCAGACCTGCTGAAAACGCGCACAGCGCGCCATTATTTGTCGAACAGGCGCTTGCGCTTGTCAGGCACGATATTAAATCCCGTGTATCCGACGCGGATCTTCGTCAGCATGGAATCAGCCCGGAGCGAGTGCGGCGATGGTTCCTGCAACATCACGGCATCACTTTTCAGGCCTTCCAGCGAATGCAGCGGGTCAATATTGCCCTTCAGGAGCTGAAAAGCGGACGTGCAGCAACTGACGTCGCGCTGGACAATGGCTACGAATCCCTGAGCGGCTTTGGTTACATCTACAAGCGGCTAACTGGCGCAGCTCCGACTCGAACCACTCAGGTAATAGTCATTCACCGGTTTACTACTGCGCTGGGACCTATGTTTGTATGTGCCACAGAGCAGGGAGTCTGCCTGCTGGAGTTTACCGATCGCCGGATGTTAGAAACTGAATTTCGCGACATTCAGCGTTTACTTAACGCCAGGATTGTCACAGGAGAAAACAGTCATACCCGGCAGACAGTAAAAGAAATCAGCGAATATTTTGCCGGAACACGTCGTCACTTTGATCTCTTACTGGACGCCCCGGGCAGTAATTTTCAAAAGTCCGTCTGGGATGCACTACGTACTGTTCCTTATGGGGAGACCTCACACTATCAGGATATTTCGCTGCGACTGAATAAAACTGGCGCTGTACGAGCAGTTGCCGCTGCGAATGGTGCCAACCGGATTGCGATTGTGATTCCGTGCCACAGAATTATCGGTAAAAATAGCCAAATGACCGGATATGGTGGAGCCATATCGCGTAAAGAGTGGCTTATCGAACATGAAAGAAATCAGAGTTAAGTGAGTCAATACAGAATGCTTGCTGTATGAAACAGTCTTTTTCCGATCCTGTTACTTTTTACATGCAGTTTTAAGGTATTTGAAATCCCCACGTCCGCTTTTCGCTCACAGCGGCCGCTCATTTTTGTGACCAGTGATGATGCCGACACCAGTCGGCTTCATGGGTTGATCTAACCGCTACTAACTCACCCCGTGGCCCTTGCGCTTCCGGACTATCAGCCGGCTCTTCCTGTTGGCCAGCAGCCCGAATGGCAACCAGTCGACATTAATTGCAAAAATGCAACTCACCTGAAAACCCGCTTGAATCGAACCTCTCCACTCATTTGCATTTTTCAACCCTCCGGCGTCATTGTCCCCCTCCTTCAGCTATGCCTCCGCTGAAATATCGTATCAAGCATGAAGATCACCTAAAAATTAACCTAACAAGTGTTAGACAGGTGTTGACGTGTGTTGATTTGCCCGCTAAGGTTTATCTACCTAACGTTAGTTAGATACCCCAACCATCAACCTGTAGGATCGACCATGACTGCTAAACTTCAGCTTTTCACATCACCTTCGGCCTTTCCTAATCCACAGCGCCTGCGGCTTTTCATGCACGAAAAGGGCATCGCTGAGCAGTTTGCCGAGACCATCTATGACATGTCCCCTGGAGGAGAGCAGCGTGGCTGGCGACATTTGAATATGAATCCGTGGGGCGAAACACCTACCCTTGAACTGGCTGACGGGAGTTATATTTCTGAAACGGCTGCCATCGTTCGCTATCTTGATCAGGAGTATCCGGGCCGCAAGATTATGGGAGAAACAGCACTGGAACAGGGGCTGGATAATATGTGGGATAACCGGGTGTGGGTGCATATCCTGTACCGCATCGTTACAGCGTTCCACGTGTTGCACACCGGCCTCGGCTTCAGGCTGGAATTGACCAAAAATGAGGCCTGGGGTGAACACTGCCGTAAAGAAGCTTTGGCTCACGCCGCGCTGGTTAATCGCCATCTGTCAGACGGCCGCGAATGGCTGCTCGGCGGCGATGCCCCGACCTTCTCGGATATGACTCTGGCGACCGCGATCGCCTTCTCGAAATTCCCGGTCAATGCCACTCCACTGGACGAGCGTTTTGAGTTCTTAGATGCCTACTGGCAGCGCTGGACAAAACGTCCTGCCTTCCAGGCGGCCTACGCCGATCGCAACAGCGGCATTCCTGAGCTGGATTCGCCAGCCCGGTAATAGCGCCACTCGATGTAAACTCCGGTACGCCGGGTTCGTTATCTACTGACTTTCCCGGTGACCAGAGTGCTTATGATAGCGTCGGCTGTCGATGTTACTTGCTAAACCATGATGCAATGACGTCTGCCTGAGCACCCTGGATGCATTGAACTTACTG
The DNA here is from genome assembly GCF_024520875.1 of Pantoea sp. Ft-CA_14. Taxonomy (NCBI): domain Bacteria; kingdom Pseudomonadati; phylum Pseudomonadota; class Gammaproteobacteria; order Enterobacterales; family Erwiniaceae; genus Pantoea; species Pantoea sp. Ft-CA_14. Next base: position 404,396 of record NZ_JALNPM010000001.1, on the reverse strand, counting down.
TTTTCCATGGCAATCACCCTGTCACCCGGTAAGCGTTTGCTGTAAATTAGCATTCTCTATTTAAGAGATCATCCCAATACCAAAGGCATCAAGATGAGCGTCAACACCAGGGAAGCCATTTTGCAGGCGGCCAGGAAAATTGCCCAATCTCAGGGCTATAACGGTTTGAATTTCCGCGACCTAGCGCAGGATGTGGGTATCAAAGCGGCGAGTATTTACTACTATTTTCCAGGCAAAGCCGAGTTGGGTATTGCCGTTGCCAGACGATACTGGGAGGACGGTGCGCTCGCACTCGAGATGATCGAATCAGAAAGCCCATCACCCATTGACGCGCTGCGTCGCTTTCCTGAAATCTTCCGAAGATCACTTGAGGCCGAAAATCGTCTCTGCCTGGGCAGTTTCATGGGCGCTGAAAAAGAGACCTTACCTCCAGAAATGAATGCAGAAATACAGAAGTTTGCTGATGTGAACATTGCATGGCTGAACAGACTTCTGGTGGCTGCGAAGGTGTGCGATTCAAGTGAGAGTGAATCCAGAGCACGTGCAATTTTCACGGCCATTGCCGGTGCCCAGCTTATCGCCAGAAGTCGCTCAGATATCTCGCTTTTTGATTCACTGGTGAATTCATACCGCGCCTTCGGACCTCTGCCAGCATAGCAACTGCCCGCAATCCGATTCAGTGAATGGGCGGCTTTATGCACGCGCGCCCAATGCGGCGCGGCGTCCGGTAGCGTATGTGCTTTTCCACTCAGGAACTCACCCCTTTGAATCAATGCGCGACGGGCCAGGGTAAAAGTATTACGCCGTGTCTCATCATCACCTGCGATAAAGGGGTGAAACCTCGGTTCAGGAAAGCGTTTATTTCAGCGGTTCAGGTAGCTAACAATCCACAATTTGCTGTCCGACTGCGGTTTCTTAAGCGGCTTCAGGCCAATAGTCGTGGCAATAAGCTTATCATCAACCGTAAGCGTCCCCTGCTCAGTCACCTGATAATCATTACGCTTCTTACCTTTCAGCAATGCGGGTGATGCGGTAACCCTGAGAGTACAGCAGTAAAGCCTGCCTGCGGGGATCGCGTTCGTCGGGGGCGGATGTCATGTTCACGCAGCACAAATACGGCCGCGACACTACTTGATCACAATAATGCGGCAGATTGCGCAGAGTTCCCCCCTCGCCTTTGATTTACGCTGTTATATCCTGGAAAAGATGTTTACATTTGTTCAGCAAAATTATCGGCCGCTCAGCAGAGCGTCACTGACCGACACGCGGATTGATCGCAGGGAAGAACAGCCGTTAACTTCATCATCAAAGTCATACCGCAAACAGAGGCAGGGAAAGAATGAGGGAGCTTGCACCCGATGGCATCACCGGGATGCCGTCACGGACGGCAGAGTATCTTTGTCGCCAGATCGCACGCCTGCTGAAAGGAGGAAGCCTGACCCCGGAGACCTGCCAGCGTATCTTTGCTTTCTGTGGAATCAGACCTTCAGATGCTCAGTGGCGTCAGTTTCTTATCCCGGTTCTTTCCTGTCTGGGATTACTGTCTCTGGTTGCCGGAGCGGTGTTCTTTATTGCCTGGAACTGGGCCTGGCTGCCGAAAATGGCGAAATTTGCCCTGGCCGAGCTGTTGATCGTCGCGCTGGCGGTGATTGTCTGGTGGCGCTGGTACAGCACGCTGGCACGCAACGCATTACTGGCGACAGGGTTAAGCTTCGGTGCCCTTTTTGCGCTGTATGGACAGATTTATCAGACCGGTGCTGACAGCTGGGAGCTATTCCGGGCCTGGTTATACGTTCTTCTGCCGCTGGCGCTGATTGCACGGCAAAACAGCCTTTGGTTTTGCAGCTGGCTGGTCGCTAATCTGGCGTTCCAGCTCTATTACAACACCCTGCCGTCGTCACTGCTGGATCTGGCCGCGTCTGACAGTTTAACCAGGCTCCCGACCGCTGTGCTCTACGGATATCTGGCGTTGCTGGCAGCCTGCCTGATTGTCAGGGAAGCGCTGGCGTGGCGCGCGATAACGCATCATCCCGAGAGCTGGCTGGCAAGCCGCTGGTTCTCGCGAGTCATGGCGGGATTTTTACTGCTTCAGCTGACCGCCATTGTGGCCGGGAACCTCTCTGACTGGGGTGGCGGTGACCACCTTCCTAATATCACCGGCGGTTGGGTGATCACCCTGCTGGCAGGTTATTACCTGTACCGTTACCGCTATCCGGATCTCTGCATGCTGACGCTGGGCATCGCCAGCCTGACCGTGGTTGGCTGTGCGCTAATAATGCAGTTATTTCTTTTAGCCTACGATACGGGTGATCTGTTTTTGACCGGCATCCTGATGGCGTTCTGGGTGGCGGTAAATGGTTCAATTCTGCTGAAGTGGCAACGCAAACTGGTTGAAAAGGGGCCAATCGATCTGGTTCCGGCCAGGCTGACCTTACTGACAGACACTTTGCGTCAGCAGGGTTTGCTGAGCGCCTCGCAGGTTGAGGAAATTAAGCAGCGCGGTCACGCATCCGACCTGCCCTGGTATCTGAGGCTGGCGCTAAGCGTTGGGGGCTGGGTGGCAGCGATCATCATTCTGTTACTGATGATACTGATGCTCTATGCCACTGATCTGCTGGAAGACCCGAATGCTGCCACCCTTATTATTCCTTCGCTGCTGCTTGCCGCCATTGCGCGTGGCCTGTTAAGCAGTCAGCGTGACGGTAAACATCACCTCGGGCTGGCATGGGCGATTGCGGCAACGTGCGGGCTGATAACCGGTGTTCTGCTGCAAATTCAGAGCAATGATGCCAGCTTTATTATGCTGAGTTCACTGACTGCCTTGCCGATCCTGGCCGCAATGGCGATGGCGATGCCCGACCGCACTTATCGGTTTATGGCCATCACTGCCCTGACCTTTTTCCTGGTGCTGGCGGGCTACTCTCTGGCCCGGATCTGCCTGTCTCCGATGGCTGCACGACTTGCTGTGTCCGTACTGGTGGCGGCGGTTATATTTTTGTGGATGTGGACTGTCAGTCATCAGTTGAGGTTACAGGCAGGGCCGTATGCTGACGCGGTACATCCTCTGCAGCATGGCATCCCGTGTGGTCTGATGTTGCTGAGTTTCCTTGGGATAAACGCGGCTTATCTCACGGATTTCCTCTGGTCAGCATCGCAATTTTCCACGCTTCAGTCTGGGACAGGCACAGGGATCGCGGCTGGCTTAGTGCTGAGTGCACTCAGTCAGAAAAGACACAGCAAGCCGCTGTTTTCGATTATCACGCTGCCTGCTGCACTTATCTGCGGGGCTGCCGCCCTCTATGCACCGGGTATAGGGCTGGGATTGTGGTTAATTCTGATGGCACGTTATCAGGGAAGTCTGGGGTTGCTGGTGGCCAGTGGCGGTTTCATGGTGCTGTATGTCATTGGCTGGTATTACTTCCTGGAGGTAATTCTGCTGCAGAAATCCCTGCTGCTGCTGGTCAGCGGTCTGGTTTTACTGGGGCTGGCATGGGGAGTCAAAAAAGTATTACCCGCACAAATCGGAGGTGCCAGTGAGAATGCATAAACAGGGCCGATGGCTGGCTGGCGCTGTGATAGCGCTGGCGCTGATAGCCGTCAATATCAGTATCTGGCAAAAAGAGCAGTTGCTGAAGCAAGGCGCGGTCATGATTTTACCTCTTGCCCCGGTTGACCCGCGATCCCTGATGCAGGGTGATTATATGGCGCTGAACTATGCCCTCACCCGCCCACTGGAACTGGCGTTGTATCAACAGGCTGAGTCCTGTGGCGCGACCCTGTCAGCGTCATGCCTGCCCACCAGCGGAACCCTGATTGTTGACCTCGATGCGCAGCGTCATGCGACTCAGGCCCGTTTTGATCAGGGTGAACCTCTGCAGCCGAATCAGCTACGGGTAAAATACCATCAACATTATGGCTCGCTGACCGTCGGTACTAACGCTTATTTCTTTCAGGAAGGTCATGCCGACAGATTCGCGCAGGCACGTTATGGGGCATTTCGGGTGGGAAGCGATGGAACGGCTCTCCTGACGGATCTGCTTAATGAGCAGGGTAAAGCGATTCAGCCTTAAGGATGCGAGACGCTCACTGGCCTGGCGCTAAATACCCTGACAGGCGGCCTTAATGTCCTTATTGCCGGATGCCCGTCACAGGTCAGCAAAAGGATGCTGTGCCGGAAGCCTGTTTTGCTATCAAGCCTCGCGCCGAAAATTTAAGCGGGTACGCTGCATCAATATAGCTGCTCAGACATAGAGAAAATTATGACGAACATTACTAACGACAACTGGATTAGGGTATCTGTGATATCAGCAATATTTAGTAGTGTCGTGGGTTCATTACTGGTTTTAACCTATCTTTCCTTGGGAAAAAGCAGTACACCCGTAATGGGTTTAATTTTTACTTATTTTTTCATTGTTACGGTGAGTATTATTGGCACCACGATGGGCTCAATGATAATCGGCATGCCATTAGCGATGATTTCAAAGCGATTTTATCCTGACGCTGCCCTGAAGGGGAGCTTTTTTATCGTGTGCTCTGCGCTCTTCATGTGGCTGGTTGTACTGGCATGGCCTGTTATCAGGATATGTGAAACGCCTTATTCGGATATTTTACTTTTAAGCCCCTATGCCTTCTGTTCAGCTGCCGCACTTGCTTATCTGGTTTACTGGGATTGATGCGTATCATATCAATCAGAATCGGGGCAGTAGGACCGTTAATGAAAAGAGCTAATGGTATCACTTTTCAGCCAGACATATAGAAACAGGTGAGTCCATGGTGTCGGAATTCGGATGTTTTCCACCCCCCTGAGAGCAGTTTCAATTACAGACTCACCTGGATGTTAATTAGATAATGTTTACGTGACAGCACGTGATCACATTTTGCCTGCCAGATAATCATGGATTCTGCTCGAAATACTGTTTATCCATCTCGACAAGTTTCTTTTGTAATCCTGTCTCACCTTCAACCACTTCGTAAAATTTACTGTAACTATAAAGATAAATACGCTCGGATGACGCAAACATAAACATGTCTGGTGAAGCCATATTTGAGAAGCGACTGATCACTTCAGGCTGTAAAAAGATGACATCATTCCCGATGTGACCAATCACTCCGCGCCCCCAGTTTCCCGCACGAAAAAAGGTATCTGGATTGCTATATCCCGTGCATCTGGTAAGCCCATGCTCCGGACAGGAGACAACAGAAAGAAGATGAAATTTACTCAGATCTAAATCACCAACATTATAGCCACCGACATAGGTTGAGCCATTACTTTTGAAGACATTGTAAATACGCCATTTATCATCCTTTCCAAATGGAAAAATAACCTGGAAATCTTCCGGGTTAACCTCTTTTATCTTCTCGCTCCGGAAATATACAGACGATTCATCTTGCGCGTAGCTCGCTAATTGTTCCGATTGCCAGTATGGCCGGGTAGTCTTAACGTAATCAACCGGTCGAAACGCAGAGGAGTATTTAGCCACTAAATAAAGATCGCGCTTTTCTATTTTATTGACCTGCATGGGCTTTGCTGTTAAGCAACCCCAGGAAGTGATGTTATAAATTAAACCTGAAGTATCGCCCGTCCCAGTAATGCAGGGAGAGTGTTCGTAATTAATTTTACTCACCCAGTAAATATTGTTCTTAATGGATACATAGTTACTGAAAACAGGCCGTATATCATTTGAACATTGCTGACTTACCTGAAATAAGTTATCTCTCTCACCATTCTGGTTAAATTTACCATGAACAGATTCGCTACAGACATTAAGGACAGGCCTGCCACGCACATCGCTTTGCATTGGCCGACTTGCATCGAAAATATATTTTATGAAAATAAAAATCAGAAACACTCCAGTAATTAACCCTATCCTGACAAAGATACTATGGTTTGACTTCATGTGTTATTCCCTTTAACCGCTATCCTGGTATCACATCAGATAGTGCAGACCGAAGGTAAACGGCAAGCGCGCCGCCTGGCATGAACGCTATTCAACATAATTAATGCTTTTCCGGGATCATACATTCTGCAGCATAGCCCGCATTTAATTTTATATCTGCCCACATAACACTGTTTCTCTGGGGTACGGAGCGTAAATCTTCAGTGTAATCATTTTCTCATCTTCCCATGCTTACTTGTCTGGTGGCGCAGGTTTAAAAACCCCGGTGTGCTGGGCACGGCTAATGAACCCGGTTTACAGACATAAATAGATGATGAGTTTTAGCGGACACATTATATTTTGCCTGGTATAGAGGTCAGGCCTGTGGTTGCTTACCACCCTATCGACTTGCATTGACTGAATTCAGTCCTTGGAACAATGAGCGCCATATGGTTTTCTGCCATGCACTGTTTAAAAACCTGCTCTTTGTAACGGCCCGCCTGTAAACCCAGCATGGTGCTGGACCGTTCCGCTGCGTTATTTTCAATGTAAGAGCCACAATTTTCTTTGAACTCCTGAGGATTATCGCTATAAGACATCGACCATTTCAGCTGAGCTTCAACTGAATCATCTGATTGATGCTGGGGGACGGCTTTTACTGGTTCCAGGCCAGAATAGAGTGGATTGCCGAGTAATTTCTGTGCAAATTGTTGATTTTCTGCGGTTAAACGTCCGGTTTTACACATCTGCAGATAGATCTGCGAAAGGCGTTGCTCCTCAGCATCGGCAGCATGGGTGCATTCCTCCAGGACTTGTTCATTAGTCTTAGCCGGATTTTTTTCAGTAGATCTCCAGTAACTATTTTTCAAGTCCGGAATCGTGCCTTCGGTGGTGCCAAAAGGGCAAAGTGCACTGGCGCAACCCAGTAAAAACATGGGCACACACGTCAACGTCAGAACACGTAACAGGGAAAACGCTTTAAGACTGCTTTTGTTCATTTTATTTTCACTTTAGTAAGCTGCGGACATGGGGTCTGAGCAATGTCATTATTTTTAATGTTCCGCTTTTCGCTCAAAGCGGACCTACCGGAATGCAGGTCAGGTTTGTGCCTGAAGCAGGCGTTGCAAATAATCAGTTAAGTTAACACCTGGCGCGCAGTCCTTACCTTAAGACAAGCCATAGCGGTGTTCATAATTCGTCAGCAGGATGAAGGAAGGTCAGAACGATCTCCTCGCGTCGTTGGGTGCGAAATTACAATAAATTCTACAGGAAACTCAGTGTCGTTTCTGGCTTGATGCTTTGACCCCGGTGGAATTTCTAGCCTCTGCAGGGCTTTAATATTATGCATCTTACCCTTCAGTTCCATTGAAAGAACACCATCGAGAACAAAGAAAAATTGTCTGTAAACGGAGTGAAAGTGTCGCTTTTCAGAAGTGCCGGCAGGCATTTTCTCATGAATAACCAGCATGTCCTGACGGTTTACCAGATACCAACCATCGCAATTGTCGCCCCAGAAATAATGCTCTGCATTTTCCTTTGAAATCATCATCCTTCTCCTGTTTACACGCGCCCATCTATCAACATCTTAAGAAAGTGATACCGAGATATAGTATCGATTCTCAACAGGTTATGCTTTTGATTATTTACCTAAAGATCTGAACTGCATCGTTCAACATAACTAGTAGTTATCAATGTATTGGGATAGCAGAATTTTATCTGGCCATAATGTCCGCTTTTCGCTCATAGCGGAAATTAGCCTGACGTTAGTCTTCCCTATACCGGCAGCGTAGGTTCGCACGCCATTAGAGAATAGCTACGCTGGGCACTCGTATGCGCTTCACTGGCAATCTTAATTGCGGAAAATGGCCAGGGAAGAAAATCCGCCCCGGCCATCTGATTTAAGCCAGTTGTAAGTGAAGATTATGTTGCATCAGGATATCAGCCAGCGAACCTTCATGGCTGGCAGAGGCATTGTGATACAGGTCGTATTGCTGACCGTTACTAATACGCTGCCCATCCTCGCTCCAGACGCCGCCTTCAATGTTACTTAGCGTAACCACATTGCCGTCCGCGTCTTTTATCGTCGGCGCCTCACTCGCATTGTCGTTCATTGGCAACTGCTCTTTTTGCCCCAGATTGACGCTATTACTGCTGAAAGCGCCCAGATTAATGACCTCAGCGTTGCCTGATCTCAGCCCAAGCGTGGCAAAATCAAACGTCTCATGCGCACCATTCAGCTGAAACGAATCGTCATCGGCAGCACCGTTCAGGCTGGTGTGCAGATTTGAATATAAAAGCGAGAGCGTTTCAATGTTTACTGTTTCAGAGAGATGGAGATTGTCAGCCATATCAGGATGAAGAGACGCGTGCTCCAGTGTGATAGCACTATGGCTTTCCGAATTGCTGCCATCTTCTGTGTTGCTGCTGATCACAGTTGTGGCATTGATCAGGTTGTCCTGCGCTGCGGTTGCAATACTCAGCTTCGGTTGCGGCTCGGCCATATAAAGCTCGACGTTTTGCGAAACGTGGTTAACGTTTCCGGCAGCATCACGAATAGTTGCGGTTATCCTGTGCTCGCCCGGTTCAGGCGTGAGTGCGTCCAGCGTTTCAAGCTGCACGGCCCACGTGCCTTTGCTGGTCACACTGGTTTGCCACTGGTGGTCGCCAAGCCTGACAGTAACAATATCACCGGCTTCACCCGTACCTGATACATGCTGATCATGGCTGGAGGCAAGGTTGATTTGCTGCCCCTCTGTGAGGTGAGTAAAAGCGATTTTGGGTGCGCAGACATCCACCTGATAGCTGGTCGTTATCGTAGCCGTATGGCCAGCCGCGTCGCTAGCAGTCACGACAATGTCATGCTGCCCCTTGCCGAAACCTGTTTTCATCGTCCCCGGCGCCAGTGGCAGGCTCCAGTGACCGTCGTCGCTTACTGCCGCATTGTGATGTTTACCACCAATAATCACCGATACCGTCTGACCGCTGCCGGTGACGCCCGTTGTGCCGGTCAGCATCGAGCCCTCTTTTTTCTCCGCACGGTTCAGCCAGCCGTCACCAAATGGCGTATCAATTTCAGGTGCAGGCTGACCTGGAATATCGACCACTGGCGTAGTATTGCTTCCATCGGTGGGATTATCGGGGGTGACCGGTGGCAACGGATCGCCGCTGTTATCACTGACCGGAGAAGTCAGATCCGCTGTGACGTAACCACTCTGTTCAAACCAGTTTCCGGCGCCATCCAGCACGCCAAACGACAGGAAGTTGCCGCCCTGGGAAAGCTCCGACGCGCTGATTTCCGCGCGCCAGCTGCCATCTGCCTCTACCACGGCATAATTCCAGTGGAAGGTATCAGAAACCTGCACCGCAAAAGTCTTAAGCGGCAGCGGCGCTTCAAGCGTGCCGCTGATAACGTACCAGGTCTGACCGTCATGCTGTACCGCATCCGCCAGCGTGATGTCGTTAACGGTGACTTTCGGGTTGCTGCTGTTGTAGTGGGTAATCAGCAGCAGATTCTGGCTGAGGCTGGTACTGTTTCCATTCAGATCCGTTGCACTGACCTGAATGGTGTGGTTGCCATCCTTGATAGTTTTCACGTCGCTGTCAGAGAGCTGAACCTGCCACTGATCCTGGTAGACGCTGCCCTGCCAGGTTCTGCCGGCAAGGGTCAGTTCAACCGGCGTGCCGGAGGGGAGATGGGCGGCGGAGCCGGTGAAGATAATGCCGTATATCCCCTCCTGGTAACTGACCGCATTGTCGCCGGTGATTGGATCAAGGGTCAGCTGCGGCAACGCCTCAGTAGCGAAGATTTGCACGCCTGCTGAGGCATAACCTTTGTTGCCCGCTTCGTCGGTTGTTTCAGCAATGGCACGGTAGCTCCCTTCCTCCATTCCCTGCAGCGTTTCCGCGGGAACTGAGAACTGCCACTGGCCATTTTGATCGACGATGCCGCTCCAGTGGGAGGCCCCAAAACTAACTTCAATCGTGCTGCCGGCTTCGCCTCTGCCAGAGATCACCAGCGGGCTGCTGATTTCATGACTGTCGATCACCCCGTCCCCTGCCAGGGTATTAATCGTGACAAGAGGATCCTGCGTATCGGTAATAAACGTCGTCTCCGTGATACCGGACTGGCCCCAGCGATCGGTGGCGGTTAGCGTAACGGAATGACTCCCCTCGGCTAAATCTGCTTCCATCAGCTGCCCGGTGGAGAGTGAGACAAGCCAGTTGCCCAGACTGTCCACAGCGCCCGCATAGTGAACACCATCTACGGTCAGATCGATCTTCTGGCCCGCCCCGGTCACACCAGTGGAGCCGCTCAGCGTAACAGGCTCGAAGCGTTCATGTGCGTTCATAAACCCGTCGACAAACGGCGTGTCTATAGTCGGCTGTGGCGGGATAGCGTCTGATGGCGGTGCTGACGCCTCTACGGTAATGACTTTGTTTGCGGTGGTCGTACCGCCAACGCTGTTTTCAAAGGTTACGCTGATGTGGTTAGACCCTACCGGCAGCACCTGCAGATCGGCAGACGGCAGGGTAACACTCCAGCTGCCGTCAGCGGCCAGCGTTGTGGTATAGGTCTGACCGTTCAGCATTATGGTCAGCGTGCTCTCTGCGGCGAGGTTCGCTGTGGTGCCGCTGAACGTCTGTGGGGAGAGCTTCTCCTCAGCGCTTAACACGCCGTCACCAGTAAAACTGTTAATGGTTAAAGAAGGGGGCGTGCTGACAGGCGGAATCGGCGTGCCACCATCGGCGGGTGGCGTGTTGCCACCATCCGTTGGATTGTCATCGATAACCGGCGGAACCCCATTGCCGCCTTCAACGGGCGTAATAAGGTCGGCTGTGACATTGCCACTCTGCTCAAACCAGTTTCCGGCACCGTCCAGCACGCCAAACGACAGGAAGTTGCCGCCCTGGGAAAGCTCCGACGCGCTGATTTCCGCGCGCCAGCTGCCATCTGCCTCTACCACGGCATAATTCCAGTGGAAAGTATCAGAAACCTGCACCGCAAAAGTCTTAAGCGGCAGCGGCGCTTCAAGCGTGCCGCTGATAACGTACCAGGTCTGACCGTCATGCTGTACCGCATCCGCCAGCGTGATGTCGTTAACGGTGACTTTTGGGTTGCTGCTGTTGTAGTGGGTAATCAGCAGCAGATTCTGGCTGAGGCTGGTACTTTTTCCATTCAGATCCGTTGCACTGACCTGAATGGTATAGTTGCCATCCTTGATAGTTTTCACGTCGCTGTCAGAGAGCTGAACCTGCCACTGATCCTGGTAGACGCTGCCCTGCCAGGTTCTGCCGTCAAGGGTCAGTTCAACCGGCGTGCCGGAGGGGAGATGGGCGGCGGAGCCGGTGAAGATAATGCCGTATATCCCCTCTTTGTAACTGACCGCATTGTCGCCGGTAACCGGATCAAGAGTCAGCGCCGGTAATGGAATGGCGCTGGCCTTCATAGCGTCGGAGATGGCGGGGGCATCTGAAGCTGTTGCTGACTCAACCTGGGGCGTAAGCGTTAAGGTTGAATCAGCTTCGCTGGTCGTCGCCCTCAGGGCGACAGCTGCTCCGTTTAACGGCGTGCCTGACGGGATCAGAATCTGGCTTTGGGTAGACTCTACGATTGATAACGCGGGATCTGACTCTGGACTGGCAGGGAATGGCATTGGAGATGTTGCAGAAGCTGGAGATTGCCAGACAGGTGTCAGCGTGGTGACAGTCTGAGCATCGCCGGAAACGTCTGTGCTGAACTGTGCCTCCTGAAATAAACTTCCCTGCTGGAAAAGCATTTTACTCTGCTGGCCTGCAACCTCAGTAAAGAAATTCTGATAGCGAAGCGTATCGCTCTCGTGCAGGTTAAGAATGAGATCGTCACCCTGTTTCTGAAAAGAAGAAATCTGAGAAGGTGAGCTTTGCAGCGTGATAAGAGCGGGTTCGCTCAGAATAGATTGTGATTTTCCTTCAGTGGACTGAGACAATGGGTAACCGCTTTTCAGCGATATGACCGTGGCGCGGCCCGTTCCTGAAAATGCCATGGAAATCTCCTTATATACCAGTTATTAAGTAGGCAATGCCGTTGGAAATAAAGTGACGCTTTACTTATTTCAGGCACGCAACGGCCAGCGCCAATAAAGGTGCTGAGGCAGAGCCGGCACTCAACGCATTAAACGCAATTCGTAGCAACAATAAAGGGCATAACCAGAGCCAGATTAAATGTTCGTTTTTGAAAACAGATTATTTCTGCTGGCAAAATAAAAAGTACCATTCTTTGCAAGAGTCCGGGCATCGGCTCAATTAACCTTTACTGACTTTAACGACGTATCGTCAGGAAAAGTGAATAGTTGATGCTGGATAGACATAAGCTAAACTTCGTTTTCATGTCTGGCTACCAGGTAAAATCTGGAAATGTCCCCTGTTAATAGCAGATGCTTCATGATGATTTAACTGCCCTGCTGTCTCAGTTTAGTAACGACTTCCCCATCCCTGTAAGAGCAATGCTGATGCTATTGCACCATTTTAAGTGGCAGGTGGGATATTGCATTACCGATATAAGTGTCCGCTTTATGCTAAAAGCGGACACTTTAATTTAAATAGGAATAAGTCAGCGTCAATCCTTATTAATCAGGTAACGACTGAGCCAGTTACTTCACCACCGGGTTCTTTTTAAGTGAAAGCATGTTCATAAACTCTTCATCCAGATGCAGGTGTTGCCGGACAAGTTCAGGTGGTGTACTGGCGAGCCACTGGTTAAGCGAAATATCGGCATAGTAATCACTTTTAAAAAGCTCAAGAAAACGCAGTGGTCCCTTACCGGTGTTTTCGATGTAGTGTCCCATAGCGAAAGGAACATATCCCACATCGCCGGCGCGGTAGTCAAAAGTCCTTGCCTGACCGGATGATGCAAAGACCCCCATCCGTCCCTCTCCTTCAAGGTAATACTGCCATTCATCATTGTTAGGATGCCAGTGCAGCTCGCGCAGTCCGCCTGGCTCAATTTCCACCAGTGCGGCAGCAATCGTTTTTGAAACCGGAAAATTGGATGAATCCGTAATCCTGACGGTTCCTCCCGGCGCGCGTACCGGATCCTGAGCCAGCATCTTGTGGGTAAAGCGGATTTTCGACTTCACCCCGCCTTTTATACTGTCTGATTCCAGGCTGCCCGGAACGTTGCCGGCAAAAATGTACTCATCATCAGGTGAAGGCAGGTGAGAAAATGAAGATACCGGAACCCTGAAGTTTTTGGCGAGAATTTCCGGGGGAATATGCCTGAACCAGTCTGACAGCAGAAAAGTGCTATCCTCATCAAAATTTCCGTCGTCAAAAGCCAGTAAAAATTCACAGCCGTCGGGACCGAGACCCTGAATCGAATGGGGAATACCGGGCGGAAAATACCATAGGTCACCTGCAGCGATATCATCAACAAACCATCCTCCGCTGGCGTCAAAAGCGGTAATCCGCGCGTTGCCATAAGTCATGTAAGCCCACTCCCCCTCTTTATGCCAGTGCAGTTCGCGAATACCTCCGGCATTGAGGCGCATGTCCACACCCGCAATCGTCGTAGATATGCCCAGCTCCCGCTGCGTCACCTGACGCGTCCAGCCACCGCTTCCTTTGCGTACGTGCGCATCACTGAAAGAAAAGCGAAGGTTTGGCAGCGTTCCGCTGTCGGTAACGGGCGGATTTACGATGTCCGGACTTTCAGCCTCACGAATAGGGTCATGTGGTCCGGGATCTCGTCCTCCGCTCCCTGCCGGAAACGTCTTTACGCCGTTGTCATGTGCCATGGCCTGACCCGCCGCAAGCGCGACCGTTCCTCCTGCCGCAAAAGCCATAAAATGTCTTCTTGTCAGTGTTTTCATATTCATCCCTCTTAATAATCTTTTTATAAACGGTATTATTTTTGTTACCGCCATAAAGTTATAAGCGGGCTGAATGCGGAGGGAAAAACAACTTTGTAACACTGTGGAAAGAGTGCAATTTTCACGCAAAAAGTAAAGATACTTGAATGTATTAAGAAAGATTAATGTTGTTTAATCACCGTATAGTTATAAAGGGATTATCCTGTGCTTAAGCGCACTAATCGTCAATTAATGTGGGTCTTTTTGATTTTCATTTACCCGGTGATCGGTAACTGCTGATAAGAATTTTTACGAATTGAGGGGTTTAACGAGGCCTGAGCCTTTGATGCGTGAGCTTTCACGCACGTACTCAGATAGACGAGGCGCATGTGCAGGGCCGCTCTGTTACGCCTGATTAAGCCCGAAGCATAAAGTCCCCTTCTCGCTCATAGCGGACATAGATAAATCCGCCCTGGATCACGTATTTCAGTCACTATCACTGGCACTGTTGAAACCGGAGATCAAAGTCACCCCCGATTTACTACGCTGGTTACAAGACAACATTCAGAAGCCGTTCAGCGCTCAGCGTCCAAACATGCCCTTTAGTTTTTGCTTCATGCTCCGAACATAGAATGGCGTAAACTGCGACCTGATATGTGAGTCCAGACCTTTGTCGTTCTGGCCAAGGCGCATCAGATCCACCGCCTGCCCATCCGGAGAGGTATCCGCTGCGACAAGACCCGCACCATGCATCACCTCTTGCACATCACCGCTCATTTCCACCCCCACCAGATAATGCGGTTTATCATCGACTGACGGGTCGTGCATTAAAACCAGGAAAGCACGGCTGACCCCGGGACATTTTGCAAACCAGGCTGATAACTCTTTCAGAAGCCTGTCCGGAACAACGGCAGGTACTCCCACTAATACCTGTGTTTCTTCCTCAACCACCCTTGTCTGCGGCAGGCGACCCGTTCCTTCCGCCAGCATGGCTTCTATTTCTTCCGGCACAAACTCCTTTCCGTAATCCGACCTGGGATTAAGAAACACACCCTCTCCCCGCGTCATTTCAAAAAAGGCTCTGGCAGGCAACTTCATGTATTTACTTTCCTGGCTGATGGCGCGCTGCAGGGTGGCAAGCGAGCTGAATACCGGAATGACAGGCGTTCCATCCGGTTTTTCCCAGTGCTGAATCGAGATATTCTCACCCGCCTTTAGTTCGACCTCACCATCACCCGTTGCCCCTCCGGAACTACCCAGGACGTAAAGCGATGAATCTAACAGTACCCGGTAAAACTCAGGTCGTTCTGCTGGATGATCGGCCGCCAGTTTTAAAGCAGTCTCCAGTTTGATTTCCCTTTCGTCAGACATTTAACCACCTTAGGCAGGATTGGATTAGGATCAATTTAACAAGGGCTTATGAGCATAATATAGATAATTTCTACTCGCCAGATTCCTGCACGTACCGGAGGATTGCCTTTGAGGGCTCGTTATTGCGATTAAGGACATGCGTTTGAATGGGTAAATGGCAGAACAGGCACGATCTTTTCCGTTTTCCAGACGCTTCCCTTAAACTACACCGCACAGGCATCAACTATTAAGCTTACCTGACTAACATCCTGTTCTATAAACTCGTGAGTCAGAACCGTTACCGGCGTGTTCATCAGGGTTTGTTTAAAATCATGCTCACGCTGACATGCCATACTGCTACAGAGAACGATGTAGGTTCAGCTGTTCAAACCAGGAAAATAAGATGTTTTTACCGGATGCACGATTCATAAAAATCTTTCCTCACTTCTCATTCCAGGCATGAGTCGTCAGCTGTTTATTTCTCTGGATGGGCCCAAGGGAACCGGTAAAACCACCCTGCTGGAGTCCATTACGCAAGTGCTAAGAGCAGATAACAGGAAGGTGATCCGACTTAGCGAGCAAAAAAGCGATCCCTTCAGGTCGGAAACAATGGCGCTGGTTAACAGGCTCGCCAGAAATCCCTCAGTGGATCTTGAACGGGAAATTTGTGAACGTTTTGCCGTTAGCCGTGCCTGGATTTCACAGAATGTACTCACTAAACAGCCCGGGAACTGCATTATCCTGATGGATCGCTGGTATCCGTCTGATGCCGCGTTTCGGCGGATGGTGCCCTTTGCAGAGATTTTGCAGCGAAACATTAAGCTCAATGTGCGAGCGCCAGATCTGTATGTCGGGGTGGTCACGGCACCTGAAGTTTCATGGGAACGAGCCGCGGCACGATCGCGTGGGCTGGGGAGTACAGTGATTCACAGGCTGGAAGAGCATGTCGCTTGCACCAGAGCGTTCGAGCAGGAGATGACTAACCACGGCTGGTTTTTATGTCGCAATGAAGGAACCATAGAAGAGGCAACGATGCAGGTCATTGCTGAAATCTATAAAACGCTTTGATGCCCTACAGTTATCCGTTTCAGGGGCTGATTCCTACTCGAAATTGCCAGTTAACAGCGCGACCTGTTCCGTTTCGCTCTCCCATGCTCGCGCTTTATGAATACCGCTTTGCATATCACTGGTTTCGGTCTTTGACACCAGCAAATAAAACACATAACAGTCGCGTTATCATCTCTTCTTCGAAAATTCGTGCCACCTTTGGTTGTTAACTCAAAAATCATCCACCTAAATTTTACTTGTCTGAAATCAACAATAATCAGATTACCGCTGGCACAGATATCCCGCTTTAACTTATAAAATTGCTTTATTTTTCAGATAAGGGCACAGGGAATTGCGCTACGCATCGATACCATTTAATCACAATCAACTGGGCTGGCCTGCGGGTGAGCATTGTTTTACACCGCAGCCCATGCTGCGAGAGGATATCACTGCCGACTGGGTTATCGTCGGCGCGGGATTTGCAGGTATTGCCTTTGCGCGCCGCCTGGCTGAAATTAATCCCGACCTGAAAATTATCATCGTCGATGCGCACAGCACACGAGAAAGCGCATCGGCACGTAATTCCGGGTTTGTTATCGGTCTGCCTCATAATATTGGCAGCTCCACCGCTGAATTAAAAAAGGCCAACGCTTATCGTAACCTGCTTCAGGAAGGCATTCGTCAGCTGGAGCAGGTTATTTCTCAGCATCATCTTCATTGCGACTGGGAACAGGTCGGTAAATATCACTGCCAGGCTGAACGTGGCAGTGATCGTATTTTAAAAGAGTACGCCAGCCAGCTCGATTTAATGGATGAGCCATGGCAGATGTCAGACAGCGAGGAGCTTTACCTTAAACTCGGCACGCGCTTTTACAGCAAAGGGATATATACACCTGGCTGTGTGCTGGTTAATCCGGCGCAGTTGATCGCCGGGCTAAAACACTCTTTACCTGAAAATATTCAACGCTTCGATAACACGCCAGTGCTGGGGATTCGCTACGGCAGCATGGCTGAAGTGCTGACACCGTTTGGCATCATCAAAACGCCAAAGGTGATGCTGGCCACCAACGCATTATCGCCAGAGTTGCGACCAGGACTTTCGCGTCAGGCAGCAATGGCGACCTTCGCCAGCATTACCGATCCGCTGACGGATGAACAACTGGCCACGCTGCCCCTCATGCAGAGCTGGGGGCTTACGCCGGTTAATGCGATTGCCGGTGCAACCTTCCGTTTTACCTCAGACCGCCGTTTCCTGATTCGCCAGCACGTGATACCCGCACTCAGCGGTCAGGTGAATGCCGCGCAGACCTGGCAGGCAACCCAGCTGCATCAGCGCTTATTTCATAAAGTCTATCCGACCCTCGGCAGCGTAAAGATAACCCACACCTGGTCCGGCACCATCGGCGTCACGCGAAACGGCGCGCCTGAATGGGGCATGCTGAACAAATTTATCTGTACGGCGAGTGGCTGTAACGGTGCAGGTGTTTCAAAACAGACCGTGGCGGGCAATCTTCTGGCGGATTTCATGATGAAACAGGACAACCCATATATTGCGGATATGCTGTCGCTGGGTAAGGCCAGTTTTATGCCGCCATCGCCGGCGCTGGATATCGGCATAAAACTGTCACTGATGAAAGAGTGTTATCTGGGCCGTAAAGAGGTCTGATAATCCGTAACTGTAATCATCGAAACACGGAATATTGCTGAAGTAGCGGCAATTGAACTGATAAGGCGCGACCAGGCCAGCGAAGAATTACCGGTCGAAACGCTCAATCTCGTGGGGCCGGATACGCTCAATGGAGAAGAGGCAGCAGCAGCCTGGCAACAGCTTCTGGGCCGTCCGGTAATTTATGGAGGAGATAATCCGGATGCATTCGAAGCCAATATGGCGGAGTTTATGCCGCGCTGGATGGCGTATGAAATGCGGCTGATGGCTGAGCGTTACGTCAGTGATGGGATGCTTCCACAGGATGGCGACCGGGAACGTCTGGTCACCCTGCCTGGCCGCCCACTGCATACCTATCGTGACTTTATTACCGCACTCGCCGGAGAGTAATCTTGATCTCTCAGGCTTAAGGACAAGCCTGTAGAGCACTGCCGTGGACGATAGATGCCTGAGCCAGAGCCACTATGCAAAAATATTCTCAGAACAATCTTTATCCAGAACTTCAATGCAGACAGATTATCCTTGCCGGGCGATTTAAACCGGCCAGTTTATGGCACGGTTGTTTTCGATAATATCCTGATGAGAGGGCGCATCACCCAGCGTCGCGAAACTGGCATAAAGCTGTGGCAACCGAGCCTGACCTTCTCCCTTTCTGGCCAACGCCAGAGCTCGCAGCATCACGGGCGCTTCCCAGTCACAGCAGTAACAAGGTGTGCAGGGCTGCTGACGCCATGATTCAGCGATAGTCCCTGAGAACACAGGATCAAAACCGGTGTCGTTAACCAGTGACATGGCCGTCTGCACAGCATCAGGATGATCTCCCGCTACGGCAACTGACAGACGCCCCCGACTTCCCTGCGACTGGCCCAGATCGGCGAGCGAGTCGGCAAGGATGTTATTAAAAGCTTTAACCACAGGGTGCCCGATTTGCTCCTGAACCCATTCGCTTTCGGTCTGCCCATTATCCAGTGCAGTAATCGGTGCATCGCGCAGGCCAGGATAGTAGTTGCTGGTGTCGATCACCGGGACATGGGGTGGCAGGTGATCGAAAAGCCCATCCGGCAGGCTGCTAAGTGCCGGAAGCGGAATGGAGAGAATCACAGCTTCCACGTCTGTAACCGCTCCCCTGATGTCTGTGGGTTCTGCATTAATTTCACCCGCAAAATCACGCACGCCATCAACTCCGCGAGAATTAGCGATTTTTACCTTGTGCCCCGCTTCACTGAGCTTACGTGCCAGGGTACCACCGATATTACCTGTGCCAATTACGCCGATTTTCATATTTCGCTCCTGATTCTTTGATGAAGTGAGATACCCTATATATTTACTGAATAAACAACAAGAACCGACAAAATAGTGGGTTACTAACCTGAAGGTAAGTATGGAAAGAGACTGGCGTTGTGATATTCCGGAGCAGCGACTGGTGTGGGCTCAGGCTACCACCGAGGCGCTGAAGATTATTGAAGGAAAATGGAAGACAATTATTATCTGTCAGCTTTTCGCCGCTAAAGGCCCGCTGCGCTTTTCAGAGCTGGAGCGCCGGATTGAGGGCGTAAATCAAAAAATGCTGATCCAGCAGCTTAAGCAACTGGAACAGGATGGCATCGTGACACGCACGGTGTATCCCGAAGTCCCTCCGCGTGTTGAGTACTCACTTACCGATCTGGGAAAAGCGCTTGGGCCATCAATGACTGCTCTGATTGACTGGGCCTTACTACGTCGTGAAACGCTGGGGCTTGATGGCTCCTGAAGCTCACAGATGGTTCAGGTCATGCAGAAAGCCCGGAGTGTCTGAGCAGTGCAAAAGCTGTTAATACTCTCTTTGGCACGCTGATTTCTTCACATGAGCATGATGCCAAAGCGCTTCAGAAGCAGCGCCCAGAGAGTGAAGAGCAAGACAGTGATGGCGCAGGAGATCAGCAGCGTCAGCCAGAAGCCGGTACGCTGGTAGATAAAGGGAAACAGAATAAACATGGGAAGTGTCGGCACCACATACCAGAAGGTGTACCAGGCATGAGCACTGATCTTTTCCGACGTCTCCCCTTCCAGCTTCATCCAGATCAGTACCATTATCGTGACTAGCGGTAAAGCGGCAAGCAAGCCGCCCAGGCGATCGCTGCGCTTAGCCGCTTCTGAAATCAGCACGACCATAAAAGCCGTAATCGCATATTTGGATAGTAGCCAGAGCATGTTTTTCCTGTGAGCTGGTATATCTGCAAACAAACCTGTTATAGGCCTGCGGAAGTGGGCTTAAGAAAGGGCGGGTTGTACTGGCGTAAGGTTAAACCCTCGCCGCGATCTGGCCTCTAGCATCGTTTTGTCTGATATTAATCTGCCAGTTGCACCTCTCTGTTTGATAACAATCTCGAAAAGCTGCATGCGACACTAAATTGATTATTTCAGATGAGCCTGTGCGAAGCCATGAATAAGCAGCAGCGCCGGCACACTGGGCCACAATTAACGCTGGCAAACCGGCGCTGTCCACCAGTGCCGGGGATGTCTCGGTATTAATGGCGCTCTGGCATGCTCAGAGGGGGCTGAGACCATTCGCCAGGAATTGATCACTCGCCGCATTGGCTCGGAGACGGCTTTACTTGAGAGGCTCAAACGTGCAAAACACGAGGGCGAGCTTTCTTCATCCGCTGATTGTGAAATGTTAGCGAAATACCTTATGACTGTAGCGCAGGGCATGGCTGTTCAGGCAAAGGCTGGCGTAACGAGAGAGAAACTCCAGCCGATGGTGGATTATGTCGTTTCTGGCTGGTCCCGATGACCCCGGGACACCCTTGTCGCTGATCCAGAAAAACGGCCATGATGCCCCCAATCTTTTGCATCTTTCCCCACGTGCCGGTCGCATTAAAGGGGAAACCGTATTGATTAACGCTGCGGGAGGCGGCGGTGGACATCTTGCGGTGCAGATTGCCCGATGTAGGGACGCACGGTTTATTGCTGTGGTCTCCGGGCGACATGAAGCCCTGATGCGTGAACCAGGCGCAGAGACCTTTGTTGATTACATAAAGTTATGGACGAACTACCGTCAGTTTAAAGGGGCCACTATTTTCGGCGGCGTGAATAATGGCATGATTAATCTCACTCAGTGTAAATTCCGTTACTGCGTAATGGCTGAGATCCAGCAGTCCTGCCCGGATAAGCCCCACCAGTGTGTAAACAGCTTCATGTTCATACATCCACTGTCCTTTAATCGTGATGAGATTACGCATGATCCACGGATAAGGGAGTGCCAGATCATCGCCGCCCAGCATGCCAACGCCTCCCATCAGCACAGCACGACCATAAGGCCTTACCGACATAATGGCGTTGCGCGCCGCCGATGCCTCAGCTGAAGGCGGGAGCAGGTCGAGCACGGCATCGATTGGCCCACCCGCCGCGCTTTTCATCGCGCTGATATCTTTATCGGCCATGCCGCTCAGCGTGACGGTTTCTATCCGCGAACCAAACCGTTTCCTGAGATCCTGTAAAACCTGCGGGTTGCGTCCGGGTGCAATGACTTTACTGGCACCCATTGCGATAGCGGCCAGAACCGCTGAACTACCGAAATTACCGGTCGCCCCACTTACCAGCACGTTCTCACCGGCTTTAAGCTCCATGGCCAGCAAACCGCCATAAGCCACCAGCAACGTATTTATGGCACACCAGGCTGAGGCGTCAGCAGGATCGATATTACCGATTGGCAGTGCGTTTTCAGTGGGAACACGAATCTGTTCAGCGAAGCTGCCATTCAAATGATACTGCTGGATTTTTTGCCCGCCCTCACCTCGTGCACTCCAGCCCTGCAATACGATTTCAGGTGATTGAGCGTTATCTCTCGATCGGACTGTCGGATCGCAAAAAACCCAGTCGCCGGGTTTAAGCCAGGCCGCATCGGGGCCGGTTTCACGTACCCGACCAATTGCCCCACAGCCGGGAATAACCGGTGGGGGTAAAAGATATTTTCTTTCGCCACTGAATACCTCTCCGGCGTAAGAAAGAATCGGTGCCGCAAAAACATCCACAATCACCTCCCCTGTTCCGAGGATCGGTGGCGGTACATCCTGAATGCTGAGTGGTTTCCCGAACGCTTCGAGCACAGCTGCTTTCATAGTTTCACCCTCATCTTATGTAGAGAAGGTGACTATAAAAGGCCTTAACAGCGGCGAGAATAGACTAGTTTTATACAGGTATAAATCACGACCAGGTTAACCCATGCAGCCAAAAAGTGAATTAAGTCATTTCCTGCGTTCCCGCCGCGCTCGCATCAAGCCTGATAACAAGGGATTACGATCAAGTGAAAGGCGTCGCACGCCGGGATTAAGACGCGAAGAAGTCGCGGCCAGGATTGGCGTCAGCACAGAATGGTATACGAAAATCGAACAGGGACGGGTGGAGACGCTCTCTGATCGCATTGTCAGTGCGCTTGGCCGGGCGCTTGAACTTGATAAAGTTGAAGTACTGCATCTGCAGTCGCTGACCCGCAGGAAATCCGTTCCCGACAACGACGCGGTCATTACTGAGGGATTGATAAAACTGATTCAGGGCTTAGCAGAACCCGCTTACATTACCAACGCACACTGGGACGTGCTGGTCTGGAACAGCGCAGCAGCAGACCTGATCACAGATTTCAGCCTGTTATCCGATGAAGACAGGAACATCCTGATTTTCATGCTGACCACCTCTGAGGCCCGGACGCTGTTCGGCGAGACATGGCATCAGGAAGCCCAGAGAATGCTGGGTCTGTTTCATGCTGACTACGATCGAAATGCGCACAACCCCGCTTTTCAGTCACTCATTACCCGGCTTGAGCACGAGTGCCAGGAATTCAGCGAATGGTGGAACCAGCATGTCATCGCAGCGCCCGTCTCCGGAGTAAAGTGCCTTACAGGCAAGGATGGCGTGAGGAGAACCTTTAGTTATTCCAGTTTTATGTCGAATGATGCGCACTCATTGAAGATGTCGATATATGTTCCTGAAGGTTAACATTTCTTCTTCCTCCACCTGGTTCATAGCGGGATAGCTGACCGCGTTCGCTATCCCCTTGCTACCCGTTTCAGGCCAGGCAGATTGCCACTCATGCTTTATGCACTCTGTGACAGGCTCCGTTGGTCCCGTTGATCGGGAATGCGCGCAATCACCTTAATTTCAAAATCAAATCCCGCCAGCCACGTCACACCCACCGCTGTCCAGTTAGGATAAGGAGGCTGCGGAAAAACGCGCTGCTTTATCTGCATGATGGTTTCGAACTGTTGCTCCGGATCGGTGTGAAACGTGGTGACATCGATCAGATCGTCAAAGGTACACCCTGCCGCAGCGAGCGTGGCTGCCAGATTTTCAAATGCCCGTTCTACCTGAGCAGCAAAATCGGGCTCCGGCGTGCCGTCGGCACGGCTGCCCACCTGACCAGAGACAAACAGCAGATCGCCTGAGCGGATAGCCGCTGAATAACCATGTTGCTCATAGAGAGCGTGACGATTAGCAGGAAAAATGGGTTCGCGGGTGATCATAGAATTTCCTCAATAGCCTTTAGCGGATTGCAGGATGCAGCGCACACGAGTTTGATTTAATATACGCGGCGTATGTCACATTAATCACACATACGCCGAGTATGTCAATTAATATACCTTGCGTATGTGAAAGGAGAGTGTATGGCCGTTAAACGTCGCGCTGAAACAATGGAAGAGAACCGGGCAAAACTGATTGCAGCAGCACGCAAAGCCTTTGCCGAAAAAGGCTTTGCCGCTGCGTCAATGGATGAACTGACGGCCAGCGTAGGTCTGACACGCGGGGCGCTCTACCACAATTTTGGTGATAAAAAGGGGCTGCTTGCGGCGGTCGTCGCACAGGTTGATGGCGAAATGGCCCAGCAGGCTAAAGCGGCAGCGTCTGGGGTGAGCGATGCGTGGGAAAAGCTGGTGGCTGAAGGCATCGCCTACATCCGCATGGCAATGGATGCCGAAGTGCAACGCATTGTGCTGCGCGATGGCCCGGCTTTTCTGGGAGATCCTTCCCAATGGCCCAGCCAGAACAGCTGCCTGGAAGCCACGCGTGAAACGATTACCCGTCTTATCGACAGCGGGATAATGAAGCCGGTCGACGCCGATGCCGCCGCTCATCTGCTGAACAGCGCGGCGCTGAATGCCGCACTGTGGGTCGCTTCCAGCAGCGAGCCGGAAAAGGCGCTGCCAAAGATGATCGACGTGTTCACACAACTGGCAGGCGGCTTGCGCCATAGTGCGATTTAACCCTGAATGCTCACTGCTGCTTTCACTGATAGCCCTGAAGCTCTGAGTGCTGACGCCTGCATCTCTTTCAGGCGCGGTGTCGTTTTAATTCAGTGTGACAGCGGAATCAGGCCGCTCTCCTGATAGGTCGCAATCAGGTTATCAAAAATGGTTATATCCTGGCGCGTGCGGGCTATTAACTGCGCGCCAGCAACTGCGGTGTAAATTGCCAGCGCACGCTGCGCATTTTTCTCCGCGTTATCGGGCGACTTTTCGCAAAGGACCTCTGTCAGCCACTCGACGTTCGCATCGACAAAACACTGAACCTCACGCTTCACTTCCTCGGGCAGATCTTCATATTCCGCCGCCATAAAGCTGGAGAGACAGAGCCGGTTGGCATCTTCAAGCGACTTGCGGAAAATCTGCGGATAGCGCTGCAACGCTTCATCCGATGAGGCACTTTGCTCGCGTATAGTCTTTAAATCCTCAGCCGTATCCTGCCAGTATCGGTTGGCAACCGCGGCACCCAGATTGGCCTTACTGGCGAAGTGATAATAGATACTGGCATTCTTGATGCCTACCTCGTCAGCGATACTGCGAAAATTAATCCCGTTATAGCCATGATTCTGGGCAGCACTTTTTGCTGCGGCCAGAATGGCTTCACGCGCGTTCAGGCTCATAACTCAGTTTTCCTTCAGGAGGTGAAGACGCATTATAAGGGGAAAATATTTACCTGCCAACTGGTAGACAGGGGTTGACAGGAGAAAAGTTCGGCATCACAATCCACCTACCAATTGACAGGTAGGTAACTTAATCATGACTGATATCCACAATGCATCTGCAGTTCCGTCACTCCCCGCCATGAAGATTTATGACTGGTATGATGGCCCTTATCCTGCACGGGTCAGGATTGCGCTGGCGGAAAAGGGATTACTTTCTGAGGTCGAATTTATTCCGGTCAACCTGTGGAAAGGTGAGCATAAAAAACCTGAATTTTTAGCGATCAATTATTCAGGAACACTGCCGGTTCTAGCGCTGAATGACGGAACGCTGATCGCTGAATGCACCGCCATTACGCAATATCTCGATGTGCTGTATGACAATCCTGTTCTGACTGGCGTCTCGCCGGCAGAAAAAGGCGTTATCCATATGATGACCAAACGGGCTGAGATCGAATTTCTTGATGCGGTCAGCGTCTATTTCCATCATGCCACAGCAGGACTGGGGCCGGAGGTGGAGCTCTATCAGAATCCGGAATGGGGTGCGAAGATGCGTGAAAAGGCCATCAGAGGGATGCACTACTTTGACGGCGTTTTACGCTCGCAGCCTTATGTCGCGGGCAATACATTTTCGATGGCGGATATCGCCGTAACCGGCGGAATGATTTTCGCGGCTTTGGTGAATCTTGCTGTTCCTGACGAGTGTCGCGCCCTGAAAACGTGGTATGCAAAAATCCAGAGCCGCCCCAGCTATCAGCAATGGCAGGCAATGGTTGAAGCGGGCCGCCCTGCTGCTGCATCGTCTCAGGACCGGGCGTAAGATCGCGCTGATCGTTCTGGATAACGTGGTCTGGCGGCTATTAAAAAAACCCCGGGAAATCTTCCGGGGTTTTGTGATCTCAAAACATGAAATTTCCGCGCGTCAGCCTTATCAGAATGCCGCTTCAGCCTGCATTGCGCTCAAAGTGGCTATTTACAAAGGCGCGGCAGCGTGGCGAGATCGGATCGAGAAACACCTGCTCCGGTGAACCGGACTCCTCAATCATGCCCTGGTGCAGAAACACCGCTTTGTTCGACACGTCACGTGCAAAGCCCATTTCATGGGTGACGATAATCATGGTACGTCCCTCTTCCGCCAGACTGCGGATCACCCGCAATACTTCGCCCACCAGCTCCGGATCCAGCGCTGAAGTTGGCTCATCGAACAGTATCGCTTTCGGCTGCTGCGCCAGCGCCCGTGCAATCGCCACACGCTGCTGCTGTCCGCCGGAAAGCTGTGACGGCCAGGCGTCGCGTTTTGCATAGAGTCCCACTTTATGGAGCAGCGCTTCTGCTTCTTCAATCGCCTCTTTATGGCTGCGCTTCTGCACATGAACCGGCGCTTCAATGATGTTCTGCATCACCGTTTTATGCGGCCACAGGTTGAAGCTCTGAAATACAAAGCCGAGCTGCATTCGCATCAGCTTGATGCGACGGCGCTGCTCGCGGCTCAGTTTTTCGTCGGCGTTATCCAGCGTAACGTTCACCTCGCCTACCGCAATTTCACCCGCCTGTGGTACTTCAAGAAACGGGATGCAGCGTAACAGCGTACTTTTGCCCGACCCACTGGCACCAATCAGCGATATCACATCGCCATCCTGCGCGGTCAGGCTGATGTCGTGCAGCACTTCGTGTCCCGCATAACTCTTTCTGAGATGACTCAGCATGATGGTAGGGGCGGTCATGAGCGTGCTCCAAAATAGTAAGGTGATAAGCGTCGTTCCAGCATCGATACGCCTTTACTGACCAGTATGGTGAGTATCAGGTAGATCACCGCCGCGCTCAGGAACACCTCCAGCGCCCGGAAAGTGGAAGAGACTATCGAGTCGGCAATGCCGGTCATCTCCATCAGGCTGATAGTGCTGACCAGCGACGTTGCTTTGATCATCGAGATGATCTCATTGCTGTAGGCCGGCAATGCCTGTCGAATCGCAATCGGTAAGGTGATGCGGGTAAAGATTTTATACGACGACATGCCCGAGACTTTAGCGGCCTCCAGCGACTGCTGACTCACCGCGCGCAGGCCGCCGCGCAGGATCTCCGAGGTGTAGGCGGCATCATTCAGAATCAGCGCCAGCAAGCCGCACCAGTAGGGATCGCGCAGCAGCGGCCAGAACAGGCTTTCCCGCACCGCCGGTAAACTGCCAAGGCCGTAATAGACCATAAAGATCTGGATCAGCAGTGGCGTACCGCGAAACAGCCAGACGTAGAAGCGACAGAAAACGCTGCCGACACGCGTCATGCGCAGCAGGTTAAGCAGCAGCGCCAGCACGCCGCCGCCAAAGAGTGAGAGCAGCGCCAGGTTGATGGTCAGCGGCAATCCTTTCAGCAGCGCCAGCAGCGTCTGCTGTAAAAACATCATATCCACGTGGACTCCTTACCCCTTCACGCTCTGTTGACCGCGCATCGCAAACTTTTCCACGTAGCGGAAAACCATATCGGAACAGGTGGTGATAATCAGGTAGATCACCGCCCCCACGCTGTAGAAGAAAAAGGACATCTGGGTGGAGTTGGCTGCGGTGGAGACCTGGTTCATCGTTTCCACCAGTCCGGTTACCGAGACCAGCGCCGACTCTTTGATCACCGATTGCCACTGGTTGCCCATGCCGGGCAGCGCAGTGCGTAACGCCTGCGGCACGATAATGCGGCGAAACATCATCAGCCGTCCCATGCCGGTCACGGTCGCCGCTTCCAGCGTTCCGCCGGGAATAGCGTAGAAGGCGCCACGGAATACCCCGCTTTGATAGGCACCGGAGATCAGCCCGATGGCAATCGCGCCCGCCACAAAACCGTTCACATCGAACGGTCCCTGGAAGCCCAGCGCGGTGCCCACGGTGGAGACCACCTGTCTTCCACCGAAATAGAAGAGGTAGATCACCAGCAGTTCCGGCACGCCGCGAAACAGAGTGATGTAGCCTGCCGCCAGTCGCTGCTGCCAGCGTGAACCGGCAATCTGCATCCAGCAGAGCACGCTGCCCAGCAACGCACCCAGTAGCCAGGCGCAGAGTGACACGCTGACGGTGACGGCGGCGGCGTTAAGCAGGACGCCACCCCAGCCCTCATCCCCGAAGCCCAGTATCTGCCAGTCAATATTCATCAGCATCAGCGGTTACGCTTTCGGCGCGACATCTTCGCCAAACCATTTGATCGACAGTTTGCTCAGCGTCCCATCTTTGATCATGGAGTCCAGCGCCTGATTCAGCACCTGCTGTAGCTCACTGTTGCCTTTACGCAGACCAATCGCCGAGCCTGCGCCGAGCACGCCACCGGAGAAGCCATAGCCGCTGCTGCTGATTGCCTCAGCATGTTTTTTCACAAAGGCGTTGAGGTTAGTACGAGAAGCCATGACGGCATCCACCCGGCCATTCATCAGGTCGGCAAAGGTTTCAGGACCCGCCTGATAGGTGCGGATAGTGGCAACGTCGCCCAGGTATTTCTGCAGGAAATCCGCCTGAATGGTGGCGACCTGCACCGCGATGGTTTTCCCTTTGAAGGTGGTTTTCAGATCGTCGATCGCTTTTTTCATGCCGGCGTCATCATCCGCCGTCACAATCGTGCCGCTGCCTGGCAGCGTAGCCAGCGGGCTTTTTTTCGCAGTCACAAAGCTGGAGACACTGACGGTGTACTGATGGGTAAAATCGATCGCTTCAGCACGTTTTGGCGTTACGGTCACCGCATCGATCACCGCATCATATTTACCGTCGATAAGACCTGGGATCATGCCCGACCATTTCTGGGCGATGATTTCATATTTAAAGCCAGCACGTTTAGCCAGCTCCGCCACCATATCCGGCTCATAGCCGACGATTTTGCCGCTCGGTGTGGTCTGGTTGAACGGAGGATAAGCCGCTTCAGTCGCAAACTTCAGGGTGCCGAAATCTTTCGCCTGGCTCAACGCGGAAGTGGCGAGCAGTGCCACGGTCAGAGAAGCCGTGAACAGGCGGTTACGCATCATCATATAAACCTCATTTATTTATTATTAAGAGAGTAAATCAATTGCAAGGCGGGTCAGCGCCTGCGTCCCGGCGGTAATGCTGCGTTCGTCCGGCTGATAGTCGGAGTTATGCAGGTGATCGTCACGGCCCGGCGTGGCCGATCCAATATGAATCTGGCAGCCCGGTACCCGTTCCGTGAACAGTGAAAAATCTTCGGCACCAAAGCTGGCGCTGGGCTGCGCGATGATGGGCTTATCAAACTGATGCGACAGAATCTGTTCCAGTGAATCGATCAAACGATCGTCATTCATCAGAGGCGGCACGCCACGCTGGAAGTTAACCTCCACCCGCACGTTTTGCGCCAGCGCCACCCCTTCGCACATCCGTTTAAACGAGGTTTCCATAGCAGCGCGTACTTCCGGCGACTTAGTACGGATGGTGCCCTGAAACAGGCAGCTATCGGGAATGATATTGTGGGTGGTACCACCCTGAATGTGCCCGATGGTTAATACGGCGGAGTGAGCGGGATCGCGTTCACGCGAGATGAGGGTCTGTAGCTGGCTGATGAGATGCACGGTCGCGATGATCGGATCGGTGCCCATGTGAGGACGTGCCGCGTGGGTCGATACGCCATGCACCGTAACGTCGAGTTCATCGCTGGAGGCAGTGCTGGCCCCGCGCGTCAGGGCGACTTCTCCCGCAGCCAGTTCAGGCTTGTTATGCAGGGTCACGGCCCAGTCGATGCCATCTGCCGCACCGTCCGCAATCATCGCCTCAGCGCCACTTTCTGGCGTCTCTTCCGCGGGCTGGAATATCAGCCGGACCCGGCCTTTGAGCTGCTGACGATAGTGCGGCAGGATCGTTGCGACACCCAGCATCGTTGCGGTGTGAATATCATGCCCACAGGCGTGCATTTTTCCGGGATAGCGGCTGGCAAACGGTAAACCGGTCTGCTCATGGATCGGCAACGCGTCCATGTCGGCGCGCAACAGCAGGGTCTTACCCGGCTCTGCACCGTCGATGTCCACCACAACACCGCTGCGGCCAACGCCGGTGCGGGGATTAAGTCCCAGCGCCTGCAAATACTCTGTGACCAGACTGGCGGTGCGCAGCGTATCAAAGCCTAATTCCGGATGCGCATGGATATCACGTCGAATCGCCACTAACTGCGATTCAAGTTCACTAACTCTGGCTTTTATTTCCCCGGCCAGTCGTGCTTTTTCCTGATTCATAGCAGCCCCGGCAATATGCGATCGGCACTCTGCTGCCGACCGCTATTTTAATCTCATCCTGATGACGGACGTTGATGACCGTTTATTTATTCACAGCACGCGACAGAAAGCAACGCGCAACAGCCTGCTCTACATACTTAAAAATCAATAAGATAGTGTTATTTATTGGAAACCTGTATGAGATAACAGCGGATCAGCAATAATATTAATAATCCGCCACACGACATTACTTTCCCTACTGTCACTGAGGTGATATTTCGCTTTTATCCGGAGAGGGAATAAAGAAGTCTGCCAGTATTTCCGCTAATTTCTCGGGTTGTTCGTCGGGAATAAAATGGCCGCAGTTGAGAACAGTTTCACTGCTCACCTGATGCGCTACGGTGCGCAGTGGGGTGGCCATATCGGGTATCGATCCCTGGTCGGCACTGACAGCCAGCAGCGGTAAAGCCAGTTTGCCTTTTAACGCGCGCTGTCGATTCTGCTCTGCCGACTGTGCAAAAGCGCGGTAAAAAGCCAGTCCGGCCCGCAAGGCCCCGGGCTGCTGAAAAACGCGCAGATATTCATGACGGGCCGCCGCATCTATGCGATGTGGATTGGCTGACTTACGGTTAAAAAACCAGTCGAGGTAGATCGCCTCTCTGCCAGTGATCAGCGCTTCCGGTAAATCATCCACACAGTGAAATCCAAAATGCCAGGTTTTCCAGACGCTATCACCCACCATTGGCAGTAAGTCAGGCAGCGTGATACCGGGAATGCCGCCATCCAGCAGCGCGAGACGGCTGACCTTTTCGGGATGGCCTGCCGCCAGTGACCAGGCGACCCACGCCCCGATATCATGCCCGGCCAGATGAAAGCGTTTGATACCCAGCTGGTTCAGCAGCGCCAGTATGCGCTCTGCCACGCTGTCAGTGTCGTAACCACTGGCTGGAAAGTCAGAATCACCCTGCCCTGGCAGGTCGGGTGCGATCACATGAAAGCGGCTGGCAAGCAAGGGAATAACCTCCCGCCAGGCATAACTGCTTTGCGGGAAACCCGCGAGCAAAACCACAGCCTCAGCGTGTTCACTGCCTGCGCTGAGGTAGTGTAGCCGCTGCGAGTCAATGTTAATAAAATGGTGCTGGTAGAGTGGATATACGTGCATAAAACCTCCGGACAATAAGGAAACGATCACTTCCTTAATGAGTAAAAAATTTAGTCGAGTAACTTCAGCGCCAGGGGGATGATGCTGGCATCGGGCCGGGTCGCAGCAACTTTACCGGCCACCCGCATCCCCAGAACAATGCAAAGCATTAGCGAAGCGGTGGCGTCTCTGTCCAGTGCAGGATTGACCGAACCATCCTGCTGACCCAGGCTGATTATCTGCTGCAGATTCTGCTGGTTGCGTATCAGCGCCGCGCTGACGGCTCCGGCAAGTTCCTCATCCAGAGTTTGCAGCTCCACGGCGCTGACAGCCACCAGACAGCCGCGCTCACCTTCGACATCGCGCACTGAATCCACATAAAAATTGAGTAGCGCCGCCAGTTGCTCACGGCCATTTTCACATTGCGCCAGCCGCGCGGCTAAACTGCTGTTGCGCATTGAGAGATAGCGAGCAAAGACGTTTGCAAACAGCGTGCGCTTGTCGGTAAAAGCTTTATAGATGCTGCCGGTAGTGAGCTGCATAGCATGGCCCAAATCGCCGATCGAAGTGGCGTGATAGCCCTTTTGCCGGAATACCAGCATTGCGCTGTCCAGTGCCGCATCGGTATCAAACGCCCGCGGTCGTCCCCGCTCTTTATAACGGTTATCGTTCATCACAAACACCATTAGAGAATGATCATTTCCTTAAAGATAGACTGATTTG
The DNA here is from genome assembly GCF_024520875.1 of Pantoea sp. Ft-CA_14. Taxonomy (NCBI): domain Bacteria; kingdom Pseudomonadati; phylum Pseudomonadota; class Gammaproteobacteria; order Enterobacterales; family Erwiniaceae; genus Pantoea; species Pantoea sp. Ft-CA_14. The sequence continues at coordinate 372,648 of NZ_JALNPM010000001.1, read as the reverse complement.
TCCGCCAGATAAAGGCTTTCTTATGCCTGGGGCTCGCCTGGAAATGGAACTCGCCCCTCACCATGACCTTCTCAGATAAAACACCGTTTCGACGGCGCGTGAAAGGCATAGGCCCAGACATGTTCGGCACGTCAGGCACGCCGTTTTAATCTCGCGTTATGTAATCAGGCCTATCTGAGCCACGTATTGCCGATCTTGAGCAGGAGCATGAATTTCAGGTTCAACTCAATGGAACGCTCTCTGGCAATATCCGTTTATCCGCAGGGGAGCATGCAGCTCAAACTCTCGTATGGCCGAAATTAAAACTTTTATCATTGGAAGTTCGTGAAGGAAGGAAAATCGTTACGTGTCAGAGTTGAAGGACAGGTCACGTTTAATTTTCTGTCAGAAAGAATCGATGCCGTATTATCGGGTTTTGGTATTGCCTGTGTTCCTGAAGATACGATCAGGGAGCATGTAAAATCCGGAAAGCTAATTCAGATTCTGCAGGATTGGTGCCCTGCATTTCCCGGTTATTATCTCTGTTATCCGAGCCGTAAACAGCACCCGGAATAGCGGGTCTGCAATTCGATGCAGACCCGCCTGAATCTTAACGGCCCACACGAGCCTGATGCTCAGGGGAGTAACGCTCGCCGACGATTTCTATCGTTTCAAGCGCCTCTTCTATCTGCCGCACGTCGTCCTGTGAAAGCGTGATGTCGGCAGCACCCAGGTTTTCATCCAGCCGGTGCAGTTTAGTAGTGCCGGGGATGGGAACAATCCACGATTTTTGTGCCAGCAACCATGCCAGTGCTATTTGTGCAGACGTAACCCCTTTTCCGGCAGCCAGTTCACCCATTAATGAAACTTATGAATATGTGTGAGTCGCGACTTGATCTGACACATGACCCTGAAAGGTTCAGAGTGACCGGCTTTCCTGATTTATCAGATCCTGAAATTTGCGCCCCTCCCACCAAATGGTTATAGTTAAATGACCAATTGGAGGTGACAGATGAAAACATTCAGCTTTTCTGCGAACAAAACCAGGCCGCCACGCTTATGGCAGGCCGCAGGCCTGAACAACGCTGATGGTGTCGCCCTGCTGGGCCAGATTAATGAAGGCCTTGATGGCAACGTAGCTCACCTGATCGTCAACTGGGCGAAGATTACGCAAAACGACCTGCGCAAAATGTCCGGTATTCCCTCCACGACATTCAGCCGAAGCGTGAAAGCGAAATTCAGCGCTGAACAAAGTGAACGACTGGTACGTATTATCCGTGTCATTGATCGCGCAGTTGAACTGTTCGAAGGTGATAAGGATGAAGCGCAAAAATGGTTGAATGAGCCTAACAGGGCGCTGAGCTGGAAAATGCCCGCAGAACTGATGGCGTCTGAAACCGGGGCTTACGAGGTCATGAAATTAATCACGCGCCTGGAGCACGGAGTTTACTCTTGATTCTCTACAGGCTGACCAAGACAAAGTATCTTTCAACAGCCTGGACGGGATTTGGCGCAAAAGAGGCGGGCGGCCGCTGGAACAGCATCGGCATCTCCATGGTTTATGTTTCTGAAACAGCATCACTGACTTTGCTGGAAACACTGGTCCATCTGCACTCAGCACACATCCTGGATGCTTTCACACTTCTGCGCATCGATGTTCCCGATGCGTTGATTCAGACCGCTGATATCACTGAGTTGCCTGCAAACTGGGCTGATGAAGACGCACCGGCAGAACTGGCTGACTATGGAGACGCCTGGTGCTCTGCCTGCGATGCTGTTGCGTTGCGTGTTCCCAGTGCCCTCTCCCCTGTAGAATATAACTATCTGTTAAATCCTGAACATCCCGAGTTCTTCCGGATAGTTCAACAGGCTGAGGCCATTCCGTTCCGGTTTGATCGTCGGCTGAAACCGGATCGTAAATAAACTATCCGCATAGCTTTTGGTCGCGCATTCGTGCGTTGAACAAGGGCCGGAAGCCACCAATGATCGTCTCTTAAGCCCTGCGAGAAGCCTTTCCCCCTCTGACCTGACGCAAAGCACTGAAGCTTAAGCCTCATCTATACTGCAGCTTATCTTTGCTGAAGGAGCCCAATCATGGGACTGAGCTGGTTCACCCTCTGGCCGCCACTGGCACGCGTGCTGTTTATCCTCGCCTGTATGACCATTATTCTGACCGGCCTTTATCTGGCAGCACCGCTGATCAATCAGGTTCTGCTGGCGATGTTACTGGCCATCATGCTTGATCCCCTGATTACCCGGCTGGAAAACAAACGCATACCGCGCATCGTCTCGTCACTGCTGGTGATTATGCTGATGCTGTTGATCATGGTGGTCACTATCCTCAAGTTAACCGTGCTGACGCCCGATTTAATGCAGCTCAGCCGCCAGGCGCCCGTGCTGCTGGCGGCCCGGCTTGAACAGCTGACGCTGGCCTTTGCCCGGCTTGATATCGGTATGACGCCCGACCAGTTGCTGACCTTTGTGGATGCAGGTGCGATAGTGCGCATCGTCACCGCGTTTCTGACGCAAATCCCTGGCGTCATCTCATGGTGGATCATGGTGTTCCTGATGCTGCTGTTTATGCTCTATGAGATGCCGCTGCTGAAAGCTGCACTGCAACAGCGGGTAAAGGGAAAACATCAGGCCTTTTATCTGGCGCTGCAGGAGGGAATTCAGAGCGTGATTGTGTATGCCAGAGTGAAAACACTGACCAGTATTCTGGGCGGGTTAATCGTGGGCGTCGGCGCGCATCTGATCGGGCTGAAGTTTGCCTTTTTCTGGGGCGTGCTGATGTTCATCTTTAATTACGTGCCGGTGCTTGGCTCCTTTCTGGCCGCGATTCCGCCGGTGATCCAGAGTTACATCATGTTTGATTTACAGATCGCGCTGGCGGTAGCTGGATTCTTTGTGGTGCTGAACCTCTGTCTGAGTTCGGTGATCGAACCATTGCTGATTGGGAAGCGACTCAATCTGGCGCTGACCACGCAGCTGCTGGCGTTTCTGTTCTGGCAGGCGTTGCTGGGGATTACGGGCGGGATACTGGCTATTCCACTGACCTATCTGATTAAAAAGGTCCTGCTGGCGAGCTATCCGCAGCAGGACCCGGAGACAGAATTAACTCAGTGATGGCGTCTTCACCCGCCATGCGCGGGTGAGGCGTTTTTCAATCTCAACTATGATGAAGATTGCGATACTGACAATCAGCGAAATCAGCCAGTAGTTAATCGGCAGTGGACGGGTACCAAACAGCGTGTTCATTAATGGCACATAAATAATGATCGCCTGAAGGACAATCAGTACCAGCGTCACCAGCCAGATACCGCGATTTTTCAGCAGACCGCGATCCAGTGAGAAGCCATCTGAATTACGGCAGTTAAGCATATAGGCCCACTGCGCGGTGACCAGCATCTGCAGCAGCACGGTACGGATAAACTCGGCACTGTAGCCACGCGGTTGCAGCCAGGCTTCCAGCACAAAGGCACTGATTGAAATCAGCAGACCGACAAACACCACGCGCCAGATGGCGTAAGCGTCCATCACGTGCGCTTTGACATTGCGCGGTGGCCGGCGCATCGCATTCGCTTCAGCAGGCTCGAACGCCAGACCAAACGACAGCGTGGCTGACGTTGCCATGTTCATCCACAGAATCTGTACCGGGGTTAACGGCAGCAGATTGCCCATCAGAATCGCGATAATAATCAGCAGACCCTGCGCCAGGTTGGTGGGCATGATAAACAGAATGGTTTTCTTGAGGTTGTCGTAAACCCGACGTCCCTCTTTGACTGCCGCAGCGATGGTGGCAAAGTTATCGTCGGCCAGAATCATATCGGCCGCCTCTTTTGTCACCTCGGTGCCTTTAATACCCATCGCAATACCGACGTTGGCCTGTTTCAGCGCCGGAGCATCGTTGACGCCGTCGCCGGTCATGCCGACGATCTCGCCGCTCGCTTCCAGCGCTTTCACCAGACGCAGTTTGTGTTCCGGGCTGGTGCGGGCAAAAATGTCATAGGTTTTTGCCGCGTCGGCCAGTTCGGCGTCACTCATGTGTTCAAGCTGGTAGCCAGTGATAGCAGCCTGGCTGTTGCCGATTCCCAGCATCTGACCAATCGCCATTGCGGTTTCCTGATGGTCGCCGGTGATCATTTTGACGCGAATGCCCGCTTTCTGGCACTCGTCAATGGCGGCAATCGCCTCGGGACGTGGGGGATCCATCATACAGGCCAGACCCAGCAGCACCATGTCACTTTTCAGATCGGCATGATCCAGCGCGGTAACGGGTGCAGAGGTTCTCTTCCAGGCGGCGGCAACGGTGCGCAGCCCTTCGCTGGCGTAGGTGGTGATGGCGGCATCCCAGTACGCACGGTCTATCGGCTCTGCACCCTCCGGCGTTTGCTGCTGTTGACACAGCGTCAGCAGCACGTCTGGCGCACCGGTCAGCAGCACATAAGATTCGCCGTTGGCAACACAGCTGACCGACATATATTTATAGAGGGAATCGAACGGCAGCTTGCTCACCACCTCAACCGGCTGAGGTGTCGTCTGGCCCTTCGCCGCCAGCACCTTCAGCGCGCCTTCAGTCGGGCCGCCAACAATCGTCCAGTGACCCTGACTTTCCTGACGCAGCTGGCTTTCATTACAGGTGTCTACCGCATGCAGGAACTGCTGAAAGAGCGGATCCTGTGCCGCAGAGAGTCCACTTGCGTCGCCCTGCTCAGCAACAATCTCCCCTTTGGGTTCATAGCTGTTTCCGCTGACGCGCCAGCGGCTCTTCGCCAGCACCACCGCTTTCACCGTCATCTCATTCATGGTGAGCGTGCCGGTTTTATCGGAGCAGATCACCGACATCGCGCCCAGTGTTTCAACAGTCGGCAGCTTACGGATAATCGCCTGGGTGCGTGCCATCGACTGCACGCCCAGCGACAGGATGATAGAGATAATGGCAGGCAGACCTTCCGGAACCGCAGCAACCGCCAGGCTGATGACGGACAGCGACAACTCGCCCAGTGGAATGTCACGCAGCAGATAGCCGAAGATAAACAGGGCGACCATCATCAGCAGGATGATGAAAAAGATCGCTTTACCGAGTTTGTCGATCTGCACCAGCAGCGGGGTTTTAACCTCTTTTATGCCGCTGATCATTTCGTTGATATGGCCCAGCTCAGTATCACCGCCGCTGGCGATCACCACGCCTGCGGCGGTGCCGGAGCTGACGGTAGTGCCTGAAAAAGCCAGGTTCAGACGGTCGCCCAGCGATTTTTCACCGCTCAGCGTATTGGTGTTCTTCGACACCACCGTCGACTCCCCGGTGAGAATCGCCTCTTCAACCCGCAGATTATTGACCTCAAACAGTCGCAGATCAGCCGGGATTTTATCGCCCGGGCGTAACATCACCACGTCACCGACCACAATATCGCGCGTCGCGACCGTGACCTGTTTGCCATCCCGCACCAGCATCGCTTCACTGGCGAGCATGTTCTGAATACTTTTCAGTGACTTCTCGGCATTATTCTCCTGAATAAAGCCGATCAGGGCGTTGATAACAGCCACGCCGATAATGACAAAGGTATCGACCCAGTGACCCATGATCGCGGTGATCACCGCCGCGGCCAGCAGAATATAGATCAGCACATCTTTAAAATGCGCGATGAATTTGAGCAGAGCCGATTTCTCAGCTTTTTGCGGAAGGGCATTGGGACCGTGTTTCTGCAGGCGTTCCTGCGCAGTGGCGGTGGATAATCCTGCTGAGGAGCTCTGCAGTTCGGAGAATATCTCTGCCACACTACGCTGATACCAGGGGCGCTCAGATAAAGCTAACGCTTTATCCTGCTTATCATTATTTAGCATATATAAACCTCGTGCCATTTAGCGATGAAATAAAGGCGCAATTAAAAGACATGCATTTTGCAGGCAGCCCCTCCTGCAGGTAATGACCGATATCATATTTACGTAAGAAACGTCTGACGAATAACATAAAATGGCTAAATTAAATCTAACCTATATTATGAGAATGACAACGTTGTTTTTGTTTAGCTAAGGTTTAAGTATGCTGATGCAGTGTGCATCGGTTTATACTCTGGCTCGCAAAAGGAAACTCTGATGAAAAAACAGAGCATTATCATGCTTTGCGGTTTCGTTATTCTCGCGGTCGCCGCAACGACTCTGGTGGGCTTACTGACCTGGCTGGTGGTCTCTCAGATGGCGGCGTAAGCCGATTCAGGCGAAGCGGCCCTGCCGCTTCGTTAAACTTATATGACGAAGATTAAAAATAAGTTTATCCCGGTCGCGATAAGCATCAGGGTTTATTACGCCTTAATGCTTATCAAACCGCAGTTTAAAAGCTGATGTTAAGGCGAAGAAAATGATTAAACGCAAGGTTATCCTCATTTTGCTCTGTTGTTTTTTTATGACAGCGTGCGATGAAAAAAAAGAACCGGATGCTCCCCCGCCCCGCGTAATTAAAGTTTTCACCCTTGAGTCGGACATCGCTCAAAATATCCGGATATTTCCTGCGCGTATTCAGGCGGGTGATAATACCGATCTTGCGTTTAAACGGGCAGGCCAGCTGGTACAGCTTGATATTCGTGACGGAACGCCCGTGAAAGCGGGACAGCTTCTCGCTACCCTGAATGATGCAGATGCGAAACTACGGGTACGCGACCGCCAGACTGCACTGCAACTGGCGGAGCGACAATTTCAGCGCTTCAATACGCTGGCCCAGCGCAGCGCCGTTTCAAAGTCTGAAATGGATGTGCAGCGTGCTAATCGCGATGCCGCCGCGACTGCGCTGAAAATCGCACAGGAGGAGTTACAGTTTCTTAGCCTTCGCGCGCCGTTTGATGGCGTGATTGCAAGGGTACAGGCGCGTAATCATCAGGTCGTGGCCGCCGGACAGCCCATTGCGCTACTGACCCGTGCCGATCTGCTCGACGTCATCTTTACGCTGCCCGAAACCCTCTTCAGCAGCCTCGATATCCAGAATATTGACTATCAGCCTGAGGTGCAGTTTAACGCCCTGCCAGGCCGCTTTTTCACCGCACAATACAAAGAGCATACCAGCCAGACGGATGCCGCCACGCTGACCTATCAGGTGGTGCTGACCATGCCGCGTCCGGCTGATCTCCCTGGCGTTGCCGGCCTCAGCGGATCGGTGCGCGTCAGGCTGCATAACCTGCCAAATGCCCCTGCCCAGCCGCGTCTGGTCGTGCCTGCGGCGGCGGTGTTCAATCCCGATCGCAGCCCCACCAATCAACCGCACGTCTGGCTGGTTGAGCAGGATGGTGAGGCGCTGCGCATCAAAGATCGACCTGTCGAAGTGGGTCGTCTCACCGCCCAGGGCATTGAAATCATCAGCGGGCTAAAGCCGGGCGACCGTATCGTTGCCGCCGGAGTGGGTGAGTTGCGTGACGGTGAAGCGGTGCGCATCTGGCAGCGCGAGCGGGGGTTATAATGCGTATTCAGGAGCATTTTCTTGATAAACCCATTCGCATCTGGATGGTCATTCTGCTGCTGGGCGTGGGCGGCATCTATGCGCTGCTCAACATTGGCCGCCTCGAAGATCCGCTGTTTACCATTAAGTCGGCGGTAATTGTCACCCACTATCCCGGCGCGTCCGCACAGCAGGTTGAAGAGGAGGTAACGCTGCCGCTGGAGAATGCGCTGCAGCGCCTGCCGTCGCTGGACAATGTCACGTCAATTTCTGGCAATGGCCTGTCGCAGATTACCGTTAATATTCATACCCGCTATCTGGCCGATCAGCTGCCGCAAATCTGGGATGAGTTACGTCGTCGGGTCGGCGATGCGGCCCGGCAGTTCCCGCCTGGCGTTCAGGCCCCGCTGGTTAACGATGATTTCGGCGATGTTTACGGCTACTTCTTCGTCATCCACGGTAAAGACTTTACCAACAGCGAACTGCGCAACTATGCCGATCAGCTGCGGCGCGATCTGGTGCTGGTGCCGGGTGTGGCTAAAGTTGCAGTAGCGGGCGTCGAGCAGGAGGAGATCCGCATCGCTCTCTCCGCCAGCAAAATGACCGCCTATGGTATGACGCCGCAGCGCGTCGCCGATCTGCTGAGCCGGAATAACAGCGTTGCCAGTGCCGGAACGCTGCGGGTCGACAGCGAATCGATCCGTTTTCATCCCACCGGCGAACTGCAGACGCTGGACGATCTGGCTAATCTGCCGATTCTGCCCGCTGGCAACCCACAGAACGTGCATCTGCGCGATATCGCCACCCTGACGCGTGGCGTTACCGACAATCCCGCCAATATCTACTTTGCAGACGGTGAAGCGGCTCTGGCTATCGGCATTTCGTTCGCGCCCGGCGTCAATGTGATTGATGTTGGCGACGCGCTTTCCGCCCGAATGGCGCACTATCAGCAGGATACACCCGCCGGTATCAGCCTGAAGGTGTTCTATAACCAGGCGCATGAGGTAAAACAGTCGGTTGATGGCTTTATCCTCAACTTCCTGATGGCGCTGGCGATTGTGGTGGGAACGCTGCTGCTGTTTATGGGCCTGCGCAGCGGCATGGTGATTGCCGCCTCGCTGGCGCTTAACGTGCTTGGCACACTCCTGATCATGTACCTGTTTAAACTTGAGCTGCAGCGGGTGTCGCTGGGCGCGCTGATTATTTCGCTTAGCATGCTGGTGGACAATGCCATTGTGGTGGTCGAAGGGGTCAAAATCGATCATCAGCGCGGGCACCCTTTACAGCAGGCCATTGCCCGCATGGTGCGGCGCACTGCCCTGCCGCTGCTGGGTGCCACGGTGATTGCAATTCTCGCCTTTGCACCGATTGGCCTGTCGCAGGATTCGACCGGCGAATATTGTAAATCACTGTTCCAGGTGCTGCTGATTTCACTGATGCTGAGCTGGGTCACGGCGCTGACCTTAACGCCGGTATTTATCAACTGGAGTGAGAAGCGCCGCAGCACGGCTCAGCCTGAGCAAACCGAACCCTCCACGCCTTATCAGGGCATCGTATTCCGGCTCTATCGTCAGGCGCTGGGCGGCCTGCTGCGTTTCCGCCTGACCACGCTGACGGTAATGGTGGCACTGCTGGCTCTGTCGCTGTATGGCTTTACCCTGGTGAAGCAGAACTTTTTCCCCTCCTCCAGCACGCCGGTCTTTTTCACCGATCTCTGGCTGCCCTATGGCACCGATATTCATTACACCGCGAATACGGCGGCGGATATTGCCCGGTTCATTAATCAGGATCCTGAGGTCGCAGCCACGGTCACGACGGTGGGCCAGGGCGCTCTGCGCTTTACCCTGACCTATGACGCGGCACGGCAGTACAGCAACTTCGCCCAGATTATGGTGCGGGTTAAGGATGGCCGACAGCTTGATGCGCTGGCGCTGAAAACCGAGGCCTATATTGAGCAGAACTTCCCACAGGTGAATCAGCGCATCAAACGTATCCAGTTTGGCAGCGCCAGTGACAGCGCCATTGCCCTGCGGGTGATCGGCCCCGATCCCGAAGTGCTGCGCCACATCGGCAGCCAGCTGGATGCCATCTTCCTGGCGGATGGCTCAACGTTCCCGGTGCGCAATGACTGGCAGGAGCGCAGCAAAGTGATCCGCCCGGTCTATTCGGCGCTGCGTGGTCAGGAACTGGGTATCGATAAACGTGACATCGATCAGGCGCTGAGAATGAATTTCAGCGGTGACGCGGTGGGCATTTTCCGTGACGGTTCGCGGCTGATGCCGGTGATGCTCTATCCGGCTGATGAAGAGCGGCAGAGTGTCGATCACATCGAGAATATTCAGCTGTGGAGCGCCGCCCTGCAGCACTTTGTGCCCCTGAGCAATGTGATTTCTGACTTCCGGCTGGAGTGGGAGAATCCGCTGATTATGCGCCGCGATCGTACGCGCGTGCTGACGGTGCAGACCGATCCCGATCCCGCTTCAGGGTTAACCTCCGCACAAGTGGTGGCGCGGGTTCAGCCACAGATCGACCAGCTTAAACTCCCGGCGGGCTACCGGCTTGAATGGGGAGGTGAGCTGGAAAGTTCACGTGAAGCACAGAGCGGGCTGCTGAGTTCGCTGCCGGTGGGATTCCTGGCGATGTTCATCATTACCGTGCTGATGTTTAACTCGCTGCGCGACGCAGTCGCTATCTGGATCACCGTGCCGCTGGCGCTGATTGGCGTCACCTGTGGCTTTTTGTTCACCGGTATTCCGTTTGGCTTTATGGCGCTGATTGGGCTGCTGAGCCTGTCGGGCATGCTGATCCGTAACGGGATCGTGCTGATTGAGGAGATCAGGCTGTTCCGGCAGGAGAAATCGCTGCAGCTGGCAATTATTGATGCGGCGACCTCACGTCTGCATCCTATTCTGCTGACCGCCTTCACCACGGTGCTGGGCCTGCTGCCGCTGCTGCGCGACGTCTTTTTCCAGAGCATGGCGGTGGTCATTATTTTTGGACTCGGGTTCGCGACAGTATTGACCCTGCTGGTGCTGCCGGTCATCTATCGTTGCTTCCATGGCCGGGAGGCGCGCGGTGAATAAGAGCGGACTGGCAATGCTGAAGACGCTGGCCTGTATCACCGCCGTCTCGTTTTTCACGCTTTACCAGAGCTACGATAGCTACCATTACGACATTAATCTGACGCTGAACGTGCTGAGTTTTGTTTCGACGATCGCCACGCCGCTCTATTTTCTGCTCAGCGGTTATATTGACGCCGGTGAGCTGCATACGCCCGCGTGGCAGCTCGGCAAAATTCGCCGCATTCTGCTGATTTTTATCTTCTGGTTCAGCTTTTTCTGGTTTGCCGGGATGCATCATAAGGGCTATCTGATTCAGCCGTGGTTTGTAATTGCGCTGATTGTGATTTATGTGTCGCATCCGCTGATTGACCGACTCATTCAGCGGCCTAGGCTGATGGCATCGGGGATTTTACTGCTGCTGGTGTTAGCTTTTGCCTATGACCTGCTCGCCAGTCTCTACCCGGGCCAGCGAGCCTTTTCGCTGCTGCCGCAATACCGAATCTGGACCTGGGTGCTCTACTACCTCACGGGTCGGCTGATGGCCGCGCCGCGCGTGATGCAGTTGCTGACATCACCCAGAGTGATAAAGATCAGCCTGCTGCTGCTGCCCGCGGTTTATCTCTTTACCTGGCTGTATGAGCGTCATTACTTTCTTGCGCGCTTTCTGGCGACCAATAACGATGTGGTGCTGACGGGCTCGCAGGTTTATCTGCTGGTGGTGCTGATTGTGATCAGCATTAATGCCATTCGCCTGCCGGAAAAAGTCCAGTGGCTGACGCCGTTTCTGACGACCCTGGGGAAGACCATGACCGGCGTCTATATCCTGCACTATCTGATTTTTGGCCTGCTGGCGGCGGCAATCCGCATCCAGACGCTGGGCGATAAACTGCTGGTCATCGCCCTGACGTTAATCTTCTCAATGGCGCTGTCACTGCTGCTGTTGCGCATCCCCGGCGTCAGTAAGCTAATCAGCCTGTAGTCGCAGGGCGGCTCGTTCGGTTGCCGCACGACGAGTGGCAAGAAACTCAGCCATTTTCGCCCGCGCCTGCTCCACTTCCTGTGGCGATGCGGTATGCGGCGAACCGCTGGTAAATGGCGGTTCAGGATCATATTCCATCTGCAGCTGAACCGCTTTCGCCACCGCGTCACCCGCAATTTCTGCCACCAGCGTCAGGGCAAAATCGATGCCAGAAGTCACGCCTGCGCCGCTGATACGATTGCGGTCGCGCACCACCCGCTCACTGACCGGCTCCGCGCCCAGCAGTGCCAGCTGATCGATGGAGCTCCAGTGCGAGGTAGCACGATATCCCTTTAGCAATCCGGCGGCCCCCAGCACCAGCGAACCGGTACAGACCGACGTAACCCACTTCGCCTGATCGGCCTGTTGGCGAAGGAAATTCAGCGTGACGTCATCCGACATCAGGGCGATCTGTCCCGGCCCGCCAGGCACACAGATCACATCCAGTGGCGGGCAATCTGCAAACGTAGTAGTCGGCAATATCGACAGGCCGCGATCGGAACACACCGGCTGAAGATCTTTCCAGATGAGATGGCATTCGACACCAGGCGTGCGCGCAAACACCTCCCACGGGCCGGTTAAGTCGAGCTGAGTGACATCAGGGAACAGTAAAAGACCAATCTGTAGCGGACGATTCATGCGTGAACTCCGGGCAGGTGATGAACGCCATCATGCCGCGATGCCCGGTCAGATATCAATCCCGGCTACCGGAAACTATTTCCAGCGTATCCACCAGCGATGAGGGTAATATCTGGCCGTGACTCTGACCGGGATAACGCGTCAGAATCAGTCTGGCACCGCTCGGGCGCAGGATGTCGGTAAGCGCACGCTCTTCCTGCTGAAGATCGTCAGAGTGGCCGGTTCGGCGTTCGGTAATGCCATCGCCCTCCATCAGATAGAGCGACAAATGTTTGAGCGGTCCGGCGTCGGCGCGTCGGGCCAGGGTAAGAATGCGCTGATGATTCCAGCTCAGCGAGGGAGCAGCCGAAAAGTAATGGCTGAACCAGGCGGCATGAAAGAAGGTATCCAGCACGAACAGTCCGCCGTAGGAGTGCCCCCAGAGCGCACGCCGCTGCGGATTACTGGGCGCAAGGCGTTCTGCCCACGGGACAATTGTGTTCAGCAGCAGCTGACGAAACTGATGGCTGCCTCCGCCTTTGCGGCCATGAGGCTGAGTGACCAGAGTATCAGGCGCATCATTGGGTGGGGTGTAGTCGTAATTACGCGCCACCACATCAAAGGGCAAATGGGTGTCGTAACCCACCGCGACCAGCACTGGCGGCGTGCCGCTGCTCAGCTTTTTAAGCAGAGGTTCTGTCAAATGCGCCATCGCCGCATTGCCATCCAGTAGCCAGAGCACCGGATAGCCGCCTGGCGGCGCATCGCTTTTGGGGATAGCAAGCCACACCCGATAGTGCCGTTCCCCATCCTGTGAGACAAACTTTTTACTCTGGAAGCGATACCAGGCAGAGCCTGTGTCGGCGATGTTCTTGCCCAGCGGACGCATATCGGGTCGGGCAATGGCCGGAACGGCGGTTAAACCGGCTGTCATCACGGTCAGCATCATCAGGAGGAAACAGATACGGATAGTGTTCATTCAGCAATCCCTGCAAGGTTATCGGGCTAATCACGCCTGAGAGAGTGCCATCCTGACAAATTTTCACTGCGATAACATCCCCGCTTTTGCCGGGGTTAATGACATCCTCAGGGCACGCCGAGAAAACGCAACAGCGCCGTCATCGCCGCCGCCCCCAGAATAATCATAATCAGCGGCGCACGACGCCACGCCAGCAACAGGGCAAAGCCCACGCCCGCCACCCGTGCCACACCGGCAAAATGCTGGCCTTCAAACAGCGTGGTGGTGGCCGCTACCGCCAGCAGCAATATCGTGGCGGCGTCGGAGAGCATCTGCTGGGTGCGCTCGCTGATCGGCAGACGGTTTCCCAGCCTGACGCCTGCAAACCGCATCAGATAGGTTCCGGCAGCCAGCAGGGCAATCCCGGCGATAATCATTCCCTGATGTGTCATTTGCGCGATCTCCATGTCAGCAGGCCCAGCAGTGAAAACAGCACCGGCATGCCCGCCGGAACCAGTGGCGTCGCCAGCAAGGAGAGCAGCGCGCCGACGGTCGCGGGGATCCGGGTGCGTCGCTGGCGCAGCGCCGGGAAGATCAGAGCAATCAGGATCGCCGGAAACACCGCATCCAGTCCGATCACCGAGACATCAGGAATAAACTGCCCGATTGCTGCCCCGATCATGACGCTGACCGGCCATATCAAGCCGATACCGATACCGCACAGCCAGTAAGCACTGCGGCGCTGCGCCAGTTGCGGCTGAGAGATCCCAAATACCACACTTTCATCGTTCATGATGTGACAGCCCAGCCAGCCTGACGGACCCTGCCCCACCAGATCCTTAACCGCGATGCCAAACGGCAAATGACGTGCGTTTACCAGCAGGCCCGCTGCGGCGGCGGTAAATGGACTGCCGCCACCGGCCACAATGCCGATAAACAGGAACTCCGACGCCCCCGCCAGCACCAGCGTTGAGAGCGCCAGCGGCACCCAGAGCGGAAACCCGTCGGCCGACGCCAGCGAGCCATAGGATAAACCAACAATTCCATCAGCCAGGCAGACCAGAAAAATCGCTTTGATCACCCCTTTGTCCAGCAACTGCATTTGCGGAAAAAGCATCACTCTGTCTCATAATGAACATATAATCCGATATAATGAACACTGCGAAAGCGTTTTACAAGACGAACGTTATGTTCGATATAAAAAACATTCAGGTTATCAGGAGTGCGTTTGAATACCCCTATCAGCATTATTGCCAGTGCCTTAGTACGTGAACGTCAGCGAGCCGGTCTTTCACTGGCTGAAGTGGCGCGCCGCGCAGGGATCGCCAAATCTACGCTGTCACAGCTGGAAGCGGGTAATGGCAATCCGGGCATTGAAACCCTGTGGTCGCTATGCGTAACGCTGAACATTCCATTTTCACGTCTGCTGGAGCCGGATGCGCGTCGTCTGCAGGTGATTCGGCGTGGAGAGGGCCTGACGGTTACCGCCGATCTTGCCGATTATCAGGCCGTTTTGCTGGCCTCCTGCCCGCCCGGCGTTCGGCGTGATATCTATCTGCTGGAAGTTCAGCCCGGCAGCGAACGCATTTCCCAGCCCCATATCCCCAATACCATTGAGCATATTATTATCGCTAAAGGGCGTGCGCTGGTGGGCCCGGTCGACAGTGCGGTGGAGCTGGATGTGGGGGATTACATTACCTATCCGGGCGATGAGCTGCATATCTTTCGGGCGCTGGAAGCCGATACGATGGCGCTGCTGGTGATTGAGCACAGCTGATCACTGTTTAGTGAGCTTCTGCAGGGTTTCTGCGGGCGTGAGGTGAGTGATTAGCTGCACCTCACTGCTCAGCCTGATCTCCGGATAGTGCTCGCGCATCCCTTCCAGCAGCACCTCATCAGGCTATTCCTCCTGTTTCCCCAGCGTCGCGGCGACTTCGCTTAAGCGCAGCGTGTCGACCTGCGTCACCCACACGATTACCGCGTCCGTTTCATCGTGCTGATTCACCAGTCTCAGCGGACCCATGGTGATATCGCCCTCCTGCCAGCGAATCGTCGAGGTTTTCTCCCCGGACCTGACGGCTGGCATCAGACGCGGGACAAGCGTGAGTTGTTGCATTTCCACTCCCTTTTAACGCTCATTGGTACCCACAACAAAAACACAAATCCGGATTGAAAACAAACTCACTAATGTTATGTTATAACGTATCTATAATCGCGTTCTTACAGGTAACACCATGACACTCTCTGCTCTGACATCCGACGATCCCCGTCTGCCGGTTGCCGTTCTCTCCGGCTTTCTCGGTGCCGGTAAAACTACCCTGCTTAATCATATTCTGAACAACCGCGAAGGACGGCGGATCGCGGTGATCGTCAATGATATGTCTGAAATTAATATTGACGCTGCGCTGGTGCGCGATGGCGGCGCGCAGCTCTCCCGCACCGATGAAAAGCTGGTCGAAATGAGTAACGGCTGCATCTGCTGCACGTTGCGTGAAGATCTGCTGCTGGAGGTAAAACGTCTGGCTCAGGCCGGGCGTTTTGATCACCTGGTGATTGAGTCTACCGGCATTTCTGAACCGCTGCCGGTTGCCGAAACCTTTACGTTTGAAGATGAAGCGGGTGAAAGTCTGTCAGCCTATGCCCGGCTGGACAGTATGATCACCGTAGTCGATGGCTTTAACTTCCTGCGCGATTATCGTTCAGCCGATGATCTGCAGTCACGTGGCGAATCGCTGGGCGCGCAGGATGAGCGCTCAGTGGTTGATCTGCTGGTGGATCAGATTGAGTTTTGTGATTTGCTGGTGCTGAACAAAACGGACCTGCTCAGCCCGGCGCAGCTGCACCAGTTGAAGGGCATGCTGCAGGCGCTTAACCCGCACGCGCTTATTGTGAACAGTGAGTTTGGGCAGGTTCCGCTGGACTGCCTGCTGAATACCGGCCGGTTTGATTTTGACCGGGCAGCGCAGGCACCCGGCTGGCTGCAGACCCTGCGCGGTGAGCATCAGCCGGAATCGGAGGAGTATGGCATTCGTAACTTTGTCTATCGCGCCCGTCGTCCGTTCCATCCGCAGCGTTTCTGGCATGCAGTAAACCACCAGCTTGACGGCGTTATCCGCTCTAAAGGCTACTTCTGGCTGGCCAGTCGGCCGGAATATGCCGCAATGTGGTCGCAGGCGGGCGCGGTGGCACGTCAGGGTTATGCCGGGCGCTGGTGGGTCAGCGTGCCGCGGACTGAATGGCCACAGGATGCAGATTCGCTCAACTTTATCGCTGAACAGTGGCAGGAAGGTACCGGCGATGCGCGCCAGGAACTGGTCTTTATCGGCATTGAGATGGACGAGAAGAGCGTCCGTGCCGCGCTGGATCATGCGCTGCTGACACCACAGGAGATGGCTGCGGGGCCTGAACAGTGGATCACCCTGGCCGATCCGGTGCCCGCATGGTTCGATGAAACCACCGCCTGACGCTGCGGTTGACGTACTTCTTTGACTTCGCAATAGTAAACGAACCGGCGGGTAGCAGTTTTCCACTAATCCCTGTTCAGGAGAGACCAGATATGCCACAACGTATTGCCGTAATCGGTGCAGGCGTGCTGGGTTTAGCCGTCGCGCAGTCATTGTCGCGACGGGGCGCACAGGTCACCGTCTTCGATAAAAACTATCCTGGCAGCGGAACCAGTCAGATCAGCTATGCCTGGGTCAATGCCAACGGCAAAGAACCCACCAGCTACCATGATCTTAATGCCCATGCGATAGACGAGCACAAGCGCTGGCAGGCAAGCCATCCTGCATCACCCCGATGGCTGCTGGAAACCGGCACGCTGGAGTGGGCGGCCGATGAATCATCCCTGCGCCAGCTGGCGCAGCGCGCAGCAAAGCTTACGACGCTCGATTACCCCGTAGAGAAACGTAGCCGCGCCGCACTTCTGGGTGCAATGCCCGAGTTGCGGCTTGATCCCCGCGTTCAGCACGCCTGGTCTTTCCCGTCGGAGTGTCTGCTTTATCCGAGCCTGTTTATCGCCTCTCTGCTGGCAGAGCTGCGTACCAGTGGCGGGCAGCTGGTCTGCAACAATGAAGTGACGACGCTCACTGAATCGGCGCAGGATGTCCATCTTACGCTGGCCAGTGGGGATGAATGGCGCGGCGATCAGCTGGTACTGGCGACCGGCCGCTGGGCACCGGAACTGATAAGTCAGTGCGGGCTTGAACTGGCGATGACCGATGCGAATCGAGCCGATCCTGTTGCCTGCAGTTTTCTGGCGCAGACCCAGCCTCTGCCGATCCCACTTAAATGCAATCTGATTACCCCGGAACTGAATGTGCGGCCGGATGGCGGTGGCCGTCTGATGCTGCAGGCGCTGGATCTGGATCAGCACGCCGATCCAGCGCGGCCGGTCTCGCCGGATGGACTGATTGGCAAAGAGATGCTGCGTCGATTGCGGCGGCTGTTTAAAAACACGGAAGGCGCGAGAATTGAGCGGATTGAAACAGGACAGCGGTCGCGTCCGGCAGATGGCTTGCCGGCATTAGGCTACATCAGCGAGTCAGCACGCGTTTATCTGATGGTAAGCCATAGCGGCATGACACTTGCCCCATTGCTGGGCAGGCTGGTGGCTGAGGAGATGCTGAGCGGCACAGGCTCACCAATACTGAGTGCGTTTGCACCGCATCGGTTGCTGCGTCCGCTCAGTGCGGTCGCTAAAACAGCGCCCGCTTATCTTCCGTCGGCACAGTAAATACTAGCGACGATTCTTCCACACGGTCTGCACGTTACAGAATTCGTGCACACCAAAGTGCGACAGCTCACGGCCGTAGCCGCTTTTCTTCACACCACCGATGGTAACGCGCGGATCGGACGCGCCGTTGCCATTAATAAACACAGCACCGACTTCCAGCTGCAGCGCCAGACGATCGGCAATCTCTTCATTACCGCTCCAGACGGTGGCGCTGAGGCCAAATTCGCTGTCGTTGGCGATCTCCAGCGCATGTTGTGGATCCCTGGCGACCGCAATAGCGGCTACCGGGCCAAACAGCTCCTGCCTGAACGCGGTCATGTCGCTGGTGACATCAGCGAGAATGGTCGGCGCGTAGTAGTTACCCTGCCCTGCCACTTTCTCGCCGCCCAGTACCAGACGTGCACCTTCACGCAGCGTGGCCTTTACCTGTCCATCCAGTTCGTCACGCAGATCGGCGCGTGCCATCGGGCCCAGGAAGGTATTTTCATCCAGCGGATCGCCCATGGTGAGTGCCTGGACCGCGGCAGTGAAGCGTTTTTCAAATTCTTCAGCGATCGGAGCTTCCACAATAAAGCGTTTGGCAGCCATACACACCTGTCCGGTATTCTGGAAACGTCCAATAACGGCTGATTTAACCGCTTCATCAAGATCGGCATCCGCCAGCACGATAAAGGGATCGGATCCACCCAGCTCCAGCACGGTTTTCTTAAGTGCTGCGCCCGCCTGTGCGGCGATCGCGGCGCCAGCCCGGACACTTCCGGTAACGGCAACGGCGGCAATACGGTCATCTTTGATGGCTACGGAGACATCGTCGTTGTCAACGTTGATCAGGTTAAAGCCGCCAGCAGGCAGATCGGTTGCCCTGAACAGATCAGCCATCAGTGTGGCGCTTCCCATGACGTTAGGCGCGTGTTTAAGCAGATAGGTGTTGCCCGCCAGCAACATACTCACTGCGCCCCGCAGAACCTGCCACAGGGGGAAATTCCATGGCATTACAGCCAGGATCACCCCGATGGGACGGAATCGCTGCCACGCATCGGCAATCTGAGTAGGCTGATCGGCCAGCATTGCAGGGCCATGTTCCGCATACCAGTCGCATAAGTTAGCGCATTTCAGAACTTCAGCGCGTGCCTGTGCAATGGGTTTACCCATCTCGAGGGTGATCATGCGGGAAAGATCCTGCTCACGCAGACGGATCTGTTCGCCAAGCTGACGTAATACGCGAACGCGGTCCGTCATGGTGCTCTGTTTCCATGCTGCAAAAGCAGATGCGCTTTCAGTTAGTGTCTGTTCCAGCTCTGCACTGTTCTGCAAAGGATAGCGTGCCAGAATTTCACCAGTTGTAGGGTTACGTGATAGGGCATGTTCAGTCATGGTGCCGTTTTCCTCATTCTGTCAGTGATGGAGAGACGATACGCGCTGTAGTTGATGATGAAAAATGAATAATAGTGAGGAAGTTGTTTATAGATTGAGAATGAATGCGGCTATAGCCGATTAGTCGGTCAGGCAGTGGGCAGATTGCTGGCCAGTTTTTGCTGATGGTCAGCTCATCTGAAAATGATGTTACGCCTTAAGTTTTCCACTTATACAGTGAACAGATCCTAATAAACGATCCTTAATAGATCATATAGAGATCCTAAGAGATCCCCGATCGTCGCAGGCCGCACCCCACAAGGGCTGAAAGGGTGATCGCGTTCACTATAATCAGTAAAGTGTTCACTGTAATCAGTACTTTATTCACTGTACCAGGTAGAATGTTCACTGTAAACAGTGCTAATGTTCACTGTAGTCAGAAAACGATCCCTTTCATCCACAGAATGAAGATCTTACGCCATGGCAGATAAAGACAACGAAAACAAAGCGTTACTTGAACCTTTTCTGTCAGTGACAAAAAACAGCGGTGAAGTTATTCAGCTTCATCCCAACAAGAATAATACCGTTCAGCCTGTCGCTTTAATGCGTCTTGGGCTGTTCGTGCCGACGCTGAAATCTACTGCACGCGGTAAATCCGGTGCGATGGCATCAACGGATGCGACGAAAGAGCTGAAGAATCTGACGCTGGTGAAAGCGGAAGGCTACGAAAAGATTACCATTACCGGCGCGCGGCTGGATATGGATAACGATTTCAAAACCTGGGCGGGTATTATTCAATCTTTTTCCCGCTATCCGACCAAAGGCGATACCGTCACGCTGCCGTTTATCGATTTTGTGAAGATGTGTGGCATTCCCTCTGCCAACTCTTCAGCTGCCCTGCGCAAGCGTCTTGATGCCTCTCTGCGCCGTATCGCGACCAATACGCTCTCTTTTGAAGGCAACGGCAAGGCCTATCATACCCACCTTGTTCAGTCTGCTTATTACGATCGCGAAAAAGATATTGTGCGCATCCAGGCCGACCCCAAGCTGTTCGAACTCTATAACTTCGACCACAAGGTCCTGCTTCAGCTCCGTGCAATATCCCGTCTGAAGCGTAAAGAGTCTGCGCAGGCGCTTTACACCTTCCTGGAAAGCCTGCCAACCAATCCGGCGCCTATCTCGCTTGCACGCCTGCGTATGCGCCTGAACCTCGGCTCTAAGACCACCACGCAGAACCATGTCGTGCGGCGCGCGATGGAGCAGCTGAAAGAGATCGGTTATCTGGATTACTCAGAAGTGAAGCGTGGCCGCTCAGTCTTTTTTATTATCCACAGCCGTACGCCTAAGCTTGATGGCATCAGTAATCTGGAGAGCATCGATTCGCTGGATGAGATCGAGTTTGATGATTAACCCCTCACGTTCACTGTAATCAGTATTCCTGCGTGGCAGTGTCACTTTCTGCGTCACCGGTGACATTGCGCCATTCTCTCTTCATTCACTGTAATCAGTACTCTCCGGGGATTCACTGTGATCAGTAACGTTCACTGTAATCAGTAACCGGGCCGCCGTGCAAATGTGTGTTCTTCCCCCCTCCCCCTTCTGCGTGCCATTTTATAAGGCTTAACAAGTAAGTTAGTACTTACTCTCATATTGGTTAGCACTCAATTATACTGTGTTTACTGATTACAGTGAATGCCCTGACTTCGGTTGGCTAAGCCTCTCTCTGCTGATTACAGTGAATCCTTTTTACTGACTACAGTGAATGCCTTTGCTCTGGCCTGTTCTCAAAGAGCATTAACGACTGGCCAGCAAATCAGGGCTGGATGCGGTTTACCATGAGGGGTCTGCTCAGCGTGATTCACATGATACGTATGACCTGAATGACACACGTAACCAGAGAGAGCAGCGTGACACTGTTACTGATTACAGTGAATGTTTGCTGATGGGCACTACCCTCGCCTCACCATTGAATCTCTTAAACGGCTTTCCGAATCGCTACTGATTACAGTGAACGTTGTTGCCAGATGTCCGGTCTGAAGCGAGTCATAACTGCCATGGCGGGATGCTAATCTTGTACTGATTACAGTGAACGTTCTGCTGATTACAGTGAATGTTTGCTGCGGTGTACCTGAAGGCATCGTGCATTCTACTGATTACAGTGAACGTTAAAGTGAACCTGCTGACGGCATTGCTGATGTATACGATACGGGGCTGGTGTATGACTGGCTGAAGGGCGACAGAAGAAGCCGTTGCTCGCAAGGTCTGGTCACTTCATGACTCGGAACAACGTCGGCACACTCTGATGCAGAACAGAATCGCCTCTGTCTACTTACTGCTAACTACTGACTCATATTACGACCCTGTCGGCACGCCCTGATGCAGAATGGAATCGCCTCTGTCTACTTACTGCTGACTGCTGACTGCTGACTACTGACTACTGACTACTGACTACTGACTACTGACTACAGTGAATGTTTGCGTGGCTGTTCTTCTTCTCATCCCTCTTCCACTAGTAGTGTTACTGACTATAGTGAATGTTTACTGCTTTCTGGATTTACTGATTACAGTGAACGTTTATGGGCTTTACGCTTCTGTATCGCACACCAGACCTTGTTGTGACATTGCCGGTGTATATTCCCTCTCCAGATTCCGATGCTTTTATCATCCGCTGAGGATTATTCAACCCATCCTTACTGACTACAGTGAACGTTTACTCTGCCCAGCTCCCTCTTCTGGCTCCTGATCGGCAAGTTTACTGATTACAGTGAACGTTGCTCTTCACAGAGCTGAACACGTAAAACGCTACTGACTATAGTGAATGTTGAAGTGATGCAGTGGCAAAGATCAGCACTGCAACCTGCAGTCACTGCCTGAAATCCATTTATCAATGTATCCATCGCTCTTTCGCCTGCTCCATAACGTCACCGGATGAGACACAAGCTTTACTGACTACAGTGAACGTTTGATCTCAAGGTTCGTCTTCTGTGTTCTCCCCTTTCCCGCTCAATGTACCCGGTTTGGCTGATGATTTTTTAAACCTGTTTGCTCACTACAGTGAATGTTCTGCTGATTACAGTGAATGCTTACCGCAATTAACCTGCAAAAGTATATTCGGCCAGACGAAATAATGTGATGAAGCTCACCAAAACCTGTGTGGTTACATAAAAACGGAGATTATGTTGAGAAGATAATTTATTGCCTCACGTGCAGGATTTCTGTATAAAGTCATAAATCCTACATGTTTGGAGCAACTATGGCTAATGATGACAAGCAGGTGATGAAGGTTGCGCAGCGTTCAGAACGCATGCTGCTAAGCCTCACCGAGCAAATTCAGGCGCAAAAGCAGGAACTGCATGAAAATACCTACTATCAGGTCTATGCCAAAGCGGCGCTGGCAAAGTTGCCCAAACTGACCCGAGCCAGTGTGGATTACGCAGTCAATGAGATGGAAGAAAGCGGTTATCAATTTGATAAACGTGCGGCCGGTTCTTCCGTTAAATATGCTATGTCGATTAAGAATATTATCGATATCTATCATCATCGTGGCGTGCCGAAGTATCGCGATCGCCATAGTGACGCTTACACCCTGTTTGTCGGTAATCTGAAGGGCGGTGTCTCCAAAACGGTTTCAACCGTCTCGCTGGCACATGCGTTGCGCGCACATCCCCATCTGCTTTTTGAAGATTTGCGCATCCTGGTTATCGACCTTGATCCGCAGTCCTCAGCAACCATGTTTCTGAACCACGAGCGCTCCGTCGGGCTGGTGGAAGCGACTGCGGCGCAGGCAATGCTGCAGAATGTCTCACGAGATGAGCTGGTCAACGAGTTTATCGTTCCGTCGATCATTCCGGGTGTGGATGTGCTGCCAGCATCGATTGATGACGCCTTTATCGCCTCAAGCTGGGATCAGCTTTGTGCTGAGCATCTTCCGCAACAGAACGTTCACGCCGTGTTGTATGACAACGTTATTGCCAAACTGAAAAAAGATTATGACTTCATCTTTATCGACAGCGGCCCGCATCTTGATGCCTTCCTGAAGAATGCGATTGCAGCGTCAGATCTTCTGATGACTCCGGTGCCACCGGCTCAGGTAGACTTTCACTCGACACTGAAATACCTGACTCGTCTTCCGGAACTGATTGCGATTATCGAAGACTCCGGCGCGACCTGTCGGCTGCAGGGTAATATTGGCTTCATGTCGAAGCTCTCCAATAAAGCAGACCACAAACTCTGTCATAGCCTGGCAAAAGAGATTTTTGGTGGCGACATGCTTGATGCTGCCCTTCCCCGCCTTGATGGTTTCGAACGTTGTGGCGAATCCTTTGATACGGTTATCTCCGCCAATCCTTCGACCTACGTCGGCAGCAGCGAAGCGTTGAAGAATGCACGATCCGCCGCAGAAGACTTTGCTAAAGCCGTCTTCGACCGTATCGAATTTATTCGCCTGAACTGAGGTTTGTATGAGCGCAAAAAGAATTACGATTGGCAGAACCTTCAGCCAGACTCCACTGGAAAATGACACGCCAGACAGCCAGCACAACCAGACATTCGTTCTGGCAACGGGCAAGCGCGCCCTGTTTCGCTTTGAACGCATTGCCGCCAGCGACGTTGAAAGCAAAACGTTCGTCACAATGGAAACCAACGGTCGCGATCAGGCAGGCCTGACACCTGATTCGCTGCGCGACATTATCCGGACCATTAAGCTGCAGCAGTTCTTTCCCGCTATTGGCGTGATGCGCGATGACCGCATCGAAATCCTGGATGGCTCACGTCGTCGTGCAGCCGCACTCTACTGCAAAACCGGCCTGGACGTGCTGATCACTGACGCGGCCATCACCGCTGATGAAGCCCGCCGACTGGCGCAGGATATTCAGACGGCACGGGAACACAATCTGCGCGAAGTGGGGATGCGTCTGTTAACACTTAAAGATGGCGGTTTGTCGCAGAAGGAGATTGCTGAAAATCAGGGTTTGTCCCAGGCGAAAGTGACGCGTGCCCTGCAGGCCGCCAGCGTTCCATCAGATTTGATTTCACTTTTTCCTAATCACGCTGAGCTGACCTATCCCGACTATAAAGCGTTGTTACAGGCTGCTGACAAGTTGAGTGAGTCCGGGCAAAGCGTTGAAGCTCTGATCAAATCCATTTCCAGGGAAATTGATGTGGTCTGTGCCCGTGAAGGTCTGGCCGAGGACGAGCTTAAAAATCATATTCTGCGTCTGATTCGACAGGGCAGCCAGACTCTGATCAAAGAACCGGAGAAAGATAAAACCCAGGCGACTGCGCTCTGGTCTTTTGCTGATAAAGATCGGTTCGCCCGAAAAAAGGTACGCGGACGGATGTTCAGTTATGAATTTAACCGGCAGTCGAAAGAGTTGCAGGAAGAGCTGGATAAAGTTATTGCGGAGACCCTGAAAAAATATCTCAACCGTTAACGTATATGCACTCAAATCAGCCAGCGATAAACGCTGGCTTTTTTTTCGATTTTTGTAGCGAGTCGTCGTTAAAAGAGATGGCGGACACCCAAATTTCAGGCTGAAATCGCCAGATTTTTAAGTGTGAATTCCTGCTTAAGATATTGAAATATAATAAATTTCTTTATTATCTCTTGCTGAAAAACTGCATGAAATCGCCACTTCGCTGAACTCTTTCGCCAGATACCCAGGCCCCTTCCAAACCGCACAGGTCACTATAAACAGAGATAACGTTTTTCGTATGATGCTATCGTTGATGAATCTCATCGCCGTCAGCGCGCATCCGACGGTCAGAATATTGCAAGTAATGATTTTCCGGGGCTGGTTCATTAGTGACCAATCAACTTTACTAAACCTCAGTAACAGCGTACCGGCTTCACACACTCCGCTAAACCCTCTGCCTGGCCTTTCTCCAAACATTAGCCCGCCAGCGATATTTCGTTATTAACTGTTTGTTTATAATATAAAAGATGCAAGAATTTCAGCCTGAAATCGCCATGCCTGCAGTTAAACGCTTCCTCTTTTCACGACTGCGGGGGAACAGATAAGATCAGAAAAGAGGCGTATCTTACGGGCAGTAAAGTCCTGAACAGAGAGTGAAAAAAGATACTCAGAAACTATCCCTCACTTATCCACAGAAAAAGTGGATAACTTTTTCTGCGCGATAAAATTTTTTTTGAAGAGGTGCGATACAAGATGCAGCTTTGGCAGGGAACTCCATTAAAACCTGATCAGCGCGAAAAGATTGTCACAGTCTGCTCATGACGGAAAGGTAGTTGCATGGCATCAGATTCACTGTATTGGGTAAAGCAGATGAAATCGGCAGCTTACGGACGAAGAGCCCCTATCGGCCTACCTGATAAAAGGCGATGGCTCACTGCACTGCTGTTTACAGTGAATTGCGAGAAATAACGTCTGTATGGCATTGAACCGGGTTATAAGTGGCTGTTATCAGCATACAGCGTAGTTGCTGATGCGCAGAGAGTGCTGACCACTGCAATCAGTAATCAGACCGATGTGAAGTGACGTAATGCAATGATGATCTTCCACGGCAGCAGCGAACCTATGCAGAAGAAAACCGGGCCAGGCCCGGTTTTGATATGAATCAGGCTTCAAGCCAGGCGGTGATTTGCTTAACCATGGCATCCGTTGAGATGCCATAACGGTCATGCAGCGTCGGTAGTGCGCCTGCTGCAAGGAAAGCATCCGGCAGCGCAATTTGTTTAAAGCGCGGTGTCACATGGTTTCGCATTAACAGGCCGGCAATAGCTTCGCCTAAGCCACCGGTTATCGAATGATTTTCAGCGGTGATAACCAGCTGGTTATGATGCAGTGCTACTCCCGCCTCACGCAGGATGGTCTCTTCATCCAGAGGCTTAATCATGGGTGAGTGAACCACACCGACCTCAATCCCCTGCTTCTCCAGCGCTTCAGCGGCCTCAAGCGCCCGCATGGTCATCAATCCGCTGCTGATAATAACGGCATGCTTACCGCCGCGCAGGCGCTGAGCCTTACCGTGCTGATAGCGATAGTCATATTTATCCAGCACCAGCGGAACCTTACCGCGCAGCAGGCGCAAATAGACCGGACCCTGATGTTCAGCGATAGCCGGTATCACCTGGCTAATCTCCAGTGCATCGCAGGGATCGATGATAGTCAGGTTCGGCATGCCACGGAAGATTGCCAGGTCATCAGTCGCCTGATGACTCGGTCCATAACCGGTGGTCAGGCCCGGCAGTGCGCAGGCGATTTTAACGTTCAGATTCTCTTCGGCGATGGCCATGCAGATAAAATCATAAGCGCGGCGGGAAGCAAAGACGGCATAAGTGGTGACAAAAGGCATAAAGCCTTCACGCGCCATACCTGCTGCGGCGCTCATCAGTAACTGTTCCGCCATGCCCATCTGATAAAAGCGTTTCGGAAAAGCCTCTGCGAACAGGTGCAGATCGGTGTATTTACTTAAATCAGCCGTCAGCCCCACCACATCTGAGCGCTGCTCTGCCAGAGAGACCAGGGCATGTCCAAAAGGAGCTGAAACCGTGGGCTGGCCTTCAGCGGCGATCGAGGCGATCATGGCGGATGTGGTCAGACGTTTTTTTTGCGGTTGTGAACTCATCTCAGACTCCTTGCTCAAGTGCGGTCAGGGCTTTGTCCCACTCATCGGCATCGACCCGAATAAAGTGGGTTTTCTCACGACTTTCCAGAAACGGTACCCCTTTGCCCATTCGGGTATCGCAAATGATGACGCGCGGCTGGGGTTCGGGCCAGCTGCGAGCCGCATCAAAGGCGGCCTGCAAAGCAGAGATATCGTTGCCATCAACCCGCTGGGTGTACCAGCCAAAAGCCTGCCAGCGATCCACAATGGGTTCAAAAGCGAGAATCTCACTGCTATGGCCGTCAGCCTGCTGATTGTTGACGTCGATAAGGGCGATCAGGTTATCAAGTTGCCAGTGTGAGGCGGACATTGCCGCTTCCCAGGTAGAGCCTTCATTCAGTTCACCATCTGAAAGCAGGTTATAGACTCGTGCCTGCGAGCCTTTCTGTTTCAGCCCCAGACAGGCACCTACAGCAATACCTAAGCCATGACCCAGTGAACCGCCGGTAATTTCCATGCCTGGGGTATAGGCAGCCATGCCGGACATCGGCAAGCGGCTCTCATCAGTCCCATAAGTTTCCCTTTCTTCTTCAGGCATCACGCCTGCTTCCAGCAAGGCGGCGTAAAGGGCGATAGCGTAATGGCCAATCGACAGATAGAAGCGATCGCGGTCTTCCCACTCAGGTTGATCCGGCCGGTAATTCATGGCGTGGAAATAGCTGACAGCAAGCAAATCGGCGGCACCCAGCGCCTGACCGATATATCCCTGCCCCTGAATCTGCCCCATTAATAAGGCATGGCGGCGAATATTGGTGGCTCGTTGCTGCAATGAGAGCACGTGTGAAGCGTGACGAGAGTCAGTCATATTACCTCCTGATTAACGATTAACGTCCGCTGCCCGGATGCGCAGCACGCATAGCGCGCCACCCAGCAGGACGGCAGCAATAAAGTACATTCCGGAAGCGGGCGTACCGGTTGCGGTGGTGATGGTGCCTATCAGCCACGGTGAGAAAAAACCGGCCAGATTAGCAATGCAGTTCACGGCGGCGATGCCTGCGGCGGCAGAGACGCCACCTAACAGATTGGTCGGCAACATCCAGAACAGCGATGAGGCGGAAAGAATGCCCGCAGCGGCAATACAAAGGGAGAGCAGTGACAGGGAAACGCTATGGCTCAGCAGAGTTGCCAGCGTCAGTCCGGTGAGTCCGATCAGCATTGGAACAATCAGATGCCAGCGGCGTTCACGATAGCGATCGCCACTGCGCCCGGCCAGCAGCATAAAGATAATGGCGCAGAGGTAAGGCAGACTGGTCAGCAGCCCAATATGCAGCGGTTCACTGACGCCTGAGTTTCTCACCAGCGTCGGTAACCAGAACGTCAGGGCGTACTGACCCATCACCACACAGAAGTAGATCAGCGCCAGCAGCCACAGACGACGGTCGGCGACAAAGGCTTTTACCGTGCCATGACAGGCTTTCTGCTGATTATCCTCATCCAGATCGGCACGCACCCGGCGTTTCTCATCTTCGTCCAGCCAATCTGCCTGTTCAACACGATCCTTCAGAACCAGCAGTACCACTAATCCCATAACAAGGGTGGGGATAGCTTCCAGCATAAACATCCACTGCCAGCCGGCCCATCCGTGAAAGCCTGCAAAGGTCGCCATAATCCAGCCTGAGAGCGGGCCGCCAATCATCCCTGAGAGTGGAATGGCGACAAACCAGAGCACGGTCATACGTGCGCGACGGTGTGATGGAAACCAGTAGGTCAGGTAGAGCAGTAAACCTGGCGCAAGACCGGCCTCGGCGACGCCGAGCAGAAAGCGCAGCAGGTAGAACTGCCATGCGGTTTCTACAAAGGCGAACAGGGCTGAGATGATTCCCCATGTGATCATAATGCGGGCAATCCAGCGGCGTGCGCCGACACGGTGCAGGATCAGGTTACTCGGCACCTCAAAGAAGAAGTAGCCGATAAAAAAGATCCCGGCACCCAGTCCATACACGGTTTCGCTGAGAGACAAATCATCCATCATCTGTAATTTAGCGAAGCCCACATTGACGCGATCAAGATAGGCGCAGAGATAACAGAGCATCAGCCAGGGCATCAGGCGCCAGGCAATTTTGCGATAGGTGATATCGCGCGCAGCAGAGGCTGCGCTCAGATTAAGCGTGGTCATGGTGTTCACTCCCGAGGTTAGCCCGCCAGGCGTGCGGGCAGGGAAGGGCGCTATTTAATGGATCAGCATGCCGCCGTTCACATCCAGCGTGATGCCGGTGAGATAACCGGAGAGATCGCTGGCGAGAAACAGCGCAGCGTTGGCGACGTCACTGGCGGACCCAAGGCGGCCGAGCGGAATTCCGTCGAGAATGGCGTGGCGGCGTTCATCCTGTAACAGGCCACCAGTGATGTCCGTCTGGATCAGACCGGGCGTCAGGGCATTAATGCGTATCTGGTCAGGGCCAAATTCGCGCGCCATCGCTTTAGTCAGGCCCAGAACGCCCGCTTTAGCGGCACTGTAGTGCGGACCGCCGAAAATCCCGCCGCCGCGCTGTGCTGAGACCGAGGACAGGCAGATGATGCTGCCGCCTTTCTGCTGCTGCATGGTGGGGATCACCGCCTGAGACATCAGCAGCGTGCCGCGCAGATTGACATCAAGAATACGGTTGTAATCCTCGATGCCGATTTCCAGTGTTTTAACCGGCTGAGTAATACCTGCATTGTTGACCAGCACATCAATACGGCCGAAGTGCCCAAGAACCTGGTCGATGGCACGACGAACAGAGAGGGGATCGGTCACATCTGTGGCCAGGCCGAGATGCCCATCACCACAAGACAGTGCGCTGGCCTGGGCGGCCTGCAGATCTAAATCGAGCACCACCACGCGCGCGCCATGCTGAGCAAAACAGGCGGCTGTGGCCCGGCCAATGCCGCGCTGAGAGGCGGCACCTGTAATAATCGCAACTTTATTTTCGAGTAACATTGTCCACTCCAGAAAAATAATTATTAGTGGTTCGGTATCGCTACCGGCAGGGTCACGATCAGAATTGATAAAGCGGCTAATATTGGCAATGCAAAAAAATTCATTTGATGCTGAATGAATTTGTTGGTTTGATGCAGTTAACAATTCTGCGATTTAAAAATGGGCACACATCACAAAATTCCAGTGTGGAGAGGCGGATGGAAAAGCAGTCTGATCACTTACCTTCGATTAAATCACTGCGGGTTTTTGAGCAGGTGGCCCATTTTGGTAATGTCGCGCGTGCGGCCGAGGAATTAAGTATTACGCCTTCGGCGGCCAGTCATCAGCTGGCAAAACTGGAGCGTGAACTGGGCTGTATTCTGTTTAATCGTTCGGCAAAGGGCGTAGTGCTGACGCTGTCGGGTGAGCACTACCTCAGGGAGATTGGTCCGATACTGCTGAGTCTGACGCAGGCGACTGCACGCATTAGTAACGAGAAAGCCCGCAGCAACCTCAGGATCCACTGCGCGCCCAGTTTCGGTCTGCTGTGGCTGTTGCCGCGCATCCATAAATTTCGCGACAGCTATCCCGAGTTCCAGCTCACGCTCTCCTGCTCTTACGAGAATTTATCTTTCAGCCGCGACAATATTGATATTGCGATACGCCATGGATTCCCGGACTGGAACTCATTCGAGATTAAAACGATCCGCCACGAAAGAATGTCGGTGCTGGCCTCGCCTGAGTATCTGAAAAAACATCCTGTTAATCAGGCCGCTGATTTAATTCATCATGCGCTGATATTATCGGAGTCGCCGCTTATTCAGTGGCCGCAGTGGTTTGCTTCTCAGCAATTACCTCAGCCAGATAAAGAGTGGTTATTTCGCTTTGATCGCTCTTATATGAGTCTTGAGGCGGCGATGTTAGGCCACGGTCTTATATTTGAAAGTGAATTGCTGGCGGAGGATTATCTGCGCAGTGGAAAACTGGTCAGAGTCTTGTCCGAACAGGAGAGTCTGCCCGTCAGCGCCCATCATCTGGTCTTCCCGCGTGGATTTGCCCAGTTTCCCCGCGTCGCGCATTTCCTGAGCTGGATCCAGCAGGAACTGAAAGTGTTAACCTAATGTTAAAACAACTTTCACGACGTCATTATTGCGCTGGTTTATTTATCCGGTTAACTATCCCTGTTATAAAAATCGCATTGCTAAAGCTAACTTTTAAATACCGTCTACACTTCTTTACCCACTCGGTAAATATGTTCCATTTCTATTCCGTATGAAATTTAATCAAACGGATGTTTAACTAATTAATGGCAGGGATATTATGAGTACGAATACACCAGACTCTGGTGAAGCGGGCGATCACGCGCCTGCGGATACGGTACGCCAGCGCATTTTTTTAGTGGTACTGGTTGCCACTATGGGCGCGCTGGCTTTTGGTTATGACACCGGGATAATCTCGGGTGCGTTACCCTACATGACCTCACCACCCGATCAGGGTGGACTTGGACTGAATTCATTCACTGAAGGGCTGGTAGCCTCTTCGCTGGTGTTCGGTGCCGCGATAGGCTCTTTCCTGAGTGGTTTCTTCTCTGACCGGTTTGGCCGGCGTATTACACTACGCAGCCTGGCGGTTATTTTTGTGCTGGGTTCACTGGGAACAGCGCTGGCGCCTTCTGTCAATGTCATGGTGGCAATGCGCTTCCTGCTGGGGATTGCGGTCGGTGGCGGTTCCTCTACCGTGCCGGTGTTTATCGCCGAAATTGCCGGACCGCGCCTGCGTGCGCCGCTGGTCAGCCGCAATGAGCTGATGATCGTTACCGGACAGCTCATTGCTTATGTTGCCAGTACGCTGCTGAGCTATCTGCTGCATGATGAGCACTTGTGGCGCTACATGCTGGCAATTGCCATGGTACCGGGTCTTTTGCTGTTTATCGGCACGTTCTTCGTTCCCGCCTCACCACACTGGCTGGTCGCGGAAGGGCGTCTGAAAGAGGCTAAAAAGATCCTGAAGTATCTGCGTGAAACGCCGCGTGAAGTGCGCCATGAGATGGCGCAGATGAAGAAGCAGGCGAGAGCGGCGGAACGTGGACCGGATGCGAAAACCCTGATCCGTGAGAAGTGGGTGATTCGCCTGATGGTTATCGGCGTCGGTCTGGGCTTTGTTGCCCAGTTCACCGGGGTTAATGGTTTTATGTATTACACCCCGATCATCCTTAAACAGACCGGACTTGGCACCAGCGCCTCGATTGCCGCGACCATCGGTAACGGCGTGGTCTCAGTGGTGGCGGCGATTGTAGGTATCTGGGCGGTTAGTCGCTTCCCGCGCCGGACGATGCTGATTACCGGCCTGTGTCTGGTGGTCGCTTCGCAGATTATGCTGGGCAGCGTGATGACCTTTATCGCTCCCAGCCTGATGCAGAGCTACCTCGCCCTGGCCTGTATTCTGCTGTTCCTGTTCTGCATGCAGATGTGCATCTCGCCGGTCTACTGGCTGATGATGTCGGAACTGTTCCCGATGCAGTTGCGTGGCGTATTAACCGGCGGCGCTGTCTCACTACAGTGGATCTTTAACGCGATAGTCGCCTTTGGTTTTCCACCGATAATGGAATATGCCGGCAGCACCACCTTCTTTATCTTTGCCGCGATTAATGTCGGGTCGCTGATCTTCGTGATGGCGATGGTGCCAGAGACGCGGGGCAAAAGCCTGGAAGAGATTGAGTCACACATGAAAGAGAAGTTTGGTGAAAAGCCAAAAGAGGCTGAAGCCTCCTGAGTCTCCCACCGGATTCAGCCCACCGGCTGAATCCGGTTTTACCTCCTTATCGCCTTATCTTGTTACCTCCTTATCTTCTTACTAACCGTTGCACCGCATTTCTCCGTCCTTATCCTCACTAAATCCCAGCAGACAACATTCACTGTAATCAGCAATTTTCCCTCGATTAATTTCCATACAGTTCTGGCGATTTCAGGCTGAAATCGCCAGAACCTGACTGAATAAGCTGTCGTTATTGTCTTCAGAAACTACCGGTTAAGCGAAGCATGACCGCTGACAAAGATTGCCTCAGGCTCTGCGCTATACTCATTTTTCATCTGCTCCGCACGCTGACCGGTACGCACTATGAAAATTTCAACCACGACGGCAGTTTTTGCCGCACTGCTGACTGCTGCGCCATTACATGCTGAAAACACACCAATCTCCTCCTGGTGGAATGGATTCACTGACGATGTTGCGCAGACCTGGAACGCGCCTCAGCATACCGATCTCTACCTGCCATTTATCAGCTGGCACGCCCGCTTTATGTACGACAAAGAAAAAACCGATAACTATAACGAGAATCCCTGGGGAGGCGGTCTGGGCATTTCCCGCTACAGCGACAGCGGCAACTGGAGCGCGCTTTATGCAATGGCTTTCAAAGACTCACACAATGAGTGGCAGCCGATTGTCGGTTATGGCTGGGAGAAGGGCTGGTATCCTGGTTCGAATCAGGACTTTCGTCTTGGCGCGGGATTAACCGCCGGTATCACCGCACGCGAAGATTTTGGTAACTATATTCCGCTACCGATTATTCTGCCGCTGTTCTCTGCCGGTTATAAGGCGCTGAATGTACAGTTCACCTATATTCCGGGCACGTACAATAATGGCAACGTGCTGTTCGCGTGGTTTCGCTATGCATTTTAATTTTTCAGGAAAGGATTTATGACCCGGAGGTGGAAAACCGTCACCCGCAGGCTCTGGCGTCTTGCGATTGTGTCTGGAGTATTGTTACTGCTGCTACTGATTATTCGAATCTATGAAGCGGAGCGCGGGCCGGAGTTACA
Source organism: Pantoea sp. Ft-CA_14 (assembly GCF_024520875.1). Classification (NCBI taxonomy): domain Bacteria; kingdom Pseudomonadati; phylum Pseudomonadota; class Gammaproteobacteria; order Enterobacterales; family Erwiniaceae; genus Pantoea; species Pantoea sp. Ft-CA_14. Next base: position 339,156 of record NZ_JALNPM010000001.1, on the reverse strand, counting down.
TCGCTGGCACACCTGGGTCCCGCATGAACTGACAGTGGAACAGCTTGATAATGCGACCTATGCTGACTACCTCAAGGCCGAAAATCATCTGTTCGACGAGATGAAGCAACAGGTCAGTGACCGACTGGATGCGGAAGAAAAAACGCCACTCAACCGATACTATGCTGGCAGCATGATCTATCCGGGGCATTTCGCGCAGGACTGGAACCGTTCCTATATTCTGCAACCGACGGGCAGGCCGCGCGGTGCGGTAGTGCTGTTACATGGACTGACCGACAGTCCTTACAGTCTGCGGCATGTGGCAGAGGCTTACCGTCAGCAGGGTTATGTGGCGGTGGCGATACGGTTACCGGGTCACGGTACGGTGCCTGCGGGTCTGACCGATGTTGACTGGCAGGACTGGATGGCCGCCACACGCCTGGCGGTGCGGGAAGCGACCCGGCTGGCGGGCACGCAGACGCCGCTGCATCTGGTGGGTTTCTCGAACGGCGGGGCGCTGGCGGTAAAATATGCGCTCGACAGCCTGGGCGATCACACGCTGCGTCGTCCGCAGCAATTGATTCTGTTATCGCCGATGATCGGTGTGACTCGTTTTGCCCGGTTCGCAGGTGTTGCCGGGTTGCCCTCTGTTTTCCCTGCCTTTTCGAAAGCGGCCTGGCTGAATATCGTGCCGGAGTTTAATCCGTTTAAATACAACTCTTTTCCGGTTCACGCTGCCCGGCAGACCTATTTGCTGACGCAGGCGCTGCAGAAAGAGATCCTGCAATATGCGCGTAATCAGCAGCTCTCCGGTTTCCCGCCCGTGCTGACCTTTCAGTCGGTAATGGATTCCACCGTCAGTACGCCTTCGGTCATCCGCTCGCTCTATAATTATCTGCCAGTGAACGGCAGCGAACTGGTGCTGTTCGATATCAATCAGGCGGTCAGCGTCAGTCCGTTATTCCGCCACTCCTCATATACCGCGGTTAATCAGCTGTTGCCTGCAGCGCGTCGGAATTACTCATCCACGGTGATCACTAATGCCTCCGCCACCTCACTGGAGATGGTGACAAAAAGCGTTCCCGCGGGAGAGATGCAGGAACGGATTCAGCCGCTGGCAATTGCCTATCCTGCGGGTCTCTACTCGCTGTCGCACGTTGCGATTCCGTTCCCGGCCGAGGATGGGTTATATGGCAGTGCGCCCGCGCAGAAGAATGAGTTTGGTATCAGTTTTGGGACGTTGTCACTGCGCGGCGAGAGTGCAGTGCTGATTGTCGGGCTGGACTCAATTATGCGCGCCACCTCTAACCCGTTTTATCCTTATATGATTAACCGAATCGATCACCACATCAGTTGTAGCGACAAGCCGCAACTTGCGGCCTGCCTCAGCAGTTTCTGAATCAGTACAGCATCAGGCCCGCATCGTGCGGGCTTGATGTTAAATAGCGTTCAGCTTTTCCATCACATCATCCGACAGTTCCAGGCTGCCGCTGGCAAGATTCTCTTTAAGATGTTCCGGGGAAGAGGTGCCTGGAATCAGCAGAATATTTGGCGATCGCCGCAGCAGCCACGCAAGTGCGACCTGCATCGGCGTGGCATTCAGGGATGCAGCCACTTCATTAAGCTGATCCGACTGCAACGGAGAAAAGCCGCCCAGCGGGAAGAACGGCACATACGCAATTCCCTGCTGCGCCAGCTGATCCACCAGCTCATCATCCTGTCGATGCGCCAGGTTATACATATTCTGCACGCAGACAATCGGCGTCATCGCCTGAGCTTCTGCGATCTGCGTGGCGGTAACGTTACTCAGGCCAATATGGCGAATCAGTCCGCGTGCCTGTAACGCCATCAGCGCCTCCAGTTGTGGCTTCAGAGAGCCTTCTTTGGGCCTGGCCGGATGCAACATACTGCGCAGGTTCACCACTTCAATCACATCCAGCCCCAGGTTGCGCAGGTTATCTTCAACTGCCTGCGTCAGCGCCTCTGGCTCCATCGCCGCCAGCCAGCCGCCTTTGGCGTCGCGGCGGGCACCCACTTTGGTGACGATGCAGAGATCCTGCGGGTAGGGATGTAGCGCCTTTTTAATCAGCTGGTTGGTTTCGTGCGGGCCATAAAAGTCGCTGGTGTCGATATGATTAACGCCTGCCGCGACAGCATCGCGCAAAACCTGGATTGCCCGGGCTTCATCTTTTACCGGGCCGAACACGCCCGGCCCGGCCAGTTGCATTGCGCCGTAGCCAATACGGTTAACTTCACGATCGCCTAACGTAAAAGTCATGGTGGTGTTTGACATGAAAACCTCCTGCGTGAATGTAGATCAATTGTAACGGTGATTCAGCTGTGCAACTATCCGGTGAAATCAGGACAGACTGTACGGGGTGATGCACAATGGCGATCGATATGGCGCTGCTGGATGCCGTCGTGGCGGTGGCAAAAGCGGGAGGATTTCGGGAAGCGGCACGCGTCACCGGCAGCAATGCGTCACGCCTGAGCGATGCGGTACGACGGGCGGAACAGCAGCTGGGCATTCGTCTGTTTCACCGCACCACTCGCACCGTGGTGTTAACCGAAGCAGGCAGGGCGCTGATGGAACGTCTGCTGCCCGCGATCAATGAAGTTAACGCCGCGCTGGATGCGGTGAATCGCTACCGTAACACCCCTGGTGGCACGCTGCGGCTGAATGTGCCGGTCAGTGCAACCCGGCAGGTGCTGCCCGCGCTGGTGCCGGAATTTTTGCAGCGTTATCCCGACATCCGGCTGGAAATTGTGGCGGAGAGCAGCGTGCAGGATGTCTTTCGTGACGGTTGTGACGCCGGGATTCGTTATGATGAGCGGCTGGAGCAGGATATGGTGGCGATGCCCATTGGCCCCAGACAGCAACGGTTCGCGCTGGCGGCTTCTCCGGCTTATCTGGCAGAACATGGCCGACCGGAACATCCGCGCGATCTGATCCATCATCGCTGTCTGCGTGGCCGTTATGCCAGCGGCATCATGGCTGACTGGACCTTCAGCCACGAGGGCGAAGAGATCAGCGTTGAAACCAGCGGGCCGCTGGTGGTTTCGGTCGGTGGCGCAATGGATCTGGCGGTGGAGGCGGCCATCGCCGGAAGCGGCGTGATATATCTGTTTGATGAGTGGCTCAGGCCAGCCCTTGACAGCGGCAGGCTGGAACCGCTGCTGCAACCCTGGTGGCTGACTTTCTCCGGTCCGTGGCTCTATTACAACGATCGCCGCCTGATCCCCGCCCCGCTTCAGGCATTTATCGACTTTGTGCGCGAAAAAAACGGGCGCGAAAACAACTCAGCTATACCAGCTAAACCCCTGTGGCACCCGTGAAAATCCGGCATGTCGCAACGCGTTAAGCAGCGGTGACTGCGAAACCGGTTCACCATCTACCTTCTCAAGCGTGAAACTCGCGGGCTTTTCACGCTTCAGTGCCAGGCCCAGCGCCGCCACCGCGACCTGCTGCAGCGCGGCATCGTCGATGAATGTCAGCAACTCTTTGCCTCCCGGCGTCAGATAAAGCACCAGCGCGCCGCCTGCAATCACCACGCGTCCCCCCTGACGGCGGGTCGGGCGGATGCCGCTGGCGTGGAGCGGCCAGCTCAGTAACGCGCCAAATGGATTCGCCGGGTCCGGTGCGGCCAGCGCCACCGCCTCTGTCGCGGTCAGCGGCTTTTCTGCCAGCTCCCGCAGCCGCTCAATGGTGTTATGGTAGGCAAACTGCGCGCCGCCCGCACCAGCGACAAACCGGCCACGCAGCAGCCGTCCGGCATCTTCCATGCTGCGTAATACCGGCTGTAACGCCGGGAATCCTCCGGGGATCTGCTCCGATATCGCGCTACCACGGCTGATCACCCCATAACGGTCGAGAAGATTTTCCACCAGCGACAGGGCCAGCCGGGCAGGAGCAACCTCCTGTCGGTTAACCCGCGACCAGCGACCAGCCAGCGTGTTGACCGCCGGTCGGCGTGCAGAAAGTGCGCCCGGGGTGAAGCGCTGACCAAAACGGGTGCGCAGGGAACGCGCGGGACGTGAACGGGTCGCGCCTGGCGTGGTCAGCAGCCCACGCACCGCAATCCAGCTATCGGCAGTGACATAGCCCTGCCACACCAGTTGCCACAGGGCAGCATAAATGTCGGTGGTTTGCGTCTCTGCCTCGTCCATCTGTGCCATGATCTCATGAACAAACCACGAGCCACCCCGGCTCAATGCGTCGAGAGTCGCCTGCTGAATCGGCGTCAGAGGCTGTGTGGTGTCAATCACCGGCAGTGTTTCAGCGGCATATTCCGTGAGGTGCAGCGAAATCAACCCATCATTCTGACCCAGCGCTTTATGTCCGCACCAGGTAACCTCGCCACTGGCTAACAGTTCATCGAGCATCGCGGGCTGATAGTCGGCTATCCTGGCGCGCAGGATTTGTGACTCCCACAGCGAGGCCGGTAGCGGCACGCCCGCAAGTTGCTCAACTACCCGCAACAGCCCGTTAACCCCGTGATGCTCTTCACGCTGCGTGTTAAGCACACCGTGACGCTCCAGCAGCAGGTTGATCCAGGCGGCAGGTGGAACAGGCCGGGTTGCTTCACGTGCTGATTGCAGTGAACGTAAGCGTAACCGTTTGAAGATCTCTGTGGAAACCCACTCCGTATCCGATGCGCCCTCTGGCGAACCCATATTGAGCAGGTTGCCCTGCTGATGCAGGGAAAGCAGCACCTCATTCACAATGGCCACACCCAGACCAAAATGCGTGGCCAGCTGTCGGGCGGTGAACAGGGTATGGGTACGGGCGTAGCGGTTAATGAGATCGCGGAGCGGATCGGCCTGCGGCTCCAGAAATGTTCCGGGCAGATCGTCAGGCAGTACAACGGCCAGTGCATCGCGCAGGCGGGCTGCATCTTCAATGATCGCCCAGCGCTCTTCACCGGCAAGGGTGACCGTAATCATTCGCTGCGCGGCCGCGAACTGCGTTATGGCTTCCGCGATCTGCTGGGCGTTGCCACTGAAACGTGCCGCAATACCGGCAACCGGGAGCGGGCCAAGATCGCGCAGCAGATCGATAATGCCTTCGGTGTGCTGCGCCTGATAGCGGGAATCGATGCGCTGCAGTTCCTGTTCAACCTGCTCAACGACGTCAGGTGCCAGCAAATCACGCTTGCTGGTCTGGCCGAGCAGCTCACCCAGCAGGTTACTGTCGAGCGCCAGCAGTGAGGCGCGCCGTTCTGCCAGGGGGGCGTCGCTGGCGTAAATAAACTCTGCAACATAGCCAAACAGCAGCGGCGCGGCAAAAGGGGAGGGCTGTTCGGTCGTCACCTCGACCAGCTTTACCTTTCCCTGTGCCATCTGTTCCATCAGCTGGTGCAGGGCAGGCAGATCGTAGACATCCTGCAGACATTCGCGTGCGGTTTCGATAAGGATGGGGAAATCGTCATACTGTCGTGCAACTTCCAGCAACTGACCGGCGCGCAGCCGCTGCTGCCAGAGCGGCGAACGTTTGCCCGGATTACGCCTCGGCAGCAGCAGAGCGCGTGAGGCACATTCACGGAAGCGGGCGGCAAACAGCGCCGACTGACCGACACTCTCAGTGACCTCCCGGGTCAACTGGTCGGCGTCGAACATAAACAGGTCAGCGCCGGGTAATACTCCCTCACTGGCGGGAAAGCGGGCCACGATGCCGTCATCGCTGGCCGCAACAGAAGCATCAATGCCCAGGCGTTGCTGGATTCGGGCGGCAATCGCCAGCGCCCAGGGCGCATTGACCCGCTTTCCCCAGGGCGAATGCAGGATCATCCGCCAGTCGCCGATTTCGTCACGGCAGCGTTCAATCAGCAACGTGCGATCGTCCGGCAGTACGCTGGTGACGGCGCGTTGTTCAGCCAGCAAAGCCAGCAGATTCGTGACTGCGCGGGCATCCAGCCCCAGCGCGCGCAACTGCTCCTGCGCGTCTACCGGTGAAGCCGCACTCAGATGACGCAGAAACAGCCCGAGGCTGGCACCCGATTCGGCCGAGCGGCCCACACCTTCTCCGCGCCAGAAAGGCAGACGAGCCGGACGGCCTGGCGCAGGCACCACCAGTACCTGGTCGTGGGTAATCTGCTGAATCCGCCACGACGTTGCGCCCAGGGTAATAATGTCATTGACCCGCGACTCATAGACCATCTCTTCATCCAGTTCGCCGACACGACGTGAGCCAGCCTGCTCTTCGCCTTCCGGCAGGATGACGCTGAACATGCCGCGATCGGGAATGGTGCCGCCGCTGGTCACGGCCAGATGCTGAGCGCCGGGTCGCGGCGTCAGCAATCCGCTCTGACGATCCCACACCAGCTGCGGCCGCAGCTGAGCAAAAGCGTCTGAGGGAAACTTACCCGCCAGCATATCGAGCGTGGCATCAAACAGCCGACGCGACAGAGTGCGAAACGGATCGGCCCGACAGACCTGCGCATACCAATCATCGACCTGTAAGGGATCCATTGCGACGGCCGCCAGGGTTTGCTGCGCCAGAATATCGAGCGGGTTACGCGGCGGAGCCAGCGCATCGAGCTGGCCCGCACGCATCGACTGCAATATGACGGCCGAATCCAGCAGATCGCGCCGGGTGCGCGGAAACAGGATGCCGGTTGATACGCCGCCAACCTGATGTCCGGCGCGTCCCACGCGCTGCAGTGCACTGGCCACTGAAAGCGGTGCGCCCACTTGGATCACCAGATCCACCGGTCCCATATCAATGCCAAGTTCCAGACTGGAAGTCGCCACTACGCAGCGCAGTCTGCCCAGCTTCAATGCGGCTTCAATCTCGCCTCGCTGCTCCTTCGAGACGGACCCGTGGTGCGAGCGGGCAATAAGATCGTCACTGTCGTCCGGTTCTGCATCCCGATCGCCAGCGGCTGTCTGCTGCGCCAGATAACGCGCATTGAGCCGCGCAGTCAGCTTTTCCGCCAGGCCACGCGAATTCACAAACACCAGCGTGGCGCGATGGGACATGACCTGCTGCAGAATGCGCGCTTCAATGTGCGGCCAGATCGAACCGCTGGCAGAGGTGGCTTCCCCGGTCAGGTCATCGGGGCTGGCGATATCGGTCATATCTTCGACCGGAACCTCGATGGTCAGGTGCAGCGTCCGATCGGCGGCCGGATTAACGACCTGAACGGGCTGACAGCCGCCAAGGAAGGCGGCCACCCGCTCAACCGGTCGTACCGTGGCGGAAAGCCCGATACGCTGGGCGGGCTGTGGCAGCAGCGCATCCAGCCGCTCCAGGCTCAGCGCCAGCTGGGAACCCCGCTTTGTTCCCGCCACCGCATGCACCTCATCGACGATGACCGTGGCCACGCCCTGCAGTGTCGTTCGCGCTTTTGAGGTCAGCATCAGAAACAGTGACTCGGGCGTAGTGATCAGGATATCGGGCGGGCGGCGCACCAGCCTGGCGCGCTCTGCATCGGGCGTATCGCCGGATCGCATTCCGATATTCAGAGTGATCTCTGGCTCATTCAGCGCCTGCCGCTCAGCGTAAACGCCTGCCAGCGGCAGATTAAGGTTGCGCTGTACGTCCGCGGCCAGCGCTTTAACCGGTGAAATATAGAGTATGCGGGTGGTCGTTTCACGTGCAGGTGAGGGCTGCGCGGTTCGGAACTGAAACAGCGTGTCGATGGCGGTGAGGAAGGCCGCCAGCGTCTTCCCTGAACCGGTCGGGGCGATCACCAGCGCATGCTCTCCGCTGGCTATCGCCTGCCATGCCGCCTGCTGCACCGGCGTGGGTGCAGCAAAGGTGGCAGAAAACCAGCGTCGTGTGGCGGATGAAAACCGGGCTAAAACCGCATCAGAATGGGATTTCGACATCATACTCACGGTATCACGCAGCAACTGCGCCTGAAATTAATCCGTTGAGTGTAAGTGAAAATTGCCGTTTGTGGATGACGCGGCAGATATCTGGCCGCGTCGGGCGGGTTTATTAACTGGCCGCTCCGGCTAAAGCGCGACCTCTGATCGCCAGCAGCGACACCAGTGCCAGCACGATAATAGTCATGCCATAGAACCAGGCGGTCTGGTTCAGCCCGATATGGGGCGCTGCCATTCCGGCGGCAATCGCAGGCAGGGCAAAGGCGAGATAGCTTTTGATTAAAAAGGCGGAGAACAGTCCGGCGCGTTCATGACTTTCAGCTAACTGCATAATGATCTTCAGCACGCTGGAGAAAATCGATCCAAATCCCTGACCCGCAATGGCAGTGCCGAGATAGAGCCAGGCCACGCTGTGCAGAGAAAGGCCCGCAAGAGTGACGCTGACGCCCGCTATCAGCATCAGCGTACCGATAACTAATGCCCGCGCAGGCGGTAACGGGCGAAAGAGAAATACTGCTGCCGTTGCGCTCAGCATCAGCGTCGCCACAATCGAGCCGCCGATAAAAGGCGAGGTCAGGCCGGTTGCGTTCGCCACCATTGAGGGCATCAGTGAAAGGTAAAATCCGCCCAGCATCCAGGTTGCGATATTAACCGGCGTCACCATTAACAGCGGGCCCAGCGCGCGTCGCGGTATGCTGACCTGAGGTCGCAGTGCGGCCAGAACACCCGGCTGAGGCGCAATGGTTTCTGGTATTAGCGGCAACAGCGCCATGGCAACCAGCATCAGTATCAGCAGCAGCGCGTAAAGCGTCACCGTGGGAAAGGGCGCAAAGGTGACCAGTATGCCGCCCGCCAGCGTGCCCAGCGTCATCCCCAGAAAGGCGGTGAATGAGTTCAGCAGTGGCCCACGGGTTTTACTGGCGTCAATCAGGCTGGCACCAAAGGTCGGTAAGGCAATACCGGTTGCAAAGCCCTGCACCAGCCGGGCGGCGATTAAGGTGGTGGCAGAGTTGGCAGACATAAAGATCACCAGCGCGACCGCATTGATCGCCAGCGCCAGCAGCATCAGCGGGCGGCGGCCGGTATAGTCGGACACTTTACCGACCGTCAGCAGCGCGGCCAGCAACGCGAAAGCATAGGCACCAAAGATCAGCGTCAGCATGGTCGGCGTCAAATGGAACAGGCTGCGATAAAGTGGGTAGAGCGGCGTTGGCGCACTGCTGGTGGCGGAGATCAGCGCCGCACCGGTAAAACTGAAAAGCGTGGTGCGGGCAGCAGCCTGAGGCGTCAATGTGGGGTTCATGAAATTACCTTAATGCAAAGTATTAGCTTTTAATAAGGTATACGGCTATCTGTGCCTTAATGCAATATCTTTGCTTTAACCTATTTTGCTGTGTGACTTAGTGTCACCCTGTGGTAAGGTTTGTGTTACTAAGTCACACATGGGAGGAGATATGGCTTCAACAAGACTTCGTCAGCAGGGCGGGGCGGTCGTGCTGACTATCCCCAGCGAGATTGCTGCCAGAGCGGGCTGGACTGTTGGCATTGAGCTGGACGTCACCGCAGAAGGCGAATCCGTGAATATTGTGCCGGTAACGCGTGTACCACGCGGTCGCCGCACAGTTGCTCAGTTGCTGGCCGGTATCGATCAGCAGGAAATTCAACAGTATAACGAAGAGGCCGCGGACGGGCTGAACGACGCGACGCAGGGCAGGGAGCATATCTGATGGTTTCAAGGAGAGTGCCGCAGAAAGGCGAAATCTGGCACGTTAATGGCGATCCGGTTGAAGGGCGAGAGTTTAAAGGGCCGCATTATTACCTTGTTATCTCGCAACGGGAGTTGGTTGCGGCTTTGGGAACGGCAGTTTGCGTGCCGGTAACAAGTGGCGGCGGCGCATCACGCTCACAGGGCGTGACCGTTTATCTGGACGGTAACAGCACAGATACCGGCAAAGTGACCGGCGTGGCGCTGTGCTATCAGGTGCGCTCGCTTGACCTGACTGCGCTCAGGGCAAGCTATGCCGCCACCGTTGAGCCACATGTTATGGATGAAATATTGTCTTTGGTCGTAGACCTTATCGACCCGCGGTAAATCAACACTGGCTGAAAGTTAAAACTTAATAATTATAAATTCCTGGAAAGCATAAAGGTCTGGTCCATATTGTGATCGTGTGACCTGATGCAAGCGTTACAACCCCAAATGGGGCTCGTTTATGCTAACTCACATCCGCTCTCCCTTCGCCTGCGCTTTGTCTCTCCGGGCCGCTTTCCTGCGCTCTTCTCTGTCCGTTTCCTGATACGTGTTGTTATGTGCTTTGCGGGTTGTTTATCAATAATATTTCGGCGAGTCTCACTGTTAATAACAATCAGGGAGCCAGATGATGAAGATAGCTGAGATCGATCATATCCATCTCTACGTTGAAAATATTGAACAGGCAGAAAAGTGGTACAACGAGATCCTGGGCTTTGAACGCGACCCTTCCCTGTACTTCTGGTTTGAACAGGGTGGGCCGCTGGTCATAAGAAATAACAGGGCATCACTCTCTCTTTTCCTGCGAAAATCTCAGCCACCAGGCCATACGGTGGCTTTCGGGGTGGCAGCATCATTTTTCAACGAACTTATGCCTGTACTCCGTAAGAATAAAATCCCTTTCAGCGTCAGTGACCACGACGTGTCGATGTCCGTCTATTTCAGCGATCTCAGTAATAATAAAATTGAAGTGACCTCTTACGACTACCTGCATGCAAAGCAGATACTGGAGAGCTTTGCGTAACGCTATCGCAGTTTGCGCTTAGAGGCGTGACTGCAGGCGCACTGTGATCTCCGCTCCGAAAGTATAAGTACTTCACTCATCAGCACGCTGGAGGAAGTTAAGCCTCCAGGCCCTGAACGGCGATTAATAAAGTGAGTTCTTCAATCGCTCAGGCAGCGCTTTGTCGTAGGCATCGCCATCAATCTCTGCAATCTGTTTGAGGATCGAACCGGTGCTGGGCAGCGACTGCCGTGAGATCTGCGTTTCGGCATCCCATAATCCGGAGCGAATAATCGCCCGGCTGCACTGAAAGAAAACGCTCTCCACAGTGATGCGCAATACGGTTTTTGGCAGCTGATTGTTGATGGCAAAGCGCTCAAGCAGCGCCGGGTCGGTGCTGATTGCTGCCGTGCCGTTCACGCGCAACGTCTCGCCAATGCCAGGGATGAGAAAAAGCAGCGCTACCCGATTGTCATGCAGAATGTTGCGCAGGCTGTCGATGCGGTTATTGCCGCGTCTGTCGGGTAATAACAGGGTCTTGTCATCTTCGATTTCGATAAATCCGGCCGGATCGCCGCGCGGTGAAACATCCAGTCCCTCGGGCCCCGACGTTGCCAGCGCCACAAAAGGCGAGGCGGCGATAAACGGACGATAGGCGGGATGAATATGATCCGTCTCTTTAGCGACAGAGGGCCGGGCGACCGTGCCGTAAAGACCTTCAAGTTCGGTAAGTTCAGTGATAATGCTGCTCTGTTCAGACATTTTTGCACTTTCCTTTCACTATTCAGATCCTCATAACGCTGAAGGTGAGACTACACAGACCCGACGCGCCAGTTTAAGCAGCACTTTAACACCCATGCAGCGTATTCAGAACCCGTGCGCCACCCTTTATGGCAATCGCCCCAGGTGAATCCGTCTTCCCGCCGCGAAAACAGCTTATTACCTGGGGCGGCAACCTCTTTCCACCCTTTACCAATATCAGAAGCACAACACAACGTAGTGACAGCCTCTGATGAGAGGTCCATTTTCTGCAATCAGATGAGCACGAAAACCGCGACTTGCGCACTGAAATTAGCCGCCGTTCGTTAAGAGTATTAACAGAGTTGGTGACAGCAGAAGTTGCTGATATAAAGAGTAAAGATTGCTTATTCAGCACCCACAAGGAGCGCAGGATGGTTTGGGAATCAGAGCGGCTGCTCTACAGATATACTCTTCGTGAGGATCTTGACGACCTCTTCAGAATCTATGGCGACCCCGAAACGCATAAATTTAACCCGCGAGGTCCATGGCCCGACAGAACGTATGGCATTCAGGCCATAGAGCGCATATTACAGAGCTATCAGGAACAGGGTTTTGGCGACTGGACGATATTTGAGAAAGCCCATCCGGATAAAATTATCGGCTTTGGCGGTGTTTTCAGAAGCCAGTTTGACGGTCGTCAGACGAATAATCTTGGTTACCGGTTTGAGCCTGCTGCCTGGGGAAAAGGGTATGCTACCGAGCTTTCCCGCAGAGCCATTCGCTACGGATTCGAAGAGGCCGGGCTGAGCATCATTACGGGGGCGACGCGCGAAAACCATCTGGCTTCGCGGCGGGTACTGGAAAAAGCGGGCCTGACCTTTTTGAAAAAGGTCGACGATCCTGAGGGGTTGCCTCCCAGCCTGATGTACACCCTGACACGACGTGACTGGCTTGCGGCTGGCAACATCGTTACCGCATAAGTTTGATCTTTCCCGTTTGTGATTCAGGCGTGGCGAAATCTGCGCCACCTTTTCGCGCAAAGTCCCTTTAAACCCTCTCTTATCCCGCGATTAATACTCCGCTGTGTGGATTACTTTAGCCACCTTAATCAGGGGAGGCTTTATGGATATTCGTACAATTTTTATTTCAGCAGTTATGGCAGTCAGTCTTTTATGGATAGGCGCATCAGATAACCGTTCGTCACATCTCACCGCCGAGCCGGTTAAATCTGTCCTGAGTAAACTGCAGCCTTGATTCTCAATCGTCCGATAGCACACATTAGCGCCTGCTCAGCCTGAGATGCGGTACACTGCCGCTATCTGTTAATGCAACTTCGTTGCTTTAACCATGACGTTGAGGCTGATAAAAGCGGGAGAAAGAGATGGCGAGGGAGATGATTCGGCAGGGTGGGCGCAGCGCACGTATTCAGGCGGAAGTGCATAACACCGTTAACCGGTTGCTTGAAACGCTTGATCGTTCAGCTATTACAGTGCCGATGATCGCCGAACAGGCGGGTGTGACACCTTCCACGATCTATCGGCGCTGGGGCGATCTGTCCCAGTTGCTGGCGGATGTGGCCGTGGCACGGATGCGGCCCATTGCAGAACCGGAAGATACCGGATCGACGGCCGGCGATCTTACCGCGTTCATCCAGCAGTATGCTGAAGAGATGTCGTCCAAAGTCGGTCGTGAGCTTCTGGCTGATGTGATAGGAAGTCAGGCTGAAGTGGCGAGCCAGAAATGCTGTGGGTTTACCTATCAGCATCTTGAAACACTGAAAAGTCGGGCCGAGGCACGCGGCGAATCAGGCTTTGACGTTGATCGCATCATCGATGTGGTCGTGGCGCCGGTGATGTTTCATATTCTGTTCGGCGACCGCGACATCTCAGCAGAATACTGTTCGTCTCTGGTTCAGCGGGCATTTCAGACAGTAGTCAGCGCTGAACAAAGGGCAGGGCGGCTTGCGTGATCAGATGCTGCAAGAGTGCTCGCGCCGGATCGTCACCCTGATCGGAGCGGGCGAGCGCGATACCCAGATAGCCGGGCATTGGCAGCCGGTGTGATTCAATCACCAGCGTCTCCGGCAACCCGGCGCGGGTGCGCAGGGTGATGCCCAGCCCGGCCTGTAATGCCGCCCAGATCCCGCTAAGACTGTGGCTGGTGAACACTACCCGCCACGGAATACCTGCCTTATCCAGCGCCTCGATGGCGCGCGATCGCATGACACACGGCGCATCGAATGCCACCAGCGGCAGCGGCTCGCCGCGCTGCAGATATCCCGCCAGATCAAACGCCGGATGCTGTATCCAGGCTAACGGACACTGACCAATTAACTGCGTGCCAGCCTGCTGCTCTGCCTGCCACAGCAGCGCCAGGTCCAGCTCATGACGGGCCAGCGCCGTAAGCAGCGGCAGATTTCTGTCGACGCGTGCGGTCAGCATCACATCCGGATGCTGCCGGTTGAACGCGCCGAGAATGGCCGGCATCAATGCCTCGCCAAAATCCTCCTGCATCCCGATGCGTATTTCGCCCTGCAACGCTTCGCCTTTCACTGCCCGCAATGTCTCATCGTTCAGCGACAGCAGGCGTCTGGCGTAACTCATCAGCTGTTCACCGCTGCGGGTCAGCTGCACATGACGCCCTTTTTTCATCACCAGCGCCGTGCCGCATTGCTGCTCCAGTTTCTTAAGCTGCGCACTCACGGCCGAGGCAGACCGACACAGATGCTGTGCCGCCAGGGCAAAGCTGCCGGCATCAATGCCAGCGACGAAACTGCGCAGCGCATCCATATCGAGGGACTCCGGTACCTTGTTCATTATTGTCCTGTAATTATGGATGGTAATAGCTGATTAATTTGATTTTCAGGATTGAAGGCCTGAGTGACACTCTGTCTCACCACTGAGGAGTGTGCAATGAAAAAATCGCTTGATCGGGAAACACTGGCGCAGCGCGCGCCAAAACTGGCCGAACTGACACAGCAGGTGCTGTTTGGCGATATCTGGCAGCGCGAACTGCTGTCAACGCGTGAACGCAGCCTGCTGACACTGGCAACGTTAACCGCGCTGGGGCGGGTCCAGCAGCTGCCGTGGCACATCGATTTCGCCCGACAAAATGGGCTGACGCAGGATGAACTGGTGGAGAGCTTCACCCATCTGGCGTTTTACGCAGGCTGGCCCGCCGCCGTCACCGCGCTGGGTTATCTGGAGGATAATTACTGATGCCCTTTACCCGAATTACGCTGCGTCAGGGCTACAGCGAGGCGGCTCTGCATCACATCTCCACGCTGCTTCAGCAGGCGCTGGTCGCGGAATTTGACGTTCCTGAGCATGATTGCTTTCAGGTGATTGAGATGCTGCCCGCCGGACAGCGGGTATTTGATCGTCACTATCTCAGCGGCGGGCGTAGCGACAATTTCGTGCTGTTTCAGGTGACAGCAGGCCGACCGCGAACCCGGCAACAGAAGCAACGGTTTTATCATTCACTTTGTACGACGCTTCAGGCGGAGATGGCGATCGATCCTGACGACGTGATGATCATCATTCAGTTTAACAGCACCGAAGAGTGGAGCTTTAGCGGCGGCAGGATGCTGGCACAGGAGGCGTTATGATTATCATGCACTACCGTTTTACCCTGCCCGCTGACTACGACATGGGCATCATTGAACAGCGCATCAGTCTGAACGGAGCCCGGCTTGATGGCTTTCCAGGGCTGGTGGCCAAGGCGTATCTCTACACCTGCCGTGATGATGACGGACAGAATGAAAACCGTTATGCGCCGCTCTATTTCTGGCGGGAGGCGAGTGGTATGCAGCGTTTCCTGCAAAGTCCTGGCTTTGCGACGCTGGTCAGGGATTTTGGCTGGCCGATCATCGAAAGCTGGCTGGCGCTTGAGGGGCAGACCCACATGCCGGATCTGGCCGATGCCCGCTTTATAACGCTGAACCGCTGGACGATTCCACCGCATTCAGACCTTACGACACTGCCGGTAACAACAGGGATCAGCGCCTGGGATGTGAGCCGCTGGCAGGGAGTAGACGTTAACGCTTCACACCAGCGCCCCGCTGGCGAGCAGGAAGTCTATCGGATCGGTTATCTGGCACGGGGTGCAGCCGCCGCGGATCTGCAACTCTAGCATCGGGAATGTCGCTGCTTTCTACTCACAGGGCAAAAATGGCTTCTATCTCTATGCGCAGGTCAGCGGAGAAAAGTCCGCTGACCTGTACCAGCGAGCTGGCGGGCAGATGCTCGCCGAAGTTGCGATAAAGCACTTCCCGCAGCGCGGTGATCTCTGTGAAAGAGGTGATGAATATCGTGACCTTCAGCAGCGCTGCGAGCGACGTATGCTCAGCTGCGGCAACCGCCCTGAGTTGATCAAAAATAGCCTCTGCCTGTTCAGCCATATTTCCCTGCTGAGCCGCCGTACCGAAAGCGGTCAGCCCAGAGACATACAGCGTCACGCCATGTTTCACTGCGTGGACATAAGGCGCTTTTACTTCGCCCAGTTGCGGATAATTTTTGCGTTCTGGCATCGTCATATTTTCCTATTTTAAGTGATTTCATACCATACAGGCTACTGGCATTAAAGCAGGCTGAGAGTCGATAGCGGGTTGTGTTAACAAATCGGCAATAGGCAGAAGAGGTGATTGCTGGTGGTTAAGGCGATCTTTTGACGATTTCAGTCGATTTCAGTCGATTTCAGACATCAACGCCGGGCCTGTGTTGCGTGCTATATACAATACATTGAATAGCATGACTACCTTCTGATTTTAAACCTATCAGGACGATGCCTTGCCATCCAGATTCAGTAACGTGGATAGGGTGGATAAATATGTACACGATTTCACTCGTAGGTTATATTCATCCTATGACCCTCGGAAAAGAGAGGGGCAGTTCAAATCTTACGGTCTGTGAAATTTTTTAATCAACGATGAAATCTGGATGGCTCTACCGGCAATCCCTTTGATTTTACCCGTCCTGTCTAATCGGAAATCATGTATGAACTCAAATCAAACCATGTCCCAGAAGCTTGCCAGAGACAGTCTCGGAAATGCTGCCGCCTTCGAAGGAGGAGTATACGTAACAAAAAACGGCGTCTCTGAACTCTTCATCCAGACTGCTGCTGAGCGTCAGGCTGAGATTAGAGAGATCGAGCAGGAAAGAAACATAAACGCCCTTTTCAAGCTGGCCTTGCAAGCTAAAAAGGAAGTCGCTGATGGCAAAGGCATGACCCCTGAAGACGTTCTGGGAAGGTTACGTGCCGCAAGAAAATAATAGAGAGGCTTTGAGTGTCAGAACAATATCAGCTGGTAATCGCGCCTCTGGCTGAACAGTGTCTCAAGGACATTGAGTCCTATAAGAGCGGAACAGTTGGGGCGCAGCAAGCGGCTGCATTTGTCGATAATCTACTCATGGATTCAGTCGACAATATCAGTCAGGATCCTGAAAGGTATCGCTACAATGCTTATCTTTCAGAGCGCGGGCTTTTGTTACGCGAACGTCTTGATGTTGAAGGAGAGTATCGTGTTCTGTACGATTTCGTGGACAATACTATCCAGATTCTTCTTTTCGTTAGCATGAAACAGGATTTCGGAAATTTGCTCTACAGATACAACATACTGAAATGACGCTCAGGGCCCGCTAATGCGGGCTTTTTCATAATGAAAGCTTATGGACGTAAGTGCCACTGTCAGCATCCCCGTTTTAGTTTCACTCAATTTTTGAGATTTCCGGATTCTCAGCCATCAGCCCATATTCTTCCGGCATCAGGTTATCAGTGATTCATAAGCCCGCTTACCTGTTAGTCGTAGACAAAAAACACTTTAATTTCAGATGTGTAGGGATAAGCCAGGACGGGCGCGGCCATAATGATGACCAGCGCGAAATCATATGAATAACGATATGAACACGCCCGTCAGAAATCAGCGCTTCAGCAGTTGCTGGCAGAGAAGATTATCCTGCACGGCGCGCTGCTGTTCATCAGGTGTCAGTTGCTGCCAGCGAGCAATCACGCTGCGGCCCAGCCCCGATTTATAAGTGATTTTTTGCAGCGCATAATCAGAGTTGCCGCCTTCAATGACGTTCTGCATCTGCCGGTCGAGGGGCTGCTTACTATCATGATCAATCGCGCACAACACCGCGACGTAATACGCCTTATCTTCCTCACTGTCGTGTGGGATAAACCACCAGGCGGCCAGGGCGAGGATCAGCAGTAGGGGCAGGATATATTTTACTTTAGCCATCGGCGTCATCGGTTGAGGGCAGTTAAGTCAGCCAGATGTGCCCTGTCCTATCTGTCATGGCCCAGAGCCTGATCTTTATCGTTGTGGTCGGTCTCCGAATTGAAGTGCCCAAGCGGGAATTTCGGTGTGGAGACCATCAGCTCTTGCTGGGCCACGTACTGCTGATCGGATAGCGGAATCAGGCAATGCAGTATTATACCGGCAGGCGCGCGGCCGGGCCGCATACGGCTTTTTCACCACGCTGTTTCAGCGTGGCCAGCTGCACATAAAGGTAGGGCGGTGCCAGGCAAAAATCCCCTTGGTCAGCGCCAGCGCTTCGTTAATGTGCGCGCCCGTATTCCAGAGGGTGGTAAAAGCATTTTGCGGTGCAGAAAAGGCACGTAATGGAGAAGGGCGCTCACCTCCGGGGCCAGCAGGTACTGCGGGTATTCATCATGCTGCGCGGCCATCTGGCGCAGCGCCAGCGCGGCTGGATAGTCTATGGCAACCGGCAACTGTGTGGCAGATGCCTGCGGATAAAGGGAGGGTAATGACATGGTCATTCCTGCTTTTTTTATGGCAATAACTCGGCGGATCGTCAGGTTTCCGGACCACATAGGAATGGAAATCCGTAATTTATGTCTGGCTGAAGGGTGCAAATTCTTCACCTGCAGGCAGACGCTGACGCATACCCTCAAGGACGGTTTTTTCGCCTTCCGGCCCTGCTACTGGCATTGAGACAACCATACTGTCAGGATCGATTCGCGAATAGTATCCCGACCCGCATTTTCTCTGCGTGCCCGCAAACGTCAGTGTCAGAGCGGGAGTGTCGCTGCCACGGGTTGTCCATGTTGCGATACCCTGTCCGGTGGCCAGGTCTGCTTTCCGGCTGAGAACTGTCCCGCGGACTTCCAGCCGGGTCGGCAGGCGCGCCATACCATCACCTGGCAAATCCTGGCGGCAAATCACCACGCTCCCTGGCGGATAGGCCGCCTCAAGCCGCGTCATTTCATTCGTTGCCGCTTCAGCTGCAGGTATCAGTCCAGAACAAAGTAACCCGCACACCGAATTTTTATTACAGCTGAATTCATTCTGAAGTCAACCCACCCGCATTGCTGCTGTCCTCGCCGAATGGCGTATTACTGATTTCTTTAAGATCTGTTTCCCATCCTTTAAACCAGTCCGCCGGATCGTCACCGATAAATATCTGCTGTAGCCAGCGCGCCGTTGAACGCCTGTTTGCATCCTGGAACCAGACCGGATGATGGTGACCAATGACAGACCAGAAATCAAAGTCCGGCTGCTCTGGCTCAAAATCAAACGTATTCACTCCAAAGTGCGCACTTTTTGTTTTGAGGAACAATAGGAAACGCTTCAGGTTAGTGTGTCCGCCCGCCCCCATACCCGCGCACAGGTAAAAAGCTTCTGTTATTACAGCGAGTTCGGTGCGGCCAGTGTTCTCATCGGTTCGCAGAATGATCAGGGTGCCGGCATGGCGTCCCGTGCTAATACGGATTAGTTCAAATGTGTAATTACCAACGTTCTCGGGCAGTAAAAACTGAGTGTATCCGCTGCTGCCTATTCGGGTAACGGTGAATGGCGAACCACTGTTGCCCAGCAACCATTCAGCGGAGGATCCAAATTTTTCGGCGATCGCATCGGCAAGACAGAACGGCAGTTCCTCATTCCCCTCCATGATATCCATCAGAAGGCCGGGCGACGTATCCAGCTGCCGTGCCAGCTGGACGAGTTCAGGGACCCCTGCTTTATCCGCACGTCCGAACGTACGGAAATAATTGTCCGCCATCAGCCGGTCAAACAGCCACTTCAGTCGCTTGCCCGTTTCGTACTGCCAGCGTTCCCGTTCTGACATCGCAGGCCCTTCACTGACGACCGGCTGATAATACTCCCGCAGCGCAGTCCGTATTTCTCCTTCCAGTGATCGTTCGTTTTTCATTGCTGACTGCTCGATGCGCTGATAGAGCGCATCGTCCACGTTACGGGCCTGAATTTTCGCCATGATTCAACCTTTCTTTTGTTTGCAGACAAGTGACACCAGACTGAACGGAAAGTACAGTTTGCGTAAAATTAAAAGGGTATTAAGTATCAGTGTATTCATTATGAGTCAATTAGTATGCATGATTTGAAATACCAAATTATTTTCAAGTGAAACTGTTTCATTCCGCAATAATCTTAAGCCTATCTCAGCATGATCCGAATTTTTCCCGATATGGCAGTAACCGGAAGCACAGCACGGCGGCGGGGCGGGGAAAAGCCCGGCGGTGCAGGATCCGGCAGCCGCCTTTATCCCATATCTTGTATGCTTACCAGCTGCAGGAGGCACTATATGTAGTAAGCTGCGCAGAAAGTCGCCACTGAGATTCGGAGATCCAGTTCTGCCTTTTTACGGATCTAAGCTGAAAAGTGAGGTGAAACTAAGTTGATCAAAACACATATGTCATGCATCTGCATATACTAAGCCTATGCATCCCCATGATATCTGTATATACTCAACACATGCACGACCATTGTGACTGCAATATTAGGCCGGAAACGGCACGGTGTCGGAACCCCGACCGGAAGGAGTAATCATGCGAACTGTATCTGTGTTTAAAAATGGCAATAACCGCGCTATTCGTCTGCCCCGGGATATGGACTTTGAAGGCGTCAGCGAGCTGGAGATTGTCCGGGAAGGGGACTGCATCATCCTCCGTCCCGCCCGGCCGACCTGGGGTTCGTTCGCCAGCCTGGAAAAGGCTGATCCGGACTTTCTGGCGGAGCGCGAGGACATTGTCAGCGACGAAGGGCGATTTGATCTGTGAACAAAATTTACATGCTCGACACCTGCATCTGCTCGTTCATCATGCGCGAACAGCCGGAAGCCGTACTGCAGCGCCTGGCGCAGGCGGTGCTGCGAAATCAGCGTATCGTGGTCTCGGCCATCACCTACTCCGAGATGCGCTTCGGCGCCACCGGCCCGAAGGCCTCCCCGCGCCACACTGAGCTGGTTGACGCGTTCTGCGCCCGCCTCGATGCCATCCTGCCCTGGGACCGCGCCGCGGTAGATGCCACTACGGAAATTAAGGTGGCGCTGCGGCTGGCCGGGACGCCGATCGGTCCGAACGATACGGCGATTGCCGGTCATGCGATTGCAGCAGGGGCAATTCTTGTCACCAATAACACGCGGGAATTTGAGCGGGTGCCGGGGTTGAAACTTGAAGACTGGGCGAAGTAAGCCACTCTCTTAAGGGTAATATCTCGTATTACCCGGCAGGTTATTTCGGCGTGCCGGGTATTTTGTCCTTAAGAGTGTAAAGCCTGTCGAACTCAGCATAAGGCTCCCCGGTTTCAGCCGCATGCCGGAGCTTAGCTTCCAGCAGGTCGGGCAGAGCGATACCATGACTGAGTGAATGATAAAGATCATAACCACTAACACAGATAACCCGTTTTCCTTTACCGAAGGCCGTCAGACCTTCATCAGTAAAACCCATCCAGCTAATGAACACTCCCCGGGCCCATTTTGCCTTGGTGCTGAGTTTCCCTTCGAATACGTGCAAATCTGACGCCGGCGTTCTGTTTTGATGCCACTTTGCTTCCATAAGGTAAAAGTCATCATTCAGCCGGAAGCTACCGTCAATCTGTTCACCCGTATTACGGAATGACGAACGGGGGGCAAGCTTAAAGGTACTGAACAGTTCAGCAAGCCAGGTTTCAAACCGGAAACCCCGGGGATGGGGGGGCAGGGATTTCATCGCGTTCATTTCGGCTACCAGTGAAGGCCAGTCAACACCGTTCCATACCTGAGCAGGCCTGGCACCTTTGGCTGTCTCGGTGTCAGCATTTTCCAAACGGGAAATGAGTGCAAGATAGTCATTACGGCTTTGTTCGGCCTGCTCAGGCATGGACTCCATTTTGTACTGCCAGAGGGCACCAAGAACCCGCAGGGCGGTCTCACGATCCACCTGCTTCAGCAGACATCGGACCCGTTTGGCCTTTGAGGTTCCTTCCTCCTGATAACGTTCATCATCAATATCTATGTTCAGCTCTTCATCAAAAAAAGCCGACAGCTTACGGTTGGAAAAATCGAGGATCCAGCCGGCATCGCTCTCAAACACGAGGTTAAACAGTCTCATTTCCTGCATTTTCAGTTTCACGCCAGCCTCCTGTTTTTTCACAGTATAACGGTATGAAATTGCAGGTGGTAATGAGTAAACAACCGTGCGTCAGTATTTGTGTGTTCCGACTTTACCTTTTTCCGGATCCTGGAGTTTTAACAAATGAGTGGCGTGCAGAATGCAGTGAATAAGACGTAAAACCGGCATGAATTCATAAATCCGGTTTTAATCTCTTTTTTCGTTCAAACTCGTTTATCAAGCATGAAGCACTTTCTTTTTCATGCAAGCCAGTTTATTGCCTGTGGGCATTAAAGAACAGGCAGACAGACTTTCTTCATCATCGGAACGGTGGGGTTCAGGTACCTATAAGACCCGCCAGCAGATCTGAATCAGCAGGCCGGGGCGTGCCAGCCTGCTAAAGCATTTTCAGGTGAACGGATGGTGCTGAAATGTGCTGTATAACATGAAAATACCGAATGACATCAGCGCCAGCGACGAAAACGATCTGACTGTAAGGTCAATACGTCTGTTTTTATTTCGGCGCTTTATCATTACACCCAGTGAAATCCAGAATCCGGAAGCAGTAAGAACCGCGACAGTGAAATTGAGAAAAACCATAGTGTACCCTCCCGGGGAAGACACAACGTTTTCCGGAAATACTACGGAGGCAAAAATAAGCGCTTTCGGATTCATAACCGTTGTTAAAAATATTGCACCTGGGGTAAATATGTTACCAGTGGTGTTTATTTCTGAGTGCCATATTTTGAAAGCCAGGAAAAAAAGATAGCCCGCACATAGCAGTCTGAAAAAACTAACCCCCGAACTCCCCGCTGATAATAATATAAAAGTCACTGCTGACCAGGAAGTTATGCTGAAAAGATACCCCCCCCATTCAGCAATCATTAAAAGGTAGGATTGACGAAATCCCTGCCTGGCACCCGCATTAAAGAGAAGAATATTCGTCGGACCGGGAACAAACAGGAGTAAAGCACATGATAAAATAAGCACACTATTCATTGACCCTCTCCTGAGTAATTGCTGCATTAATCAGTAAGCCGCCACACACAGCTATGGCTGCCATTACGTAATAAAAAGAGGCCGGGCTGAAACGCTCAACGAACCATCCGGTTACAGCCGGATTTACGGCTCCGCCAATCCCGGTCAGGGTCTGTACCGAAAACACTCCCGCCCTGGTAAGCCTGTATCCTAAGCCGTCGGCCAGTAAATACTGGACAGGATTCAGCAGGACTTCGCCAAGCGAGAAAAAAATCATGCCGGCAATCCACATTATTCCGGACGACCCGGCCTGAGAGAAAATCAAAATGCCAGCTATCAGCCCGGCAGCGCCGGCAGCATTTAAGGCTGCCAGGCTGCCCGTGTTCACACGCCGCCCCAGAGGGATCTGAAAAAGTATGACAAAGACTGCATTGGTAACCAGAATCAGCGTTATGATTTTGTAGGTCTTTTCAGGGGAAAGCGTTGCGATCAGGATCTGAGAAATGCTCGAGGAAAACCGCCCGTAGCAGAATGAAAATAACAGGCCGCCGAAAATGATCACTATAAACCGCCATGTCTCCGCCCGGCTCTGAGTCTCCCTGCTCTGGACTCCCACCGGCCGGCTTACCATAGCATCAGCAGGCGCAGACCGGAACAGAAAAGGAGACAGCAGCGCCAGCGTCATGCTGATGGCTGCCGAGATCCAGAATATGAGACTGCCGTTGATGTGCAGCAGCAGCGTTCCCAGCGCGGGACCTGCCACCCAGCCGATGTTAATGAAAGTATAATTGACTGAATAAAGATGAGCTTTCTCGGACTCACCTGTTTCGGATATCTCCAGTTTTACAATCACGCTGTATACGGAATAGGCGAGATTCGTAAGGGTATAACTCATGACTATGAGCCAGATATTTTCAGAGAGAGCTAAGCCGGTATAGCCCAGGGTAAACATAGCCATTGAACCTGCAGCAGCACCTTTTTTACCTGTGAACAGGATAAGTTTACCGCAGAAAGACGTCAGCACTATTCCACAGAGAATTCCGCATGTCAGAATTAAACCCGTTGTTTCCGGCGTAAATCCTCTCTGCGTCGTGAGAAAAACGGCAAGAAATGGAAGAGTGACACCTCTGGATACGGTAAGAAAGAAAGAAGACAGAAAGAGAGGGAAATATTTATTCTTCAAATTAATCGCCTTTTAATGCCGTTTTTATCCATGCTGAGCAGGTTATTTCCGATATCAAACACTGGGTTTCTTCAGAATGAGTGAAGACTGCTTTTCAACTGACCGTATAATATCTTCAAGTACCGTCCATGCATCATTCGCCGGAGCCTCTAATATCACCCAGCCAAAAATATCCCCCTCCGCAACAGCTTCACCAGGCTTCATCCTGAACTCCAGCGTTCTGATATGATCCCTGATTTTCTCGGGGAGGGAGGGCGTGAATTCGCCTGAAACCGTGCCGGATCGGAAGGCCTTGAAGAAATATGACATGACCCGCTTTCCGCTTTTTACACCGGGTAATGCCGGCGCGTTTCCCTGACTGATATCAATGAGGTGTTCAAAAAGGCTGACTCCCGTCACCAGGTCGTACAGAATCGGGATCGTGCCGTTCCCGATTCTGCCGTTAATTTCGATGATCGCAGGCCCGCGTGCCGTCACCATAAGTTCAACATGAAACACGCCATAATCAAGCCCCATCTCAGCGATTGCTTTTGACGCCAGATCAAAACACAACGTTTCGGTCTCCCCGGTCAGATAAGAAGGCATGACACTGCCGAGTTCAATCACGTCATTCTCGGCACTGCGGATCCTGCTGGTGATCATAAACGGATAAAAGGTGTTATCCCTCCGGCCAATCTCCACAGAGACCATGGTGCCTGACATGTATTGCTCTATGAGAAAACCGCGATAGAGATAATCTGTGACTGATGAAGGCAGCTGCGTTAATTCCGCTTCAATTTTACCGGTCAGCCCCTCAATGTCGTTTTTCGTCCTGATGATATAGGTCAGCTTACTGCCGGATGAAGTCACGGGTTTAACAATGGCGGGAAGGGGCACATCCTCAAGCCGCCGGGCCAGTTCTCTGTAATCGCTGACGTGTGAAAACCACGGTGCGTTCAGGTCCACGCCCTGGGTTTTCTGCCGCATGCGCAGTTTGTTTCTGGCAAGCTGGGCCGCCTGACTGCTCACAAAAGGCACATTCAGGGATTCTGCTGCGCTCGCCGCCGATTCGAGAGATCGGTCATCCGGGCAGACAACTGCCGTTACCGGATACCGGTCATTTAAGTCGGTCACAGCAGCAAGGACGAATTCAGGCGAGGATGTGCGCGGCACGTCAACGACCTCATGAATACGTGAAAATATTTCGTCATTATGAGGTGAGTTCCAGTGCCGGATATTAGCCTTGTTGCGGATGTGGCTTACACGATAGCCCCTGTTCAGCAGTCGGGTGATCAGATCGATTCCACTCACCACCGCGTTATTCACTATGACAACATGTTTCATCTGTTCACCTGCGCAGGTTCAATAATGATTTCACCGATTCTTACCTTGGGTGAAGACGCTGTCAGCCAGAGTACCAGAGAGGATATATCTTCGGGCTGCAGGAGATCTTCAGCAGGCAACCGGCACCCTCCCGTACGTGCCATGTCCGTGTTGATCCAGCCGGGACACAGCGAAGTAAAGCGTATTTTCTTCAGGGCCGGGACAGCTGTCAGGGACTGGACGTAGAGCAGCAGCCCTGCTTTAGATGCGCCGTAAAGACCCTTGTCAGAAAATCCGGTTTTGCCGGCTCTTGATGCCACACTCACAACGTAAGGCTGTTCCGCCTTCATCAGTAGCGGAATAAGCTCATCAATAAGCAGCATCGGGCCGGTAAGATTGGAAGAGATAACCGTCGTAACTTCTGTGTCGCTCAGACCGGTACTTTTATTGCTCGTGATCCCCGCAGACAGCAGCAGTAAATCCAGCCGCCCCAGCTTCCGCTCAACGTTTTGCCGGATATGCTGTGCTGCCTGCGCGGCTGTAATATCCGCACGAAGCGTTATCAGGCTTCCCGCAGGCCCTGCCTCCAGGGCCCGGCGGGAAAGATCTTCTAACTTAGTGTCACTCCGGCTTAACGCGACAACCCGGTAACCCGCCCGAATCAAATCAAACGTACACTGCTGGCCTACACCTCCCGTCGCCCCGGCAATCAGGGCAACAGGCCTGCTGTCAGACGCCGCCTGCTCAGTCGTTCCGGTGAAGCTGTTCATTCACACCTCCCCAGACGCTGCTGTCTGTTTTAAGCACTTCCACTGTACCGGTCTGACTGTTTCGCCTGAAAAGTAGGTTGTTCCTTCCTGACAGGTTACGGGCATACTCAACACTGCCGTCAGGCAGTGTCACCTTGGTTCCGGAGGTGACGTAAAGGCCGGCCTCCACAATGCAGGAATCTCCGAGCGAAATACCGATGCCGGCATTGGCACCGAGAAGAGAATCACGGCCGATGGAATTCGTCTGCTTGCCGCCTCCGGAAAGCGTTCCCATAATGGAGGCGCCCGCTCCGACGTCGCTGCCATGACCAACAGTCACACCGGGCGTGATCCGGCCTTCGACCATGCACTGCCCGAGGGTTCCGGCGTTGAAGTTAACAAAACCCTCGTGCATGACGGTCGTGCCTTCTGAAAGATAGGCCCCGAGACGGACACGGTCAGCATCTGCGATACGCACGCCGGTCGGAACAACATAGTCAACCATGCGCGGAAACTTGTCGACGCTGAAGACGGTTAACTGATGATGCTCGGCGGCAACCAGGTGCCGCAGCCGTGCTACCTGATCGGGAAGGACCGGCCCGGCAGACGTCCATGCAACGTTTGGCAGGTGAGCGAAAATTCCCGTGAGGTTGATCTCATTAGGTCTGAACCGGCGTGAAGAAATCAGATACAGCCGCAGATAGGCATCCTCAGTGGAGGTGATATCTGCCTGAACATCCGTTTTGAACTGAAAGAATTCACTTCGGATCAGGCCATATTTCACTGCAGGGCAGGAACGTGCGTTTTCTGAGTTGTCGGAATAATAGGCATCCAGCGTTGTTCCGCCCGCAGTCTCTACGTACCGGCTGCCGGCCATTTCATAGATATACGCTGTCACGCCAGACCTCCGGACTGAGTGCGGATTACAGTTCCGAGTTCAGTATTAAACTTCTGGCCATCACCGTCAGCAATTCTGTTTACCAGTACGGATACATCCCCCCCGGTTTTGTCAGAATTAACTTTGTTATAGCGTGAGCTGACGTCTATAAAACGCATCACAAACGACCTGCGGGAAGGCTGGGGGCCGGAAAGAAATTTATTACTTTTGTGGAACACATCCTTATCAAAGGCTATTGCATCCCCGGGACTGAGACGGTATTTAACAGATTCACTGTCGAAAAGATTCCGCGCAAAGCCGGAGATATACAGTGACTCGCTAAAAAGGTGAGGGAACTGCTCCTGAATAAAGGGATAAAGCTCCTTAAATTTTTTCTGCTGTTCAGTGCGGAATCGCGGGCCGAGAACGGTTTTGAATATTGCCGGTATTTTATATTTACCTTCTGTCAGTGAGCGCGTTACTCTGGACTGAAGCTTATAAAATTCTCTGCCAGAAAAAGCTTCTGTTGAAAGCAGGCTCATGCCCCCATCCTGCCCGTCAGGATCAACATCATCCAGCGCTATCCACACAGAAAATGCGCGGTCTTCAGGGAAGATATATTTAAAACTCGTAACGCCTATATGCCAGTCGAAACCGACAGAGCTGGCATCTGTCTCAAAAATAATTCCGTCAGTGAAGACCACATCACTGTAACCCAGATTCGTTACAAATCTTGAAAATCCGGGGCTTTTAATAAATGCCTGCACTTTTTCGTCATCGATTGCAACGTTATAGGTATTCCTCTTGAAAGAATCAAAGGCGCTGTTGCTTTTGGTCTGGCTGTTAATTTCACGCAGGTGTTCAACCATCTCACTGGAAATAAGATTTTTGACATCCGTAAAACCGTGCCTGCGATAATATTCCGCATCATATGTAACATTTTCGCCAGAGAGTATTTCATTCCTGGATTCAACAGACATATTTTTACCCTTATATTTAGTTGAGAAGATCAGTAATGCTCTGTTTGTTAAGTTTCAGTGAGTCAAGATACTGCTGATAGCCTTTAAGGTGATCGGTTTTCACCTGTAGCGCGGTCAGTACTTCATTAATCGAACTGACAAACTGGTTTGTACTGGCATAGTTTTCCCCGGAGACTGAAGTGAGCCAGTTCATAGTAAGAAGCCCCGGGTAATCTTCACTGATGATGCGCCCGGTTTTAAGCCTGCCTAAAGAGGGCTCAGAAAGTGAACGATAGATACTTCGGGTGCTCTTTATCATCGCGAGAAACGTTTTCTGCTGGGGAATTCCGTACTGTTCAGTAAGCATGTCCGTAAAAAGACGGGTCCGGGCTCCAAATGCCCCGGCAAGTTTTACCCTTTCGCGATCCAGGGCTTCGATAAGGTCTGAGTTTCCTTCATGTACCCCGTCGCTGTAATGCAGGTACTGCTCACCCCGTCGGGTCCTGATCAGGTTTTCCGAATCGAAGGCTACGGCCAGATGAATGATATAGCCGAGGGGGTCAAACTGCAGATCGAGTGGGCGAACAAGCTCAAACCTGTGTTCCTCAGGGCCAATCGCATGGCCGGAGAAAATTCGCTCGCATAATGACAGGGCACTGACACGGTCATCGCCCGGAATTGCAACTCGCGTAACTTTTTTTCGTTTAAATTCAATAATACTGTTAATACACCTGGTCCCGTAAAAGCTGTCTTCAACGAGCAGCAAATGCATACTTCTAAGCTTTGCATTTTTGCGCCATTTGTCGATCAGCGCTATCTGACCGCCCTGACCGGCTCTGACAAATGCAACGGTCGAACCCGCCGGCATAGGACTCGCCTGAATGTACTGCAGCAGTTTCTCTCTCAGAACGGGAATGTCAGGCACCGTCAGTATTACGGCGGCACACTTACTGAAAAGGCCACTGAGATCGCTTCCGAAATGGTGCAGATTACTCTTTGGGAAAGAAGCGGAGAGGGTTTCACCGCTCAGGATATTTTCCATGCTGAACTGAAGCGGAGCGTTTTCCTTAAAAAAGGGATGATTATCCGGTTTTATAACAATCAGATGAGGATCAATATTCGTTTCATGTCGCCTGCCATACATATCCACTGCAAGAGTGGAACCCACATGGCCCCCGCCTATAATCAGTACGTTTTCCATAAACCTTCCTTTGTGCTCAGGAACGGAGGGATAGCATCGTATTGCCGTGATGCGCGTCTACTATGTCCTGCGATACCACATAAGAACGCAGCAGAAGTCTTTTCACATCATCTGATGCAAAAACGTCCCGGCCGTGGACCGTATAGTCATTAGGTATAATGAGCGCTTCCCCTTTCAATATGGGGTGACCGTCCCTGAGGCCGATATCGAGCGCTATTTTCGAAAGTTTTTCCAGAGCCTGTTCCGCCTGGACAAACTTTTCACTATCAAGATGGGCAGCAGGACGGATATTTGAAAAATTCATCTTTATTTGCAGGCTGCCATCAGCTTTCTTATCAAATATTCTGAGTTTCCTGATCTCCTCATTCGGCCATAACAACTTTCCGCCTGCACGCATTTCAAAAACAGCGTCGCTGAGCAGGCTTATTTCCGCTGGCGATAGTTCGTTTTTAATGTCCTGTGAAGTGGCCAGAAGTGTTTTGGGGATGTTCCCTTCTGAGATATGAGGTAACAGAACAAGCCTTTGGGGCCGGCAGTGATCAGAGGCAAAACTTAAATCATTGTGCATCGAAAGCAGCTCAGTTCCACTGCTAAGCTCTGCAGATGTCGGTGTAGGACGAATATCAGTTATGTAACTCTGGTTATATTCGGAATAAGCAACACAGCGTCCGACAGTTTCTCCGATGATAAGCAGTAGTATTTTTGAACGCTCAATATCATCAAACAAAGGGAGATTTTTTAGAAGAAATGGTTCCTGATGAACGAGTTCAGGGAAAAAATTTTTCATTTCTCCTTTGTCTATATGGAATCGAATTCTTGAGAGATACCTGTTCTGAGTCTGACCAGGACACTCAGCATGAATATTTTCGACAAAGGCTCTCAGATTATCTCTCGATCTTTCAGGAAAATAAAAATATGAAAAATTAAAGCATCCCATAGAGTTTTCCGTTTCATCTGAAGGTTTCATTAATTAAATATTCCACGCCAAACGAGACAAGAATCTAAACGAAAATAAAAACAACTTCAAAATGCTTTATTGTGATTTGCATATGATTATCTTTTTAATTAACCAGTTGTGATATGTTAATTTTCAGTGGAAATTTTCAGGGACTGGTTAACACAGAGTTATCTACTGAAGATGAACTTATTAAGCGTGATTTTTTTGGTTCCACCACATTTCTCATATGCATTTTTATATTCTTCATAAATGGATTAATCTGTTCTCCCGTTCGCTAGCAGCATTTATAAAAATATTTTTAGGATTTATCCGGGGCCTGAGTCTCGGTGGATTCTGTCCAGCCAGCATACTTTTTAAGCTTTAAACAGTGCTGTACTGTCACCGACATGTCAGGAGGAGATTTAACATGACCAGCCGTTCAACCTTGTTCAATCCGACTCACAAGTAATGACTTTTTGAGGTACAGGACTAACAGGATCTGACTTTGCCTTTTTCCGGATCTGAACCTGAAGAACCCATTGAAAGCATTGTGACCGCATATTAATGACATCATGTCATTTTTACATGGTGGATGATTTTTTATAAATATTCATGCATTCTGATATCTGATTAATAAGCGATACAGGAAAAAGCCTCATGCTGAGTCAGCTGACATTACGGTTCCCGAAAAAACTCATTGAAAGCCTGAAGTCCCGCGCCTCGGTCGAGGACACTTCGGTCAACGCCCTGACCGAACGGCTCCTCGACGGCGCGCTGAAGTCCACCTCCCCGGACGATGCCTTTTTTGCCCTGCAGGCCGATCCCGCCGGGACCCGGGAGGCGCTTTACCGCAAGGTGGTCCGCGGGGAAACGTTCGGCCGCCAGACGGTGAAGCCCGCCGAGCTGCGCTGGCTGTTTGCGCAGGCGCACGCGGCCTGCCAGACCGGCAGCGCCTTCATGAGCTGGCCGGTAATGGAGGCGCTGCTGGGCATTACCTTTGACGCACTGGTGTACGCCGCTGAAAACGGCATCCCGGTTGACACCTACTACATTAACCGGGCCTTTGACCTGACGGGCGAAAACTACCGCGCCGAAACGGACGCGTTCATGGCGGCCATGCCGCACGGGGTGGATACCACCTGGGCCGAGTTTCTGCTGCGCCCGCTTTACTCCGGCGCCCTGAACCTGAAGGCCTTTCCCGACGAGGCGATCGCCCGCATCTGTACGCCGGCACGCCTGAAGGTCATTTTTCCGTTGGTCATCCGGGCGCAGCAGCCGGATTCGGAGGGTATGAAGGCCTGGGCGGCGGTGACCGGGCTGGTCACGGACAACGTGTGTCTGACCGCTGAGGTGGCTGACGTCATGCTGCGTGCGGAGGCACGCGGAAACCGGCAGCCGCAGCTGCCCGGGCAGGCCTGGCTGGCGCCGCAGTTCAGCCTGTTTGTGACCGCCGGGCGGATGTCGCTGGCGCAGGGATGGGACGTGTTCAGCGCGCTGGTCCGCTACATGCAGGCCCGGGCCGGGGCCGGGGTCACGTACGACTGGAACGCGCGGGATAGTCTGGTATCGCTGTATATCCCGCGCGGTGAAGGAGAGAAGGTGATCCTGGGGCTGGACGGCATCCACATCGCCATGACGACGGAAGAGTACCTGGCGCTGGAGGCGGGGCTACTGGCGGCGGTGGCGGCGCCGGACGTGGCACCTGTGCTGGCGGAACTTCGCGCCCTGTACGGAGATCTGTAGTTAAGCCGCATCCTGTTCTGCAACACCGTTTTACCTGGACAGGATAATTTACCCTGACGGATTTCCTCACTCAGGAGCATCAATGAATAAACCAGCCTGGCTCATCAGCCTGATGCCGCCATTAATGTCTGTTGTCATTATCAGAACCTATCTTGGCGCTTTTGATAATGCCTCTCTGTTCACCGAGAACCTCTCGGTCTCAGGCCTTTTTAATTTTGTGTTCATCTTTATGATGCTGACCCTCGCCGCCTTTGCCGTTATTTTCTTTCTGCCTTCGGTGATCTTCAGCCTCTTCGTACCCCGATGTGTGTCGAGTCTACCTAACTATACGGATATAAAAAGAAGAATAGCGCTGTCCGCATTGTTTTCAGTTCCTGTCGCGGTTTTCTGCTTTTTCGGCTGGTCCGTTATTTCAGACAGGTACCCGGAGCATGAAACGCTTACAGGCTGGGCATGCCTGCTGGGAGGAATTATGTCTGTATTTCTGATCAGCTATTTATTTCTCAGAAAGGCAGTGAGAATTGCCCAACAATATCAGACTGCCAGAATCCGTATCAGGACAGCCCTCAAGCTGTACGTGGGCACCTTCGCACTTCTTCTTCTGGTTATCATCCTGTTTTTCACCTTCGGTCTGCCCACTGTCGTCGGCTGGTTAGACCATAAAGTGGCCGGAGAAAGCATCATAATGATGCTGAAAGTGTCCGTGCTGATATCAGGGCTGGGTATGCTGCTGCTGTTTCCGGGCGCAGTGTATGTCGTTACCGATCCGGCGGTCACAAACAATGCCTGGCTGACAAGGTTCGGAATTATTACCGTTATACTCTGGTCCCTTCTGACCAGTATGTACGTACCGTCCTTTTTCCCGGTGCTGGTTGATAAAACAATGGCGCTGGCAGGTATTTCGGACTGGAAAACCCGGCGTTTTCAGATTGATAATGCCAATATACCGGCCTGGAATTTCAGTAATGATGAATGGCACAGAGTCAGGATCACGGGGGAAAAAACCTTCAGCGTGAAGGGGATTATGGTTTATTCACTCAACAACGTTAAGCTTCTGTGTCCCGAGTCGGTAAGGGAACCTTACCGAAATATGCTCCGCTTTGTGCCCTGGGACAGGGATTATGATAAAGAAAAAGCGGCCGAACTGAACAAGGCTTCAGCCCGGTGTCAGCCCTTTACTCAGGGACGGGTCATCCGGCTGTCCGAGTAACAGGCAGATTTGCTGAGAGGGATTACCGGTCGTCAGCCATCGCCGGGTTCTGCCCCCTCTCAGCCAATTTTTGCGATACTGATACAGATATACGGGAGTTTAAGGGAGTGCCGGATCTGCCTCTGCAAGACCCGGATAGTTTCATGCCTCACCGCATATAACTTCCGGCGGCTTATTTTAGCGTGACCGCTGTTTTTCAGGGTCCGGATCCAGTCAAACCCGGAACAGGGGGCTTCATCCTTCCCGGAAAAAAATCCCTGTATCCGCCCGTTAGATCATTACACTTATCAGGCAACCATCCATATTTCCTGCTCTTTAAGGCTGTTCAGAAACTCACCGCACCACCAGTGAACATCATGATCAAGGATCGATCGCATCAGTGATGTATGGCGGCTTTTCCTTTCTTCAAGAGGCATATTCAGCGCTTTTTCAATTGCACGGGCTGTCGCACCGGCATCAAACGGGTTCACCAGTAGCGCATCGGCAAGCTGATGCGCTGCGCCGGCAAATTCAGAAAGAATCAGTACACCGGGATTGTCAGGATCCTGAGAGGCAACATACTCTTTAGCAACGAGATTCATGCCATCACACAAAGGCGTCACAAGACCTACTCTGCTGTTTCGGTATATGACAGGTAAATCATCCCGTTCGACATTGCGGTGGACATAACTCACCGGTGACCAGTGCATGTCCCCTAAATCGCCATTAATTTTCCCGCTGAGATAATCCATTTCTTCGCTCAGCTTTTCATACGCGGTTACCTTTTCACGACTTGGAGCTGCAATCTGCAGAAGCGAAACGGCTTTCTTCTTATCCGGGCACCGCGCAAAGAATTCCCTGATAGAATGGATTCGCTGCGGAAGTCCCTTAGAGTAATCCAGGCGATCAACGCCAACGATCAGCTCACCGGTGCGCTCCCGGCGGAACCTCTCATTCAGCTCCCGGCTGCGTTCGGATTCAAGAGCCTGCAAAATCTCTCCGGTATCTATGCCAATGGGAAATACTCCGGCCCTGATTTTACGGCCCTTGAAGAAGAAAGTCTTTTCTCCGATCAACTCTGCATCCGTATGATTTAGGATGTATTTCTGAAAATTCTGGAAATCTTTTTCTGTCTGAAAGCCTACCAAGTCATAGCTCAGTAAAGAGGTGATAAGCCAGGCGTGATCGGGTATGCATCTGATTAGCTCAGGTGGTGGAAAAGGAATATGAAGAAAGAAACCGATGCTGTTTTTAATCCCCTTTTTTCGTAATTCTGCTCCACAGGTGATCATCTGGTAGTCATGGACCCAAACCACATCGCCGGCGGAAATTCGCATGAAGCAGGAGGACGCAACACGCCGGATGGTTCTTTCATAGAAAAGCTTAAATTCCGGGTCATGTTCAGCCAGGTCAGTACGATTATGAAAAACCGGCCAGAGAACAGAATTTGCATAGCCAATGTAAAAATTTTTATATTCCTGTCCGGTCAGCTCAGTCGTAAAGAAATCCACGCCCTCTGCCCGGCGACAGGTCATGTCCGGATTATCATGTGAACACACACGGCCATCCCAGCCGATCCACGTACCACCTGACTGTTTCAGCGTGCTCCAGAGAGCGACAGCCAGCCCCCCGGAGCGGGATTCATCAGGGTCTGCAGTTCTGTTTGAAATCACCACAAGTTTTGACATAGTTATATCCTTATAGCGCAGTAGTTATATCCGGAATAACGGCATATTCCCGCTTATAGTAGAGCAGTGAGTCTTTAGTGTTTTCGGTCTCTACTTCTTTAACGCTTCCATACACGACAAGATGCGTTCCCTGCTCCTCGATGCACGTTTTATCGCAGAACAGCACGTGATTCGAATCTTTCAGATAAGGAATGCCGCCTTTATAAAGCCATCCTTTCTGCCTGAATTTCTCTTCGACATCGGACTGGCTACAGATTTGAGCAATTTCAACCTGATCATTGTGGATAAAATTAATGGCAAAAGTGTCACTCCGCTCAATTAAACTGGCGAAACGCGAGCTTTTATTAACGCAGAACAAAATTAATGGTGGCGATACAGAAACAGACGTGAATGAGGTAATGGTTATGGCATTTTTACTCTCATTTTCTGAACCAGAGGAAACAATATATACTGAGCTGCATGTATTACTCATTGCAGATCTCAGACGATGTTCAATAAAAGCATCCGGGGTTTCAGGCTGGGACATATAGTTCACCTTAATGACGGCTAATGCGGACTGGCGCAGGGATCCCCTGCGCCATCGATCATTAACGGAAATCAACAACCGTTTTAAGCTGTGTGGTGGAACGGTACGTTTCGAAGATTTTTACGAGGCGACCGTAGTCTTCAAAAGGACATACTGTTGAAATAAGACCTTTGGCATCTACAACGCCTGAGTGGATCATCTGCAATGCAGACTGGATGACGTTAGCTGTTTTGTGCATCGGGAAACTCTGCACATCGAAGGGAGCAGAGCTGATGTTGATCCCTTTAGAAAGCATCAGCCAGTTGTCGAACTTCTGCATGGCCTGAGAAGCGCCGTATAACAGATACTGACCGCGCGGCACGATTTTTCTCATGGCGATACGGCGCGGGTCGCATTCTTCATCCACGTTCTTGATAGTCGGCAGGCCATCAAAAACATAATCAAAGGTATTGTTTTCAACCATCTCCGTAATTTCTTCAGGCAGGTACGCCTTCTCTGAGAAGAACTTTTCAGCATGCTCGTTTCTCATAGGGTTGTTATCCATGGAAACGATGCTGTGTGGAGCAAAAACTTTCTTGATGATCTGGCCGGCAATAATACCGATAGGGCCCGTTCCCAGTACCAGAACTTTATCGCCAGGTTTTGGCGGGTGAGTTAAAATCGCGCGCATCGCAGCTGTTGTCGGCTCAATTAATGGGGCAACAAGGTCATCCATGTCATCCGGAATTTTGACGGCTGATGCATGATGATCATCCCAGAAATAACGGTCTGTCCAGAACTCGTCTTTTTTAACCTGCCCTGAAAAAATGGGACGGAGCGTACGGTATTCAGCAAAACCGCCAAAATCTGTCTGCCCCCAGTACACAATACGGTCACCGATTTTTACGTTGTTATCTTTGTAGTCTTCGCCAATTTCAACAACCTCACCCAGGAACTCATGCCCCATGATAATCGGATATTCAGAAGGATAAAGATAACCTTCGAAATAGGAGATGTCTGTTGAGCAGATTGAAACGCACTTTGTTTTCAGCAACAAGCCATCCTTTGGCGTTTCCGGAACCGGGATAGTAACCAGTGCGGTTTCTTTAGGCGAGACAAGGTTGATTGCTTTCATGGTTTTCATGGTGAACCCTCATTATTTA
The DNA here is from genome assembly GCF_024520875.1 of Pantoea sp. Ft-CA_14. Classification (NCBI taxonomy): domain Bacteria; kingdom Pseudomonadati; phylum Pseudomonadota; class Gammaproteobacteria; order Enterobacterales; family Erwiniaceae; genus Pantoea; species Pantoea sp. Ft-CA_14. The sequence continues at coordinate 303,029 of NZ_JALNPM010000001.1, read as the reverse complement.
AAATGCCAACTGTTAACTTTCTATTTTATTTACTACCGTCTGATCAGCAGTTCTTCTTCCATAATAAACTGGCCAACCATTTCAATACTTGCAGGGGCTAAGGTGATATGTTTTACGGCTGTATTAATATCGCGAAAACATTTTTCAAGCCGGTCCCCCTCATATACTGAGGTTGCTCCGGACAGGGTGTGGACAATATCAACAATTTTTTTCGCATTACGGGCTGTTGTTGATGCAGATAAACGGATCAGCGCGCTGAGTCGCTGCCCTGAGTACCCATCCTGAATCGCATGTGAGGCGGCATTCTCAATCAGTAACCGGGACGACAGCAGCAGAGACCAGGCATAGCCAATTTTTTCGTGTACGGTATGACTCTGCCTTAATGGAGTTTTGCCACCGAGAGGCACTTTCGAAACCGCCATTTCCCTGAAAGACTCCAGTGCATCCTGCGCAATGCCTAACGTGGTCGGTGCGGACGTAAAAGGCCCGAAGTCGTAATAGCCAATGCCAAATGCGCGGGACGGCCGTTCCGGTGGCGGTGCCAGTAAATCGGGGCCGGGGATAGTAAATTCGTCAGGCACGAACACGTCGTTCACTTCAAAAGAATTACTGCCGGTACCCCGCAGCCCCGTTGTATACCAGTCATCCATAAGCCGGTAATCTTTTTTAGGAACAAAAAGCATCTGGGTCAGCGGACCGGCATCCGTCATAACCGGCTGGCCCTTTTCAGTCACAACGGCAGCACAGGCCAGCCAGTCCGCATGGGCTGAACCACTGGCAAATGACCAGCGGCCCTTCAGCAGAAATCCCCCTCCGACCCGCTCTGCTTTTCCACTCGGGGCAACCACACCCACGATGAGTCTGGAGTGATCCTGGAAAATATGGCGGGCTGAAGATTCCGGCAGGTAATCGGAAAGCCGGCTGAGTGCTCCCTGCACCCCCATCTGCCAGGCGACAGAGGCGTCCTGTCTGGCAATAGATTCAATGAGGGCCATACCTGAAGGAAGGCTCAGATGAGCGCCCCCAAAGGCTTTTGAAACCCAGATCCGGTGAACGCCCGCTTCCATCAGCGCGTCCATTACTGCGGCGGGGGTTCGCCGATCTTTGTCTCCCTTATCGCGATACTCATTAATAATCTGATGCAACGACTCAACGTTGATCAACTGATCCTGAACTTCAGGCTTCAGCGGGCGCTGTATATAACTCACTGTTATCTCCCTATAAGAAAATGAAAGTGAATAAGGTCATCAGCGACCAGGATGAACAGAGCGACACCGGAAAAGACTACTGTTCATATTCACTAGTACAGTCGCATATACAAATAACCAGAATGTAATTTTGTGTCAACAAAGTGCCAGAAAAACAAAATAAACATAACCAATTGATTTATTTGATAAAAAATATTGACTGAAAAAGATTCACATGGTTGCCGGCTGAAAATAAATTGTTAATTTTATGTATTGTTTCCCGTTATCGCCCCGTGAGTAATAATCACGCATATTAATATCGCTAATAGATAACAGTGCATGTTTTAAACACAAGTCAACAGCTTTACGACCGTGGCAAGGGGAAATGCATCACAAAAAATGAAGCTGACGTGCTGAAAACATATACAAAACCGGCAATATGTTTGATAATTTACGTACCTACGTACGTTAAGAAGGCACTAATGATTAGACACCATCCGGACCGAGACCAAATCAGACTGGAGCACGTGCTTGCTGCTCTGGGCAATCCAATGCGTATGACGGTTGTACGTGTTCTTGCTGACGGAAGTGAGCACACCTGCGGATCTGTGCTCAAAGGCGTATCAAAATCCACGCTGACGCATCACTGGCGCGTGCTGAGGGATAGCGGAGTGATCTGGCAAACGCCGTCGGGTCGCGAAAATTTACTCTCGTTACGTAAAGAAGATCTGGAGGCGCGTTTTCCGGGGCTTCTGACGTCTTTCCTGGCTGCTACCGAAAAAGATAAATTAACAGGTGAAACCGTCAGGCATTTCAATCCGGATGTCTGATAGCAGAAGTGGCTTATTGTTTTTTTTAGGTTTTTTGCTATTAAGCTGGGGATTACTGGGAGCAGGCATCGGACCACTGCTCCCGCAGATCAGCGAGGCTTTTGGCCTGCCATTACCTCTTACTGGTCAGGTTTTTCTTCTGTGGTCCTCGGGCTTTTGCCTGGGGTCTTATATCACCTCCCGTCTGCTTAAAAGATTTCAGCTTTCTGCACTTTTCCTTTCTGCATGCCTCGTGGCCTCTGTAGCTATTTTCGGCCTGTCCGTTACGCCATCATTTTTTTTATTCTGTTTTCTCTACTGTATAACTGGTACTGCAGGTGGCATAATTTTCACTTCCTGCCATACTTCTGTCAGCTGGTTTTTCCCTGAAAGACGGCAGGCAGTACTGAGCTTTGCTGATTTTTCATTCAGTGCTGGAACCCTTCTCGCCCCTTTGCTGATCAACATAATAATGAACAGCAATTATCCCTGGCAGATATTTTTTAAAGCCATCTCTTTTGCGAATATCACTTTAGCCTTCCTAATGATTCCTCTCGCTTTGACGTTTTTCCGGTCATATGCAGTGGAAAGACAGGTCTCTCCATCGACGGGAGAAAAGACTTCTTTTTCACTGGAGTCTGACGCTACAGGTTCGAAAAAAACCCTTATAAATTACGCAACTGTTTGTTTTTCAATTGGTTTTATTGAGTGGCAGCAGAATGTCTGGCTGGTAACGTATGCAATGAGCAAGGGTATCCCTCAGGTTTCAGCCAATCACGTTATATCGCTGTTTTCATTAGGAATGCTCGCGAGAAGGGCAGGTAGCATGTTTGCCGGTAAAAGCCACCCTGAATTCAGGCTGCTTCTGCTGGATGACATCATACTGCTGGGAGGCATCAGTGCAATTCTGGCAGGGAAAGGAACGGCAGTACTGGGTGCAGGCAGTTTTGCAGCGGGTTTTGCGCTTGGCGGGGTATTACCCATTGTGATGGCCACAGCCATGGCTTCCAGACCATCACGTGCACCGCTACTTTCAACGATTGCGCTCGTTATGCTGACTGCCGGAGGGCTGTGCTCCGGGATCTATACAGGCTCTGTGGCTATATATTTCAGCCCGGAATCGGCGCTGACCGCCGGGCTGTTTGTTTCGGTACTGCTGATTATATCAAGAAGAGCGTTTATCAGCGCCCTGCGCGGGCACTCTGCAGCCTGCGGCGGCACTGGCCATTAAGCCATCGAGCCACCGGTGAACACCACAGACATCTTTAAGCCTGTGCGTTGCTGACGTTTCCTCAGCGCCGACCTTCACTGAGAAACCTTCCATTTCATTGACTGCCCTGAATGCCGTCTCATCGGTAATATCATCGCCAACATAGACAGGCGTTCTGCCGCAGAATGCCGGTGACATCATCATCTTTTCAACGGCCGCTCCTTTACTGGCTTTCACGGGCCTGAGTTCGCAGACAAATTTACCGTGCTGAACTGCAAAGGTGTCCGGATACAGCTCGGCCAGAGAGGCGGCTGTCCACATCGCGACTGCTGCCAGTTCCGGTGCATCGCGGAAGTGAATAGCAAATGAAATGAGTTTATTTTCAAGGCGCAAGGCCGGATAACGCATACAGGCAAGTTTGAGGCGCTCCCAGACGTGAGCAACGTCACTGCCACATATAGCAAGCCGCTCATATTTTCCATCTGCATAGCGTATCTCGGCCCCGTGGACGCCTGCGCAGGGAACGTCATGTGATAGAAACAGGGTGTCAATGTCCAGTATGCTGCGTCCGGATATCAGGGCGAAGGGGATGCTGCGTTGTGAAAGAAAAGCCAGGAAACGGGTTACGGTGTCATTAATCTGAACCTCACCGGGCGTGGGCCTGAGCCCGCTAAGCGTGCCATCGATATCAAAAAGGAAAGCGTAACGGGACAGTTCATGTGGCAGAACAGGGTAAGGCAAAGCAAACAGGTCAGACATCAAGATGCTCCATTCCGGCCGTTTCCGGCCGGAGACATATCCCTTAAACGGTTTCCTGCGCAGAAGCAACGAGACGCTTTTTGCCCGGCAGGCTGAAGGAAATTAACAGGGCAATCGCCATACCAGCGGAAGCAAAAAGGAACGCGTGAAACGCTTCTGAAGCCAGCGCAGCGGTATTATCCGCAACAGGCCCCGTGGCAGTCATCGCCGAGGAAACGGCAATCAGCACGGCCAGACCAATAGCATTGCCCACGTTCAGGGTTGTGGACGCCATGCCTGATGCAATACCCTGCTCATTGTGGGCAACTCCTGTTGCCGCTGCGATCCACATTGCCGTCCAGACAATCCCTTGTCCCAGACCTGAGATAACCAGCCCCGGCAGGATATCTTTATAGGTCGCAGATACATCTGCTCCGGTCATCATCAACAGCGTGCCTGCAATACCCACAACGCAGCCTGCAATCAGGGCATTGCGGGTCCCCATGCCATTTGCCAGACGGGCACCGGCCTGAGTACCGATAAAAATGGAGACAGAAGGAACGATGAAGGCCAGGCCGGTTTCGAGCGCGCTGTAATGCATTACGTTCTGGAAAAGCACGGTCTCAAAATAAGGCAGTGCGCCAAACGTTCCCATATAGAGAAACGTCACTGAAACGGCAGCGACCAGATTTTTATTGCGGAACAGCTGCATAGGCATCAGCGGGTCTTTGCTTTTTGACTCGATCAGCACAAACAGCACCAGGCTGATGACAGCCAGAATAAGCGAGTTACGGATAAGCGGGGTGTCCCAGCCGTATTCGGGCCCCTGTACCAGAGCAAAAACAAACAGCGTAGAAGCTGCAGTCACGGTCAGCGCGCCCGGCAGGTCAAAACTGCGTTTCTCATGACGCGCCGGATCGGCAGGGATGACCAGAAATGCTGCAACAATAGCTATGCCTGCGAGCAGAACATTGACGTAAAACACCGAAGACCAGCCAAAGTAACTCGTGAGAAAACCGCCGGCCAGGGAACCGATGGTCAGTCCGCTTGCGCCCGCTCCGCCCCATGCAGCCAGAGCCCGGTTTCGTTCAGGTCCTTCCCGGAAGAGACGATTAATCAGTGAAAGCGTTGCCGGAAAGAGGAATGCTCCGCCGATCCCCTGCACTGCGCGTGCGGCGATAATGACTTCCGGACGCCATGCCAGGCCTCCGACCAGAGATGAAATCGCATAAAGCCAGAGTGCACCGATAAACATGCGGCGCTGGCCAAGCAGATCAGCCGCCCTGCCGCCAAAAAGCAGAAATCCGCCGCAGAACACCGTATATGCACTTACGACCCATTGCAGGGTTTGTTCAGAAAATCCGAGGCCGCTTCCTATTTCCGGTAATGCAACGAATACGATGTTGATATCCAGAGAAATGATGAGCTGGGCAAACGCCAGCAGAGCCAGACTCCAGCCCAGCCGATGCTGACTGCTGTTTTGATGCATTGTCATAGTAACCTTCCCACTGTTCGATTGTTCGTATTTATATGGACAATCGAAATATATGCTCTGTAAACCTGTTTAGGCAAGAGTTTTAGATGAAACAGGTGAGAAATCTCTGATATCAGATTTGCAGATCCAGAGCAGATGTATCCGACCTCAGGCGTAACAACTCATGCCCCCCTATCCATTCCTCATAGGTCACACAGTCGATCTGCCTAGCTAAAGGAAGCATTACGGTATCTCACCGCAGCTGACACGCTGTAAAAGCACGTTGATGTGCCGCAGCGCAGAGAGGCTAAGAAAAAAACGAGGGGATGGGGTGGTACGACCCACATTTCGTTTAATCTGCCTTTCAGTTGAAATGGGGGATCCGTATTCACCCTGTTTCGGATCTAGCCAAGTTTATAAGAAGATGGTGCGCAGCATGTAGAAAATAAAACATAAATATACCAGAAGAGCGGCAATAGTGATTTAAGACACTTTTACTGGCTAAAAGTAAAAATCCTGCATAATGTCTATATTCCACGCCGCATGCAGGATTTTGAATGAAAGGACTATCCACGTCTGAAAACAGGACTGTTGTGTGGGATAAACCAGATCCGGTCAAGTGCTTCATTCCAGCTAAGGGAGCGAATGAAGCCCGCCTTATCGAGTAAGAGGGCCAACTGCCAGAGTGGGTCGTTATGCTTTAACGACCGGTGGGATTTATCACTGATGAAAGAATGATAGTCATCATCAGAAAAGGATTTGAGGATAACAGTGATGTCTTCATCGGATAAACTAGCTTCTTTAAGACACTGAGTAATTAACTGAAGCCGCAAGTTATCATCTGAGAGATCCGGAGCCAGACGAGTTAATGATCCTGCCGCAATAAATAATGAACCAGAAAATATTTCCGGTTCTTTTTTCCAGAGCCAGTTCAGCGCATTCACTAGGTCGGCTTCAGATACGTCCTCACTGCTGAAAAGCATTTCAGCAAGAGGCCTGTCAAAGTCATCCTCTACTTTAAGTACGAGATCGGGCCAGTTTCTGAGGAGCACCGGAAACTTCACAACGAACTTCACCAGTGTTTCAGTAACTTTTCTTCCATCATTTATGAAAGTATCATTAATGTTTCTAAAAATCTCATCGGTCGGGGCTAGTCGGCCGTACTCTATAAGCAGAGCAACCTTCTCCAGATCAAGATTTTCTGGCAGCACCAGGAATGTTACATGGAGGTTTGCGAGAATTTTATTACGTGAAGCATCGTTCAGTGCAGGAGAATTAAAAACCCTTTGTATCAGCAAATCAATTAAGTCAATAGAAGAGGAATTTACATATGTATCCTCAAAGGTCCCTGCATTCTCATCAAACCATTTTGAAAGGTTAGTATCTGAGATGTCTTCCTGTTTCAGCAGAAAACCCAACTGGTCCCAGTTCGTAGTGATCCTATGATATTCAAGGAGAAGAGAATATAAATCATTGCCTTCCTTTTTAGTTTCTGCACCTTCGAACATTACTAAACGGTTTTTTATTTGGCTGATATCATCGACAATGAACTGCATTTTAGTCACTATCTCAAAACACGTCTTAGCGTTGATGCTATTCATATTAAGTAGTTCGGTAATGCGACGGTGTTCCTGTGAAGCAATGAAATAATCCACAATAAAACTATTTATATTTTCCCACACAACAGCTTTAATTTCCGGTATATTTAATGCTTCCACAGCTGAAACAGGCTCTTTATAAAGATAGTCTAGTTTCTTTTCATCTCTAACAGTCAGCATCAGTATAATATTATTTAAATTTGCTGCCGAATATCCCCACCGCTGATTTTCAACAATAGTGGCTACAATCTCTTTTCCGCATGCAGTATCACAGACATCCAGCCTCAAATCATTCAGGTTTGTATTAATTAAATTCGTTTTGAATGTTTTGCAATATCCTTCAGGCACCTGGTCAGGGAAAAGACCATTGCTGGCAAGAATGGACTGAGCCCACTGCTTCATGTCAGTTGAGTCATGGTTCCACTTGGGCCCAGAAGAGCAAAGATGTAAAAGCAGGAGTTCAGATGCAACTGCTTTTTGTTCCATTTCAGAGAGGCGCCTGACAAATGTAAAGGCCTTTTCTTTATCTGAAGCGATCAATTCAACGTAGCGAATGCGCTGCGATGTACTCCACTTTTTGAACGTATGTTCAGCCAGCCGGACTAGGCACCAGTCATCTCCAGACTGAACTTTAATAATGGGTTGAAGTTTAAGAGGTTCATGTCCAAGCAGATAAAGTAGAATCTCTGAATGCCATGCACTGTCCTCCATCATCAGCCCAAGACTGGACAGCTTGGCTATAACGTTTTCGACCCGCCTCAGCGGCATGTCCAGCGTATCGGTCACCATCCTGCCGATACTGACCGCTTTTATAAATTCATTGTCCTCATGGCTCAGGCTACCCGGCCTGAAGACTGAACGGTAAAACATGTAGTCTGACGCAATATAGCTATGAATCAGGAGAAAATAAATGAAATCCAGGTGGTCAATTCTTTTTTCATTATTTTCGGTTATTGAATTATCAGAGTTAAAGCTTATTTCCGCCCAAATAAAAAATCTATTACGCCCCATATTTCGGGTTAATGCAGCCAGACTTGTCTGATTTAGTGTATTTATCTCACCTTCGATAGCGTTAATATCTTCCTGTAGTTGACTAACTTTCCCTTGGTTTTTTTTATCGAGATTTGCCATTCTTTCATCAAAGGACTCAACTATCTCTTGTATCGAACCTTTCTGAATGGTAAAAGCTGCTGACATTATTTCTTGAGACCATACATATATAGCACTAACATTCCTTAACTTATTAAATGCATCTTCATCTTGTGCGATTTCATTTAAGTAATAAGATTCAGAACCAAAGTGAAACTTAAACCTCCCCTCCTGTTTAGGTGATATATAATCAGAAAGGATATCTCTCCTTATTTCTGCAGCACTCACAGCTTTATCGTTAAGAAGAGCATCAATTTCACTTTGAATATCCAACATTTTAACACGAAGTTCTTTTTCTGGTTGTTCTTTTAACTCACCAGATACGAAAGCTCTGACGAAGGAATACAGCACACCTTTTTTTAGATCAATACCATGATAATCTTCAGAAAATAAATTCTTATAAGCAATCATAGAAAGAAGGCGCGTGATATCGCCAGCTCCGTTAACCAGATTCTGATATATCCTGAATTCATTAGCAATATTTCTCATGATTCGCATATCAGGAATGAATAATGCAAGACGTGAGACACATTTATTGAAGCCAGGTTCACTGATTTCATTTCCCCTGAACATGCTAATAAAATGCTCAGCAGCATTTTCGCTGTCCATAACTGTTATCACAGGTATAACAAAATCGAAAAATTTCGTCCTTGCTTCAGCCGTTGAGAATAGCCCGTCTCTGACGGCATAAATAAACCGGACAGGATCATCATCAGGACGTGTGTTATTAATGATCTGGTTTATTTCCCGCAGCTTGATAAAAATAGCTCCGTCGTTATGGCGGTCTAAGTCTTCAAAAATGACCACGTTGTGCCCGGTCTGCTCAAAGAAATATACAATTTCGTCAATATAGACATTAAGAAGGGACGGGGAAGAGGGGCGGGTTGATATGGCACCTTTCAGCATATCGACCTTGTCGACACTGACCCGCCGGTCAAAGAGGCCGATGCGGTGCAGTTTTTTGACAGAGAGAAACAGCGCCGTAAAAATCAGTAACCCGGCCATTGCCAGCCTGACTGCCGGCATACTGCTAAGTTGATGGCTCATCATCTCAGGCAGCGACAGCTTGTTACTGACGTAGTCCGGAAAGAGGCAGAGCAGGCCTGCCACTATGACCCCCATGATCACAAGCAGGTCTGCAGCTACTGCAGCGACCTGAAATGAAGTGATATCGGAAATACGTTCTATGCGCGAATACGGTAGCGCACTCTTCTTTTCTTTATATAGCAGCTGCTGAAGGATGCTGTACTCGATGGTTTTTTCTTCCGCCGCAGCTTTTTTATCGTCAGCGGAGCTTGTTTTGCCCTCCTCACCGGCAGGCTCAGGTTTTTTCTGAGGGGCGGACTGCATTTCAAAATCAGCCAGGGAGATGGTCATGATGCGTAAATCGTTATCAGGACACTCTTTCCATGTCCGGAGAACCGAACTTTTACCCGCTCCATAGGCACCCGTTACAGCAATGTTTCTGATATCCCAGCGGGAACAGGCAAAATTAAGTGCATCCGTATACACTGCTGATTCCCTTGGCTCGATAATACTGGGAGTAAGGGCTTCATAATCGTCAGTAGTACTTATCTCGTTTGAATTATTACAGGCTGTGTAAGAAAGAATATCAGCCAGCTTTGGCTGTTTAAGCATTTTTTCACCCGTTTTTTATGGTAATTAACATCAGTATATCTTCAGTTTACCTGTTAATTCACTGTAATAAATAGCTTGATTGATGGTCGCTTTGTTTATTAATAAGGAACAAACGGACAGGGTTCCGGTTCCACGTTTTTTAAATCCAAAATGTTGATGAATGTTAAGCAGAAAGGGTGCAATGATTTTCAGCTAAAGCGGCATAAGAAATTGGGGCTATACAGAGCAGATAGCAATTTTGCGATACTAGAGCTTCTAATGATGGAACTTATCACTCACAGTCCCCCCACTTAAGTTGTGCTGAGAGGCATTCTGAGCGCCACATTTTAAGGCAACAGAGAGCGTGTAGCACTTAGATTACCTATCAGTCATAGCACCATCGTCTGGCACGGGCTGACTCGATCAACATTTCGATAGTAAGAGGGATAGCCTCGCGCGGGTTTTCTGGATAGTAGAAGATGAAAGTCACCTCGTCAGAATCCATTCCAAACGCATCGAAGACGTTCTGAAGGCATTCCGCAGCATCCTCCGGGTCCAGCTTCATGTCCAGATTGAGCGACATCTCTGGCGTGAGTGTTTTTTTCCGGAACTTCAGCAGGGAGCGGCCATTCCACGGCTCAATGAGTGCCATTACGCGTGCCTGGGTGTCATCTACCATATCTTATCCTCCCCACGGGCGATGGCATTGTATAGTCTGACCGAATTGAAACTGATACTGGCAACGTCTCTGCCCAGCATCACCCAGCCTACGACGGGTATCGCCCGTCCGACAAAGGTGCTGAGCTTATGCGTAAAAAGAATACGCGCGGTCCGGGGCGGGTACCCCCCTACGATGGTGGGGAGCTTTATGCCGAAGGGAAATTTGGCTTTCGGAAATACTCTGCGCGCTGCCCGTGAGGCATAGGAGGTTCCCTTGAGAGCATCGCGCGGTTTGGTGCGGGTATTCAGGACATTACGCCCGGACAGGATGGCCACGATCGCGCCGAAGTCATCAACCCCCAGCTGTTCAGCAACTTCTTCACAGAAAATCATGAAAAAGAGCTCACCAGCGGTGAGGTTGGGTCTGCCTGCGTAGAAATAGGTGTTATTGAGTTCTTCAGTCGTGTCCACTGCCAGCTCCTGCAGGTTCAGCTTCAATTATCGTCCTGACGTTTCTTAAACAATACCTTCCGCGTTCAGGCCTGACAACCTGTCAGGCACAGGATAAACAGATACAGTACTTCAACCCTATCTCCCTGCAGTTAAAAGACACCCGTGTCAGACGTAGGGAAATGCAGGCATGTCTGGCTTCGCAGCAGCATCCCAGTACCACCACCGCCCGGGCCCATATTCCGCCTCATAGTGAGCGGTTTTTACCTGCCTGCGCTGCAGGTACTCTGGTGAGTTCATGCCGAACACTTCCATCGGAAGCGCATCCACGCCAGGAACGTCCTTGAGCACAAAATCCGGAAACACATCTTCTTCACCGTCGTAGCGCAGAGGCTTGATAAAGGCGCGTTTTTCCTGCCACAGTTTTTCTTCCACTGCCCCCTCATAGCCTGAATCCAGCGGAATAAAGCGTGGGCTGACCGTCATTAGCGCCACATCGATGACGGTGCTGCAGCTGGACGGCCGGTTGCGTCCGTCTACGTGCCTGAACGTCGTTTCCGGCGGCTCCGTCTCCGCGATGACCACGACCTTCATTCCCCGCCGCCAGTCGCCCAGCTCGCGGCCAAAGCTCCTCTCCAGGCGCAGGCGAGCGTCCTCCGGCAGCATCAGATTCGGGAAGCCGAAAAACAGCCCCAGTGGCAGCGTTGTCTGCAGACGGGCTTCAGCAGCCTCACTCCAGCAGGCCAGTACGGACACCACGATGAGCCGCCTTTTGTTCTTTTCGGCCGCTCTCAGGTGCTCCCGGTTGGCCACAACCTGCGGCGTGCCCTTCGTGGTCATGAGCAGTAGCGATTCTTCCAGTGGCACGCGGCCGACGCGTATCCGGCCAGCCGTCTGCTGCAGGTGCCAGCACACCCAGCCGGGTGTGCGTTTCTTTTTATCGAAAGCAGGATGCCAGACGTTGATGCCGGACTGTTCCCACAGCAGGTGAAGTAGCCCGAGAAGGCGCATTGAGGGCCTGCGTTTACGCTTTACACGTTCATCACCGGGCGCGTTCTCAGCCGCCTTGACCTCTGAAGGGGCCTTTTTTTGCAGGCCGGTGGGCAGCCTGACCACGATGGTGCCGTCCGCGGCAGTGCGGACCGCATCGCCCTGATAAATCTCTGCCTGCCGTTCGTCTGACCACACCGAATAAAACCGGCAGTCCGGTTTGTGCTCGTTGCCGGTGAAAGCGTAGGAGGACAGCCAGCAGCGTTCAGTATCCTGAGAATAGTGGACCTTCAGGCGGCGCCTGACAGGATCGCTTTCTGCCGGCAGACACCTGCAGGTCACTACTGTGGTTTTTTTATTATTTCGGGAATGCTTAAGCCAGCGCTGCCATGTGGATCTTTCATTCTGCTGGAAAGCCTCAGAGGCCTCCTGCTGGCCCCGCTGACCGGTAAAGTGAACCGGATAAACTTTTTTCTTTGTCATATACAGTCCGCTAAGCAGATTATATTTCGTTTGCCGACCATGAATAATTACACTGTACGGGCAATGACTCGGCCCAAAGGCGGTTAAATTCATTCTGATATTGCTGACTCAGGAATGAATTGCCCCGGATAACCAGGGCATTCTCAGCATTACGTTTTTCAGCCGATGATCTGAAGTTAAAAGAACCGTCTACAGCATTATCATCAACCACCATGAATTTATTATGCATGAAGGCGTAACGGCTTTTCATTCATAACATCACACCCTGATTGACCAGAAATGTCACGGTGGTGTACCGGATGCTATTGGCTTTTCATCGGCAACTAACCTAAGAGTTACACCTCGATTTATCGCGGACGCCAGTGCCGCCACAACGGGCTTGATGTTGAAACTGTATGCCGCCATATTGATAAGGCTTACAGCACCATCAACAGCGTTTAACACGATTTTTAATGCAATCCTGTCTGCCGTAGACAAAAAACACGGTAATTTCAGATGCGTAGGGATAAGCCAGGACGGGCGCGGCCATAATGATGACCAGCGCGAAATCATATGATTAATGATATGAACACGCCCGTCAGAAATCAGCGCTTCAGCATCTGCTGGCAGGCGAGGTTATCCTGGGCGGCGCGCTGCTGTTCATCAGGTGTCAGTTGCTGCCAGCGAGCAATCACGCTGCGGCCCAGCCCCGATTTATAAGTGATTTTTTGCAGCGCATAATCAGAGTTGCCGCCTTCAATGACGTTCTGCATCTGCCGGTCGAGGGGCTGCTTACTATCATGATCAACCGCGCACAACACCGCGACGTAATACGCCTTATCTTCCTCACTGTCGTGTGGGATAAACCACCAGGCGGCCAGGGCGAGGATCAGCAGCAGGGGCAGGATATATTTTACTTTAGCCATTTTAGTCACCGGTTGAGTGCCGTTAAGTCAGCCGGGTATGGCCAGACGCAGGGCGCGTATCCTGCCACAGTTTCCGCTCACCGTTAACCTCGTTCAGCCGCGGTTGAGGCAATGTTCAGTTTGCTGGCGCTTCAATCAGCGTCGTACTGATTTGCGCACCCGGCATCATCTGCTGTAATCCCGAAACCAGATCGTCGCTGGCCTGTTGCAGCGCGGAAAGCGGCATAGCGGGCAGACTTTCCAGAATGAACCACATCTGCTGCGCGCTGGCATCCAGTCGGGTTCTTACACCCTGCCGCCAGTTCCAGCGGCGACAGGTCACGCCCTGATCGTCGCGCCAGATCACTTCGCCCGGTTCCGGCGACTCATAAACCACCTCGCCCTCTTTAACGGTATCGAAACGTTCACTGCCGTCAGCTATCACCAGGCGTGGCTCGCCAGCATAGGCCGCGATATTTTCACCCCCGACCGGCAGCGCATAACGAATGCTGATGGCGTTATAGAGATCGACAACCGGATCGATGGCAGGCAATGCGCCATCCCGCAGCACACGCTTACGCAATGCTTCTGCCGAACAGGGTGTACGTTTCGCTTTGGCACCAAAGGCTTTAAATATCTCAGCCCAGGCGGCGAGATGCGCGTCTGCCCACGTCGCATCATCATTTAACACCTGCTGGCATGCGCTTTTCAGTGCATCGCTGGCAACGTCTGGTCGGGTAATCGGTGTGGCTTCCACCACAATACTCATGGCACGAAAGGCGGGAGCGAGCGCGAAAACAGCAGGATCGATTGACGGGTGAACAGATAACATCGGATACTCTCTCAGTGACTAATTTATTTCATAGTAATGACCGATGACCAAAAAAGTCAATATAACGACCGATGCGGGTGCCGATGTCGCCAGTGTCAATCAGGCTGTTTCGGACAGCATCAAAAGCTGGCGTAAAAGTCAGAAACTCTCGCTGGATGAGTTATCACGCCGGGCTGGCGTCAGTAAAGGCATGCTGGTGGAGATCGAAAAGGGTGCCGCCAATCCCAGCATCGCCATTCTCTGTAAAGTGGCTGCCGCGTTGGGCGTCTCGGTGGCAGATATCGTCAACGTTTCGCATGCGCCTGACGCCTGGCTGATTGAGAACAGCGAAATGCCCCGGTTGTGGCAGGGTGAGCAGGGCGGTTATGCGCAGCTGCTGGCGGGAACCCGTGGGCCGGATATGATCGAGCTCTGGCGCTGGCAGATGTTTGCGGGCGAAGCTTTCCGTTCTGCCGGTCACTCCTCAGGCACACTCGAACTGTTGCATGTCGAGCAGGGCACGCTCGCCTTAACGGTGGGTGAGCAGACCCTGGTGGTGCAGCAGGGCTGTGCAGCCGTAGCGCGAACCGATATGCCGCATGCCTATGCCAGTGCCGATCACCTGCCGGTTATCTTCACCATGACAGTGGCCGAACTGCAGCGCTGACGGCGCTATTCTGCGGCGGTCGCTTCGCCTGGACACACCAGCAGCAGCGTTTTCAGCAACCTTTCCAGTTCGGCACGCTCTGAAGCGCCAAGCGGGGCCAGCAGCGCCTCCTGCGTAGCGGTATGGACGCGGAGTGCATGCTCAATCTGCTGCTGCCCGTGCGGCGTCAGCCCGACCAGCATGCTGCGCTTATCCTCTGGCGCGGCAATACGCTCAATCAGATGCTGCTGCTCCAGCCGGTTCAGACGATTTGTCATCGCACCGGAAGTCACCAGCAGCGCCTGGTAGAGCTGGGTGGGCGACAGGCGAAAAGGCGATCCCGCCCGTCGCAATGTCGCCAGCACATCAAATTCTCCCTCCTGAAAACCAAAAGGCTCCAGTGCCTGACTGCGCGCTTTCGCCAGATGTTTCATCAGACGCAGCACCCTGCCGAAGATCCGCATTGAAGAGGCGTCGAGATCGGGCATCGCGTCGTCCCACTGACTGACAACGAAATCAATATGGTCATGCATAAATTACCTTTAAATATTGTGGTTATGTTGTCGGGTTGTGCGCAGCCTCTTAACACCGGGGGGAATTTATCTTAACGTTAAGATAAATGGTGGCAGCCCGGAGCTGTCATCGTCAATCCTCTGTTAAGGCGTCGATGATGAAAAATAAGGTGTTGTTCCCCATTCTGTTTGCCGTGATCGCTTTTCTTATCGGGCTGAATCTGCGGCCTATGCTGGCGATTATCGGCCCGCTGTTCCCGGTGTTGCAACTGCAGGCCGGATTGTCGTCGACGACGTTCAGTCTGCTGACCACGCTGCCAGTGGCGATGATGGGTCTGGCCGCACTCTCTGGCCCGTGGCTGATCGCCCGCATCGGGCCGGTAAAGGGAATCGCCGCCGGTTTGCTCTGTCTGACGTTCGCCTGCCTGTGGCGCGGCGTTACGCTTACTCCCTCTCAGCTGCTGCTCACCGCGCTGGCGGGGGGCGCAGGAATTGGCGTGATACAGGCGCTGATGCCCGCTCTGATCCGGCAACGCTTTGCTGAGGCCGCGGCGACGCTGATGGCGCTGTTCAGCACGGGCATTATGGCGGGCGCGGCACTGACTGCTGCCGGTGCCGACCCGCTGTTTTCATGGCTGGGCCTGCAACCCGCGCTGGCGCTTTCCGGCGGGTTAACGCTGGTCACACTGCTGATCTGGCTGACTTTAGTCAGACGATCGCCGCAGGTGAGCGTGGCCTCTGATGCAGCGACGCTGCCTGTGCGGCGTACCCTGTTGCTGATGCTCTTTTTCGGCATTGGCACGGGTGCTTATACATTAGTGCTGGCCTGGCTGCCGCCATTCTATATTCAACTGGGCTGGAGTGCTCGCCACAGTGGCTATCTGCTCGCGGCCCTGACGTTAACCGAAGTGGTGGCAGGATTCATCGTCTCGGCGACGTTACATCGCTTTCCCGATCGCCGTCCGCTGCTGCTCGGCGTGCTGGCCCTGTTGCTGCTGGGGCTGCTGAGTCTGGTCTTTTACCCGGGCACGATGCCGATACTCTCTTCACTGTTACTGGGTACGGGCATCGGTGCGCTCTTTCCGCTGTCGCTGATCGTTACGCTGGATCATGCGCGCAGTGCCAGAGAGGCGGGCATTCTGCTGTCACGCGTGCAGGGAGGCGGATATCTGATTGCGGCTCTGATGCCGCTGCTGGCAGGCTGGGTGCGTGATAGCGGCACGTCAATGACCCAGGCCTGGCTGATCATGAGCGCTGGCGTGCTGGTGCTGATGGTGATTGCCCGACGCTTCAGACCTCAGAACAGTATCAACTGAACAAAGCCGTTGCCGATCAATGTCGATCTGGCATGCTGGAATAAAACCCCTGAACCCGGAGTGCATTGTGAAAGTCATTGGTCTGTTAGGCGGTATGTCGTGGGAGTCTACCGCGCTCTATTATCGCATTCTCAATCAGCAGGTTAAACAGCGGCTGGGCGGCCTGCACTCGGCGGAGCTGGTGCTCTATAGCGTGGATTTTCAGCGCATTGAGCAGCTACAGGCCGCGGGCGAGTGGCAGCAGGCGGGAGAGATACTGGCTGAAGCGGCACGCAATCTGGAACGGGCTGGCGCGCAGTTCATCGTACTCTGTACCAACACCATGCATAAAGTGGCAGCACAAATCAGCGCCGCAACGGGCATCCCGCTGCTGCATATCGCCGACGCCACCGGACGGCGCATTCAGCAGGCCGGGGTGCGTAAGGTCGGATTACTGGCGACGCGATTCACCATGGAACAGGATTTCTATCGCGGGCGACTTCAGCAGCAGTTTGGTCTTGAGGTGATCACGCCGGATAGAGAGGATCGGATTTTTGTGCATGAGGTGATTTACCACGAACTCTGTCTGGGCGAGATCAATCCCGCGTCGCGTCGCCGTTATGGTGAGATCATGCAGCAGCTGGTCGCGCAGGGGGCGGAGGCCATTATTCTGGGCTGCACCGAAATCACACTGCTGGTGGATGCCACGGATGCCAGCGTGCCACTGTTTGATACCACGCTTATCCACGCGGAAGAGGCCGTTACCCAGGCGCTGGCCTGACGTTTATCCTGCACTTAGCCTTGAGGGAATCGCATGAAAATTGAAAATCTGCCGTTTGGCCTGACCCAGTGGGATCAGATTGAAGAGACGATTCATCCCGGCGACCAGGGGCAGGCGACCTGGCGAACCGTGAAGTTTAACGATATCCGGGTGCGGATGGTCGACTACTCGCCAGGCTATGTCGCCGATCACTGGTGCACAAAGGGCCATATTTTGCTGTGTATGGCGGGTGAGTTGCACACTGAACTGGCAGATGGTCGCCGTTTCGTGCTGACACCGGGCGTCAGCTATCAGGTGGCGGACGATGCTGAACCACATCGCTCCTTTACGTCCACAGGCGCGCAACTCTTCATCGTTGACTGAGTTCACCATCAGCCTCTCTGGTGATCAGCTGCTGGTGAATCATCGCGTCGTTGACACTTTTAAAAGTAAACTGAATCAGCTTTATAAAAATCAGCAAAATTAATGGCTTATTTCATCAGAGTTATCTGGTTCTGACAGGAATAATTTCCATCAGGCTGTATGCTGGAAGCCTTATATGAACGTTTTGCATTCACCTGAGGTGGGGAAGCCTGTGCTGATAAAAAAGAAGAAAGTTCGTTCGCATACCGAAGATCGACTGCTGGCGCTGGTGCTTGCCACCACCGCCGGCATCCTTAATGCCATGGCGCTGGGCGCGTTTGGATTTTTTCCATCGCATATGACCGGTAACACGTCGCAAATCTCCCAGGAAGTGACCACCAGCGACCTCCATACCATGCTGTTTTTGATGGCACTGATTATTGCCTTTGTGCTGGGTTGTACCGTTGCCCGGCTGGCGGTGGTAGTGGGGATCAGACATAAGTTACGCACCATATTCTGTCTGATCATTCTGGCGGAAGGGGCGGCACTGACGGCGGCATCAATCTTTGAAATCGTGTTCTACCGGCCAAGCTTTAACGGGGAAGTGCTGTTAATGCTGGGCTTTTTAATGGGGATTCATAATGCGACCTCGACGCAGCTCTCCAATGGCCGCGTCAGATCGACCCACATTACCGGCACGCTGACCGATGCGGGTATTGCGCTGGGGTCGTGGATCTTTGCCCATACTTCTCACGCCGTGCATCTTGAAACCGACGATCGTCGCTTTTTCCAGAAGGTTCTGCACACCCATCTGACTACCGTGTTTTCATTCCTGAGCGGCTGTATTGCCGGTCTGCTGCTGTTTAAAGTCTATGGCTTTAACGCCATGGTTGGACTGGGGATATTTCTGATGCTGGTGGCACTGACGGCCATCGCCATCACCGTGCAGCGTACCCGCAGAAGCCTCTACTGACAGTAAAACCGCCCGCCCGATGCACACAGCGCATCGGGCGGGTTGCTTACTGCTGCGTTCGGGTTGGCCGCACCACGATTTCGTTCACATCCACCTCTTCAGGCTGTTCAATGGCATAGCGAACGGCGCGACCAATGGCGTCCGGCTGCAACGCGATAGCGCGATAGTGCTGCATCGCCTCGGCGGCTGCCGGATCGGTAATGGTTGATGCCAGCTCGCTCTCAACCACACCGGGATGGACACAGGTCACCCGTAGCTGACTGTTCTCCTGCCGTAATCCGTCGGAAATCGCCCGCACCGCAAACTTAGTGGCGCAGTAGACGGCTGCGGTGGGCGACACGGCCAGCGCCCCTATCGACGCGACGTTGATGATGTGGCCGCGCTGGTGGGCCAGCATGGTCGGCAACACTGACGCAATGCCATACAGCACCCCTTTGATGTTTACGTCGATCATCTGTTCCCACTCTTCCACCCGCAGCGACGCCATCGGAGACAAGGGCATAATACCGGCGTTATTGATCATTACATCCACCCGGCCCCATCTCTCCAGCGCATACTCAACAAACTGCGTCATCTCTTCGCGGCGCGTAACATCAAGCGCTTTGATCGCCACCTCTGCACCATTGAACTGCAGCTCTTCAGCCAGCGCGGCCAGGCGGCTTTCCCGCCGCGCACCCAGCAGCAGAATGGCATCTGTTTTCGCCAGTTCACGTGCAATGCCTGCACCGATGCCGCTTGAGGCGCCGGTAATTAAAATCACTTTCTGAGTCATTTTGTTTCTCCAGTCAGGTTGTCACTGGCGATCATACGGCGACTGGATTATAAAGATAATCCACCGAACACTTTACGCACTGGTAACTCAATCTGACCAATGAATGCCGATAAAAATGCTCTCGAAGTTTTTGTGATTGTGGCGCAGACGCGAAATTTCCGGCTGGCCGCAGAACAATTAGGTGTTACGCGTCCGGCGATCAGCCAGAGTCTGCGGCGTCTGGAAGACCGGCTTAACCTCACGCTGATGCAGCGCACCACACGATCGGTTCAGCTGACCGAAGCCGGACAGCGGCTCTATGCCGAAGTGGCGCCGGCGATCAACCAGCTCAATCGCGCCGTGACCGATATTGCCGAACTGGCTGCGGAACCTCGGGGCCAGCTGCGGCTGGCGATCTCCTCGATTGCTGAGCGGATGCTGGGGGGAAAACTACTGGCGAGCTTTATTACCGCTTACCCGCAGGTGGAGCTGGATATCACCGTCACCGATGAGGAGTTTGATATTGTCGGGCAAGGCTATGACGCGGGCGTGCGGCTGGGGGAGGTGATTGCTCAGGATATGATTGCGGTGCCGGTATCCACCGCGCAGCGTCAGGTGGCGGTGGCGTCACCCGCCTATCTGGCTCGCGCAGGCACGCCGCAACATCCTCAGGATCTGGTCAATCATCGCTGCATCGGCTGGCGAAAAGGGCCTGGTCTGGCCCCTTATCGCTGGGAGTTCGCAGAGCAGGGACGCGAGTTTGATGTTGCCGTCAATCCGCAACTCACCACCAACGACATGGGGGTGATGATCCGCACCGCCTGCGCCGGGGGCGGCATCAGCTTTGGCATGGAAGAAACCTTCCAGCCTTACATCGCACGTGGCGAACTGGTGACCCTGCTCGACGCATGGTTGCCTGCCTTTGCCGGCTTCTATCTCTATTTTCCCAGCCGTAAAAACCTGGCCCCCAAGCTGAGGGCGCTGATCGATCACGTCAGACTTTAGCGACAGAGTGCACGTCTGATTTAGCGCTGATATTGCTGATCGCTGACCTGCTCCAGCCAGTCTACCGGCGAGCCGTTCAGTGACTCAGCGATAGCAATATGCGTCATGGCGTTATCCGGCGTTGCACCGTGCCAGTGCTTCACGTTTTCCGGGATCCAGACGATATCACCGGTGTTCATCACCTGAATGGCTTCACCCTCACACTGAATCCAGCCCTGGCCATGCGTGACGATCAGGGTTTGCCCGAGTGGATGGGTATGCCATGCGGTGCGGGCACCCGGTTCAAAAGTCACCGTTGCGCCACCCACGCGGGCGGGTTCGGTTGCCTGGAATGGTGCATCAATCCGAACCGTACCGGTAAAATATTCAGCAGGTCCTTTACGCGAAGGCAGCGATCCGTTGGCGATAATTTTCATTACTCACTCCTGTTGTTAACGTGTCATGCACAGTGTAACCGGCAAGCCGGAGCGTGATTAGCCCGCTCAGTCGGCAAACGGTTATGAGCCGGGCTCATTAATTGCCTGACAGTTTTTCAGGCTGTCATGTTGTAACGGGTGATGATGTTGATTTTAGAGTAGGGCGCGGGCGGTTCTGAGGCGGGCAAAAATCCATGAAACGCCAGCAGCGTTCTGAAGGCGTGCAGCGCATCAAGCTGTAAATTATGCTCGATTAATGCATCAATTTTACCAGCCTGCAGCAGTGCACGATTCTCACGATCGAGATCGTGACCAATAAAAGCGTTAACCGTCCGCTTTTGTTCGGCAAAAGCGCGCAGTATGCCGGGATTACCGCCACCGACTGTGTAGACCGCATCTGCATCCGGATGTCTCTGCAAAAACTGTGTCACAGACTGCTGCATCCGGGCGTCAATGCCATAACCGCCTGCCACCACGCTCACCTGATGCTGGGGCGCAAACTCCTGCATTGCTCGCTGAAACCCCTGAATTCTCTCGTGTTCGCCAATGAAATCGTGACTGCCGGTCACAGCCACAATATGCGAACGACTCACCCGCAGCCATTTTGACATCAGAAAAGCCGCCACTTTACCGGCATCAAAATTATCCATGCCGATATAGCGCAGGCGCGCGCTGCCGGGCAGGTCACTCATCATGGTGACCACCGGAACGCGTTGTTTCAGCAGTGATTCAAGGGTGGGATGAAGTTCACCAGAACAGGCTGCCTTAAGAATGACGCCGTGACTATGCAACGCTTTTTTATTCAGCAGCGCGTTAATCGCCTCCGCAGTCAAATTCGCGCCGAAGTGGAAACGAAGCTGAAGTTTAAAGGCAGTAAAACTGGCAATCTGACTGCTGAACGCCTCACGTATCAGTGGCTGAAAGCGGTCAGGTGTATGCATGATGACGTCGAAATAGATCGTTCTTCCCCTGGCGAGTCCCGCTTTTTGCATCAGTTCCAGGTCCGCTATCGCCTGCTGGATTCGGTGCTGGGTCGTGGCATGCACGTTGCCGCGCTGATGCAGGGCCCGGTCGATGGTCGCCAGACTGAGTCCCGACTGGGCAGCAATCTGTTTCAGGGTAAATTTAGCCATGTGCTGCTCGTGACACCAGAGGATGACGATAGTTTTATCATACTGCTGGCCATTGTCAGATGATCATTTGTGAAAGGCTGGTCAGCACATATCAGGCCGGGAAAGCTGCCCCGCAGGTTATCGCAACAAACAGTGAGTCGTAAAAGTGTTTATAACACATTCAGCCAAAAGTCTGTTTCCGCGATATATAACTATCCAACTCTCAATATACATGGGCATAAATAGATTACAGCGGTTGCTACCACGTTTTGGCTATTTATAGCTTCAGGGCTGCATGGGGTGAAAATAAAGCAAGATAATATTCTGAAGTTGTATAGTTAATAACCTTTTTGCCGCTTCGCTTATATTTCCCACCCTACGGCTTTTTTGTTTTTTGGCTCCCGCTAATGATAGACTGTATATGCATACACCATCGGGAGGTCGTGTGAAGTACGACAACGATAATGAAATCCGTGCGCTGGTTGGTGCGGTAGTCAGTGATTTGATCAAGGCGGGAGAGCCGGTTCATTTCCACGACATTACGGACGCGCTGTTTCGCCTGAGCGAAGAGACGCGTGACAGCAGGCTGAAAGCATTGTGTCAGGAAGCGATAAGCTTTTTCACTCGTAAGATGCATTAAGGTTGCCAGGCCTGATGCCGGGCGTTGTCCCGGCCTGTGTCATGATAGCGTCCCTGCTACCTTTGACATCGGCGATCATAAGAGGCTTTGCATATTGCTCGCAGCCATTAAAACGGATTTTTTGTGAGTCGTTTGTTTTTTATTCAGCGAGACGGTTGATGACCTCATTAAAAATGTCAGTCAGATCTTTCTGTTGATTATTCATTAGGGGTGGCGAATTTCTGATAAAGAAGTTCGCCTTTTCATTGGCAGGTCTTATTAAGCCTGAATGATCATCATCTGGCATGATTGCAAAAAAGCGTTATCGTCGGGATCAAATCCCTGCTACATCATTAACCTGCAAAAGAATTTTTATATCGGATAATTTCTGTGTGGCATATCGGGTATACAGCGAAAGTGAGGGAAGGAAACAAAAGCGGGCGAGGGGGAAGAGTATCCTGCGTTACCAGAGGTAACGCAGAATGGCGTATCAGATGCCGGTATCGTCTGGCGTGCGGCCAACCACGATTTCCAGCGTTTTGCGTAACACATCCAGCCTGACAACATCTGAAGTGCATTCCAGTTCAGCGATCAAATAGAGGATGATCGCTTTATTGGTTACACGTCCCTGATCAGCAACAATGTCACGAATCACTGCGCCCAGCAGTTCAGTTTCCGGAGCAAGCTGATCGCCTGCGCTACGGAAGTAGTCAATGATTGAAGAATCTGATGATGAATGCTGCATGATTATTCTTTCTCTGAGGAAAATGGGTCAGATGCAATGGTTGAAGTCAAAAACGAGTGTAGGCGCAGTTTTCGTTTTGCCCAGCCCGCCTTAAAAATTCTGTTCAGGTCTGCCGCTTCGCTTAAAATTAGCCGCATGTATCAGGTACGCAGTACGCTCAATCAGTGCTTTTTCGAACCTTCAGGCGGGCCATCACTGTTCATACGATGAGCCGTGTTATCACGTTCGGCACCGTCGCCCTGCACGCGTTTGCGCGCGGCAACCATACCATTACGGACTTCAGTGATGGCTTTGCGAATCACTGACACTTTCACGGCGTCGTCAGCATCAGCAGCCATCAGTTCGAGCTGTGCGATTAAGGCGTTGCTGGATACCGGTTTGTCTGACTTGAGTAATGTCAGAACGGCTTCGCCGATCATAACATCTGTCAGTTTCTCATCTTCACTTCTGTACATACTGGCTTCTCTGATTGCGAATCAATGGCCATGCTGCGGGTCCGTATGCGTCAGCGGGTGCGACTTAGTGCACCCGATACGGGAAGCAGAACTGGGCTTTATTGCTAGGATAGATCTTCCTGGGTGATGGCTGAAACAGGCGTCCTGATTAACATGCACGACCGTGAGAGGGCATTAATCTTCGCGACGAAACAGCATCGCAATGAGTTCATGCAGATGACTCTCTTCTTCTGGCGTGGCAGCCAGTTCAAGGCGACTCAGCAGTTTACTGCAAATCGTTTTCCGACTAAGGCTATGACCTGCGCGCAGAATTTCCACCACAACCGAACCCAGCGTCTCCTGTTGCGACGGTGAGCTGGCCTGATTAAAGTAACGGGCAATATCGCTGATCGTTTCCGGGGCTTGTCCGTTCTGACGCATGTTGTTGTCCTCAGGTGATTTAAATGTATGCACTCTGGATGCGCAAGTTATACATCTTTGCAAAACTTGTACAGAATTTTGGATTTTTGGGATTAATTTTTTTGTGCAAAAAGTGCTAAGGCTTTTAAAACAGGGTGTTACGAGGAGTTTGTAGCGAGGTAAAAATTGTACCAGATTCTTGTATCATTCACACCCCACCGACGCTCCGACCTGAATATTAAGGCCGGAGAGGAACGGCACACCTGGGTTAGTGTTTAAAGAAGATGTCATCGGCAGAGACGGGAGCAGCGGGCTCTTTGCCAGTGGTTTTGGCAAGCCAGTTCGCCGGGGCGGTGCTGCGGGAACCGATGGTTTTGAACCCCATCAGCCATTGAAGCGCATGCTGCATCTGCTCAAGGCGAGTCTCATTAACTTCAGAGTCAGCCATGACCCTTAGTTCATTAATCAGCAGTTCAACATTCACTTCCTGACCGGCATTAAACAGGTTCATTGCGGCTTCGCCAATGATGACATTCGCTTTTTCGTCGCTGGAAAAATACAAATTATCCTCCTGGGTGATTGCGGTAAGTAACATTAACTGTAGCAAAAAAATTTACGAAGCTTAATCAATTCAGCCTATCAATAAGATTATTTTAATTGTCGGTCTGCTATGCGTGTCATGTGAGTGCCGCCAGGTGTCAGAACGTTGTTCGGTAAATT
This sequence comes from Pantoea sp. Ft-CA_14, assembly GCF_024520875.1. Classification (NCBI taxonomy): domain Bacteria; kingdom Pseudomonadati; phylum Pseudomonadota; class Gammaproteobacteria; order Enterobacterales; family Erwiniaceae; genus Pantoea; species Pantoea sp. Ft-CA_14. The sequence continues at coordinate 278,198 of NZ_JALNPM010000001.1, read as the reverse complement.
GCGCCGTCAGGATGGGCTTTTTGTAATCCTGTTATCGCTTTTGCGGTTTACTCAACCACAGATGAGAAAGGCGTAAAACCCGGTTATAGCTATACATCACGCTTTCCATAAACTTTCCATCAATGAAATTAACTTTCTACATATCAATAAGTAAAACATCTAGCTTACAAAACTTCACATTCGGGCCCGGACGCTGAAGAAACTTCACAACCCTTCGCTGTTACAAAGGTATAGCCTGTGCTATAAAAAATAGCCTATGCTAATTATGTTCTGTTTTTAATCACCTCTGGAGATCGCCCTATGGTCCCGAAAAGAAAAATAACCATGATGCTACTGAGTGCGCTACTGACAACCCTGATGGCGACCAGCAGCTATGCAGCAGAAAAATTTAAGGTAGTGACGACGTTTACGGTCATCGCTGACATGGTAAAAAACGTGGCGGGCGATGCGGCCGAAGTCACTTCCATTACCAAACCGGGTGCTGAAATACACGAATATCAGCCGACGCCCGGCGATATCAAACGGGCGCAGGGTGCGCAGTTAATTATGGCGAACGGGCTTAATCTCGAACGCTGGTTTGAGCGTTTTTATCAGCATCTGGATGGGGTGCCGGAAGTGATTGTCTCTGCCGGGGTAAAACCGATCGGCATTGGCGAGGGGCCTTATAACGGTAAACCGAATCCGCACGCCTGGATGTCTCCGGACAATGCGCTGATCTATGTCGATAATATCCGTGATGCGCTGGTGAAATATGACCCGGCGCATGCGGAAACCTATCGTCAGAACGCAGCTGGCTATAAACAAAAAATCACCGCAGCGCTGGATCCGCTTCGCCAGCAGATTGCCGACATCCCGGAGGATAAACGCTGGATGGTGACCAGCGAAGGCGCATTCTCCTATCTGGCTCGCGACCTGGGCATGAAAGAACTCTACCTGTGGCCTGTAAATGCTGATCAGCAAGGCACGCCGCAACAGGTGAGAAAAGTGATCGACCAGGTGAAGAAAAATGCGATTCCGGCGGTGTTCAGTGAAAGCACCGTGTCGGATAAGCCAGCCCGCCAGGTCGCGCGGGAAACGGGTGCGCATTACGGTGGGGTGCTTTACGTCGACTCATTAAGCAACGCTCAGGGACCGGTGCCGACCTATCTGGATTTGCTCAGAGTCACCACGGAGACGCTGGCACAGGGCATCAAAGCGGGAGAGAAAGCGCAATGACAGACACCATCGTGGTTTCCGATGTTACCGTGACCTATCGCAACGGTCACACCGCGTTGCATGATGCCAGCTTCAGCGTGCCGGGCGGATCGATTGCGGCGCTGGTGGGCGTCAATGGCTCAGGCAAGTCAACCTTGTTCAAAGCGCTGATGGGCTTTGTCCGGCTCGCCAGCGGCAGCATCTCAGTGCTCGGCATGCCAACTCGTGAAGCACTGCGTCAGAGTCTGGTCGCGTATGTGCCGCAGTCGGAAGAGGTGGACTGGTCTTTTCCGGTGCTGGTGGAAGATGTGGTAATGATGGGTCGCTATGGTCATATGGGCCTGCTGCGTCGACCGAAACCGCACGACCAGCAGATTGTCAGTGATGCGCTGGCGCGGGTCGATATGCTGGATTACCGCCATCGTCAAATCGGTGAACTCTCCGGCGGACAGAAGAAAAGGGTATTTCTGGCGCGCGCCATTGCCCAGCAGGGCAGCGTTATCCTGCTGGATGAGCCGTTTACCGGCGTGGACGTTCAGACTGAGGCCAGAATCATCAGCCTGCTGGGTGAGCTGCGCGATGAAGGCAAGACCATGCTGGTCTCAACGCATAATCTGGGATCGGTCACGGAGTTCTGCGATTACACCGTGATAGTCAAAGGCACCATTCTGGCCAGCGGCCCGACGCGCACCACCTTTACCGCCGCCAACCTTGAGCGTGCATTCAGTGGGGTGCTGCGTCATGTGATGGTGAAAGGGCTGGACGATCAGATTATCACCGACGATGAGCGGCCTTTTATTGCGCCACGTACGGCACCTGAAGACGGGAACTGACCATGGAACTGTTACTGGAGCCTTTTGGTTATCACTACATGCTCAACGCGATGTGGGTCTCCGCCATGGTCGGCGGCCTGTGTGCGTTTCTCTCCTGCTACCTGATGCTCAAAGGCTGGTCGCTGATTGGCGATGCGCTGTCGCACTCCATCGTGCCGGGCGTAGCGGGTGCTTACATGCTGGGACTGCCCTTTGCGCTGGGCGCGTTTCTCTCTGGTGGGCTGGCGGCGGGCAGTATGCTGTTACTCAATCAGCGCACCCGCTTAAAAGAAGATGCAATCATCGGCCTGATCTTCTCCTCCTTCTTTGGTCTGGGTCTGTTTATGGTGTCGCTCAATCCGACCGCGGTAAACATTCAGACCATTGTGCTCGGCAATATTCTGGCGATTGCGCCCGCGGATATACTCCAGCTGGCGCTGATTGGCGGGCTGTCGATCATCATTCTGCTGTTTAAGTGGAAGGATCTGATGGTCACCTTCTTTGATGAGAATCACGCGCGCGCCATCGGACTGCGTCCTGAACGACTGAAAGTCCTCTTCTTTACCCTGCTGGCAGTCTCAACCGTGGCGGCGCTGCAAACCGTCGGTGCATTTCTGGTGATCTGTCTGGTGGTGACGCCAGGCGCGACGGCCTGGATGCTCACCGACCGCTTCCCGCGTCTGCTGATGATTGCCGTAGCGATTGGCAGTATCACCAGTTTTCTCGGTGCGTTGGCGAGTTACTACCTGGATGGCGCAACGGGCGGCATCATCGTGGTGGCGCAGACGTTGTTGTTCCTGCTGGCGTTTGTCTTTGCGCCCAAACATGGCTTGCTGGCTAACCGGCGTCGTGGCCGCCATCGTCCCGAAAAGGAGCCTGGCTGATGTGGATCTTTGAACCTTTCCAGTTCGCTTTTATGAACAGTGCGTTGCTGATTGCGCTGGTGGTGGCGATCCCCTGTGCGCTGCTGTCGGTCTTTCTGGTGCTGAAAGGCTGGGCGCTGATGGGCGATGCCATGAGCCATGCGGTATTCCCCGGCATCGTCCTCGCCTGGATGGCCGGGCTGCCGCTGGCGGTGGGTGCGTTTGTCGCAGGTCTGTTCTGTGCCGTTGCCAGTGGATTTGTGCAGGACAACAGTCGTATCAAGCAGGATACGGTGCTGGGAATCGTCTTTTCCGGCATGTTCGCGGTGGGATTGATCCTCTATATCGCCGTGAAGCCGGAGGTGCATCTTGATCACATTCTGTTTGGTGACATGCTCGGCATTACGGGCGCTGACATAATTCAGACCTCGCTTATCGCAGCGGTGATCGTTGGGGTCATTGCGGTGAAATGGCGTGATTTTATGCTATTCAGTTTTGATCCGCAGCAGGCGCAGGTCTCTGGCTTACCCGCACGCTGGCTGCATTATGGGCTGCTCTGCATGGTCTCGCTGACCATTGTGGCGACGCTGAAAGCAGTAGGGATCATCCTGTCGATTTCCCTGCTGATCGCGCCCGGTGCTATCGCAGTTCTGCTTACCCGCCGCTTTTCACATGCGCTGCTGGTGGCGGTCGTGGTGTCGGTGCTGGTGTCGCTGAGTGGGGTCTATCTCTCGTTCTTTATCGACAGCGCGCCAGCACCCACGATCGTGGTGCTGTTTGCACTGGTGTTTATCGTGGCGATGGTGTTTTCAGGCCGCAAAACGCGACAGCTGGAGCGTCTGAAACTTCGCGAGAGCGGCAGGCATGAGTAGAGTGATGACCAGCATGAATGCGGTAAGTTGGGACTTTATGTGCAAACGGATGTTCAGAGTATTCTAAACCTATGAACATGACTCAAAGGAAATGGTAATGACATTTGAGATCAGAAAAGGAAGTAATGTGATTGGTCTCACTGAACTGGAGTTCGGTGATCCTCCGATGGGGTTTGTTTATGGAGAATTTAAGCCTACCACTTTTTATCAAAGAAATGATTCAATGACTGAACTTGCACTTTTTAAGCGAGATGGGAGTCTGCATATTCATACGAAGTTTATAACTATTGTGGATAGCTCCGAGCAAATTGATGAAAAGCTCACAGAAGTGACGATTTTAATTGAATCAGCTGAAGAATATGAAAGATATTTTTATCACCATTTGGAAAAATATAATAATAATTTTGGTTGCGTTGACTGATTTGGGGTGGAATTGATTGGCTGCAATCTGGTAAATTAACCCGCATACAAAGTATGCGGGCTTTTAATTTATTTTTTCATTGCTGGAGTGATTGTCAGGTTGTTGCCTTGTTGTACAGTCTGGAAGGTAGAGACATAGGCCTTTCTTGTCGCCTTTTTATTCTCACCGCCTGCTTTTTTATTTACTTCAATATAAATGAGGTATGTTTGTCCATTTTCAAGTTTTATTTCTTCTGGCTGAATGCAAAAAAGGCCAGCTTTGGGTTGTTTGTCAGCAGGGAAAATAACCTGTTCTGAGGGGTTTTTCATATTATAAGTTAACGCGGATACAACCTTTTCATCACTTTGTATTGGTATAGAAACACATACATCACTATTCTGGACATGGGCCGGAACCGGTGTTTCTTTAGTATATCGATTATCCAGGTTTTCGCCCAGCGTGCAACCACTCAAGAGAAAAATTACAGGGATTAAGGTCTTAGTTAAAATATTCATTAGAACGGGAACCCCTCAAGAACTTTTTGATATTTTGAATGAATCTTATTGTCTACTGATCCAACATAAGAAACTTCGCCATCTTTACCACGTCTTGCCAGCCACATATTAAGCCCAAATTTAGAAAGCAAAAAGTAATCAGCAATAATTTGTGCTTGTTGTTCTAATCTATAATCAAACAGCTTTTTATTTTCTTCAAAAGAGTATTCGTAGCTAACAAAGCCACTAACAAGGCCTCTCATACGTACCCATATGCCCCTTTGATACTGCCAGACATGCGACATTTCATGGATGAAAAGATGTTGAAACTGAAAAGATTGAATTGAAAAGTTCTCGCAATACCAGTCCCGGAAATATAATTCTCCATTGGGGCTCATTGCGGTATTTCTACCCTGAAGTTTGAAGGGAAAGTAACTTGCATGATGAATCCACACGCGAGGATAGACGATTGAATTTCCGAATACTGATTTTGCTAACGCTATTTCGCCAGGTGTCAGGAGTCTTTGACTCCCTTCATTATCACTCATGAAATCCTCCTTAATCTCTTGATTTTAATTAATGAATAGATTGTTCCGACTCAGTGCACCTATAGTTAACTTACCAGAATCCCACGACTGGTGATGGATTTTAGCAAAAAAGACGGGAGTTGTCTCAAATATGGTTTTGGCAGATAATCCAGAAGCTTTTAGCTTGAGGTGTAATCCCGGCGGCAAACTATTACCATTTTTTATCCTGAAGTCCCTGTCCTAAACACTGTAAAGGATTGAGATCATCATCTGGTGAATAAAATCTCAAAATCTAAATTTTCAGTAAGCCGAAAAGGATGATGCACGTTCATTACTTTTTTCACATCGCGAGTATACCTGTAAGTTCGTCACGTTAAAGAAACTATGAGCGATCAGCCGATGGGGATCTCACCGCTGAGCAAACTGTTCAGCAAAGGGGTATAAAACAAAAATTATTCAAGCTCTCCCTGAAAAGCGCTACAGAAAATGGCAGGGTTTCTGCCAAATGTGGCGCTTTCATGTGATCTGCCTTTTTACACCGTCTGGTATCAGCTCTGCCACTGCGACTGGCAGACAATGCTGCAGAAGTTAATCAGTTTGAACTGGGCATCCTTGTCTGCCAGTACATCTGCTTTTACGTAACCAAAAGTCATCTTTGGCATGTGCTATCGCAGTTCTGCTGACCCGACGCTTTTCACATGCGCTGCTGGTGGCGGTCGTGGTGTCGGTGCTGGTGTCGCTGAGTGGGGTCTATCTCTCGTTCTTTATCGACAGCGCGCCAGCACCCACGATCGTGGTGCTGTTTGCACTGGTATTTATTGTGGCGATGGTGATTTCAGGTCGCAAAACGCGGCAGCTGGAGCGCCAGCGGCTTAATGCCAGCTGACTGGCTATCGCGGCTGTCTCTCAACCGCGATAGCGCACCGCATCAATCAAACGTGTAAAGGCGCTGGTGTGCTGTCTGCGGCTGGGATAGTAAAGATAATAACCCGGAAAAGGCTCACACCAGTCAGCCAAAACCTGAACCAGACGGCCACTTTTAAGGTGTTCCGCAACGCTATCCTGCGGCACATAGCAGATCCCCATCCCGCTCAGTGCGGCATCAATGCGCGACGCGAGATGATTAAAAATTAACTGACCCTGCGTTTTGACCCTGATCTCCTTGCCATCACGCATAAACTCCCAGTTATAGAGGCCACCCAGCGTCGGCAGCCGCAGGTTGATGCAGTTATGATGCTGTAAATCATAGGGAGTCTCAGGTCTGCCGTGCTGATCAAAATAGCTGCTGGCTGCCACCACGCACATATTCCAGTCCGGCCCGATGCGTACCGCCACCATATCCTTTTCGACCTGCTCACCCAGTCGCACGCCTGCATCGAAACGGCCGCTGACAATATCGGTCAGACTGTTATCCACCGACACTTCAACATGGACATCGGGGTATTGCTGAAGAAAGGGCCTGAGCAGCGGCCAGAGTGTAGAGGTGAGCGCATGTTCGCCTGCGGTGATACGAATGTTGCCGGAGATTTTACCCTGACTGTCAGTGACATTGACCAGTTCAGACTCAATCTCGCTGAACAGCGGGGCGAGGGTAGTGATCAGCCGTTCACCGGCTTCTGTCGGGGCAACGCTGCGAGTAGTGCGCGTCAGCAACCGGACGCTAAGACGCTCTTCCAGAGCGCGAATCGCGTGGCTCAGTGCCGACTGCGACACACCCAGCTTCGCCGCTGCCCGGGTGAAGCTGCGCTCTTCTGCTACCACCACCAGATAGATCAGATCGTTAAAATTTTCTTTCAGCATAGGCCCTCTGACCTGTTTGATCGGTTATCCCGGTCGGGACAGGCCGATTTATCGACGTTAACTACGGCTTCGCTACCCGACCTGCTATCAGACCCGAAATTGCCTTTCAGGGTTACACATTTCGCGGCAGGATTAATGAGGCGGACAGATAAACCCTATGAACGACGGCTATAAAAGCTTTTTTCAATAAAGTTAATAAAATCATTTAGATGAGCGTTGTATGAACACATATTTATCCCGATTCAACCTCGCTCCGCCATTCAGATAACACTTACTTTTCCCGGCTTCCCCGCAAAATTGCCAAAAAGCTGCTAAACCTTAAAGCAGAGATACGCGCGTAAAGATTAGGGTTATCACGATTTTCCCCCGATTCGAACCCCGTCAGAAATAAACCTATAAAAAATTACATCTTTTGGCCCCCAACAATGGGAAGCAGACAATGTCGGAAAAAATATCGCTAACAATGCAGGTTAATGGTCAGTCGCAGCAGATGCAGGTCGATCCCCGTGTCACCCTGCTTGATGCGCTGCGTGAGCATCTTAACCTGACCGGCACCAAAAAAGGGTGCGATCAGGGGCAGTGCGGTGCCTGCACGGTACTGATTAATGGCCAGCGGGTGCTGAGTTGCCTGACGCTGGCGGCTCAGGCGGATGGCGCCGAAGTGACCAGCATTGAAGGGCTGGCTTCCACCGAAGGTGAGCTGCACCCGGTGCAGCGCTGCTTTATGGAGAATGACGCCTTCCAGTGCGGCTACTGTACACCGGGTCAGATTATGTCCGCCGTCGCCTGCATCAAAGAGGGCCATGCGGGTTCAGAAGATGAGATCCGTGAGTATATGAGCGGCAACCTTTGCCGTTGTGGAGCATATCCGCACATTGTGGATGCGATTAAACAGGCCGCAGCAGAGATGGCGAAGGAGTCCGCATGAATGAATTCAGCTGGAAAGTCGCGCAGTCGCCTGAGGAAGCCGCAGCCCTGAAACAGCAGTCTGGCAGCCAGTTTCTGGCAGGGGGCACCACACAACTCGATCTGATGAAGTGTGGGGTCTTCACGCCGCCGCAGCTCATCGGCATCACTGGATTGACCGGGCTTAAAAACCTGCAGTTTGACGACGATAAGATCACGGTCGGCGCGCTGGTCACCATGAGCGGCCTGGCAGATCATCCCGCCTGCCAGCAGAACGCGCCAGCCATCTACGGCAGCCTGTGGCAGGCCGCGTCACCGCAGATTCGTAACATGGCCACGCTGGGCGGTAATTTACGCCAGCGTACCCGTTGCGCCTATTACCGCGATCCGGCGACCTTTTCCGCCTGCAACAAACGCAATCCGGGTTCCGGCTGCGCCGCACTGGATGGCGTTAACAGCAATCATGCCATCCTGGGCGCCAGCGACAGCTGCATCGCGGTCTATCCCGGCGATCTGGCGGTGGCGCTGGTGGCGTTTGACGCCATCGTGGTCCTGCAGAATCAGCAGGGCGAAACCCGTCGCATCGCGATTGATGATTTCTTCCTGTTGCCGGGTGACACACCTGATCGTGAGCACGATCTGCGCGATGACGAAATTCTTGTGGCCATTGAAGTGCCGCAAACCGAGTCACTGCGACACTCACACTACCTTAAAGTCCGTGACCGCAGCTCTTATGAGTTTGCTGCAGCTAGCGCGGCCGCAGGCTTCACGCTGGAGAACGGCGTGATGCGTCAGGTCCATATTGCGCTGGGCGGCGTCGCCACCAAACCCTGGCGGGTCAGGTCGGTGGAGCAGGCGCTGGAGGGCCAGCCGTTTAATGAAGAGACGGTCTTCCAGGCGGCAGAACGGATTACACAGGAGACGCAGGCGCTGACCCACAACGCCTATAAAGTAAAACTGGCGCCGCGTGTGATTGCACGTGCGCTGATGGCAGCAGGAGAAACCGCATGAGTGACGTAAATGACAAATCACGTCGGGAGTTACTGAAGGCGACGGCGGCGATCTCAGCGGCGGGCAGCCTGGGGCTGAGTATGCAAAGCGCCAGTGCCAGTGATACTGCCACGGCGGAACCAGAAACCACCGATCCGATTGAGGGACTGGGCGCCGGGCGCTCGCGGGGTGACGGCAAAGTAAAAGTCACCGGTGAGGCGCGGTATGCGGTAGAACATCAGCCGGGAAATCCGCTCTATGGCGTGGTGATCCAGTCTACTGTTGCCAGCGGCCGTATCAGCCGGATGTCTACGGAAAAGGCGCAGCAGGCCTCGGGAGTGGTGGCGGTTTATACCCATCTGAATAGCCTGAAGATCAACAAACCTACCGCGATTGCAGACGGCGGCGCGGCGCAGTCAACCTATACCCCGATTCAGGACGATGTGATTATTCACAACGGCCAGAACATCGGTCTGGTGGTGGCAGAGACGTTTGAGCAGGCAACTTATGCCGCCTCGCTGGTGGAGATCGACTATGAAACCTCGCCTGCACTGATTTTTGCCACCGATGAGGGTGTCGAACCGAAACCGGTATCGAAACAGGATATCGATATGGGCGATGCACAGGCGGCGATGCAGCAGGCCGAGGTGCGTCTGAGCCAGCGCTATACCACGCCGCGCGAATACAACATGCCGATGGAACCGCACGCCTGTGTCGCTGAGTGGCAGGATGGACGCATGACCGTCTGGGAGCCGAGTCAGTGGGTGGCAGGCGCGCAGGTGGAAATCGCCGAGTGGATGGGCATTGACGTTGAAGATGTGCGGATTATTTCGCCCTATGTCGGCGGGGGATTTGGGTCCAAGCCGGTGCCTTACACCCACGTCGCACTGGCCAGTGTGGCATCACGAGCGCTGAAGCGTCCTATCAAAGTGTCGCTGACCCGACCGCAGACCTTTACTGGTCTGGGCGGACGTCCCGCCACCTCGCAGCAGCTGGAACTGGGTGCCTCGCGTGACGGCAAAATCCAGGCGATTATCCAGCGCAGCTTCAGTGAAACCTCATTAATCGATGTATTTGCTGAGAACTGCAGCAAAGTCACCGCCCGCATGTATGCGGTGGGCAACGTCTCCGCCCAGCATCAGGTCAGGCCGATCAATACCGTGACGCCAGGCTGGATGCGGGCGCCAGGTGAAAACCCCAGCGCCTTTGGCTTGGAAGTGGCGATGGACGAGATGGCCTATGCCCTGAATATCGATCCCCTGGAACTGCGTCTGCGCAACTGGGCGGACAAAGATTATCAGCTCGATCTGCCGTGGAGTTCGCGTCGCCTGAAAGAAGCCTATCAGAAAGGGGCTGAGGCCTTTGGCTGGGATAAGCGCATTATGACGCCGCGGTCGATGCGCGAAGGGCGTGAATTGATTGGCTGGGGCATGGCCTCTGGCACCTATCCGGTCAACAAACTGCCTGCTGAGGCAAAAATCATCCTGACCCCACAGGGTAAATTTGTGGTGCAGTGCGCCGGTGCGGATATCGGCACCGGGACCTATACCATCCTGGCGCAGACCGCTGCCGACATTCTTGGCGTCGCCTCCACCACCATTGAGGTTCAGCTGGGTGATACTGAGCTGCCGCGTGCCGGTGTCGCAGGTGGATCGCAGCTTGCGGGCAACGTGACCGCGGCAGTGAACGATACCGCCAGACGAATGCGCGACCAGCTGCTGAAACTCGCCAGCGAGCTGCCACAGTCGCCACTGAATGGCACTCCGGCATCTCAGCTCACGCTGAAAGGCGACGGGGTTCAGCATAATCTGCGCAGCGGTCTGGCGGTCTCATTTGCCCGGCTGGCAAGCCTGGCACCGGCGGAGAGTCTGACGGTGAAAGGCGGCACTTTCCCGGACGATCTGTCACAGAGCGAGCGCGACAAGATGGTGCGCAACCTTAATGACATGAGCCGCCCTGAAAAATTCTCGGCCCACAGCTGGAGCGCGCAGTTTGTGGAAGTGCGGGTCGATGAAGATTTCGGCACTATCCGGGTCAAACGGATGGTGGCGGCGCTCGACAGCGGTCGTCTCTACAACCCTAAACTGGCGCGCAGCCAGTGGATTGGCGGCATGATCATGGGCGTCGGTCAGGCGCTGATGGAAGAGGGCATCGTCGATCCACGCAATGGTCGGGTGATCAACAACAACCTGGCGGACTATCTGGTGCCGGTTAACGGTGACATCCCGAGCATTACCACCATCAACGTTGGCGAGCCCGATTTTGAGGCGACCACCATGGGCGGTAAAGCCGTGGGTGAGCTGGGTATCGTGGGCGTGGCGGCAGCGATCAGTAATGCGGTGTTCCATGCCACCGGTAAGCGGGTGCGCGACTTACCTATTACTCTCGATAAGATTATCTGAGCCTGTTCCTGACCTGCTGCCAGCAGGTCGATGTGAGGATATGCGGGCGCGGGCTGAAACCTGCGCCCGTTTTTCACGCTTAGCGGAGAGAAAGAGTGAAGATAGCGTTGATTGTGCTGGCCGCCGGGCTGAGTCGCCGTTTTCGCCAGCAGGCGGGTGAGCATAAGCTGCTGGCCGATCTGAATGGCAAACCGGTGCTGCAACGCACGCTGGAGCAGGCCGCTGCCAGTGGTCTTGACCTGTTTGTGGTCACGCGCCCGGACGCCGCTGCGCTTAAGGCGCTCTGCTCGCAGGCTACCCTGGTGCTGTGTGACAGCGGCGGGCTGGGCGAATCAATCGCCGCAGGTGTCAAAGCCAGCCGTGACTATGACGGCTGGCTGATTGCGCTGGGCGATATGCCGTTTGTCACGCCTGAAAGTTACCGCGCCGTCAGCGCCGCGCTGGCGGACGCGCCGATCGTCAGGCCGTGGATTGACGGCAGGCCGGGCCATCCGGTTGGCTTTCAGCACCCCTGCTATCCGATGCTGAGCACGCTACAGGGCGATGCCGGGCCGCAGGCGGCGGTGAAGTCACTCGCCGTCCGGCTGCCGCTTCAGGATCGCGGCTGTTTGTGTGATATCGATCTCCCTGCTGATCTGCAGTTAATAAAGGAATTTTCATGATTACGCTGGATCAACGTGTGATTAATGCGGCACTGAGCAGCTGCCAGGCGGGTCAGCAGGTCTGGCTCTGCACGGTGCTGCGCACCTATGGATCTTCGCCGCGCGCGCCTGGCACCCTGATGACGGTTAACGAAACGGGTGCTTACTGCGGATCGCTGTCGGGCGGCTGCATTGAAGAGGACTTTCTGGCGCAACTGGCGGCAGGAGCCTATCGCGCCAGCAGTCAGCGGGTGCGGTACGGTGAAGGCGGAATGCGTCCTGACGTCAGCCTGCCGTGCGGCGGCAGCCTGGAGATCGTCATTGAGTTTCTGCCGCCCGATGATGCCACGCTGGCGCTGCTGACGGCCATGCAGCGCGCGCTGAGCGGACAGCAGCCGATGGTGAAAATGATACGACCCGGCGAACGTGCGCAGTGGGAAGTGCTCGCCCCTGACAGGGTGTTGCCTGCGCTGGATGCCAGTGAACAGCAGATGTTACTGCCGGTTGGTGCGATACCGGAACTGCTGATCGCGGGCTACTCGACTGTGGCATATGAGTGCATCCGGCTCGGGCAGATGCTGGGATTTCACGTGCGGGTCTGTGAGCACCGACCGGAGATGCTGACGGAGCTGGAGAGCCACTTCAGCGCTGCGGACAACGTGACGCTGGTGTCACAGCATCCGGCGCGCTGGCTGGAGCTGAACGGCGCGCATGCAGCGGTGGCGATTGTGGCACTGACCCACGATCCCCGCATTGATGACCTGACGATGATGGAGGCGATCGCGACACCCGCGTTCTATATCGGCATCATGGGCTCGGCGAAAAATAGCGAGAAACGAAGGGCGCGACTACAACAGATCGCCGGCATGGATCGTGCCGAACTGGACCGCATCCATGCGCCCATCGGCCTGCCTATCGGCAGCAAAACCCCGGCGGAGATTGCGCTGTCGGTGATGGCCGATATCGTCCGGGTGAAAAATCACGGGCTGTCAGCCGCCTGAGTCCGACGTCGCCTCCGGTGCGAGCCGGTAGAGGTAGCTGCCCGAATAGGGGATCGGCAGGAAATCATGGAACAGCTGCCGCAATGTCTGTTCAGGATCGACATCGCGGAACAGTTGCGGATAGAGCGTGGTGGCGAAGAATTCTGTCGCTACCACGTGCCACGGACTGAGGTAAAAGTTGTGCCAGATTGCCCCGGCATGACCGTCCCGCAATGCCGTCAGCTGCTTCAGCGCATTCTGCTGACCGGTCAGCGCCAGCAGGCTCTGCCGGGTCTGCGCTGTTGTGACGGCGGGACCGAGTTTTAAGGCTCCCGCTTCATCGGCGCTGCCGGTGCCGGTGGCGAAGTAAAAGTCGGGCTGTGCCGCAATCACACTCTCCTCACTCAGCCGTCCGAACACGCCTTTGATCTGCTGACTGGCGATGTTGTCGCCCCCGGCAAAGCGCAGCAGCTCACCCAGGTTGCCATTCACCGACGTCACGCAGCATTCACTGCGCCGCCCGAGATGCAGCTGCAAAAGAACTTTAGGTTTAGCACCGTGATAGCCCGCCAGTCGGCTCTCAATGCGCTGCATGTGGCTGCGGTAAAAGCGATTGAAGTCAGCAGCCCGCTGGGGCTGATTCAGCACCTCGCCCAGCAGGGTCATGCTGCGCTCGGTATTTTTCAGCAGCTCAACCCGCAGATCGATCTTCACCACCGGGATATGCGCCGCGCTGAGCATCTTCTCCAGCACTGCTCCGCTTTCACTGCCGCGCGCCAGCTGCGGCAGGATCACCAGGTCCGGTTTCAGTGCGATCACCTGTTCGGGATTCATGTCATTGACGCCATCCAGACCCAGTACCGGAATTTCCTCCATCTGCGGAAACTTACTGGCAAAAATCTGCCAGGTCTGGGGATCATACTTTTTCAGATCCTGTGGCCAGCCAGCGATATGCTGCAGCGGATTGCCGGGCGTCAGCAGCGCGACGCTGTAGAGCATCCGGCTTTCACCCAGCACAATACGCTGCGGATGGTCGGGTATCTCTACCTTACGGCCGGTGATGTCGGTCAGCGTGCGAGCGTGTGCGCCAGCGCTGACCAGTATCACGCTCAGCATTAATAACGCACAGCGCAGCGATTTAAAATTCAACACGGGCCTGTACCATCAGGTTGCGGGTTTCACCTTCACGGACGCGCAGGTTGCCGCCGCTTGAACTGTAATAGTGCTGGTTAAACAGGTTATTGATGTTCAGACGCAGCTGCGTTTTTTCACCGAACAGGCGGTTGTTCCATGCCACAAAACTGTCTGCCACCACATAGTCGGGCAGGGTGAAACTGTTATCGGGATCGCCCGCACGGCTGCCGACATAGCGTGCACCGCCACCGAGCCGGAACGAGCCGGGCAGGCTGCTGATTTGCATCTCATGACTGAGATAGAGCGCACCGGCATGGCGCGGCGCATTCTGCAGACGATTGCCATTGTTATCCGGATTAACCCGGTCATTAACGATCTCTGCCTGATCATAGCTGTAGTTCGCACTCAAATCCCAGCCGGGTGAAATTTCGCCGTTCAGCTCAAACTCAGCGCCGGTCGATCGGGCTTTATCAATGGCCCGCGTGCTGCCATTAATATTCAGCGACATCGCTTTTTCGTCTATCCGATAGAGCGCGACGGTGGCGAACAGTTTCGGCGAGAGTTGCCATTTACTGCCAACTTCCCAGCTGGTGCCCTGTTCCGGTTTGCCGACATTGCCCTCATCATCTACGTCGGTTGACGGGGTGAACGACTTACTGACGCTGGTGTAGAAAGAGAGATCAGGTGTGAGTTTGTAGATCACCCCCGCCTGCGGCAGAAACTTATTACCCTCATCATTCAGGGTTTCCACCTGCGGATTAAATCCGCGCGAGGCGCGCTGTTCATAATGCTGATAACGACCGCCAACCACCACAATCCAGTCGGGTGACAGAGAAATGCTGTCTTTGGCGTAGAGCGACCGGCTATGAATGCGGTTCAGGTTATTGGCTCCGCTGGTGTTTTCCGTGCTGGCGTCGGTGACCGGTGACAGCAGGTCATATTCAGGCGAGTAATAGTTGAACTGGCGGTTGACCTTGCCCTGATACTGATGGGCACGATAAGTCTGGTTCATCTCATAGTCGGTGCCCACCACCAGCGCGTGCTGCATACCCAGAATTTCGGGGTTGCCCAGCAGATCCCAGCTCAGATATTTGGTTTTGTGGTTAAACCCGCGATTGGCATCGGCGCGACGTGTGACCACGCCACTGCTGGCGTTCACCGCCGTCACGCGCACTTCATTGTTATCATAGCGCCGCTGGTTCCAGCCCAGGGTTAACCGGGTTCGCCACTCATCATTAAACTGCCAGTCATAGTGGGCATTCAGGGTTTTGTTATGGCCCCAGGCGTGATTGGCTTTGTCATCCAGCCGATCTTTATAACCGATGTCGATTGGATTGCCGTCGATAAAGGCCGTGCCGCGATCGTAGGGAATGTCATAGCGGTAGTCGGCATAGCTGATCAGAAAACTTGCCTGCTCGCCATACCATTGCAGAGAGGGTGCCAGCAGTGTGTGCTCTTCACTGCCAAAGTTGCGCCAGTAATCCTGATTCTGCTTTTCGGCGATCAGGCGGAAGGCGAAACCGTTGCCCAGCGGACCGGTGACATCCAGCGTGCCTGCACCGCCACCTTCACTGGCGTAACGTCCGCTGACGCTGGAGTGCCAGCTGTATTGCGGCTTTTTGCTGACCACATTGATAATGCCGCCCGGATTCTGAATGCCGTAGAGCAGCGAGGAGGAGCCTTTCAACACCTCAACCCGCTCGGTCGTGGCATCGAAATTCAATCCCTGACTGCTGCGGATACCATCCCGGTAGATGGAGCCATCGGCGTTGCTGCCAAATCCGCGTCGGACAAAGCCATCTTCAGTGCCAGCCAGCGTGTTGGCTTCGGTCACACCGCTGACAAAGCGCATCGCATCCGCCAGTGAGCTTGCCTGGTAATCGTCCAGTTGCTGCTGCGTCACCACGCTGACAGACTGCGCCTCATCAAGCCGCGCGGTCGGCATTTTACTGGCAACGCTACTCTGGCTGGCGCTGTAATTTCCCTCTGAACTGGCATCCGCGGTCACGGTCATATCCGGGGCGCTGTCGGTTGCTGCATTGACCTGTGGCAGCATGATGCTGCTGCAGATTGCCACGACCAGAGCGGGGTGCCGGGCCGGATATCGTGAGTCTTTGTTTTTCATTTTTCTTTTGGTGTCTGTAACTGACAGTTTCTGAAGCTAATACGCCCTGCATGACGGTCTGTCACTCAGGGCTTCCCTGGAGGTGGTCTGCATATGCAGCGCTTTAAGCAGAGGAGAATCGCATCAGGGGTCAGACATCATTTAGTCTCCCGGACGACAACCTTTCTCATCTGTAATTGAGAATCATTCAAACATCCGCTATTGTAGTAGTAAACATAATTTGTATAGAATTGACTACATTTTTGCCGTATCGTTTATCGCCACAAAAAGATTGGCTGGCAATTTTATTTAATTGAAAATAATCAATATATTTTCATGGGGAGGTGAGGGGTTTGGTTAAATCCATATCTTCTGCAGGTGAAATATAAAACAGCGTGACGCTTTTACTACATCTCCCGGCCCTGAAACTATCCATTTAGCCAGACCAGCGATGAGCCTTTTCACACGTTAACTCCAGTTGCAGGTGCAGCATGA
Organism: Pantoea sp. Ft-CA_14; assembly: GCF_024520875.1. NCBI lineage: Bacteria > Pseudomonadati > Pseudomonadota > Gammaproteobacteria > Enterobacterales > Erwiniaceae > Pantoea > Pantoea sp. Ft-CA_14. The sequence continues at coordinate 261,584 of NZ_JALNPM010000001.1, read as the reverse complement.
AACAGAGCAGGCCCGTTAAAAACAGAGTGGATGTGGTGGCAGAGCGCCTTCGCGCCCGTGAAAAGCAGCTTTCACCCCGCCTGCTGGCGGTGGCGCGTTATATCGATCAACAGCGGGAAACGGTGCTGGAGAGCACCGCGATGGAGATCGCTGTGGCGAATCACACCTCTGATGCCACTGTAATCCGCGCGATTCAGGCGCTGGGCTTCAGCGGGCTGCGCGACCTCAAGCAGTCACTTAAGGCCTGGTTTGGCCCGTCACTGACCTCTGAAGATAAGATGATCACCACTGTCAGTGAGGTGACCAGCGATGTGAACAGCGCCATCGACTTTGTGCTGGAGGGCCACCGGCACGCCTGTGAGGTGCTGTCGCAGCCGCAGAATCGGGTGGCGGTAGCGGATAGCGTGGCGCTGCTGGGCGAAGCGCGGCAGGTCGCTATTTTCGGCATCAACGCCTCTGGTATTCTGGCGGACTACAGCGTGCGGCTGCTCAACCGTATCGGGCTGCCCGCCTTTTCCCTTAACCGTGCCGGTATTGCACTGGCAGAGCAGATGCTGGCGCTACAGCGTGGCGACGTGCTGATCATGATGGCGCAGCAGTCGGCGCACCGGGAAGGGACAACCGTGGTGCGCGAAGCGAAGCGGCTGGATATACCGATAATTCTGCTGACCAACGCCACCGACTCCTTTTTCGCCCGCGAGGCGGATGTCGTAATCAATGTGCCGCGTGGCGGCGAGAAGGGACGCATTCCCCTGCACGGCACGATTATGGTCTGTCTGGAGATGCTGATCCTGTCCGTTGCCTCAACGCTGCCACAGCGCACCGTTAAGACGATGAAACGGTTACAGGATCTTAATCGCGGACTGAAACCCGCCAGCAAAAAGTAGCCAGTGTAACGACGCCGTGGTGGGTTCACGGTATTTCACCTGAACCAGCAGGGCTGATCTTTAAGTCAAATTTCTCCGCTTTGCGAGCGCGATCCCGTATTTTCTGCCACCCCTTTCCTCAGCCGTCTACGCTTACAGCTTGCTGCGCCAGCCGGTGCGGTTCTTACTCATACTGACTTTCATTTGATTTGTGCGGAGCTGCTGATGAAACCCCTTCACGCGCAATACCTTTTCTGCTGTGCCACCCTGAGCCTGCTGTCGCCGCTCCCTGCGATGGCCTGGAGCGACCTCACCGTCTTTGGCGATAGCCTGAGTGATGGCGGGAACGTCGGGCGCTTTACCTATGATGGCGCGACCCATCCGCTCTATGACGAGATCGTAGCGCAGTCGCTGGGTGATAACCTGCGCCCTTCATCGCAGGGTGGAAGCAACTATGCCGAAGGTGGCGCAGTTGCGGTACCTGCGATTAATCCCCTGTTTAACACTCAGGATCAGCTTGATAGCTACCTTGCGGCGCGAGGCGGACGGGCTGATTCGGATGGTCTCTATATTCACTGGATTGGCGGCAATGATTTAGCGGCGGCGGCTCTTGCCCCCCTCGCTGCCCGGCAGATAGTGGATAACAGCGCCAGTGCAGCGGCCTCACAGGTCAGCCGGTTGCTGGATGCCGGAGCCGGAACGGTGATTGTTCCGACGGTGCCTAATGTAGGTGCAACGCCCGCCCTGCTGCAGGCGATTCTGCAGGTGCTTGGTCCAGCGGCACAACCTGCCACGGCGGCGCTGTTTCAGTCGCTGAGCACCACCACTACGCCTGACCGTGCCGCAAGAGAGCAGGCGATTGAAACCGCGCTTGGCGAGGCGGCCGGACAAATCTCTTCAATCCCGCTGATCCGGGATGCCATTGCGCAGCAGCTGATTGCCGCCTGGCAGTTACTGAGTCAGGAGGCGGCGACACTCACCGACCGTTACAACCAGGCTGAAGAGCAGGGGCTGGTGACCGCACGCGGGAACATCGCGCGGGTGGATATCAATGGCCTGTTTAATGAGGTAATCGATAATCCGGGCTTGTATGGACTCACGAATACGGCCGGAATGGCCTGTCCAACCGGTGTCTCGGCGATGGACTGCACCTCCTCGACGACAGGATTTTCGCAGTCACAGCAGTATCTGTTTGCAGACAGACTGCATCCCAGCCCGGCGGTCCATGCGCTGATCGCCGATTACATTCAGTCGGTGCTGAATGCGCCGCTGCAGGTAGCTGCGCTGAGTCGGGCGCCGTCGATGCTGGTGGGCGATGCGCATAATACGCTGGATGGACATCTGCAGCAGCAGCGTCAGCAGTCCGCTAACGCCGGGGAATTTACGGTTTTCGGCGGTTATGCCGGGCAGCAGCGTGATTTCCGCGGCGACAGCCTGCAGGATGGCGATGCGACCAGCGCCAGTGGTACCGTGGGTGTGGGCTATCAGCTGACCGATCACTGGCAGGCCGGTGCCATGCTCTCTACGACCTCGCAACGTCAGGATCCCTCGTCGCGCTTTGATTACCGTTTACGCGGCAATCTGGTGGCGCTCTGGAGTCAGTTGAATTATCTCGATCGGGGATGGATTAATGCGGACGCCCATTATGCGGATCTCGACTTTGATGATATTGAGCGTCAGATCAGGCTGGGACCGGCGACCCGCACGGAAAAGGGCAACAGCAACGGTAAGGTGCTGGGAATGCGGCTGCAGACCGGCTGGGATTTGCCGCTGGGTAGCTATGTTTCTACTGGCCCGGTGGCCAGCTATGCGCTCGACTACACCCAGGTCGATGGCTATAAAGAGGAGGGCAACAGCAGCACCTCAATGCGCTTTGGCGACCAGACGCTGCACTCTCAAATCGGCGCAGTGGGCTGGCGTATCGACAGCAAAGATTTGCTGATCAATCCCTGGGCGCAGGTCAGCTACAACCACCAGTTTGGTGACAGCGATTCGGCGGTCACCGCCGGACTGAAATCGACCCGCACCGCCTTTACCCGCAGCAGCGATTCCAGTGATGATAACTGGATCGATATGGCGGTGGGTGCGAGCGTGCCGCTTGGCACCTCGGTGAATGCCTTTGCGGGCGTCTCGGCGGTAACAGGCAACAGCGACATGCATCAGGTGACATGGAACGTCGGGCTTAACGCCCGCTTTTAACCGATCTGCTTTGCGGAGTGAAAAGCCCTGCAGACGTTGTCTGTCGCTCTCATAATGATAGCGGCGGGCGACGTTGCAGCAGATCTGAGCGTTCATCACACCCCGGATGCAGTCGGGTATAACTCTGTTCTGTGGCGTACCTTTTTCACGCTTCGATCAAAGCCTGCGCCTCCAGTTCGCGGACCCGCGGTATCACTTCGCGGCCAAAGAATTCGACCTCTTCATGAAAGTGCAGAAATGCCAGCAGCAGCAGATCCACACCGGCCTGCTTCAGTTCGATAATGCGTTCAGCAATCTGCTGCGGTGTGCCAATCAGATTGGTTTTAAAGCCGTCGTTGTACTGCACCAGATCCTCAAACGACGATTTCGCCCAGTTCCCCTCTCCTTCGGGTGAGGCACTGCCAGCATTTTTGACCTCATGCTGAAAGCCTTTTACCGCATCCGGGTTGGCTTTGCTGATGATCTCATGAAGCACCGCCTGCGCCTGCTGTTCGCTCTCGCGGGCAATCACAAAACCGTTCAGCCCGATTCTGACCTGATGCTGATGACGTCCGGCTTTTTCACGGATATCCGCGACCTGCAGACGGACACCGTCCGGGGTATTACCGTTGGTAAAATACCAGTCTGACACCCTGGCGGCCATGTCGCGCGCCGCGCGTGAACTGCCACCCTGGAAAATTTCCGGGAGCGGTGACAACGGCTTGGGTTTCATCACGTAATCGCGGAAGCGATAAAAATCGCCGGCAAAGCTAAAACTCTCTTCACGCCAGATGCCGCGCAGGCAGCGAATAAACTCTTCTGAACGCAGATAGCGCTCTTCATGATCGAGCCAGGGTTCACCAATTGCCTTGAACTCGCCCCGGAACCAGCCGCTGACAATATTAACGGCGATGCGTGGACCATAAAGATGGCTGATAGTGGCAATCTGCTTTGCCGCCAATACCGGATTCCACGGGCCGGGAAGCAGAGCGGCAATCACTTTTAATTTCGAGGTGTGACTAAGTAAATCCTGCGAGAATGTGACCGATTCATGCTGATTATCTGCGCCATATCCGGCAGTAAAGCGAATCTGCGTCAGCGCGTAATCAAAACCCGCCTGTTCAGCGATCTGCGCCAGTTTGCGGTTGTATTCGGCATCCCAGCGGGTACGCTGCTCTATCTGACTGATCACCAGTCCGCCCGAGACATTCGGCACCCAGTAGGCGAACTGTAAAGGTTGGTTCAGTGACATGGTTTTCTCCTGGCATATAGCTGGATTAATGGAACAGTTAATTCTTCCAAACTTTCAGATATAAAAGAAAAGACCAAGCAGTAACCATGCCAGACATTAAACAATTGAAGTTAAAGGATTAAAATCCAGTTTTGCATAAGCGAGCTGTTGCAAATGCAGCAACACAGAAACAGTCCGGTTGCTGATGCAGCAGCGCTTCATGACCGCGCGTAACTGCGGCGAGGCCAGGGGCATCTGAACCCGGCGGTATTCGCAGATAGCCGCAAAGCGATGTGATAACGTAGCGGCTCTGTTCAGGAGCCGGAGGGCACTATGATTGTCAGACAGGCATCGCCCGAAGAGGCGCACCATTTATGGAACATCAGAAATCTGGCCATCCGTCATGGCTGCCAGCATGTCTATCCATCCGATGTCCTTGCCGCCTGGACGCCGGACCGCATGCCCGCCAGTTTTCCCGCGATGATCCGCGTGAATCCCTTCTTCGTGATTGATGGCCCGGACGGCGTACCGGTTGCTATGGGATCGCTGGATCTCGCCGCCGCGAGCGTTGAAGCCATTTTTACGCTGCCCGGCTTCGCCGGACAGGGAATGGCGGGGCTGATCATCGACACCATTAAAGCGGAGGCGCTGCAGCGTGGCTATCGCCGATTGACGCTCGAGTCAACGCCGAACGCCGTGAGCTTTTATCAGCAGCATGGCTTCCGGCAGCTGGGAGAAAGTCTTTATCCGTCAAAGCTGGCGGGCTGCGCGTTGCGCTGTATGGCGATGGAAATTGACCTGTAATTGCGGACAATCATCGGGCTGGCAATTTGCGGCAAAAGTTTCCGGTGCAAAGACTTCGCAAGCCTCCGCCGGTAAGGTATAGTCCGCGTTTTTTGGAGGAATCATGCTGACTGACTCATCAACTCGTCTTAATAAATACATCAGCGAGAGCGGCATCTGCTCCCGTCGTGACGCCGATCGTTACATCGAGCAGGGCAACGTTTTCATTAACGGCAAACGCGCCACTGTAGGCGCGCAGGTATTTGCAGGCGATGTGGTGAAGGTCAATGGTCAGCTTATCGAGCCGCGCGATGAAGACGATCTGGTGCTGATTGCCCTGAATAAGCCGGTGGGGATTATCACCACCATGGAAGAGGGCGAGCGCGATAACATCAGCGATTTCGTCAATCACAGCAAGCGCGTCTTCCCGATTGGCCGACTCGACAAAGATTCTCAGGGGCTGATTTTCCTTACCAATCACGGTGATCTGGTCAACAAAATACTGCGGGCCGGTAACAATCACGAAAAAGAGTATGTCGTTACGGTCGACAAGCCGATCACCGATGAGTTTATTGCCGGAATGAGCGCGGGCGTGCCGATGCTGGGCACGGTGACCAAAAAGTGCAAAGTGAAGAAAGAAGCACCGTTTGTCTTCCGCATCACGCTGGTCCAGGGGCTGAATCGCCAGATCCGCCGTATGTGTAAGCATTTTGGCTTTGAAGTGACGAAGCTTGAGCGCACCCGCATCATGAACGTCAATCTCAAGGGATTGCCGCTGGGGGAATGGCGCGATCTCACTGACGACGAACTCGTTGAGCTGTTTAAACTACTGGAGAACTCCTCTTCAGAAGATAAACCAGCGAAGAAAGCTAAAGCTCCGGCGAAACCGGCCGCCGCTAAAAAACCGCAGAAGAGTGCGGCGAAACCCGCTGAAAAAGCGGATGCTAACGGTGCCTCACGCAAGCGCTTTGTCCAGCCGGGACGTAAGAAGAAAGGGCGCTAATGCTGGCCCGATGCAGAGAGCGACTTTGCTGCTCTCTGCATCGGTAATCAGCGGATCATCACGGAATGATCCGGGCCGCCCGGAAGCGGGCAAACAGATCGCAGAACATCTTATCCGTTGCGCGATAACCGTGGAATCCCGCCCGCCGCAGCTTGCTGCCGTCGCCAAACATGTCGTAATCCCAGCCAAAAACAAAATCAGCGAAGACACCATCACTGAGCGCCAGAATATCGGGCTGGAGCAGCGCGTCGGCAGCGGCGATTTCCCGCCACAGCGCACGATAATCCTGAAATAGTTGCCGGAACGACAGCGAAACCGGCGGCGCGATCTCCAGTTCAAACCACGCTGCAATGACCGGCCATAGCTCACTCCAGCGCCAGAGATCGCCATTATTGATATTAAAGGCCTGATTGCGTGCGTCTGGAGTACGCGCGGCCCAGATCGTCGCGTCGGCCAGCAGAGTGGCATCGGTAAAATCGACCATACTGTGCCAGGTTTCCGGCGAACCGGGAAAGCGTAAGGGCAGCCGCGCCGCGCGACAGATTGAAGCGTACAGCGCCAGGCTCAGCGCCAGGTTCATGCTGTTGCCCGGCCTGTCACTGCCGACCACACCGGGCCGCAGCGCACTCCAGTGCCAGGCTTTACCTTGCTGTTGTGCGGTCAGCCAGTTCAGCTGCGCGGCGTTAAACTCAGCACCCGGTACACCAGGATCGCTTTCCCGCGCCGGCGTTTTAAAGCGTCCGAGATGGGCGCCATACACTTTGTATCCCTGCATCAGACTGACATGCTCAAGTGGGGCGACATCCTCCATGGTCTGAACCAGATTTTGCAGCATGGCAAGATTCGGCCCGACCATCGTTCCCCAGTCAGAAGCGTTCAGCCAGGCGCTGTAAAAGATATGCGTGACGTCGGTGAGTGATGCCAGCCGTTGCTGGCACTGCTGGCTATCGCGCAGATCAACCGCAATCACCTCTGTGCCGCTGACTGCATAGTCTGACCGATGCGTCAGTGCTTTGACCTGCCAGTGGTCTGCTACCAGCGCCTGACTCAGTTGCTGACCGACAATCCCGCTGGCACCCGCCACCAGCGCAACCTTCTTATCCTGCGTCGTTTTCATGATCATTGCCCTGTTAAGAGAGAAGCTGCATTCTCACCTGCGTTTATTTCTGATTAAATCCCCTGAACCGGATGTCACTTATCAGGAAAATCAATAAATGCAGAACAAACTGAATGCGATTCAGACCTTCATCCGGGTGGCGGAAGCGGGATCTTTTTCGGCGGCGGCCCGGCAAAACGGCATGAAGCAGTCGGCAGTAAGCCAGCAGATCGCCGCGCTTGAAGAGGCGCTGGGGGTCGTGTTGCTGCACCGCACCACACGAAAAATGGCGCTGACGGAGCAGGGTCAGCATTATCTGCAGCAGGTCAGGCAGCTGCTCAGCGCGATGGAAGAGCTGGAGCAGCAACTACGGCCTGAGTCGCAGCCTCTTCACGGCAAACTCTATATGCAACTACCGAGCGGCATCGGGCAGCGGCTTATGGCGCATCTGGTTGCATTCCAGCAGGCGCATCCCGCACTGCGTCTGAATATTGCGCTGGAGGATCGCCTGTCGGATCTCATTGGTGAAGGTGTTGATGTGGCAATCCGCCTCAGCGAATCGCCGCCCGCCACACTGGCTGCCCGTTCACTCACCACGGTTGAAACCGTGCTGGTGGCTTCCCCTGAGTGGATCGCGCGAAACGGCACGCCGCAAACTCCCGGTGACCTGCAGCACCATCCCCACATACGTTTTAGCGGCGTGTCGCCCGATGCGCCGCTGCAGCTGGTGTCCGCGACCACGAGGGTGTCTGTGCCGGTGGAAAGTGCTTTTCGCTCTAACAACAGCGATGCATTGATGCAGGCCCTTGAAGCGGGGCTGGGGATCGGTGGGTTACAAACACTTATCGGCGCAGACGCGCTGGCATCCGGCCGACTGGTGCGGGTTTTACCGGACTGGCGGCTTCCCGACCGCTATCTTTATGCTGTGTTCCCCGATGCCCGCTTTATCCCGAATAAAGTGCGGAAGCTGGTCACGTTGTTAACTCAGGAGCTGGTGCGGTTGCAGGGAACAGGGCAGAAACTCATCTGATGTGGTGAAGAAAAAATCAGGTCTGATTGAAATGCACCCAACTCAGGGGTAAAGTATGCCCAGGTTGGGGACAGGGAAATACTCAGCACATGGACGCACTATTCATCGATAAAGATTAACGCGACGATTTGACCACGCAACAGCGTGATGTCCTGGCTACCGCGCTGAATGTGATCAAAAAAGGGCTGAGACATGACTGAACGCGATATTTTCAGTGAACTGATGACGGGTATGCAGGAGCTTAAGGATCATCAGGAGGGCAAAATTACGCTTAAGAGTTATAAGGTCACTAAGCGCGCCCCTGTAACTATTGCGCCGCAGGAGTTACGCGACGTACGCGAAAAACTGAACCTCTCCCAGGCCGTATTCGCCCATTATCTTCATACTGGTGAAACGACATATCAAAACTGGGAACAGGGCAGGGCCAGACCTAACGCCCAGGCAGTTTTACTGATCCGCATGGTGCAGCAGAACCCAGAAACGCTGAAGACGCTCGCGAAGCTCTGACAGGCCAGCCCGTAAGGCTGGCATCCTGTTTCATTATCGATGCCTCCGCTTTCCCCTCTCTGACGAATTTAAAACGCTAACCCCTCTCCCCAATCCGATAGTCCGTTCCACGCCACCCGCCAGATTTTAATGGGGGGTCACATTCAGACCAACGACACTTTTCACCCTGATCAGGGCGTGGCAGGATAAGCGCAATCTATCAAGGAGTGTGCCTGATGTTACTGAAAGGTATGAACGATCCGCTGCTGAAAGCGTATCAGCATCCCAAATCACGGATGATGATCAGTCGTTTCAGGGGGCTGGCGGGGGATCGAAGACTCAGTGACTGGCAGGCGTTCTGTATTCTGGTCACCGGCTTTACCAATTACTGGTATGTGCATGCAGGTCACTACACCATTAATGTCAAACTGACTAAAACCCGCCAGTTCGACTTCCTGCAGGACTTTCTGCATTTCACGGTTACGCTGGATGGGTTAATTGGTGATGAACATTTTCGTAGTCCGGACTTTGTGCTGCCCCATTACGATGTGCCCTACGAATTCTGTCGCTGGCGTAACAAGCGCGGCTATGATGCGTTAACTACCTATGTCAGCAAACAGGGTGTGAAATCCCATAAAGGGATATTTGTCGCCTCTGAAGGGGCTTCCCCGGAAGAGCAGGTGATGAAATGGGAAGGTGTGGTCAACGTCTATGACAAAACCTTTTTTAGCGTGACTAACTTCAGCACCACCCAGGAATTTCTGATCAAAGACATCAGTAGATCCATACAGGAAGGATTGCTGAAGCACCTGAGTTTTTACCGCGATCTGTTTCACTATATCTTCCCCACACCGGCAGAGGCGCGGTTGCAGGCGCGCGATGACAGGCGCTATCTGGCTAAAAGATAGCGCCCGGGCATCTTCAGATCAGGTCAATGGGTTCAGCCGGGTCTGCTTAAACGTTGCAAACCCGGTAGTCAGCTGACCTCTCAGCGGGATTTACCACTTCATCTCGCCGGTATTGACTTTGGCGCTGAGTTCAAGTGAAGCCGGTTCTGCCAGTTTCGGCCAGTCGGCTTTCATGGCGGTAATCACCTGCGCTGAGGTTTTATGTTGCGCCAGCGCCGCCTCAAAACTCTTCAGATAATTCAGGGTGAAATCCACCGCCTGTGAACCGGCCGGACGGGCACCGAGATAGTGACCCGGAATCACGTTCTTCGCGTTCAGCGTCTGCATTTCGGTCAGGATATGACGCCACTCAGCGCGGCTCTGAGCGGTCTGAGTGTCAGCCGTCCAGACATGAATGCCCGAGGAGAGGGCGGTACCGCCCAGAATGGTGCTCGCAGACGGGATCCAGATATAAGCGGCGTATTGCTCCGGATGACGCAGCTCCAGCACCTCGCCGTCGACGCTAAAGCGGGTCTGATGGGTCACTTCAGGCACAAACACCTTATCCGGCGCGCCCTGTTTCATCTGTGGACCCCAGTATTTCAGCTTGGCGTCATGCGTCTGCTGGATATGCTTCACCACCGCCGGCGCGGCAACCACCTTCACGTCCGGCCAGGCTTTAACAATTGGCTCCAGACCAAAGTAGAAATCGGGATCGCCAGAAGTGATCACAATTTCCTTTAACGTTTTTCCGCTCTTTTTAATCATCTCTGCCAGTTTTTCACCGTCCTGGGTGCTGAACTGGGCATCGAACAGAATCGCTTCGGTTGGCCCACTAACCAGCGTTGAGGAGACGGCAAAGATGCCCTTTTCCTGCGGATTATAGATTTGCAGTTGCAGGGTGGCCGCGCTGGTGGAGGCCGAGGCCAGCACCAGCATCACAGGTAACAGCGTAGTTTTCATTGAGGATCCTCAGAGATAAATGCCCGACTCAGGCAGGCGTAACGGGCGATGTTCAGTATCAGTGGCGCTATTCTACGCATCTGGCTATCTGTTAGAATTCCCGCAATCAGAGATGCTGAGTTTCATAATCCGAACAGGTGGAGTGGATGGACAGAGTCACGGCGGCAGCCGTTTTCAACCGGATATGTGAACTGGGCAGCCTGAGTGCCGCCTCACGATCGCTGGGGATCTCTCGCCCGATGGTCAGCCGTTATCTGGAGGAAATGGAAAAGTGGGCGGGAACGCGTCTGCTGCATCGCTCTTCGCGCCAGCTGACCCTTACGCCTGCCGGAGAGGCGATCCTGCAAAAAACCCGTCAGCTGGCCCTGCTCTCAGAGGCGATCCAGCAGGAAACCACCCAGGGCGTCCCGGCCGGAACGCTTCGCATCGCCTGCGCCCACTTTACCGCTCTTCATCTTGTCGGCCCGGTGATCCCCGATTTTCTGGCGCGTTATCCGGCACTGCGCATTGAGCTCGAAATTAACAATCAGCCAGTAAGCCTGATTGGTGAGCGCATCGATCTCGCTATCCGCATCACCGACTCGCCAGAGCCGGGGGCGATCGCGCGCCGTCTCGGCGAATGCCACTCGGTCCTCTGCGCCTCACCTGAGTATCTTAAGGCGCGGGGTAACCCGGAAACCCCGGACGATCTGGCTCAGCATAACTGCCTCTACTACAGTCGCTTTGCCGGACAGAGCTGGCATTTTACGGCGGCTGGCGGGGAGAAAATCGCGGTTGCCGTCAGAGGAAATTTCAGTGCGGGTATCTCTTCACTATTGTGTGACGCGGCGATAGCGCATTGCGGGATAGCGATGGTGCCTGAGCAGGAGGCTCGCCACGCACTGGATACAGGGAAGCTGGTAAAATTACTGCCCGATTATGAGCCGCAACGTATCGGCATATGGGGGCTTTACCTGTCGCGTGAGCACCAGTCTGCCGCACTGCGGCTGATGCTGGATGAGCTGCAAAGCAGAATCCAGAACGGGTGATCAGAGGGGCGAGTAACTGATCAAAATGGAACCTTACTATGAGTGATAATCAAACCCATTACTGGAACCCTATGGTGCCAGAACTGACCGTCACTGACTTTACCGCTTCGCTGCATTTTTACACCGTGGTGCTGGGTTTCAGTGTGAGAATTCAGCGCCAGCAGCCTGATTTTGCTTACCTCTGCTATGGAGAGGTGCAATTGATGATTGAGCAGTTCCATCCGCAGGGCTGGAACATAGCCGATCTGCGCTGGCCGCTGGGGCGGGGTATTAATTTCCAGATTGAAGTCGATGATGTTCAGGCTGTGCTGACGCGTTTGCAGCAGCATGCTGTTCCGCTCTTTCGGGCGCTTCGGGACAACCACTATGACATCGGCGAGACCACCGCCTGTCAGCGGGAGTTTCTGGTGCAGGACCCCGATGGTTATCTGCTGCGTTTCAGCCAGTATCTGGAATAAGCTGAATGTTTTTGGCAATATTAATCAGCAGGAGAATGGCTTGAGTAAAATAGACATTCTCTTCGGATATTTTTATATTGACTGTTCAATCATGATCAATGGAAGCCTTTAATTGCAGCGTAGTGAAGACATCTAAAGCGCGAAGAGTTACCTGCTGTTTACCACCGTCATATTAATCATGACCTTTTCCACTAACCGAAGGCGCTATGAATAGCGTGTTAACTATTGCAAAGCGTCATTAAGTCACAGGCAGCCGTGATTTGCTGCTACAAGGCCATAATAAAAAATGAATGTAAGAAAGAAAATTTATCCAGCGATGGTCTACACTCTCGTTAGCTGGCTGGATTAGGATTATTCTTAACAAAAGTTTTTTAAGGGATTTCATTGGGCTAAGCGTTCGTACATTTACATTTATTCGTTCACTCAGCACTTAATCTTTGGGAATGTGAGCCGATAACAGGTGATACATACTCAGGAGGACGCACAATGAAATCTTTTTTATCTGTCTGCATTAGCACGTTGCTGATTGCCCTGGCCGGACCGGTTATTGCGGATTCAAATTCAGGCATGCTCACATTCAGCGGAGCCATTACTAATGGTTCATGTAATATGAATGTCGGACAAAATCCTGTCGTGTTTGACTGTTTTGATCCCGCCAGTGGTAAGGCTGTGGCCACTACTGCTGACCTGATGAATCCCGAATCGCTGACCAAATTACCTCTGGAAGTAAAAATGCACTGGTTTAATTCTGAAAAGAGCAAAGGGATACTTTACGTTACCTATCTTTAACGCTTCTCTTGAGGTTTTATTCTGAACGACAGTGCAATAGCTTAGCAGCAACGGTGATATGGAATCTAAAGATATAAACCCATAGCTCATACAGGGTTTATCATTAAGTCACCAAGAGCCAGTGAAGTATCTTTTGTGAAATTTTTAAGTCAGCATCGGGGAATTCAGTTTACCGTATTCATCATCAGAAGATAATGTGTGCATCTTATTAATCCCTTGCATAATCGAGGGTTAATACGCGTTGCATCTGTTGATATGCAAAAAAACCCACCTTTGCTGTCAAAGGTGGGTTTAATTTATAAAAAGCTTGCGTGAAGATCAGTAAGAGTCAGAAGAGCGCTGAGTAAAATATTTCGTGCTCTGACGCTTCTCCTTTTTACGACGCAGCACCAGGCTGGTGGTAATAATCAGCAGCGTCAAACCGCCGGTTGCCAGTAATTCAGCCTGATGTTTCGCATCAAACAACATGATTATCAGCACCGTGACGATAAACAGGATAGTGACCCACGTCAGGCCAGGAAATAACCACATCCGGTAACTCAGGACTTCACCCGCTTTCTCGCGCTTTTTACGCAGCACCAGGTGGGACGCAGCGATCACCAGATAGACCAGCAGTGCAATCGCTCCCGACGTGGCCAGTAAAAATTCAAACACCACGCTGGGCGCCAGATAATTGGCGATCACCGCCAGAAATGCAGCCGCGGTAGAGAGCAGCACAGCAATCCACGGCGTGCCGCTGCGATTGGTACGTGAGGCAGCCGACGGTGCATCTTTGCGGCGTGACAGAGAGTAGAGCATGCGCGATGAGGTATAAAGCGCAGAGTTAAGACAACTGCACACCGCCATCAGCACCACCAGATCGACAATCAGTCGGGCGTGCGGGATGTTCATCGCCTGTAACACCGTCTGCCATGAACCCTGTTCAACCAGCCCTGGTGCATTCCACGGCACCAGCGCCACCACAAAGAAAATCGACAGCAGATAGAACAGTGCAATACGCCAGATGACGGAGTTAGTCGCCTGAGTAATCTGCTTGCCGGGATTCTTCGACTCTGCGGCGGCAATCGTGACAATTTCTGTGCCCATAAAAGAGAACATGGTGGTCAGGATGGCAGCCACTACCGCGCCGATACCATTTGGCATAAATCCGTGAGTGTCATAGAGATGCGACAGGCCGCTGGTATTGCTGTCAGGCAGCAGACCAAACACTGCCGCACCTGCCACGCCCAGGAACAGGATGATGGCAACGACTTTGATCAATGCAAACCAGAACTCAAACTCACCATAATTTTTCACGCTGAGCAGATTAGTAATGGTCAGCAACAGGGTGATAGCAAACGTGAACTGCCAGATGGCGACATCGGGGAACCAGGCATGAAGAATGGTTCCCGCCGCATTGGCTTCCAGCGGGATCACCAGCACCCAGAACCACCAGTAGAGCCAGCCGATGGTAAATCCGGCCCAGCGTCCCAGCGCTTTATCGGCGTAGGTTGAGAACGAGCCTGAATCGGGTGAGGCGACGGCCATCTCGGCCAGCATCCGCATAATCAGGACCACCAGCGCACCGGCAGCGGCATAAGAGATCAACACAGCGGGGCCCGCTTCAGAAATAGCATGGCCGGAGCCAACAAACAGCCCAGCGCCAATCACGCCCGCAATTGAGAGCATACGCACGTGGCGGGGTTTCAGGTTTTGAGCCAGCGAATCTGCATTCGCACTCTGAGTCATCGTCATGTAAACGTCTCCTGTCGACGTCCGGCCTGGATGGCCGGACGAACGGGGATGAACTTGCGTTAACGCATCAGCGAAATCAGGCCGGGACGACGGGATGTCCGGCGGGTGCGACACAGTGATTGATCACCGTAGAGAGAATGGTCAGCGCCTGGCTGAACTGCGCATCCGGAATGGTGAGCGGGTAGAGGAAGCGGATGACGTTGCCTTTGGCTCCGCAGGTCAGCAGCAGCAAGCCCTGTTCCATCGCCATCTTCTGAACCGCCTGCGCGGTGCTGGCCTGATAGAACTCCATCGCCACCATCGAACCCAGCGCACGCACTTCAGCAATATCCGGATGTTTGCGTTGATGTTCCTGGAGTTCTGCTTCAAGCCGGGCACCGAGATCAACGGCGCGCTGGCAGAGCTGCTCCTCTTCAATTACATCCAGCACCGCATGGGCCGAGGCGATAGCCAGCGGGTTTCCGGCATAGGTTCCGCCCAGACCACCTGGTGCAGGTGCATCCATCACCTCTGCACGACCGGCGACCGCGGAGAGCGGCATCCCGCCTGCAAGGCTTTTCGCCATGGTGATGATATCGGCCTTCACCGGGTAGTGTTCCATGGCAAACAGTTTGCCGGTACGCGCAAATCCACTCTGGACTTCATCCGCAATCAGCAGAATGCCGTGACGGTCAGCCAGCTCCCGCAACTGCACCATAAACTCTGCAGGTGCCGCATGGAATCCACCTTCACCCTGCACCGGCTCCAGCACGATCGCGGCGACGTCATGAGGCGCAATGTCCTGCGTAAAAATTTCTTCAAGGCTGGTCAGTGCCGCCTCGATGCTGATCCCCTGAACCGCGCTGGGATAGCGTGCATGGAAGACTGACGGCGGCATTGGGCCGAAATCTCGCTTGTAAGGCGCCACTTTTCCGGTCATCGCCATGGTCATAAAGGTGCGGCCATGGAATGCGTTACCAAAGGTGATGATGCCGTGGCGGCGGGTATAGGCACGCGCCACTTTTACGGCATTTTCTACCGCTTCCGCCCCGGTGGTGAAGAAGGCCGTTTTCGCCGCACCGGCGATGGGAACCCGCTGATTAATACGCTCGGCCAGTGCGATGTAGCTTTCGTAAGGGGTGATCTGGAAAGCCGTATGGGTAAACTTTGTTAATTGATCGGCAATCGCCTGTTCAATGCGTGGATGGCGGTGGCCGGTGTTCAGTACCGCGATGCCGCCCGCGAAGTCGATCCAGCTATTACCCTCCTGATCCCATAAGGTGGCGTTCTCTGCCCGGGCAACGTACCAGTCGCACAGCGTACCGATACCTTTGGGGAGAGCCTGTGCTTTGCGCTGCTGCAACAGGTTATTTTTTTCGCTCATTTATTCCACCTCGTTAATATGCGTGTTTACAATTCCCGACAAACACGTTTATTTATGCCTGAGGCGTGGTGAGTTGCCAGAGCCAATTGTCAGAGGAAAGGTGGAGCCAATTGCGACTCTTATACGCAGATCATCTATTAGCGCGGTTACAGTTTTTAAGAACTGGCTCATTACATCAGCGGCTGCTGAACTGCATGCAGGCCGCGATCGCTGAAGAGGTGTTTCCGCGCGGAAGCCGTTTACCGCCAACCCGCGATCTGGCGCGCGAACTGGGCGTGTCGCGAAACACGGTTATGCATGTTTATGAGAGCCTGATGGCTCAGGGCTATGTTACCGCGCGGACCGGCAGCGGCACCTGGATTGCAGAGACGCTGCCGGAAAACTCTCTGCAGAGTGATGCAATTGCCGACCTTCAGGCGGTGAAGGCGCAACGACCGGCAACGCTGTCGAAGCGTGGCGCCAGTCTGCTGGGGCATGCTACAGCATCGCCTTACCAGTGGGGCGCGTTTGTCCCCGGCGCGCCCGATGTGACCGAATTCCCCCACAAGCTGTTCAGTCAGATTCAGGCGCGTCTGAATCGCGAACCTGACGTTCACCGCCTGGTCTACAGCAGCGGCGGTGGCTGTCCCGATCTGCGCCATGCGCTGGTGGATTATCTGCGGGTGGCACGCTCAGTGCGGGCCGATGCTGACCAGATCCTGATCACCGAAGGGGTTCATCAGGCGGTTGATCTGGTGACGCGGGTGTTGTGCGATCCTGGCGATCGGGTCTGGATGGAGGAGCCCGGCTACTGGGGAACACGCAATCTGCTGCGCATGAATGGCCTGAAGATTCGGGCGATGCCCGTGGATGAGCAGGGACTGGTGCCGGACAGCGGCCCGGCACCAAAGATGGTGTTTGTGACGCCCTCTCATCAATATCCGCTGGGTGTGCATCTAAGCCTGGCCCGTCGTCAGGCATTGCTCACCCTTGCACGTCGCCATCAGAGCTGGATTGTGGAAGATGACTACGACAGCGAATTTCGTTTTTCCGGCCAGCCTCATCCCTCACTGCAGGGGCTGGAAGCGGATGCGCCGGTCATTTACATGGGAACGTTCAGCAAAACGCTCTATCCCGCGCTGCGCATTGGCTACATGGTGGTGCCGAAACCGCTGGCACAGCCGTTGCGCATCGCCGCGGCAGAGCTCTATCGCGGCGGACATCTGCTGATTCAGCGTGCGCTGGCGGAGTTTATCCGGCTGGGCCATTACATGGAGCATATCCGCCGGATGCGCCTGCTTTACCGCCAGCGGCGGCAGTTTCTCTGCAGGCTGATCGAGCGCTATCTGGGGCCAGCCTTTTTACCGGCATTCAATCATGAAGCGGGACTGCATCTGGTGATCCCGCTGCCAGCAGGCGCGGATGACGTGGCGATAGCCGCGGAGGCGCTAAAGCGCGGCGTCAAAGTACGGCCACTTTCGCAATATTATATGCACCCTCAGGAGGCGCGCGGATTGCTGCTGGGTTACGCCTGCGTCAATGAGCGGCAGTGTCAGGATGCGTTTGGCACACTCAAAGCCTGTCTAGCGTCCGCCGGAATGGTATTCACTCCGCAGCGCTAGCGGGTTCAGGGGCGCTTTTTTTTGAAGGAGGGCGGTTTTACTGCCGCCTCTGTGCTAACGCATTGACATTTAATCAGAGTCACCGAGAATACTCCTCTTTGCGCCCCGACCAGACAATACTGGAGTCTATCATCGCCTTTAAACCCTTTACTGCACCGGCCTGTGCGGCTATTAA
Source organism: Pantoea sp. Ft-CA_14 (assembly GCF_024520875.1). Lineage (NCBI taxonomy): Bacteria > Pseudomonadati > Pseudomonadota > Gammaproteobacteria > Enterobacterales > Erwiniaceae > Pantoea > Pantoea sp. Ft-CA_14. The sequence continues at coordinate 243,913 of NZ_JALNPM010000001.1, read as the reverse complement.
GCGAGGCGCCGTGCTGGCTGCCGCGTTGTTGCTGGTCAGTTGCGCATCCGAGCCGCCGAAATCGCTGGTCACACCTTTTCCGCCCGTGACGAAACAGCCGCTACCGACGCCCGGCAAGCCAGCACATCCTCAGGCGCAGGAACCGATGCGGGGCGTCTGGTTAGCCACGGTTTCACGTCTTGACTGGCCGCCGGTTGCCTCGGTGAATGGCACCAATCCGGCGCAGCGTATCCGCCAGCAGCAGCAATCGTTGATCGACAAGCTGGATAAGCTGAAAAGCCTGGGCATCAACACGGTATTTTTCCAGGTGAAGCCTGATGCCACGGCGCTCTGGCCCTCAAAAATCCTCCCCTGGTCAGATATGCTGACAGGAAAAATTGGTGAAGATCCGGGCTATGATCCGCTGCAGTTTATGCTGGATGAGGCGCATAAGCGCGGTATCAAAGTCCATGCCTGGTTCAACCCTTACCGGGTGTCGGTAAACACTAAATCGTCTACCGTCAGCGAACTGAACCGCACGCTGTCACTGCACCCGGCCAGCGTTTTTGTGCTGCATCGCGACTGGATCCGCACTGCAGGCGATCGCTATGTGCTCGATCCAGGTATCCCTGAGGCGCGTGACTGGATCACCAGTATTGTGGCCGAGGTGGTGGCTCGTTATCCCATCGACGGTGTGCAGTTCGATGACTACTTCTATGCGGAATCTGCCGGTTCACTGCTCAACGATAATCAGACCTTCAGCCGCTACGGTCAGGGGTTTGCCAGCAAAGCGGACTGGCGGCGTCACAATACTCAGCAGCTGATTGAGCAGGTGTCACGTACCATCAAACAACTGAAGCCGGACGTGGAGTTTGGTGTCAGCCCGGCGGGCGTCTGGCGTAATCTGTCGCATGATCCTGCCGGTTCCGATACCCGCGGAGCGGCGGCGTATGATGAAGCTTTTGCCGATACCCGCCGCTGGGTGCAGCAGGGCTTGCTGGATTACATTGCACCTCAGCTCTACTGGCCTTTTTCCCGTCAGGCGGCCCGATACGATGTGCTGGCGAACTGGTGGGCAGAGGTCGTGAAACCGACTAAAACCCGGCTCTACATCGGCCTTGCTCTCTATAAAGTGGGCGAGCCGTCAAAAGTTGAGCCTGACTGGACACAGCAGGGCGGCGTACCGGAGCTGAAAAAGCAGCTCGACCTTAATGAATCGAACCCCAATATTGATGGCACGATTCTGTTCAGAGAGAACTATCTGAATCAGCCGCAGACTCAGCAGGCGGTAAGCTATCTTAAAAGCCGCTGGGGAGGCTGAGAAACGCCGCGACGCTGGGCCATTAACTCTGGGTCATATGACGGTAACGGGTTTGGTATGGATCTGGATGCAGGAAACTTATTGCTGCAATCATCCAATCTGAAATCAGTGAATGCTACCGAATGGATCCCGATTTTTATCAATGGCGAGCCGCGTTACATACAGTATCAGGAATTCAATAACGCTATCCGATTCCCTCGTTATACATATGCTGAGTCACCAGACCCGGCTAAAACAACTTATGGGATGTGTTTCTGTACCGATACAACACGCACGCCAAAAATGCAGATGCTCTACGCGTCAAATGACGGGTTGTGGTATCCGGTTAACAATCCATCAGAAAAGTGGAAACCTATTTAATGGCCTTCACAGCTAAATTTATACCAGACGAATCAATTGTCGATGGGATTGGTATGCCCGATGCTCGCGGTTATTACAACGTCGAATTTGATTTTCTGGATGTGGTAGAGATTATCGAAACCGAGCCCCAACAGGTTGTGTGCTGCTTCACACTTACTATTGAGGGAACGATACTAAACTATCGGTTTCGTTACGCCTTTACTTATGACGGCACCAATGCAACTGCTGAGGCGGCTGAATATGCCCTCCAAACGTATCTACAGAAAATATACGAAAGCTCTGGTACTGAGGTTGATGATTAACTGAAAAAAGGCTGCTATAAAATTGGAAGTAAATCTTTTATTTTCATGCACTTAATCCAATCGATCTATTATACCGATCAATCTTCGAAAATTGATCGGTACAACCAGTTGGAGCCACCCTAAAACTGAGTATATTTTAATCATGGTTAGAGGGAGCCTGATATATGAATAGGAGAACAACGTGGACGTTAGTATTATTTGGATGTGTGATAGCTTGGGTGATAACAATAACTGGACTGATAGAAATATATAAATATTATTGGTTTCACTTTTGAAGTGCCAACACCAGCCCGGTTTATCCGGGTTTTTTTATGTAATGCATCTATTCAATATTATTTGGAAGACGTGTCGCAATATTGACTTCCAAATATTCAAAGAACGATTTGATAAGTTACATTCGGTTTTTTATAGAATGGGAACAGCAATATGAAAAATGGATTTGAAGAGCAAGTACACGATGCTGTATGTAAGGCTATTGGGGAAGCAGTCTGGCAGTTGGTGACAACAGGTGAGCAATTAACGCCTGATGCCATCGCCAGAAAGATTGTGGTGCTCTCAGAGCATCGTGATGGCCTAGCTGCCAGCATTGCACTATCAGTGTTGCTGCAAGCTTACAATTCGCATTATGAGTCCCTTTAGAATTCCGGCACAAATTTCATGTCAGTAACGTTGTGTGATTTATTTCATCTTTATAGCCCGCATCAGACTGATTATTCTATAAAAAAAGGCAGCCTCTGCAGGTGAGGCGCCCTCGTAAAGAAGTTGTTAATCAATGCATATACGGTGTGATTACGGAAATCAGTAGGCCAACCGAAAATATCATGAACACAGCACCACCCGTCTTATTAAGATATGAGAATGCTCTACCCGCAGCCAATTTTTTCTTAACAGCACTTGCAGATGCGCCATAAAAAAAATGAATGATTACGACTAATGCGCAGAATATAGCCGAAAGGGTACAAAACTGCCCTATGAAAGGTTTTTCAGCATTGATGAATTGTGGAAACAGCGCCATAAAAAACACAATAGGCTTTGGATTAAGTAATGAAACAAAAAAACCCTGCCGGAATCTTGAAGATTTTGATGGGAGAATCAGCGATCCTTCGTTGCCAAGCTCGTTCATCTTTCTTGGAGTTGAGCGAAATAGCTTCACACCAAGATAAGCAAGATAAGCGGCTCCGACAATTTTGACGACAATCAGCGCAAACTGAGAGGTAGTGATGATTATGCCAAGGCTACTGGCAGCAATGATAGAAATTACACCCATACCAACTGCCACACCAATAATACCGACTAGTGCACTGCGCAAACTGTAGTTAAGAGTATTAGTTAGTGTGAGCAGGACACCCGGTCCAGGGCTCGCAATGGTTAGGCTTGCAATTAAGATATAAAGGTAAATCTGAGACATTATGATGCCCTGAAAAAAAGGGGGGTATCTCCCCCCGGCAGTTGAAAGATTAGAGTGAAAGATCTCTGTATTCCTGACCTGCAAACAGTGGGCTGTCAACCAAGCGATCGCCATCAGTCTTTGCGACTTCCAGATGGAACTTCGTTGGGCCCGCATACTTGAAGTAGTTTCGTGGAATCTCAAGATCGCTTGCTCGCTTGGCATCATAGGTGCTTTCAGAACAGAAGAAACGCATTACAAATGCTGCACGAATGTCTACCTCACCTTCTCCCAGCATGATGCTACGATGGATGACGTACTTATCGAAAATAAGTGCATCTCCAACCTCAAATTCATCTTCCACACCAAAGTGGTTAAGAATAGCCATTTGAGCATTGTCGTTGAGAGGTCCATCGCGCCACTGAACAAAATCATCTGTGGTTGGATTCTCTTTAGCATCAATTTTTTCCTTCAACATCTGGAATACTGCAGGATCGATATGGCTATAAAGGTAATCACCATTAACGCGATTTTTAGGTACGTAAGCCATACCTCCGCGCTGTCCTTTTGGGTTGATATTGACTAGGGGAGCCCAGATTGTACATCCAAAATCTTCTGCATGATGGTAGCCAAAACTCTGAGTTCCTATATGCCATGGAAAACCTTTATTTTTGAGTTTTTCAAGCTCAAAAGATAATGCTTGCGCATAAAACATATTTCGACCCGTCAGGTCTCTCATTGCTTTCTTAAATGCCGGGTCTTTCAAAAGTCCTATCACAACTTCATCGCCATCATACATGTCAAATGCTAAGCGACTGAATCCCGTCTGATACTTATCAGTAGGTTTATCAATGTACTGCCCAATAGTTGATTTGATATAGCTGATGAACTCCGAAGAATAAAACCCTTTTAATAAAAGGAAGCCTTTTTCTCTAAAGTCTGAAATCTGCTCTTGGTTTAAGCTAAAATTTTTATTAATCATTGCACTACTCCATTTTAAAAGCCCAATAGGGCAAGGCCAACCATATAGGTTGAGGTAAATGCTGCTTCCTGGGGTGATTAAATTAAAAAGTTCAGCAATACATCATAATGTCAGACCTGAGCATCTAAATAATTCGAAGCTTCTGGCATTATTACATTTATTTTTTTATGTTGTTACCGAGCATTGGAACGAATCAGTTACTGATACATCGTTCAGAAGAATCGACATTACTTCTTAATACTTCAAATCGCAGGGCCTTTTTTATTATTTATTCCTGGCCTGCACGCACTTGCATCAGCCTGTCAGGTAAAAATGGGATGGCCAACTCTTGTGCAGCAATGAACGCTACCAACTGATAAAAATGCCCTTCACTATCGATTTCACTTTAAATGCATCCGAAGACCAGCGTTAATTTTTTGCTTCAAACATAAGCTAATCAGGGTATGAGAGGATTTTTAGGAGCATATCACTCTGTACATCATCAACATTTTATCATTAAACCGACTTTCTTAAGAATTCTCTCTAGCGCATGTGATTGCAAATAATATTCAGGAAAAATGATTAATAACATAAAAAATAAGACAATTTTCATGTCTATTTTAGCCCTGAAATTATCCCCTCAAAACTCAAGGCGAGACCTGATGTTTACATAAAATTTACTTTAACTACATTTGGTTTACTTGTCATTATAAAATTAACTATCTGTTTTTAAAGAGTTAAAAAGCTAGAAATGAGAGGTAAGGTTAAATTTTAAGCAGCTCTTAGTGCATTTTAAAGCCGTGATTTTATAAAATACTGCTCAGCGCCATCAAATCAGATACATAAACTATAATGGATAATTTATGACCATAATTAATATCAAGCATAAAATATATATGTTTTTTAGAGTGAATAATTCTTTCGAATATTAACACCATGATTTTAATGTGAAACTATTTGCATGTTAATAGATTCATTTAGGGCATAAATACAAGGATTAATATCTCTTATGGCACACGTCCAATTATAACGAGATCTTCTTATCAAATGTGTTGCTCAACCTCTGCTTCCCAATTTGAAAATGCCTGATATTCATTTTGAACCCCCCTTAAAGCAGAACAATTTGTGCCTCCAAAATTTAAAACCCTATACTCCTTACAGCCTTGCCTGATCCACCATTGAGTTTATTTTTTTCGCAATGTGATTATCGGCTGTACTTCAATAGATGCTTTGTTATAAAGACCATTGCACCCATGCCCTCACACCCGAAATGCATCCCTTCGTCCTTCACTGGTCCGGTTAGCCTATAAAGGTTACTTCTCCGGTTCTGTTGGAAAGCTTTAGGGGCCATGCGTAGGCCCATGTACTTTTGCCTATCGGCCTGCCGCTGAGCCAGCTTCAGGTCCCACTGCGCCTGCATGCTCCAAAGGAACTGCACCAGACCGCTTTGTGCTAGTAGCGGACATCTCACATATCCACATTCGCATATGATCCGCTGCGGCCTACTTCAAGGAAATTAAGCTAAGTAACATTCATATGGATGACACTTTAGATACTCAAAATGATTTATTCGGAATATTGGATACATTTTGAATGGAGCCTTAAGTGCGTCTTTTTCATTTCAGCGATAGTCCTGATATCAGCACATTCAAACCTCGCCCAATAAGGGTTCATGTCGATAGGTCTGCTGGACAAGAGTGGTTAAATGGGTCACTGATATGGGCTACTGATGAAGCTCACGAATTACTTTATCTTTTCCCTCGGGAGTGCCCGCGCATCGTATTTTGGCCACTACCTAATACAAACAGAGTGGACCTTGAACAATGGATGGGAAACAACTCACATGCTACTGCCATTGCCTGCATTGAGCATGCATGGCTATCACGCTTTCAAAATGGAAAAGTTTATAGGTATGAATTGCCTGTAGATCACTTTGAGCCAACGGGAGATGTCGGTATGTGGGTATCCCGGACAAACGTTATCCCAACTGGCTTGAAGGTAATTTCAAACCTGGATGCTGAACTTGTATCAAGGAATATTACGCTTCGTGTAATGGAGAGACTCACGCCACTCAAAAGTATATGGCTGACATCGCTTCACGCTAGCGGCATTAGATTGAGAAACGCACAAGACTGGGGAAAACCAGGCTGGACGCATTCGAAACCGGGCCGCCAGGTTATCGTTTAAATTTATAATTGAGAAGTTAGGCCTTTGAGCCAACGTCAGTGATGTCCGCCTCTCGCTCTTAGCGGACGTTTATCTGATTCCGTCCGCTTTGTGCCAGAAGGGAACGTCAGCATCAGGAACCAGTAAGGTGCATTACGGCGCTTAAAGTAAGAGGCCAAAATTTTGAGTAAGGCACACATATTGGCACAGATAGCAGCCTGCCGGCTGCCATCCTTATCGGGTATGGAGATCACCGTTACAACGGCAAGCTCAGCCAGCAAGCAGATAAAGAGTTTCTTCTTACCTTAGCGCCTACGGGATCAGAATCAGCCGGTCGTCGCCGGTATCCTCATTCCACATTCTGCCCACGTCAGAAAGCGCGCAGGTCCGCACCGGCGTGGTGAATCCCCCCTGAGGGATTGCATTCAGCAGCTCGCCTGCCCCATTAACCAGCGCCTGAACCGAAAGACTGCCTATGCCGCTGCCCAGTATCTCAAGGCCCGAACTCCGAAGCGAAGCTGCAGAAAGGGCGATTGATTCTCCTGCCGCGGAACCCAGCTGAATATACCGCAGCCGCGGCTCTCCCAGTCGCGAACCGCGATTTGCCGTCGCCTGTGAGATTATTCTGCTCGCTGGCTCCCCCCAGAGGTAATCCAGAACCACATCGACCCTTCCGGAGAAAACCTGTTTCAGTGCTTCATCTGCAGATTCATCCAGCACGATTTTTTCCACACCTGCCGGCAGCTTGTCCAGCTTTTGCCGGTCACGCCCCGTTGCAATGATCCGGCTTGCGCCAAGCCACGCGGCTATCTGAACGGCCAGCCCGCCCGCTGAGCCGGTGGCACCATTAATCAGTACCGATTCACCACGCTGAAAACCGGCTCTCAGCGTCAGGGCAACCCAGGATGAAAGCCCTGCGGTTACGACCGCAGCAGCCCGTGCATCGCCCACACTTTCCGGAACCGGAACGACTGATCTTGTCGATACCAGAACCTTATCGGCCATAGAACCGAATGGCGATTTGGGAAACAGGAAGTAAACCCGTTTACCGTCCGGATCAATGCCCACGCCATCAATTCCGGGGATAAAGTTCGCCTCTACGGTACCCGAGTAGTGCCTGCCTGTCGCGAGGCTTTTCACAATAGGACTCAGGGGTGCGGCCAGCACACGAATAACAACTTCACCTTCACCGGCAACCGGTTCAGAAAAGTAGCCATATGACGGTGGTGCATCAAAACGGGTCACAACAGCAGCACGCATAGTTAATCCTTACGAGGCAACATTATTGCTCATTGATACCCGGTTTACGGGCGCGATGGAGGCGGCTCAGCTGAAGGCCGTCACGAATGTTTAATCCGATCAGCGTCAGGTTCAGCGCCCCTGCAATCAGCTCGATCACCTGAACGCTGTAAAAAGCGCCGTCAAACTGGCCTGCCCTGGCACGAATCCACAGGAAAAGGGCTGATGGCACCAGAATGAACAGACCGTTTATGCCGATGACAGGCGTGCGGCGGCGTTTCAGCTTAATCAGCGGATGATTGACCCTGGCACCCATCGAAAAGCCGGTAGCCGCTGTCAGCCCCATCAGCGGTACAAACGCAAGAAGGGCATGAGCAATTAACTGCTTCACTTCGGCGACTGCTGTAGCCGATAGAAAAAGTTCGGTGATGATTGTCGAGGTCCAGAACGTTGCCAGAAACAACGCTGACAACATCGAAGCGGTAGCATGAATCCTGCGTTTCAAAGGCACTGCTCCGCCAGAGACTTTTCGTGAGTCTCAATGAGACTTTTCAGAACATGCTCCGCCGTTTCCAGTTCGGCTGCGCTGAACTGTCCCGCCATTTCGGTTGCCTGATGTTGCCATCGTGCATTAACGCTGTCATAGATTGACTGACCTGATTCGGTCAGCGCATAAAGCGGCGACCGCTTGTGCATTGGATTGGGCTGCGTTTCCATCAGTCCGGACTCAACCAGTGTATTGAGCTGCTTCTGCGCACCCTGCCGTGTAACACCCATAGTCAATGCAATCTGAGGCGCGGTAACTGGCCGTTGTGCCAGTGCAACTGCACCCAGCATGCGCCAGCGTGTGCCGGTAAGACCATCAGGCAGGACAAATCTGTCACCCCACTCTGTCAGGGCACCGTTGAGCCGGAAAACGTTAAGAATAACCTGCGTTAGCTGATCAGTTTTTGAATGTGCCATAAACCCTCCCGTTATGGTAACAGGCTTGCATTATGGTAACTGGTTGTCAAATAACATTGTTTGAAATTCAGACATTCTTATTTTACGTTTAGATATCTCAGAACCTTTTTTACGTAAGCTACTGCGATGTAGGCTTTTTATTCAGCACAGACAGGTCCTTCATACGGATAACTGAAACTCCGGGTTTTGCTCACATCAAGCTCAGCACAATCTTTCAGAGCGATGAATGAGTATTGTGATATCACTACCGGACTCAGGTATGTGTAATAGAGCAGCAATAATCATCGCAGAATGCAGTTTTCGTTTTCAGTACGCCATAACATCAGTGCACCAGTTTTCTCATCAGGGCACCGATGGTCACCATTTTCGGCTTGTCACGCAGACATAACTCAACGTAGAGATTGCACATCCATTTATTGTGAATTTTTCCGCATAAGGCTGACATGTAAAGCTTTGCTCTTAATTGAGGCGGACCGATTTTAGACATACGGGGCGGCTGCGTACCGACGTGCGTGAACGCTTTTCGACAGGCACCGTACCCAGAAAAGCTGCAGCCTGCTCAGCTGACTCAAAGTTATGGCTGCGGAGCACAACAAGCATGTGCATTCCCAGCGGAGGACCTACAGAGTCAATTGATGTCAGCAGATGTTAATCCTGCTTCAGTCCAGGCCTGAATGCGCGCGTTGATCTGCCGCAGAACTGAAAGCCAGGCAGGGGCCATAAAAGGCTTCCAATAGCTTTCAGTGAATATGTCCGCTTTTCGCTCATAGCGGACGTCAGCTCTGTGCCAAAAGCAGACGATCATTGCAATACTGATGCTAAGGAAAGAAATTTTTTGAAAAAATTGAATGAATAAAGAGCTGAATAAATATTTTTCATCAAAAGCACTTTAGTTTTAGTAATGATATTACTGTGCACATTGTTATACTCTTATTTTATATATGAAGGTAATTTTCACAATGCCACCCCTAAGAATGGCATCAATTAATCATCAATTGCCACTAAACAACTCGCGATAATTTGAGCAATACGATCCTGGAATAAGATACATAGGTTCCAATTTATTGTAGGTACCCATGCTATCGTTTATTCCGAATTGAGTGCCAAAAAAGAAATCAGGATTAAGTGACTTTCTGACCTCTAAAGAAAAAAGATTTAACGCATGAGCTAAATTATAGTGTAGCCGAAATAGTTCTCTTCTCCAATTTTCATAGGTTTCGTTTTTCTCATGATATTTATCTTGGTCCATTCTGATTCTCTTCCAACTCATGTCTCTCTTCCAAAAACCATTTACGTTACTTGCAAAGCTCATATTAGTTATATGTTCGCAAAGGTAATACGCATGGTTAGCAAGCTCAACCATTGATAAGTCAAGGTTGGGAAGTCGGCCTGGCATTTGGGTCGTCAGAACGGTCCGACAGGCCTCATAAAATCCATCAACAACTTCAGATTGCATACCATTAGCGATAAGGTTATCGCTAATGTTATCCCAGGCATGAAGATACATCTTATTTGTGAGGCGTTCTACAAGGTGGCGTTCTGTTTCGAACTGATTACGAGTCGATTGCCCACATATATAATTTTTTTGCTCATTACTCAGCGTTGCAAAAAAACTCTCAAGGGCCGTAGCACCAATCACCATAGCTTCATTTAAGTTATGTTCATTTTTAATTTCGGCGATGGCATTGTTTAGATATGGTGGAATGCCGTAATATTTATCATTGACAACATAATAAAATTCCCTGACTGTGGAAATGGTATTCCAATACGAGAAAAGCTTTTGAAAATCAGCCTTCATTTTATCTAGCGATTTTTTTTCATTACTAGGCAGGTCCTCTGGAGCGTATACCTGATAGTAAATTCCTGCACCATATACCCATCCATCATTACCTCTGTCACCTATGTTACCATGTGGTTTTACTTTATCGAATCCGGGACGATAATATGACATAATTTTTGAAAATAAATTTTCATACTCTATTCCGTTACTTTCGTGAACTTTAAGTTTAAAGCTCTGGATATATCCCTCTGACACTTTCGGCCCCCTAACTGAAATTTATTTCTATAACTAAATAAGTGAAGGCATGGGTTAAAAACACTCTCCATTTATTTTGTGTTTTACCTTCAGCACAGCTTAAGATGTGCCTAGCTTTGACACTATATCTCTACTAAGCAGTTATGGGGAGCAGATTTTCTGTGACAGTCTATACAATAAATGATGCTGCATATGGCTGATGAGAATCTAGATATCCACCTGAGCTATAGAGTGCCGTTAACGACCGTTTATCGCTCATAGCAGACATCGGGCTGCACAACTGAGCATTGCCGCCTGTAGCGTCTTATACTCATATCAGGAGTTGAATAACGCTGGTTAGAATGGAGCATTGCAATGGCATTTCAGAGCCCCGCCCAGAACTATACTGAAACGCGCCTGAACTTGGGCGATCTGGTCTATCTTTCACCTTATTCAACCTATCTAATGCGTAGCGAAAGCGACTGTCCCGGTGCCGGGATTGTCAAAGGATCCGTGCTGGCCATTGATCGCGCGCTGACACCAGCGCACGGTCAGCTAATCGTTGCTGAGTTTGATGGGGAGCTTACGCTGAGGCGGCTGCTTCTCAATCCTGTTCCCGCCTTGCAGGCGCTTGACGAGGACGAGACTGTTACGCTGCTTGATATAAGCCAGGCTCTTCCAGTGTGGGGTGTGGTTGCCTATGCCCTCACTGATGTAGCCGGGGTGGGATTCAACGGACCAGCAGGGGATTAACTATGTTTGCGCTGGCCGATGCCAACAACTTTTACGCCTCCTGCGAAACTGTATTCAGGCCCGATCTGCGCGGTAAACCCATTGTCGTCGTATCGAACAACGACGGCTGCGTGATCGCGCGCTCAGCAGAGGCAAAGCGCATGGGCATCAAAATGGCTGCGCCGCTGTTTAAAAATGAACATTTCTTCCGGGAAAACGGGGTGCACGTATTCAGCTCCAACTATGAGCTGTAGTAAGTTAAGTGGAATGCAACATTGAGTGAGTAAACTTTAAGCAGCGATATTGCTGCCAGAGGTGAACGCAATGCTGATCCCGCCGGATGAACACGTCCTGTTACTGGCAGAGCGCTGGCTGAAGCTGCTGTCCGACTTGGGGCGTGCGCCAGCCACGCTCACAGCCTACCGAAGTGCCCTCCACCATTATTTTGCGTTCTGCCGTCAGAGCAGAATTGCACCTGAAAAGGCACGGTTTGAAGACCTGGCCGCCTACATCAGCCCTCAGCTGCCCGGCATGCCTTTTCCTGCGGCAAGCGCCACGCTTCAGCTTCGCCTGTCTGCGATCCGTCTCTGGTATGACTTTCTGGTTTATCAGGATATATGCAGTCTCAATCCGCTACCGCGTGAGGGTTTACCCGGGGTCATCTATACCGGGCGGGGACTGGTCCCGCGTATTACCCGATTACCCGTAATACCTGACAGTGAACAATGGCTGAGATTTCTGAAACATGTTTCAGATGCCTCTCTGCGTGACCGGCTGATGCTTGCGCTTGCTTATTTTGGCGCACTTCGCCGGGCAGAGGTGACAGCCCTTACGCTTGAGGATATTGACCCTGCTCATCGCCTGATCCGTATACGCCCGGAGACAACGAAAAGCCGGCGGGAAAGGGTTGTATGTTATGGCCCGGACGTGACGCCGGTACTGGCAAACCATTTTCGGCAGCTGAAGCAGGCTGGCCGGACAAAGGGTGCGTTGTTCCGTTCATTTTCTGATCGAAATTATGGCACCCCCCTTTCTGTGTGGAACTGGAGTAAAACCGTACGCAGATGGGCTCTGGATGCCGGGCTTCCACACATTACAACCCATACCTTCCGCCATCTTCGTCTGACCCATCTGGCACGGGCCGGCTGGAAGCTGCATGAGCTGGCGACTTATGCAGGACACAGGGATCCGCGCACCACTCAGATTTATATTCATCTGTCAGGTTCCGATCTGGCTGGCCGGATAACTGCAGCCGTGGCTGAAACCGACAGTAAGGTCGCCAGACTTATTTTTCAGGAGAACCTTACTGATGAATGAAAAAAAAATGTCCAGAGTCACTTATGTGCCTTTTAAAAGCACAGACTATCAGCTGGGTGAGGCGTTAAGCCCTGAGGAAAGAGACGCGATACGTACATGCTGCCGGCGGTCAGCTGCGCTCGATCGGCCCGGTTCTCTGCCTTTTTTACTGTTGCCTCTGCAGGACATAGCCTCGCGCAGCAGTATCAGTGCCAGGCTGGTCAGAATTATCATCCTTGCCGTTCTGGCAGAAACGCACCGGGCGGGGCAACCCTGCTGGCTGTGGACGCAGGAAAGGTGGTTAGCGCTCTGTCAGCAGCACAGTTCCGGCAGGCCTTTGCTTGTCGCCTTTGCCTTTCATCTCGGCCCGTTTCCCTCTGCGCTGAGCCTGCCAGTGCATGGCGCACCGTCGCTGTATGCCAGTGCCATCTACGGCCGGAGTATTGTCAGTCATGAACTTGACCGGCTGACAGACGTTCTGATCTCACTGGGATATGCCGGGCAGAATCAGAAACACAACCTGTCAGGTATGCTGGGTGTTCTGATGCTGATGAACAACGATCCGCGTCTTGAAACGTTCACGGCAGACCTGCTGTGGCGGGGGCAGAACTGCCACGACCGGGGGATCGCAAGAGTGACAGGAAAAATATCCTATGCACTGGCTGCTATGGGAATTATAAAAAGTCCCCTGAGAATGCGTAACTATCAGGAATGGCATGAAAAGCCAACAGAAGGTATCGCGCCTGACTGGGCCCGGTGGTGCCGGAAGTGGCGGGAAACGTCGGTACTCCGCCCCCGCTCCAGAGAAACGCAGTACAGTTTCATTCTCCGCTGTGGCCTGTGGCTTGCCCGTGAAAAACCGGAAATATGCGAGCCGTCTGACTGGACAATGGAAACCTGCGCCAGCTTTATTGCAATGGTCGGCAGCCTGAAAGTGGACGGGCTGTCACTGGAAACCGTTAAAGGGGGCCGGCGTTCAAACCGCTCAGGAGAGCCCCTGATGCCGCATTCCCGCAGCCGTTTTGTTTATGCCGTTCGCCGTTTTATGCTTGATTATGAAAGCTGGGGGTGGGGCCGGTTAAAGTTCAGTCCGGCCCGTCATCTGTCCACGCCGGACACGCCGCTGTTTCGTCAGGGCGTGAGTCCCCGTGTCATTGATGATCCGGTCTGGCTGAAACTGGTCTGGGCAAGCCTGAATCTGCGTCAGGAAGATCTGCTGAGCGAAATTCATTACCCCCTGTCTATGCTTCAGGCTATGGCGGTTATCTGGACACATGCCGGGCTGCGACAGAACGAACTGATGCGCCTGACAATCAGCTGCGTTACTTCGCAGGCGGATGACATTCCGCAGGAATACGGCAGCGCTATCCCGGCCGGCACCCTGTGCTATCTCAGCGTGCCGGCCGGCAAAACGTCTAAAGCTTTTGTTAAGCCGGTCTCGTCTGTTGTGAAAAAATATGTCGATATCTGGCTCAGTGAGCGTCCTCAGGAGCAGGCAGCACTTACGGATGAACGCACCGGTGAAAAAGTTCGTTATCTGTTTCAGAACCGGGGTAAACCGGTGGGAAGAAATATAGTAAACCTCACTGTCATTCCGCTTCTCTGCGCCAGAGCAGGAATGCCTGCAGAAGATTCACGTGGTCCCATTACAAGCCATCGGGGCCGTGCTTCTGCCGTGACAGCGCTGGCCAGTGTTGCCGGGGGTATGTCTTTACATGAGCTGATGCAGTGGTCAGGTCACTCATCCGCACAGTCGACAATGCATTATATCCGCATCCGCCCGACTCAGCTGGCAGCATCGTTCGTAAAAGCAGACAGGGTCACCCAAATGATAAGCGTGCTGATTGACCACGATCCGGAAGCTGCGAGTCTGACCGGCCCCGCGACGTACTATGATCTGGGTGACTCATACTGCACGAATCCCTTCTGGAGCAGTTGTCAGCACCGCATGGCCTGCATCGGTTGCGATTTTAACCTGCTGAAGGAGAGCGCGCGCGGGCTGGTACTGGAAAGCAAAGCCTCAGTCAGACGTTACCTTGAAGAAGTTCCGCTCACACCCGATGAGAGAGCCATAGTGGAACAGGACGCAGAGAAAATCGAACAGGCTCTTGAAAGATTGCCCCTAAAACCCGAAGGGTAAAAAGGACCACTTTGTGCCAACAGCGGACAGTGCTAATTTCTTACCATTTTGATGCGCGAAGGAGTTGGTCATCATGACCTTGTTCTTATGTTAAATTTGGGTGGCATGCTTACAGTAAAAGGATAAGTATGAGAATCGAGATCTGCGAGGTTTCGGATATTCCCGATCTAGCGAAGGTTTTTGTCGAAATGGAATCTTATTATTTCGGTAATGAGGCTGCCAGCTATGAAGATATGCTTTCTTATGTGACCCACAGGGTTTTTTCCATCTATTCCGGGGTAAGCGTCCTGGGGGCATGGAAAAACGGAGTCCTCGTCGGATTTGCCACGTTCACACTGATGTACCCTGCGCCAAAGTGCTCCGGTCAGGCATATATGAAAGATCTCTTTACCTCATCGGCGGTGAGAGGTCAGGGAGTTGGTAAATCACTTATGCGATTTATTGCGGCTTTCGCCGTTGAACATGGATGCACGCGATTTGACTGGACTGCTGAAACTACCAACCCGAAAGCTGCCGAATTTTACTTGTCCCTTGGGGCTTCCCTCATCAAAGAAAAGCAGTATTTCCGATTGGATCATCAGCGTTTAGCTGCGTTTGCTATGCAGGATGCACATTCCTGAAGCCTATCCCTGCTGCCATGAGTGAGAGTCTGCTGTTCGCTCAGAGCGGACATTGATCTATGCATCAGTCCGCTTTGTGCTGTGAGTTCAATGGCTCGATGCAACGCTATCCTTAATCAAGGGGGGACGTTGTCATGAAACGAAGAACTCGGATTAACTACACGCCAGAGCAGAAGGCGATTATCTGGGACAGATATAAGCAAGGTGATTCTCTGCATGATATCGCCAGAATGTTCGACAGATTTCATTCTTCCATCATGCCCACAATCCACCAGACAGGGGGCTACCGTCCTCCCGTTCGAAAGCGGCATCGATTAGCGCTTACGCTTGATGAAAGAGAGGAGATCTCCAGAGGACTGGTAGCAAAACTCAGTATCAGGGACATTGCTGCCAACTTATCAAGAGCACCCTCAACGATTAGCCGCGAGGTCAGGAGGCACGGAGGTGCCAAGCAATACCGTGCAGCAAAAGCCGATACTGCTGCGTGGGAAAATGCTCTGAGACCAAAACCTTGCAAGCTAATTGAAAGCCCCACATTGTGTAAAATCATTGCAGAGAAGATGCATCAGGACTGGTCGCCGGAACAGATCGCCGGTTGGCTGAAACGCTGTTATCCGGATAATCAGGAAATGCATGTGTCACACGAAACGATTTATAAAACGCTTTTTATACAAACCCGGGGGGCATTAAAAAAAGAGCTGCAGCAATGCCTCAGAAGCGGAAGAGCGGTTCGTAGATCCCGAACGTCATCACTTAAAGGGAAAGGGTTAGGGAAAATCCCGAATGCGATACCTATCAGCGAAAGGCCACCGGAAGCCTCAGACAGAGCCATCCCTGGTCACTGGGAAGGTGATCTGATCCAGGGCTCGAAAAATTCCTATATTATCAACCTCGTAGAACGCCATTCCCGCTTTGTTATGTTAGCCAAAATCAGGGACAACAAGACCATAACGGTTATATCTGCACTCATCAGACAAGCCCGGGAATTACCTGTTGAGCTATATAAAACATTAACCTGGGATCGGGGAGCTGAAATGACCAGCCACACCCGGTTTACTGTAGCAACAGACATCCAGATTTACTTCTGTGATCCTCAATCTCCCTGGCAACGTGGCTCAAATGAAAATACGAACAGGTTGCTAAGACAATATTTTCCAAAGGGAACTGACTTATCGGTTCACAGTCAGCAGAGACTAAACAGCGTTGCCAGACAGCTCAACGAAAGACCGAGAAAAACGCTAGACTATGAATCACCCGCAGAACGGTTCAATAAGTGTGTTGCGTCCATCAGTTGAACTCACAGCCAGAAGCGAACGTTTACAGTTAGCCCAAGGCTATCTCGTGCTCATAGCAAGTTTAGCCGCAAAGCATAAAAATAAGCCCCCTGTTGCTCTGTCCATCACCCGAACAACGCGACTTTTCTTCAATACGGCTGACGCAAAATGCGTGGATAAAATGAGTGTGACTGACCATACAGTCCCGATCGCAACGTGGATGCTGACCAGTATAAAAGTCCATATCAAAGGTGAGTGACCGGCAGGTATGAACTGTGGCAAAAAAGAGACATAGAAAATGCCCATTTTAGGATTGAGCACATTCCCCAGCATTCCTCTGATAAACCAGTTCCCCTGAGAACCATTGTCATCATCGCCATTACTGAAAGATGATCGGGGACGTATCAGAAGTTGTAAGCCCAGCCAGCTCAGGTAGACCGCGCCACAAACTTTGAGCACAGTGTAAGCCATCTCTGAAACCGCCAGAATAGCACCAAGACCTAACGCAACCAGCGTGCCCCATACAAAACAGCCAGCATCAATGCCAAGCGCCGCGTGAAAAGCCTTTTTGCCGCCCTCAGCACAAGCAGTGCGCAGAATAAGTGCCGTATCAAGGCCTGGAGTCAGGGTAAGTAACAGGGCTGCGAGGGAGAATGCGAAGAGGGAATCGTTAACAGTCATTTTCTTTGTCCGAAAGAGCAGATGCTAATCATTTAGTTCCCTGCAATCAATCTATCAAATATAACTTTTTAAATGTCCGCTCCTCGCTCATAGCGGTCATTCAAATTCGAACTAATCCTGTAGATTTTCCATTCCACATAAACGGGGATATGTCAGCACGCATGATGGCCATACTGGGTGAGATGGCTGCGGGTCAGGAAGTCTACTCCATTGATGAGTCTTTTCTGGACGTTACCGGGATTGGCAACATTATACCGCTTGAGACATTCGGGCAGCAGATGCGCGAGCGTATCCAGAAGGAAACCGGGCTAATAATCGGTGTGGGATTTGCGCCTACTAAAGCGCTGGCCAAACTTGCCAATCACGCGGCCAAGAAGTGGACACAGACTAACGGAGTCGTGGATTTGTCTGACAGAAGCCGGCAGCTAAAGCTCCTGCATCTGACAGATGTCAGCGATATCTGGGGAATTGGTCAGCGCATCAGTAAGCGGCTGAACCAGCTGGGAATAACGACTGCTCTGCAGCTGGCAGACAGCAACATCAGCATGATACGGAAAAATTTTGACGTTGTTGTTGAGCGTATTATGCGTGAGCTGAATGGCGAGTCCTGCATCGCGCTCGAGGACGCGCCGCCGCCGAAGCAACACATACTGAATTCGCGGTCATTTGGCGAGAGAGTCACAAAACTGGAAAACATGCAGCAGGCTATCGTGCTGTATGCCACACGTGCGGCGGAGAAGCTCAGGGAGCAGAATTCGCGCTGCCGCCATATCAGTGTGTCAGTTGCTACCGGCAGGCACGGCGATGAGCCGCGATATTCGAATACTGCATCATGCATGCTTGACTATCCGACCAATGATACGCGGGACATTATCGAATCTGCTCTTCATGGTCTTGGTACTATCTGGCAGGACGGCTACCGGTATGCCAAAGCGGGGGTTATGCTGGGTGATTTTTACCAGTCAGGCATGACGCAGTTTGACATGTTCAGTGAACAGCAACCGCGTGCGAATGCAGACTCTCTAATGGCAGCGCTGGACGGTATCAATCGATCCGGTAAAGGCAAGATCTGGTTTGCAGGGCAGGGAGAGCGTGACAGCTTATGGCAGATGAAGCGTGAAATGCTTTCTCCTCGCTATACAACCAGATTGAAAGATATTCCAATAGTAAAGTGAGTTCAAAGGCTCAAGTTAACATATGGTCGGTATACTTATAGTTAAGAGTAAAATTCATGCCAAAAGCGGAAGTTAGCAGACCTTTAAATTTTGAGATATGGTTACTTCAGCATTTTTCTAAGGAATGGCACTGTATGTATTTACAGTTTTTATGTGATTGAGCAAAAAAATTGGGATACGGACGTTAAAACTGTAATATATTTTTCAACAATGTTGAATTGATTACTAAATGGGGTTAGCTTGTATCTATTCCAATATAGATTGCATCAATCCAATTTTTAATAAAAGCATATTAATTTATTTGCCAGTCAGGTGGTGATATTCCATTATGCTATTAAAAATTTAAAACATATAGCCTGTTATCTTCATTAAAAGGAAAGTTAATGTCTAAGAACCTCCCGATTTTATTAAGCTCACCATCAAGAACTAATTTTCCAGCAACTGTTAATACAGAAATAGAGTTTCTTTCGCAAGCTAGAAGGTTGTTAGATTCTGGTTTCCCTGATCATGCTCTTTTAGATATATGGAATGCAGCTATTCATAATCTTAGGCGGCGAGTTGAGGCTTATGGGCTGGACTTATTCTTATCAGCAATCAAGGATGATAGTGGTCGTAAAAAATATGACAAAGATGGTGAAACATTAAATGAGCGATGGTCAGGCGTGGATGATTTAGTGTTAATTAGCGGATCAACCAAGCTAGGGGTGTTGCATAAAAAAGCTGGAAAATCATTAGAAATGATCAATTGGATGAGAAACCATGCCTCTCCAGCCCATGCTAGTGACAGTAAAGTAGATGCAGAGGATGTGTTTGCTTTAGCTCTTATGCTCCAGAAGAATTTGTTCGAGTCTGAGATGCCAGATCCGGGACACTCACCATCTGGATTATTTGAACCAATAAAAAAATCTGAATTATCAATCGAAAGTATTGATTTACTCAAAGATCAAATCAGAGCATTCAAGCAAGGCGATATAAGAATAACATTTGGATTTTTATTGGATTTAATTACCAAGGGTGAAGGCCCGGCTTATGGTAATGCTAGCAAGTTATTTGAAGAGGTTTGGGAAAAATCAAATGATGACCTCAAAAAATCAGCGGGAGAGAGATATTACTCATTCATGCTTGAGCCTGAATCTGACACCAGTGAGGACAAAGGAGCAAAAATAAGAATACTTGAAACTTTAGTAAAGGTTGAAGGTGTAAAGTTTATACCAGATGCTGCAAGGGCGAGCTTATACAGGCATGCAATTAAACAACTAGCTAAGGCTAAGAATACATCATACGGTTGGAATGATGAAGAAAAAGCTGCTAAGGCATTGATGCAGTTTGGGCCTCATGTCCCATCCATTGCTTTTGAAGATGTATATCAAGAAATACTTACTGTTTGGGTTGGGAATTACTGGGGAAGATCTAATGCACATTTAATACTTAAACCATTTTTAGATATATTAAATAGTAATCAGTTAATGGCCCTCTCAAGGTTGTTTATAAATAATGAAAGAGCAAATTCAGAACTGATATCAGCAAAACCAAAAAGAAGAGCAATCGAATTGCTTGAAACCATAAAAGACAATCTAACAATTCAAGCAAGTATTGATGAAGTCGATAAAATAATTGAAGAAATAGATGAGATGTAATGCAATATGATTTAATCAGGAGTTTTTTTGAAATGTATTATTTTTACTTAATTTAATCTGAGGATATAAGGGCATTGCGATTTATCAGTTTATCTTAGCGATTTTTTTAAATTTTGTCCCAAGGGCGTTTCTCGCTCTAAATGGACCTAAACAACTATAGAATAAAGCCCCGGCGACGGGGCGGATTTTAAACCTCGCTGAACTCAGCGGGCTATGGGGTGGTTTTATCAGATTAGAATGCTGCTGAAATGACAGCCAAGCGACAGGCGAAAAAAGCCCGCTCAGTAGCGGTCTCTTAGCTTTTAGAGATTAATTTGAGTATTTGTCGGAGTTCATTACTAGCTTTCCAGATGTCGTCATGAGTGTCGCCATCCCATTCGGGTGTCATTGCTCTCTCTGCCTGAAAATACCGTAATCTGATGTGTATCTCTGCGATTTCGTCCCGCCTGCATTTAGCAGCGATTCGGTGAAGACCCTCAATGGGTGTTGGCTCCCAAGGCTTCAAGTTTGGTCTTTCTCGCCTGAATAGTAGTGATAGTTTTTTGTTCATAAGGCATATTTAAAAAGCCCACTCAGTGGCGGACTATATTTGTCGCAGGCATGAAAAACCCGGCGCTGTAGCCGGGTTGCTTGGGTTAGTGCAATTCTGAAGAACTATCATGTTCCATATTAATTAATACTTGAATTGGAGCAGGGGTTATATCTGCAAGAGACTTAACTGTCATTCCCATTTCTTTGCAACGTTTAAACACACCAACATCGTGTGTCCAAATCTCGTCCACGTTTAATGATTTTGCAATAGAAATTATTTGCCTATCGAATTTAACTTTGTTAGCGGTATCCGATGACATCATAGCTTTCAATTCTTTAATAGAAGGCATCTGAGCACATTCGATCGCAGCAATTTCATCGAAACTGGCTATTTCAAAACATGATTTTTTTTGAATAATATTTAGGTGATTCTGGTGATCTTTCTTATCGACGCCTACGAGATACTCGGCCAAAACCGGGGTGGGAATTACTATAGAGCCACCACAAGATTCAACCACGTCAACTAATGCTTCAATTCTTCGTTTCGGATCAGGTATCTCTTTTCCATTCTCAGGGTCGGTGAGCTTATAACCTTCCCGCATGCCAGTCATTGCTTGTATGAGAATGTTCGTATCGAATATTATTCGCAATTTAGCGTCCTCAATGCCTTCAAGATGGCTTGCGCATCATCTTCATCTTTCCATTGATTGCCAGGGGCATTTTGAAGTGCTGTGAAAGCGGCCCTTACGTTGGACTTCTCAAGGACTTCATAAGATTCAATTACTAGCTTTTTGAGTTTCCATTTTTCATCTTTTTTAATCCACTCGCTATCACCAGATACTCTGATATACCTGAAAAGTAGAGATCCAAGTTTTGCTGCTAATTCTGGAGTGGCTTCACAATGATAAGTTTCGCCGTTTGGGCCTTCAAGCTTGACTGGTGCCGATTCATCCTTGCCGCCAACGTTATAAAGTTTGCCTTGGACTTTACCCTTCTTTCTAATAACTAAGGGGGTGGGTTGAACTAAAGATGGAAACTCAAGGATAGTGACCTTATTGTGGTTGATTATTTTAGCTTCAAAGCCATCCTGAGCAAGAAGAGTGACCAGTTTCATGTAGGAGGTGCCAGAGCTGGCAGCCTGAGAAATGGATCGCTCAATTACAGCGTTGTATGCGGCTTGACTATCAACCCAAGTGTTAAGACATGCTGACCCTTCGCTCACATCTTTAAAGTGAACGGCATCTTCCGATCCATAAAGACCAGATAATGCAGATAGATACTTCCCCAGACGATGCATAGGCAGCTCATCAGGACTAGTTCCATCAAGTTTTAGGGTCAGGCAGTTGTCTTTGCCCATTTCGAATTATTGCCTCAGAATTTGTAAAAAGTGATAGTGAAAACATATTCATTGTTGTTCACGATAGATCCGCAGTCAACGCGTTTATGACTGAATTTGCGCATCATCTCACCCAAACGTGTCTTCCGGCCATTAGCCTGAAGTAATCGCGATCACAGCATTCACTACTCCAGCCGCTAACAGAACAAAGCTCGGAATCAGGTAGTTTTTATCCCGCTTTTTGCCGGCCAAGTAGAACATTACGAACGCAATGCATAACATCGGAATCGATGTCTTCGCAAAAACTGACATGCCATCTCCTTCGCTACAATCGTCTTCCTGCTATCTAGACATAAACCAGCCGCATCTTTGTCTCGATCGGCTACACCCAGTACCTTACAGTTACCATTGTTCGGCCATTAGCCTACTTGTTATCTCTTCGGTACAGCGCCCATTCCTCTATAAACTCTCCACTTGGTAGGGTGCAGTAACCTGATTCACCATCTGGGCCTTTAACTATGTCCAGTTTGCCATCCATTTTTTCACAATAAACTGAGGCAGGATTAGCCTTGACTATCCGCTGGGGCTTGTCAGTCTGGGCTGAGCAGGCTGCCAGTAACGCAGTGGAAGCAATTAGAGTGATAACTTTCATAACGGTCCTTATACCTAAAATCTATGGGCTGAGCTTAACCTGAGCTTTAAACCTACCTGCTAGTGTGGATTTACATGAGGGATTACTGCAAGAGCAGGCTAGGCTACGGAAAAGTAATTTGAGATTAGCCATATGCCCTCCAACCCGCCAAGCTAAAAATCCCGCATCCTCAGCGACTTTACAAATTTCCCCACCGCCTCGCCTTGATCAAAACCACCATGAGCTACTACTGTTTATCCATACAGTATTTGTAATAGGGGATTTATCATGCCGCGCGACTATGAAATCAAACATTCATTTATGAACGCTATGAGGCGGAAGCCAGGGCAGGGTGTCATCGTTACTACGCAGGAATTCGTGCGCCAGTTGGAGTTACTTAACTGGCACTTCAGCCAGCGGGAGGCCAACCAGTGGATCAGGGCTAACACTGTAACGTTCCGCGACGCCTCGACCGAGGAAGGTGAAGCTAAAACCTACTGTCAGTTCAACCCGAACGGGGGAATCTGACATGGCATTTCCATCACCAGCGCAGGACCACATCGAACAGCGCATTGACCTGAACAAAATCCTGATGCCTCACACGGTTCATATGCTGATGATTGAGACGCCGTCTGGATTCGCTATTGTGGACAGAACGGTTTCAGGCAAGCCGGGCGACAAAGTGGCATTCCAACTCGGCAATTACTCTCAGCTGGGGAAACTGTTCAGTACAGGGATTATTACCCATGATGGAGAGACGATTGACGGGGAAGGGCTGGAGGGGATCATCGTGCTGGGAAAAGTGACCGCCACGATTGTAGCGGTATACGATCCGTTTAGGCCTACAATTTAAATCCAGCGACTTTCACCCGTAGATTTCAGAAGTGTACATATACGTGTACATAATAAAAAGCAGTTACAAAAGTCCGCCCAAAAACCCTCGAATTACCAAGCATGTGTGC
This sequence comes from Pantoea sp. Ft-CA_14, assembly GCF_024520875.1. Lineage (NCBI taxonomy): Bacteria > Pseudomonadati > Pseudomonadota > Gammaproteobacteria > Enterobacterales > Erwiniaceae > Pantoea > Pantoea sp. Ft-CA_14. The sequence goes on along the minus strand of NZ_JALNPM010000001.1, from coordinate 220,206 downwards.
ACTGTACTGTTATAGTTGCGCTTTATATGGGAGGAACCATGAGCGAACTGATTGATATTTTTACAAGTCATAAAAGTGAACGTAGTTTCACTGAGCAACCTGTCGATGAAGCTGTGCTGGATCGGATTATCAGTACCGCTTATCGCGCACCGACATCAGTAAACTCGCAGCAGGTTTCTGTGGTGATCACGCGTGATGCCGGACGTCGCGCACAGATCGCCGCCATTGCAGGCGGTCAGCCGTGGATTGCCAAAGCACCGGTGTTTATCACCTTTGTGCTGGATATGCATAAATCAGCCGTGGGAATGGCCGCTGTCGATCAGCAGCAGATCGCCCATCAGAGCATTGAGAGTATCGTGTCGGGTTCTACTGATATCGGTATCGCGCTGGGATCGGTAATGGCGGCTGCGCGTGCCGAAGGTCTGGGGATTGTGCCCATTGGCGGTATCCGTCGCGACCCGCAGGCGATGATTTCACTGCTGGAGCTGCCGCCACTGACCTTCCCGGTAGCGGGTGTGGTAATCGGTCACGTAGACGAACCGGCTCATCAGAAACCACGTCTGCCTCTGGCAACGTTCCGCCATGATGAGACTTACCAGACGCAGGGTCTGGAGCAGCAGATTGCAGCCTACAACGATGAGATGGTTCAGCACTGGAAGACGATTGGTCGTAATGACGGTGAGAGCTGGAGCGAAAGCGTCAGCGGTTACTATAAAAACATCTACTTCCCGAATGTACTGCCAGCACTGCTGAAGCAGGGTTTTGGCACAGATAAATAGTTCGCTCTCGTTATTGAGTGAATAGAAAAAGGCCATCCGTAGCGTTTACGGGTGGCCTTTTTCATTTTGTTACTATAACGAAAGGTGACTTTCCACGTCGTAACACATAATTTCCCTTTTAACCGAAGCGCAACTGCCTCTAACACTTACCTTCCAGGGAAATAACATGTCTCAGCGTTCACTCTACGCGCTCTGTTTAATGAGCTTTTTTCTGGCCGATGTCCGCGACGGCCTGGGGCCATTTCTGGGCATCTTTCTTACGGAGCGACACTGGCAACCCGACGAAATCGGTCTGGTCATGACCTGTGGCGGTATCGCCGGATTACTTGCCACGCTACCGGCAGGGATCGCCGCCGATGCGACCCGTCATAAAAAAATCATTGTGCTGCTGGGCTGTCTGGTGATTACCGTTGCCACACTGCTGCTGTGGTACAGCAATCAGACCTGGACGGCGATGGTCTCTCAGGTTGTAGCAGGCCTGGCTGCGGCGTTTATCGGTCCGACTGTGGCGGGGATCACCTTAGGGCTCACGGGTCAGCGCGGCTTTAACCAGCAGATGGGACGCAACGAGGCGTTTAATCATGGCGGGAATACGATTGCTGCATTGCTGGCCGGTTTTTCAGCCTGGTACTGGGGCATGGGTGCCGTTTTCATTCTTATGACGGTAATGGCGATTTTCGCTGCTTTCGCTACGCTGGCAATTCGCGGAAATGAGATCGATAACGATGTGGCGCGCGGTTATGAACCGCATGAAGAGCGTCAGCCAGCGCTGCACTTATCAATGTTGTTGCGAAACCCGGCGCTGATGATCGCCGGTTTGACGCTGCTGCTGTTTCATCTTGCCAATGCCGCGCTGCTGCCGATGCTGAGCATGCGCGTCGCCTCGGCAGGCGGCCAGGCGGCGATCAGTCCGGGCCTTTACGCGGCGGCAACGGTGGTGATTTCCCAACTGGTGATGATCCCGGTCGCGCTGTGGGTATCTAAACGCGTTGATACGCACGGCTATCGCCTGTTTATCATGATCGCCCTGATGATATTACCGCTGCGCGCGGTTCTCGCCGCCGGCTTTGCCGGGCCGATTTTTGTCATTCCGGTTCAGGTTCTGGATGGTATTGCGGCCGGGATTCTCGGTGTGGCGGTGCCAGGCTATATTGTCTCCCTGCTGAGGGGTACGGGTCATGTTAACGCCGGGCAAAGCGTTATTATGCTGATGCAGGGCGCAGGTGCCGCGCTGAGTCCCGCCATGACGGGCATGATCGCCGCACGTTATTCTTACAGCACCGCGTTTGCGGTACTCGGCGCAATTGCGCTGGCAGCGCTGATTCTATGGTGGCGCACCGGTAGCGCCCCAGCCGCCCGTCTGGCCTGATCGGACACAAAAAAGGCTGCCCATTGGGCAGCCTCTTCTGGCAAATCCGTTTGCGACCATCCGTTATTTATACAGTTCTGCGGTCATGTGAACACGGTTGTTGGTGTTCGCTTCCGTAATTTTATACTGCGCACCCTGTTCCTGAGCCTGAGCAGCAATTTTTGATTCTGCGCCATCCAGTGTGGATGAGGTGACAGAAACGCTCTCGGCAAAGCTGCCAAAAGAGATCAGAGAAAGAGTTGCGAGTGCGGCGATTGAAAGTGCTTTTACGTTTTTCATGGTCATATTCCTGAGTTATGAATTGGGAGGATGTTTGCCTCCGATGAGAATAATAGTAACTCAGGTTATGATATCAATATTAACTATTAGTGCGGCAATGGTGATCGTGCTAATTGTTTATCTGGGGATCAGACAGCGACTGTGCCGTCTCTGTAATCAACGTCCTGAACCAGCGATGGGCAGGATCGTCGCGATAGCGTGCATGCCAGCCCATTTCAACCGGAAAGGTGCCCAGGTCAACCGGCGCGGGAATGATTCTGAGCCGCTGATCGCGTGAAAGGTGCTGACAAATCAAACGCGGCAGGGTCGCGCAGTAGTCCGTGACCGCAATCATTTCCGGCACGGCCAGAAAGTGGGTGACGGAGACTGCAACCTGACGACGCAGGCCCCGCTGCTCAAGCGCCTGATATAACCCGGCGCGCATACGGCCAGGCGGCAGAACGTTGACGTGCTTTAACTGCTCATATTGCTCTGCGCTGAGGTTTTCGCCCACCAGCGGATGATCGGCGCGTATTACGCAGGCCAGACCTTCATTCATCAGGTGCTGAACGACGAGATTGTCGGGCGGCTCCACGATACGGCCCAGCACCATATCGGTATTACCTGAAATCACACCGGTTTCAGTGACGTCATTGCCAAAAGGAGTGAGGCGGAGTCGGATGCCGGGCGCACAGCTCCTCAGACGAGCCACGATGGCAGGCATCATGATGAATTCGACATAGCTGTTAGGCGCAAGCGTGAAGAGCCGGGTGGCATTAAGTGGATCAAAGTCCTGCTGGCCAAGAATAACTTTGTCGATCGATGACAGCGCAGCACCGACCACCTGGGCCAGCTGTTCCGCTTTCGGCGTCGGTCGCATCCCGTAACGCTCGCGGATAAATAGCGGATCGTTGAGCGTTTCACGCAGCCGGTTTAATGCATTAGAAAGCGCCGGCTGGGTTATGCCAAGCCGTTCCGCTGCGCGGGTAACGTTGCGCTCTTCCATCATGACCAGCAAAACTGGCAGTAAATTCAGATCGTATTTCATTAAGCTATAATGCTATGTGAATAACTGAAATTGAAGAAATAAATTTCATAAATATTCGTAACCCCGCCATGATTAACGGGTCAACGCAGAAGATAGCGGCTCAGACGCTGGTTCTGGCTATCCTTACACCTGAAACCGACTAACTGTTATATGGAGCGGAAATGAAAATTTTAATGGTTTTGACCTCGCATGATGAGTTGGGCACCACTGGCAAGAAGACCGGTTTCTGGCTGGAAGAGCTTGCGGCACCTTACTATGCATTTCTTGATGCGGGCGTAGAGATTACCCTGGCTTCACCGAAGGGCGGACAGCCTCCACTCGATCCAAAAAGTGATGAACCCGATTCTCAGACTGATGAGACCCGCCGCTTCCATGCCGACTCTGCTGCTCAGGCAGTACTGGCCTCGACCGTCAAGCTTGATACTGTTGATCAGGCAGCGTTTGATGCCGTTTTCTACCCAGGCGGCCATGGTCCTTTATGGGATCTGGCAAACGACAAACACTCCATTTCGCTGATTGAGCAAACCCTGCAGGCGGGCAAACCGGTTGCGCTGGTCTGTCATGCTCCAGGTGTCCTGCGTGATGTGAAAAATGCTGATGGCATGCCTCTGGTCAAAGGAAAGAAAGTTACTGGCTTTACGAACAGTGAAGAAGAGGGCGTTGGCCTGACTGACGTGGTGCCGTTCCTGGTTGAAGATGTGCTAAAACAGAACGGCGGCCTTTACTCACGCGGTGATGACTGGCAATCCTATACGGTTCAGGATGGTTTGCTAATTACCGGTCAGAACCCAGGTTCTTCAGCCGAAACCGCGAAGGTTTTACTGGCAAGCCTGGCGAAATAAAGATCTTTACAGCATGCTGAGTGATAAGGGCGCCTGCGGGCGCCTTTTTTATTCCTACCTCTAAGTGCCAGGGCAGATAGTGACCTGCTTAATTATTCAGGTTGAATAGATTAGGGCTCAATTTTTCTTAACATTGATAATAAATTTACGGGCGTTTCAGAGCTAAATTATTGCCTGAAAAATTCACTGCAAATATAAACATGTTTTTAAAACCAGTGTTGACATCGTTTTTTATATCCGTAAAGTAGGACTCATCAGCGGCGTGCAGTTGCCCTGATAGACTGAAAACCAAAGGTGTTTTGTGTTAAAGGTGCCGACAAGTGTTTGAGTTGAAGTTGTCGGTGGTTCTGTTAAACATTGTTCTTTAAAACTGTTCGTTAGTTAAGATAACCCTGTTAAATGGAGTCGAAGTAAGTCTTTAAGAAGTATGTAGTATCGCGTCGCGATGATGTAAGGCCTCGTAGTTCTGAACGTTACGTTACGACAGGATACGATTGCGGTTTAAACGTCGTAATGAAAGTAAGGCAACGCATCAAAGAGTATATATCGCGATGGGGGTGTGCAGATTTATACGGGCCTGACCTGTCTTTGTCTCCTGAAAGACTATCAGGTGGTTGAAACCGCTAATAATAGTGACATTTCAGTATCGTGATCATTATTATCCGCAGGATCTGTTCATAAATAGCAGTACCGAAGTAGTACCTATCAATTAAGTTAGTTAATGGTAAACGTAAAATCTGTAGTACCTTAAAAGCCCTGGCTATTTCAGTCAGGGCTTTTATCATTTTACGTTGTCTGTCAGTTCTTTTCAGAACGTAAATATGAGTAATTAACATTATCAAAGCAGCTTTTATTGATAATATTTAAAGTGATTCACGCGCGATTTATTCTCCTGCTATTTTTTCCTCAGCTCAACACTCTCTTTCCTGAATTCCCCAGCATCAATTTTTACCCCGCTATCGACATAGCAAAGCGCGATTTTGCCTTTTCGACGTCGGACAGAATGCGATATAACGCCCCGTTATCCTGTCTGTTGCTTAAACAAAATCGCAAAACAGTGAGCCGGAGTCCGCTATCCCTGTTAATACACCACCGTTTTAGCCACGGACGCCAGTCGTTCACGCAGCCACTCATGCCCTTTGTGATGATGGGTTCGGTCATGCCAGGCCATGATTTTACTGAAGCCGGGGATGACCAGCGGTGGCGGCAACATGACCAGACCCGTGGTGTCGACCGCCAGTCGTTTCGGTACCACGCTTACCAAATCAGTGACGCGCAAAATTTCCGGGAGCACAAGAAAACTGCAAACTGAGAGCGTTACCCGGCGGGCCCGGCCAATCGCAGCCAAAGCCTGATCGGTAATCCCTTGAAAATTTCCACCGGGCCACGAAACCAGCGCATGATCCTGCGCACAGAACTCACCCAGCGACAGCGTCGCACTGCCCGCCAGAGGATGATATTCACTCAGCAGACAAACATATTCTTCATTGAACAGTTGCTGCGTATGCAATGTCGGCGGCGTGGTCTCTGGCGTCAGCAACGCCACATCAACGTCCCCATGTTCAAATTGTCCTGACAGGGTCTTATCTGGCAAAGTAATGATGAAAACATAATCAACCCAAAAAAGGAAAATACATCCGTTATAAATTTTTAAATTATTGAAAAATAAGCTCTATATCCAAAATATACTGAAGAAAGACTTACTCAGCATAGTGATAGATGACTGATAGATATCTCACATCAAAACTATTCATCTATAAGATTTAATTAGTAATTTATATGAAAATATCTCTTTTCTGGAGTCTATAGCCTTCAGGGAGCCGGGAAGGGTTTTTTAATGGATTTTTAATTTACCCATCGCAAACCTTTTCCGTTTCAAATGGCAAAAAAATCAATCTGCGTCATAGTCAATATTCATCGAGTTATTGCGCTATAGCTTTCTTTTGAAATTCATCTGCGCCTGTTAAGTGCGCTATTCAAACAGAGGTTAAAATGTCTGCAGAATCTGCAGAGAATATCTCCAGCGATCTTTCACAGTTCGTCGGTACGCATTTTGTCTATACCTACGATAATGGCTGGAAATATGAGTGGTACGCTCGCAATGAAACCACCTGCGACTACCGCATTCATCAGGGATTGGTAGGTGGCCGCCGGGTGACCAACCAGAAAATGCATGCGATTCAGTTCGCCCCTGGCATCTACAAAGTAGACTGGCATGAGCCCACCGGCACCTGCGTCAGCCTGCTGTTTGATCTGAATCGCACCCTGGTTCACGGCACAATTTTCTTCCCGCAGTGGATTGCCGGTGAAGGTCAGCATCCGGAAAAAACGATCTGTTATCAGAATGACTTCATTGAAGATATGCACCGCTTCCGCGATGAAGGGCCGGCCTATCCGTATGTGATCATTCCAGAGTTTGCGAAAGTGACCTATATGAAGAATGAAGGTCCAGATAACGATGAAGTGATTAATCAGGCACCTGGACAGATGCCTGCTGACTATTTTGATGGTAAGTAATTAAGCCGGTCACCCGCCCCTACGGGCGGGTAGCTTCTGCCTGACGCGCCAGCGTGCGGGCGAGGATTGATGAGTAGAGTGGTTTCCCTCCCAGAAACTGCGCCAGTAGCGTAGCGCCCAGACAGGTAATAATCATCGGCAATATCAGCTGATAGTTATCGGTCATCTCCAGCACCAGTACGATACCGGTCAGCGGTGCCCTTACCGACGCCGCAAACAGTGCTCCCATCCCCGCGATAGCAAATGTGCCCGCTTCCAGATGATAAAACGGGAACAGGTCCGACATGGCCACCCCAAAGGCTGTGCCGAGCAGCGTACCCAGCGCCAGCATCGGCGCAAAAATACCGCCCGGCGCACCTGAGCCAAAACAGAGCAGGGTGGTCACCAGCCTGACCAGAAAGATGATCAGCAGCAGGGTGAACGGAAAGACGCCATGGACCGCCTGTGGAATCAGTTCTGAACCGCCGCCTGCGCCAGGTGCAAACAGCAGAGCCAGAATACCGCAACCGCCGCCCAGCAATGCACCGGCCAGCACCACGCGTGCCGTTTTACCGGCATAAAAGCGCGCAAAAAGGTCCTGCGTGATAAATATCAGGCGGTTAAACAGGACGCCGACCATACCGATAATCATCCCGAGCACCAGATAGAGCCACAGCGTCTGCACGGGCGCATCAGCCAGCTTGCCGACGGAGATCACCGCCTGTTCGCCGTTGAAACAGCGGAACACAATGCTGGCCATAATCACACCGGTAAACACGGCTTTAATTGAAATCAGGTTATAGCGGAATTGCGGACGCATCTCCTCGATGATAAACAGGATGCCCGCCAGCGGCGCATTAAACGCCGCCGCCAGACCGGCCGCCGCGCCGGTTGCCAGCAGCGTATGACGTGCCTCATTGCTGCGCATCCCCAGAATATCAATGACCATGCGGCCAATGTTCCCGCCCAGCTGCACTGTCGGGCCTTCCCGGCCCAGCACCATACCGGCACCCAGCGTGCCCATGCCGCCAAAGAACTTCACCGGAATCACCCGCCACCAGCGCACAGGCCTCAGCTCTTCCAGCGCCCCTTCAATTTCAGGGATACCGGAGCCACCCGCTTCGGGAGCAAAGCGCCTGACGAGAAAATAGCCCACCATCGCCAGCAGAGCCGAGATGGCAAAGGCGGCGGCGTAGAGCATCCAGCCCTGAAACTGCGATGGTATAAGCGTGTCAGCACGCCACTGCTGTATTGTTTCAACGGCCCGGGCAAACGCTACGCCCGCCAGGCCAACCAGCGTACCGACCAGCGCGGCACAGAACAGCATCGCCAGCGGCGTTTTATCACGATAGAGCAGGGCGCGAAACATCCGGCTGCGCGCCGCGATGGAGCGGGGAACATAAACCGGCTGCGGTGATTCTTCATTCATTGAGAGACATTCTTGTTCAACCAGACCAGCGCCTCAGTTTACTGAGTGATAAGGTGAAAACAAACGTCAGGATCAATTTCATCGGGGTAAAGGGTTAATTCGTCTGTGGTGGACAAACCACTTGCGCCATGCGTTCGCGGTAGGCTGGATCATCCTGGTTTTTCAGCGCCTGAGCCGCCGCGGTCAGCGTGACCTGATTCTGCTTCTGGTTCTGCTTATCGTTAAGAAACGTCTGACGCAGTTTTTCATCGGAGATGGCTGGTGATAACTGGCACTTCTGGCGCAGATCGTCAGTTATCTGCTGCTGACGCAGCGCAAACTTCAGCGTGTCGTAGGGTGCGGCTGCCACAATCTGCGGGCTTAACAGCGGCAGAATAAACAGCGTGTTGCGGATCACGTTCATGATGGTCTCCTGACTGCTGAGGACAGGATCGGGTCTTCGGCAGTTTTCAGTTGATATTAATCGCATTGAGTGATTAGCCTGAGCACAATATTCCCGACCGACTGCGGCAATGTCGCCACGGTCGACGCAATAATCATAGCAATACTGGCGTGACAGGGAGCTGACATGCAGCCACATTCCACTGAAATTCTCACCGCTGACTGTTGTATCGTCGGCGGTGGCCCGGCCGGATTAATGCTGGGTTATCTGTTCGCCCGCGCAGGCCTGCGCGTGGTGGTGATCGAAAAGCACGCCGATTTTCTCCACGATTTTCGCGGTGACACCATCCATCCCTCGACGCTGGAAATTATGCATCAGCTCGGTCTGCTGGAATCTTTCCTGACGCTGCCGCATCAGCGTGCTGAAAAGCTGGAGGCGGAAATCGGCGGACAGAGTATTACGATGGCCGATTTCTCACGCCTGCCGGTTCAGTGCCGTTTTATCGCCTTTATGCCGCAGTGGGATTTCCTGAACTATATGGCTGAACAGAGCGCCCGGTATTCGGGCTTCAGCCTGCTGCAGTCGACCTCTTTTGAGTCGCTGAATGTTGAAAATGGCAAGGTCAGTGGTGTGATCGCTTCCCGCGGGAATCAGCAACTGCACATCCGCTGTAAACTGGTGGTCGGTGCAGATGGCCGCCATTCACGCGTACGCGAAGCGGCAGGACTGACCGGACAGGAATTCGGCGCAGCACGCGATGTCATCTGGTTCCGCTTAAGTAAACAGCCGCAGGATCCCGATTTGGGTATGGGGCATAAAGGGCCACGCCAGAACTTTATTGTTATCGACCGCGGCGACTACTGGCAGTGCGGACTGACTATTCCGAAAGGGGAGTTTGAAGCGAAACAGGCCGCCGGACTCGACGCATTTAAAGCGGAAGTTGCCGCACTGTCGCCGTTCGGGCCTGCGCGCATGGCGGAAATCGAGAGCTGGGAGGCGTTCAAACTGTTGACGATACGTATCGACCGCCTGGACAAGTGGGCGAAACCAGGTGTGCTCTGCATTGGTGATGCGGCGCATGCCATGTCGCCGATTGGCGGGGTTGGCGTAAATCTGGCGATTCAGGATGCGGTAGCGACGGCGAATCTTTTGACCGATCCTCTGAAGCGAGGAGAACTGCAGCTGCGCGACCTGGAAAAAGTGCAGAAGCGCCGTCAGTTCCCTACCGTCGCCACACAGTTTTTGCAGATCAAAATGAGCCGCAGCAAAGCAAAAAGAAAACCTACGGGAAGCAGCAAGGTTCCCGTGATTATCCAGCGCCTGCCGTTTCTGCGTTTTGTACTGGGACGCCTGATCGGTCTGGGCTTCAGGACGGAGTCGCCGCAGGTTGCGCACATGAAAGAAGAGCGTTAAATGATTTCGACAGCGATCAGATATCATGCGACACTGTTTCACTGTGAAAGTACTGTCAGATTGAGCCGCTATTTATCTGATAATTGGGCGCTAATTGAGCATTCCTGAGCTAAATTATTTTCGATTTTTGCGCCTGCATAGGAGAGGTTTCAGTGCATAACGAGCAAAATGGCAGCGACGTAAAACGTCTGAGTGCGATCAAGGCACTTTTGTCCCCGGATGAAGCCCGGGATAAGGTGCTGGAAAGATTCGTTAATCTCGCCAGCCAGGTGCTGGGTATTTCTGGCAGCTTCATTTCAATTATTGACGATCATAACCAATATATTAAAGCGTCCCGCAACTTCGATCTTAAGCAATCGACCCGTGATGAATCTCTTTGCCGCCACGTCATTGATGGTGAGGGACATCTGGTGGTGTATGACACCTTACTGGATGAGCGCTTTGTCACGCACCCGTTTGTGAAAGGCGATCCGCATATTCGTTTCTACGCCGGTGTCTCGCTGCAGAACCTCGACGGCGCGGTGCTGGGCACGCTCTGCGTCACCGACACCCAGCCACATCCCTTTACGGATGAGAAACTCGCTACGCTGCGCTCACTGGCTACGCTGGTCACCTCATTTCTGGATGCCTGGAACAATGCGGGTTTTGCCGACGTCATTACGCACCTGCCGAATCGCCCACGTCTGATTCGTGATATTCAGCAACTGACCCTTGTCGCACCACAGAGCCGCTTTCGCCTGATTCTTATCGACTGCCTCGACATCATTCGCGCCTATGAGCTTTCCCGTGCGGTGGGCATTGCGCCGATGGAGAAACTGCTAAAGCAGATGGCGCAGGATGTCGCTCACCGGCTCAATCTTCCGGAGAATGAAACGCTCTATACTTTCGCCCCAGGCCGTTTTGCCATTGTTCAGCCCTACTCGGGTCGTTATACCGCACATAACATGATCGACCTGTTTAAGGGCATGAAGGCCGATCTGGCGGAAAATATCACGCTCGACCTGGATGTCTTTACCGGTGAAACAGAGTTTGTACCGGGCCAGATGGATGCCAATGAAACGGTGCGACAGGCCGTGAGCGCGCTGCATGAAGCGGTTGATGAGAACATCAGTGCAATGTGTTTTGAAGAGAGTTACGACTCGCGGCGCACCGATGACTTTATGATCATGAACGATCTGGCTCAGGCGCTGAATAAAGACGAAGAGCTTTACCTGGCCTGGCAGCCTAAAGTGTGTCTCAAGAGCGGTAAAACGGTCGGGCTGGAGGCGCTTATCCGCTGGAATCATCCTGAGCGGGGCGAGCTTTTCCCATCAGAATTCATTCCGTTAGCGGGTAAAACCAACCTGATTTCCGATCTGACCAACTGGGTTATCGATCACACCATTGAGCAGCTTGCGCGCTGGGATCGCGAATACGATCTGATTCCGGTTTCGATCAACGTCAGCGAACGCGACTTCGCAAAGCCCGATTTTGCCGATCGGCTGGTGGCAAAATTAGCGGCGGCTCAGTTACCCAATTCTATTCTGGGCATTGAGTGCCTGGAGAATGAACTGATCACCAAAACCAATGTGGCGATCAGCGGGCTGGAAGCGCTGAAATCACACGGTTTTGTGATCTCGCTGGATGATTTCGGCACCGGTTACAGCAACATCAGCTATCTGCAGGATATCCCGCTGGATGTGATTAAGATCGACCGATCCCTGATCTCGCGTATGGGTGAGGATGATGCATCAAAAATCATCGTCAGATGCATTATTCAGATGCTGAAAGAGCTGAACTACACCGTGCTGGCCGAGGGCGTTGAGACGGAAGCCACCCTGACGTTGCTGAAAACTTACGGTTGCGATCAAATCCAGGGCTACTTCTTTTCAAAACCGCTGCCAGCCAGCGATATTGAACACTGGCTTTATCAGAAGTGATGCCAGGAATATGGCCCGCAGCGATCGTTGCGGGCTCTCTTATTACTCACTGCCGGTGGCGTAGCGCTCAACCGGCGTGATGCTTTTAATCAGCTTGTTATCAAACAGAAATTGCTCGTAAGCCTGATAGCGTGCGCGATCCAGTTTTGCCGGATCGGCAGCGAACAGCGGCAGGGTAGCACGCCATGCCTGATGATTCAGCGGCGTGTTCAGCTCCGGATGCGCGCGGGCAAAAGCCTGCCAGCTCTCCTCCGGGTGCGCCTGCAACTGCGCATTACCCTTCTTCAGTGCCCGCAAAAACTTTTTGATTTTCTCCGAGTGAGCTTCATCACGGTTGGCGACGATGATCAGTTCGTCATAGGCTGGAACACCATAATCCTCGACGTTGAAGACTACCGGGTTTTTACCGTGCTGTTTCATCTCCAGCGCTTCGATATTGCGATAGCCGCCGATAACGGCATCCACCTGCCCGGTCATCAGGGCACTGGTGAGCTGGAAATTGACGTTAACCAGCTTAACCTGATCGGCCTTAACGCCATCATGGTTCAGCATGGTCGCCAGCGTCGCCTGTTCAATGCCGCTGACCGAATAGCCGATACGTTTCCCTTTTAAATTGGCCGGTTTTTTTACCGTTTCGTCTAACGTCATCAGCGTATTCAGCGGACTGTTAATCAACGTCCCCACCCGCATCAAGGGCAATCCCTGATCGGCGAAGAAATGCAGCTGCGGCTGATAGGTAATCGCTAAGTCCGCCTGCCTGGCTGCCACCAGACGCGGCGGCAGCGCCGGATCGGAAGGCGGCATAATGTTAACCTCCAGCCCTTCTGCCGCAAACGCGCCGGTCTGCTGGGCCACCATAATGGGTGCGTGATCGGGGTTGATATACCAGTCGAGCACCAGTGTCAGTTTCTCCATCGCCTGAGCCTGTGTGGCTAAGATGGCGCTGAACAGCAGGGTAAACAGAGGCATTTTTGTCATGGGTTGTCTCATTGGTTTAGTCATTAATGTGTCTCGGGTGCCCAGGTAATCAGGCGGCGTAGCAGGATGTCGAGGGTCAGCCACAGGGCCAGCGTCATCAGCACCAGAATAAACAAGGCGGCGAAACAGAGGTCGCTCTGCATCCGGGCGTTGGCATTCAGCATCACGTAGCCCAGCCCTTCGGCCGAGCCGACCCATTCACCGATGATTGCGCCTATTGGCGCGACGGCTGCCGCCATCCGCAATCCTGAGCCCAGGGCGGGCAGCGCGGCTAACAGCCGGACATGGCGCAGTTGCGCTGCAGGTGATGCGCCCAGCGTGCGAGCCAGATCGAGATAGCCGGGCGTGACGCGACGCAGGCCATCAAAAAAGGCGGAGGTCACCGGGAAGAAGATTACCAGGACAGCCATCGCGACTTTGGCGCCCATGCCGAAACCAAACCAGAGCACCAGCAGCGGCGCCAGGGCAAAAACCGGAATCGCCTGGCTGGTGATCACCAGCGGCATCATCCAGCGCTGCAGCCATGGCGAAAAGGTCATGCCCAGCGCCAGCACACTCCCCAGCAGCACGCCGAGGGCCATGCCGCTGACGATCTCGGTCAGGGTAATCAAAGTGTGATGGCCGAGATAACCTGCGTTTAGCCACAGTGCGATGGCGACCGCAGCGGGTGAGGGCAGCAGAAAGGCCGGAACCGAAGTCAGTGTGGCGAGCCACCACAGCGCAATCAGTCCGGCAAACAGCATCACTCCACGGTGAAGACCGGCAAAACCTTTGTGTAATCTCATCCCGCTATCCTGCTCAGCTGCTTCAGCAATCCGGCCTGACTCTGCAATACCTGTATGTCGTCTGCAGCCCGCGGTGGCTGGCCCGCCAGGGGCGGGCAGGTTTCAATTCCCGCAGAACCGATCACCAGCATGTGGTGACTGAGCCGACAGGCTTCAGCGGCGTCATGGGTAATCAGCAGCACGGTGTGTCCGACCAGCACTTCTGCGGCCAGCGTCTGGATCTGAGCGCGGGTGAGTGCATCCAGTGCGGAGAAGGGCTCATCCATCAGCACAACGGGCTGACGGGTGTAGAGGGTGCGGGCCAGCGCGGCGCGCTGACGCATCCCGCCGGAAAGAGTCGCGGGTCGCGCATTTGCAGAATGGCTCAGACCTACCCGCATCAGCAGATGCTGCGCCCAGTCGCGATCGGCCCTTTCACCTTTCAGGCGACTGGCGAGGCAGACATTTTGTTCAACCGTCAGCCACGGATAGAGCAGATCCTGTTGCCCCATCCAGGCGGTGCGTCCGGTCAGTGGCAGGCCGTCGCTGCCGCTGACTTGCCCGGCGGTGGGTGGCGTCAGACCAGCAATGACCCGCATCAGGCTGCTTTTTCCGACGCCGCTGGCACCCAGTAAAGCGGTAAAAGCACCGCCCGCGATCTCCAGATCAAGCTGGCTGAAGAGTGGCTGCTGGCCATAATTCAGGCTGAGCTGGCGAATTGAAATGCCTGGCGGCACCGGACTGCACGGCAGGTTCATGAGCTGATCCGCTGGGCGGCAGCATGGTTGAGACCCATCTGCCAGAAAGCGGCTTCCAGCCGGGTTGCAGTGGTAAAGATCTCCGCCAGCGGGTTAAACCGGTGTTCACCGGCGCGCTGCCGGGCCAGGGTTTCAAACAGTGAAAGTGAGGAGCGAACGCCAGCCAGATAGGCTTCGTCGCCGTAATTTTCTATCCATGCCGCGTAAGGGTTCCCCTCAAAGCGGGTTGCGGGATCATGCAGTAGTGTCAGGCCAATTTCAGCGTAACCGGCAACGCACGGCATCAGCGCGGTCAGCAGCTCCAGCGCATCCCCGGTGTGACCCACGTCCAGCACGTAGCGGGTGTAGTTGAGCGTTTCCACTGCCTCGGGTTCACTCGCCATAGCCGCCTCGCTGATACCCCATTGCTGGCAGTAAGCCTGGTGAAGTGGCAGTTCGCTGACGATGGCGTTAAGCGATGCCGTTGCGCTGCGTAAGGCTGCTGGCTCGGAAAGTTTGCTGATCAGCAGGCCCCAGGCACGGGCGAAGTGCAACAGAAACAGATAATCCTGGGTGAGATAGTGGCGGAAGGCGGCGGGTGGCAGGGTGCCCTGACCGAGTTGCCGCACAAAATCGTGCCCGATATAGGCGTGCCATTGACTGCCCGCCTGCTGGCGCAGACGACCATAAAAGCCGGTGTCGAAAAGCGGATGTGACATAGGATCTCCAGTAACAGGGAGATCCGGGCATACGGTCTGGAACAGGGAATGTTGCAGGAGATGACGCAGAAAATCTGCCGACCCGTCCCTTCGCTGGCATGACCCAGATCAGGTTCAAAGGGTTCGGCTTACGCCATCTCAGCCCATTACAGGACACCCCTCGGAGACATTGGTTATACGATAATTACTGCCGGAGTACAACGGCAGAAATAAGCGTTCTGTTCCGGTGTGGTTGTCGCGCCAGTAACAGCATGACGATAGATCTTAAGTGACGTTGTCACTCAAGATCCGCGCCATTACTGCCGATGACTTTTTTGTACCACCAGAAGGATTTCTTCCGCGTGCGCGCCAGCGTGCCGTTACCCAGGTCGTCGCGGTCAACATAGACAAATCCGTAGCGCTTGCTCATTTCACCCGTTGAGGCGGCAACCAGATCGATACAGCCCCAGCTGGTGTAACCCATCACTGGCACGCCATCCTCAATTGCGTCGCCCATGGCGCGGATATGTTCGCGCAGATAGCTGATGCGGTAATCATCGTTGATCTCGCCATTTGATTCGATCTCATCGCGCGCGCCCAGGCCATTCTCCACCAGAAACAGCGGCTTCTGATAGCGGTCATACATCATATTCATCGTGATGCGTAAGCCGAGCGGATCGATACCCCAGCCCCACTCACTGCGCGGTACATGGGGATTGGTCAGGGATTTCACCACATTGGCGGCGCTGCTGTTCTGCTCGTTCATCTCGGCCGAGGCGCAACGTGAGGCGTAGTAGCTGAACGAGACAAAATCGACGCTGTTTTTCAGAATGTCGTCATCGCCGTCAGCGATCTCAAGCGTCACACCTTTTTCACGGAATACGCGGGCGGCGTAGGCCGGATAGGCCCCACGCGCCTGCACGTCAATAAAGAACAGGTTTTCGCGATCCTTTTCCAGCGCAGCCCAGACATCTTCCGGCTTGCTCGACCAGGGATAGAAGTTGCCGCCTGCCAGCATGCAGCCGACCTGGTTCATCGGATTCACTTCATGCGCGATGCGCGTCACCAGCGCGCTGGCGACCAGTTCATGATGGGCCGCCTGATACTTTACCTGATCCTTGTTCTCACCGGGTTCGAACACCAGACCGGCGCCGGAAAAGGGGCTGTGCAGCAGGATATTAATCTCATTGAAGGTCAGCCAGTATTTCACCAGGCCATCAAACGCCTCAAAGCAGCTGCGGGCATAGCGGGCAAAAAAGTCGACCATTTTGCGATTGCGCCACGAGCCATATTCAGTCACCAGATGCATCGGCACATCAAAGTGACAGAGCGTGACCAGCGGTTCGATATTATATTTCCGGCACTCCTCAAAGACCGCGCGGTAAAAGGCGATGCCTTGCGGATTGGGCGTCAGTTCATCGCCATTGGGATAGAGACGGCTCCAGGCAATCGACGTGCGGAACACGCTGAACCCCATCTCCGCCATCAGCGCAATGTCTTCCGGATAGCGGTGATAAAAATCGATGGCTTCATGGCTGGGATAAAATTCATCGTCACGCAGGGTAAAACGCTTTTCCAGACCGAGTTTGACCGGCATACGGTGCAGGCCATGTGGAATCATGTCGACGGTGGTTAAGCCCTTTCCGCCTTCACGAAAGCCGCCTTCACTCTGGTTGGCGGCCAGTGCGCCGCCCCATAAAAATCCTTGCGGAAACCTTGAATCAGACATGCAATCCTCTTTTCCGGGTCAGCGTGACCCTTTCCTTTAGTGGCTATTAATCGCGTTAGCGCGTTCGGTAACGGGCGCAGGTTGCGTTGCGCTTTCGGGTGCGGTGTTGGTTTCGGGCTCGGTTTCAGGAATATCTTCAAAACCTAACAGCAGCGTCAGCACAAATGAGAGCACCACAGACAACACCATGACCGCACCGACCCAGACAATACTCATGGGATTGGTGGGATCGAAGAACTGTACGCTGGTAAACAGGCCGGGAGAGGCCATGGAGTGGCTGGCCAGCCCGCCAATGCCCGCGACCGCGCCACAGATAAAACCACTGATCAGACAGGCGATCAGCGGTCGTTTTAAACGGACCGCAACGCCATACAGCGCCGGTTCTGAAATGCCGGCAATAATCGCTGATGCCGCCGCTGCCAGCGCGGTCTGGCGCAGTTCACGGTTTTTGGTCCGGAACGCCACCGCCAGCGACGATCCCCCCAGCGAGAGGTTGGCACCAATCTCTGACGGCATCACCATGCCCTCTTTGCCGGTTTCGGCAATGGTCTGGATGATGGTGGGGGTGAACACCCGATGCATCCCGGTCATCACCAGCAGCGGCCAGATTGCGCCCATAATCGCGACGGAAAGCCAGCCAAGATAGCCATGCACGGTGTAGACCAGCGCGGAGATGCCGCTGCCGATCCAGATACCAATCGGACCAATCAGCACAATCGCGATGGGTGCCGCAATCAGCACAATCAGCATCGGTTTCAGGAAGTTTTTAGTGACGGCAGGGGTAATACGATCCACGCCGCGCTCGATGTGCGACAGGATCCAGGTCATCACCAGCGCCGGGATTACGGTGTAGGTATATTTCACCGCGGTCACCGGGATGTAAGCAAATTCCACCGCCTGACCCTGTGCCGCTTTCGCCATCAGTTCAACAAAGTTGGGATGAACCAGTACACCGGCAATGGCGATCGCCAGCGACATGTTCGTTTTGAATTTCAGCGCCGCAGAGGCGGCCACCATGATCGGCAGGAAGAAGAATGCGCCATCGCCAATCACGTTGAGGATGACCAGCGTTGATGAGCCTTTCTCAAACACGCCCGCCATATCCAGGATCATCGCCAGCAGCTTAACCATTGACCCGCCAATAATGGCCGGAATCAGCGGCGACATGGTGCCCACCAGCGCATCAAGAATACCTGCACCGATGCCTCGCAGCGTGATTTTACGTTTCACGGGTGCAGTTGATGTCGCTGCGGGCGATCCCAGCTCCAGCACCGCCTGATAAGCCTGTGACACGTTGTTACCAATGATCACCTGGCATTGAGTGTCGTTGTGCACCACGCCCATAACGCCATTGATCGCCTTGAGCCGGGGATAGTCGACCTGAGCTTCATCTTTCAACACAAACCGCAGGCGGGTCATGCAGTGGGTTACGGCTTCGATATTGGTGAGGCCGCCTAGCGCATCGACGATGGCGCGTGACACCTCGGCATAATTTCTGGGCATGATCGCTCTTCTCTGTAGGGTAAATCGGTTAAAGTTTTTATGTTTTTGCGCCTGCGGGCAGGCAAATAGGAAACCGGTTTCACAAAATCATGAAGTGCTTTCATGGCGCCGACAAGCGCCAAAATCATCAAGATCTCTTTTTTGTGAACTCCATCACCTGATGGTGCCAGGTAACTTCGCGCAAGGGCGGGGTAAATATTTCCAAGATTGAGAGGCTTAGGTAGACTGCAGGACGACGCAGCAAAGGAGCATCACCATGGCAACGATTCAGGAAGTGGCAAACAGGGCGGGCGTCTCAAAAGCGACAGTGTCACGTGTGCTCTCGGGCAATGGCTATGTCGGGCAGGAAAAGCGTGAAAAAGTACTGAAGGCGATTGCCGAAACCGGATACCGGCCCAATCTGCTGGCGCGCAACCTGGCGACAAAAACGTCTCAGACCATTGGACTGGTGATCACCAATACGCTCTACAGCGGCAGCTACTTCACTGAACTAATGGCACACTCCGCGCGCATACTGGAGCAGCAGGGCCGCCAGCTGATTCTGGCGGACGGCAAACACACCGCTGAGCAGGAAGAGGCGGCGATTCAGTTTCTGCTCGATCTGCGCTGTGACGGCATCATTATCTATCCGCGCTTCCTGAGCATTGACGCGCTGGATGCGATTATCTCCCGGCACAAACAGCCGATACTGGTGATCAACCGGCGGCTGCGCGTCAACCATAGCTACTGCATTTACAGCGATCAGCACGCCAGCAGCGCCACGGCGGTGAGCCATCTGCTGAATCAGGGGCATCGCGAGATCGCGTTTATCACCGGTTCACTCGATTCGCCGACCGGCGTCGAGCGACTTTCCGGCTATCACGCTGCGCTGGCCGCACAGGGCATTGAAGCCGATTCCCGGCGAATCGTGACCGGTAAATGGACGGCGCAGAGCGGTATGGCGGCCGTGGACCAGCTGCTGGAACGCAGGGTGACATTCAGCGCGCTGGTGGCGAGTAATGATGAGATGGCGATTGGTGCCATCAAACGTCTGACTGAATGCAACATCGCGGTACCCGGGCAGGTTTCGGTGATTGGCTTCGATGATATTCCGCTGGCGCCCTTCATCACGCCGTCGTTATCCAGCATGAAACTGCCGGTCACCGAGATGATCGATGAGACGATTAACCGCCTGCTGAACATGCTTGATGGCGGAGACTGGCATACTCAGGCACCCTTCACGGCCAGCCTGATGCTGCGGGACTCCGTTACTAAAGGCCCCGGCCGTTCTGCTTAACCTGCGGCGATCTGTATCACCTCTATCGCCTGTTCCCTGAGCTGCGCTGCCGCCGCCGCATCCAGCGTCTCATCGGTAATCACGTGCCCGACCTGATAACCCGATGAAAGCGGATAAGGGTGAATCTGACCAAACTTGGAGGCGTCGGTCAGGGCATAGCTCTCAGCGCCTTTCGCCAGCACGGCATCCACCACATCACAGCGCAGCATGTTGCGGCCGGTAAAACCGGTCTCCGGATGCCAGCCATCCACGCCAACAAATGCCCGGTGAAAATGGACCTGCTGGATGGAATACCGCGTCAGCGGGCCGACTACCGACTCACTGCTTTTCTGCAGCAGGCCACCGAGTACAATCACCTCACAGGTGGCTTCCCGAAGAAGCTGGGCAATATAGTGACTGACGGTAATCAGCGTAAGATCGGCGCGGTCAGCCAGCGCACGCGCCAGCAGCGCATTGGTGCTGCCGCCTTCGATGAAGACCGATTCACCCGCCTGAACCAGGCTGGCCGCATGTCGTGCCAGCGCCTGCTTGATGGGATAGCGGGTATTCATGCGGGTGCCGACGTTATCGCTGTCCAGCGCCAGCGCGGAACCGTGAACCCGCCGCAGCAACCGGTCGCGTTCCAGCAGCGTGAGATCCTGCCGCACCGTCACTTCAGAAACCCCGGTAAGCTGCGCCAGTTCGCTGACCGTTACGCTGCCCCGGCTATTAACCAGTTGAATAATCTGATGATGTCGCGGGTTCATAATTGCGTTTCGCAGAAAAAAAGAAGCTCCAGTGTAACAGGGATATCCCGCGCTGGTGTACAACGCGGGATTGGGATCAGGACAAATCCAGCGACCGGCGTCCGTTAAGATTGAGATCCTGCAGCGTAAAACGCTGGTCCCACTCTGTTTCATAATCTTCCGGCGGAAAATCTCCCGGCGAACGTCCCTGCTCCAGCGCCTGTGCAACCCGCCGGGCATAGGCGCGGTTTTTGTCACACATAGGTGCAGCGGGGATATACATCACATTGCCCCAGCCCTGTTGATCTTCAACCGGTGCAACGGCGTGGATCACATCACAGTGCCACCATACCGAATCGCCAGCCTCTAAGGCCGGTATCGAACAGAGTCCTGCAATCAGGTGCGGATGCCACTGTTCATTAACGGGCAACACCCGGCCCGGCGCGACGCCGCACAGTTCATCTTCAGGTACGTCTGAAAGCAGCGGGCGCAGCAGAACATAGGCCATCGCCTGCGGCACCGGCACCACGTGCAGCAGGCCCTGACCGGGGATCATATCGGAGAGTGCGGTCCAGCCCTGAAAGGTCCGGAACACGGAACATTTGGTGGTACCCGGCAGATCATACTCATCCACTTCGGTGCGGTGAGCTGCATCCCAGGGGTCGTAAGCGGCAAAATCACCGTGAAACAGCTTACTGAAAACCTGCTGATACGCGGGGAGTAACCAGCGTTCCAGCGCGCCGGAATCGGTATGGGCGCCTAATCCCTTCGAGGTGGTGCCCGGCAAGCGGCGACGGATGCGATCGGGATAGATAACGCTGACATCCGGGTCAAACCACTGCTTGCCCTGTGATTCAGACTTCCATAACCGGTTCAGAAAAGATTGCGCGTCAGCCATTGCCGCGCTCTGCCGCGCCTGCATTTGCGCCTGTGACCAGTAAATCGGATAGATTTCGGGGCGGGAGGCAGCCAGCGATCCAAAAAAGTCATCGCCGGGGCCGCGATAGTGTTCGTCAAACCGGTTGTGATCCAGATAGTCGAGCATCGACTTATCCCATGCCAGCGCCTGCTCACGCGCGAAGTGCTGCTTAATTACCACACAGCCGCGACGTTTAATCAGCGCCCGGGTTTCATCCGAAACCTTTCCCGCTGCAATGTCCTGCATGGGCACTACCGGCCAGGCACTGCCCGTGCGCTTTTCATCTGCTTTTGCTTCAGCAATCGCAGCAGTGATGTTGTCGCAAACCTGACGGAAAAGGGCATCGACATCACCAATCTGTTGACGTAAATGCTGTTTCATCTCGCGAATAGCGGTTTTGACGTCGTCAGGTAAAGGGGTTGATCGGGAATCTTCACGCATCTCGTGCTCCTGAATATCTGGGGGTTGAGTTACGAATGTAATTAAAATAACCTTCATTCGTAATGTTCGGCTGAGGTTAACATTCTTTTAACGAAAAAAAACGTGCGTGATAACACAACTCCGGAACCGGAACGCTCTGAAAGCCGTTAGCAAAGTCACTATTTGCATTCTCATTAATCCACACAGCGAGTAAGCTTTATGAATCAAATCAATCAGCCGAAAGGACAGAACGGCGAACGTATAGGGGCAGGCGAGATGGCGGTTAAGATGATTGCGGTGGATATGGACGGCACCTTTCTGGACGACAATAAGCAGTACAACGTTCAGCGGTTTTCACGTCAGTATGCGCTGCTGAAGCAGAAGGGCATCCGTTTTGTGGTGGCCAGTGGTAATCAGTATTACCAGCTGCAGCGCTATTTTCCCGACATCAAAGATGAGATCGCTTTCGTGGCGGAAAATGGCGCATGGGTCTCTGACTGTAATGAAGAGATCTTCTGCGGAGAGTTAGCTCAGGAGAAAGTGCATAAGATCCTCGATATCCTGGCGCATGAACCTGACATCGCGGTCGTGGTCTGTGGACGCAACGGCGCCTATATGCATTCATCCACCTCTGACGAGGTGATGGCAATGCTTGCAAACCACTATCACCGGCTGGAAAAACGCGATGACCTCTATGCCATCGACGACACCATTTTCAAATTCTCGCTGAAGCTGGAGCACGAAGGGGTGGATGCACTGCTGCAAAGACTGCATTCCCGTCTGGGCGAGCTGGAAAACATCATGCATCCGGTATCCAGCGGTTTTGGCTTTATTGATCTCATTATTCCCGGCTGCCATAAGGCACACGGCATTGCGCTGCTGCAGGAAAAGTGGGGCATCAGCGATTGCGAAGTGCTGGCAATTGGTGACAGCGCCAATGATATTGAGATGCTGCGTCAGGCCTGCTTCAGTTTCTCAATGGCCAATGCCGCTGATTCGGTCGCTGCCGTGGCGCGCTATCAGACTCAGAGCAACAATGATGAAGGCGCGCTGAATGTCATTTCCCGCGTGCTGGCGCGCGAATTCCCGTTCGATTAAGCCTGCACTGCGTGAGAACTGGCGGCCTTCTATCCGCCACTCTCCTGATGGCTGCGCGCGTGATGTTCCATTTCATCCAGCGCAGCCTGATTCTCCAGTCCCCACTGATACATCTGCTCTATTGGCTGTGCGAAGGTATGTCCCAACGGCGTGAGGCTGTATTCCACTTTTGGTGGCACCACCTGCCAGACCTGACGCGACACCAGTCCGCGCTGCTCCAGCTCACGCAGCGTCTGAATCAGCATCTTCTTCGAAATACCCTGCAGGCTGCGCTCCAGTTCACCCGTGCGTGCCCGGTTTTCCGGCCAGTGATAGAGCGCATGCAGCACCATCGTGCTCCACTTCACCGAAAAGAGTTCCAGCAGGCGGCGTGGCGGTGAATCCGCATAAAAGCAAAGTTTTCCTTCAACCCAGACCGGCATAGTGACTTCCCAGATAGTATGGTAACCAAAAGGTAACTACTACCAAATGGGGTTCCGTGTGTCTATAGTGGGCCGCTTTCTTTACGACCACCAGGTGAAAAGAGGCAACAGATGAAAATTAACGCGCTGATAGCGTCCCAGGCAGATCAGCCGCTGCGGGCAGGCCAGGTAGAGTTACGCGAGCTGCAGGCTGACGATGTGAAAATCGAAATTCTTTACTGCGGTGTCTGTCACTCCGATCTGCATATGGCCCGTAATGAATGGGGAGTCAGCCGCTATCCGCTGGTTCCCGGTCACGAAATTGTCGGACGCGTAGTGGCAGTGGGCGGCAACGTCACTAAATTTGCCGCCGGGGATACGGTTGGCGTGGGCGTGATGGTCGACTCGTGTGGTGAATGCCATTTCTGTCAGCAGCAGGAAGAGCAATATTGTGAGGCGGGTTTCACGCCGACCTACAACGGCACGGATAAATACACCGGCAATACGACATTTGGTGGCTATGCGCAGCATGTCATCGCCGACCAGCATTTTGTGGTCACGGTGCCCGACAATCTGGCGCTGAATGCGGTGGCACCGCTGCTGTGCGCTGGCGTGACCGTCTGGTCACCGTTGCAGCATTTTAAAGTCAAAGCAGGCGATCGTGTGGGTGTGGTCGGGCTTGGGGGATTGGGCCATATGGCGGTTAAACTGGCCAGCGCGCTGGGCGCAGAAGTCACCCTGTTTACGACTTCTCCGGCGAAAGGGGAAGATGCACGCCGGCTCGGCGCCAAGAACGTGGTGATCTCGCGAGACGCCGCACAAATGGCTGACTGCCAGGCGTCACTGGACATCATTCTGGACTGTGTCGCTGCACCACACGACCTTGATCCTTATCTCGGTGCGCTGAAAACCAATGGTCAGCTGGTGCTGGTGGGCATACCCGATCAACCTCATCCATCACCGAATGTGACACCGATGGTGTTTCGTCGCCTGAGCATCACTGGCACCTCAATTGGCAGCATCCAGGAGACGCAGCAGATGCTCGACTTCTGTGGTCAGCACAACATCACGGCTGATGTTGAGATGATCACAGGTGAAGAGGTCGAAACTGCCTTTGAACGTATGCTGACCAGCGATGTGAAATATCGTTTTGTCATTGATATGCAGAAAACCCACTGGTGATGAATACGACCCGCTGTGAAAGCGGGCCGTCTGACTTTTACACGGGCTGAACCCAAAGGATTAAGCCCTGCCTATAGTTACAACATACTTATATACTTTAGTATCGACCGTTCTCATTGAACTCCGTGCAGCAGGGGTCTTGCAGCAAGATCGTTCTGATTAAACAAAAAAATACCCGGCTCATTGACCGGGTATCTCTTTTGCCGCTTACCAGGCGCAGTTAATCCTGCTCTTTATCCGCGTCACTCTTTTCCGCTTCTGCTTTCTCCACAGCATGGGTAAAAGGCTTAAGCAGCTGAATATCCAGAATCACATAAACCATGGTGCTGATAAACAGGGAGATGACACTGCCAAACACCCCGCTGGTGGTAAACGTCAGATAGTTATAAATCACCAGCCAGGTCAGGCAGATAAACAGCGCGAGCGAAATAGAAAGGTTGGGCACGGAGTAGTTGCTGGTACCTCCGCCCTGGGTATGCGTCGCTTTAAACAGATTTCCGATGGAGTATTTCTCCAGCACCAGAATAGTCCTTTCCCAGTTACGCTGTTTACGCGCGCTGGCGCGGGTCAGGAACAGATAGAGAATAGAGATGAAGAAGCCGGAGAAGGCGATGAGTACCGGAATCGCTTCCAGCGCATATTCAATACTCTTATGAGGCGTGCCAGTGGTGCTGAGATCAAGCGTCAGCGAGGCACCCAGCGCAGCATATAAAAAGAGAAACAGAATCAGAAAAGTCAGGCTACGTTTCCAGTCCCCATCGGCCTCTGCACTTTTTTGCTGGATGGCCAGCTGAAGCGATTGCTGAATCTGTTGTGCCTGTGGTGAGTCTGTTTCAACGGTGTGGCATGGCGCAGCAAAGAAGTTGTGCATAAACAGCTCATCTTCTTTGTGAATGGTGATTTTCATCAGAAACCTGTATTCGGGGAATTTTCTTTATTCTAATCAGCACAGCATGAATTAACAGTAACTTTGGCTTTATACCTTCAGCCCCGCACTGACTCAGCGGGATATCAGGTTCATCAGACTACTTAAAACTGAATCGTTTGCGAAACTCTGCTCAGCATTATCCTCTTCGTGACGCAGTTGCTGATAGCGCAGCAGCGCGGCATCGGCGTTATCGGCATGCACCACGTCCCACACCATCTTATAGCCATCAGCCATTAACGCGTCCTGCTGATCCTGCCGCTCAGTGTTCACGGCTCTGACTGTTTGCTCTTTCTGAAACAGACGATAGTCTGGCATGGCTATTTCTCCCCTGGATGGTCCAGCGCTTTAAACTGCTTAATGGCTTCATTGATATTGTTGGTATCGACGGTTGCAATACAGCGATCGCCGTTGAACACCTCATAGCGGGCGTTGTGCAGCTGAAACAGCAGATCCCTGCCACGGAAGTGTATACGTTTCTGTTTAACGCCAATCCCATGCCGTCGTAATAATGCCTGTGACAGGCGATCGGTCTCTTTTATCATTCCTTCAGCTCCTCGGCAGTACGTGGTCACTGCCAGTAAACCTGATGAACATTAGTTTTATATTAAGAGATAACCCTATTTTTTACAGGGCTAAGCGCAGGTTTCAGAGAAATTACCGGGCTGTGTGTGCTGACGGAATCAGCAGCTCACCGGATTAATGCCATTCCCTGCGTTAACGGACCGCAAATGCGGTACACTTGCCGGAATAACTCGCCACAGGACACGCCGCTATGAACGATAAAAAAATGATTTCCATTGATCAGTTCAACGCTGATGAACGACTGGCCGTCGAGCAAACCTATAAGGGCCTGGCCGAGAAGTACCGTCAACGAACCGGTAAAGAGCCTGATAGCAAAAAAGAGAAAGAATTCAATAGTGAAGCTCGTCAGATCATCATGACCAGCAAACTGGAGAAGGAGAGGGCGCAGGCTGAGAAGGAGAAGAAAAAACCGCTGCGTAAGAAAAAACCTTCTTCAATGACCGCCAGCGAAGTCAGCGATTTCAACTGGTCTGCCTCAGTGGTTAAAGGCCGCCGATAAAAAGCCTCCGCGCGTATTCATGGCGCGCGGTATCTTCTCACATTACTGCAATTGTTCCCTGACTGCCATCGTCCCAAGCACACAAGTCAAAGCCTGATTAGATTCCCTTCGTGACCCGCAATAAGAATATTCTGTAAATAGTTTACCTTAATTCATTAATTGCCGATAAACTGCCATAACCTGTTGCTGCTTCAGTCTGCATATGAATTACTACACTCCTGACGATATTCAGCTGAAGCGCCGATCGACGCGATTTGTGCGCCGCATGTTCATGATGCGCCAGCTCGGCACCTTTCTCTGTTTCCTGCCCATTCTGTCAGTATTGATGGAGATGGGAAAAAGCCTGGAACTCTGCGCACTGCTATTTACTAATGCGTTTGTCTGGCCCTATGCCGCCTTCAGACTGGCATTGCGATCGCGCGATCCCACGGGTTTTGAACGTAAGAATCTGACGCTGGATGCCGCTTTCGGCGGCTTCTGGGTGGCAGCCATGGCGCTGAGTCCGCTTCCCTCGATTATTATCATGGCGGTACTGATCTCTGATCGTTACTCGGCGGGCGGTTGGGTTCAGCTGAAGTCTGCTTTGCAGGCCTTTCTTTTGACCTTTTTAATGGTCTGGTTAGCGGAAAAGGCGCCTTTGCAGCTGACTTTCTCTACCCGCACCGTCTGGCTGACTCTGCCGCTCGCCAGCGGCTATCTGCTGGCGCTCAGCGTGGTTTCACACAATCTGACCCTGAGTCTGCGAAAGAAGAATCAGGAGCTGGAACGCATTGCGCTGATGGATCCTGGTCTGAAAATACCTAACCGACGTCTGTTTGAGCGGCGGCTTGAAAGCGAGTTTTTACGTACACAGCGAGGTGAGGGTAAAGCCTGGCTGATGCTGCTGGATGTCGATCACTTCAAACAGGTTAACGACACCTTCGGGCATGAAGCCGGCGACTTCCTGCTGGCAGAAATCTCGGCACTACTGCGTGACAGCGTCGGCCTGAAAGATATACCTGCCCGCTTTGGCGGCGATGAGCTGTGTGTGATTGTGCGGGATGCGGATGTAACCAGCATCATGTTGCTGGCAGAGCAGATCAGACAGGGGATTGCCCTGCTGCGGCTACCGGCTTCATCTACCTTTCAGTGCTCGGTGAGTATCGGGATTGCACCGGCATGCGATGCGGCGACAATTCATGAATGGCTTAGATGCGCCGATGAGGCGCTGTATCAGGTCAAGCGCGCCGGACGTAACGATGTGCAGGTGTGGCATTCCGGCACGCTGGAAACGCTGAGTGAAGTCAGGGGCAGTTAACAATGCAGCCTGAGGCCCCTGTCTCAGGCTGAGAGATTAAATCGCCGGGTAGTCGCCGGTGCCTTCAGGCCAGGGCGTGAGTAAATCAAAACCCTTATCGGTGACGGCGACGGTATGTTCCCATTGCGCCGAGAGCGAACGATCTTTGGTGACCACCGTCCAGCCATCTGACAGCACGCTGGTTCCGGCTTTACCGGCATTAATCATCGGTTCGATAGTGAAAATCATGCCTGCTTTCAGTGGCATTCCTTCGCCCGGCGTGCCGTAGTGCAGCACCTGTGGATCGGTGTGGTAAATTTCGCCGACACCGTGACCGCAATATTCACGCACCACCGAGAAGCCAGCCGATTCAGCGACACGCTGGATAGCCGCGCCCACATCGCCCAGCGTCGCGCCAGGACGTACGGTTTTGATACCGGCGACCATCGACTGATAGGTGATATCGACCAGACGTTTGGCACGGACTGACGGTGTGCCGACAAAGTACATCCGGCTGGTATCGCCATACCAGCCATCTTTGATGATCGCTACATCGATATTAACGATATCGCCATCCTTGAGTTTTTTGCTGGCCGGGATGCCGTGGCAGACCACATGATTGACCGACGTGCAGGTGGTACGGGTATAACCGTGGTAACCGATGTTTGCTGGCGTCACTTTAAGCTCATTCACAATAAAATCGTGACAGATATCATCCAGTTCTTCCGTGGTGATGCCGGGACGGACGTGAGGTGTAATCATCGCCAGCACCTGAGCCGCAGCCTGTCCGGCTGCCCGTGCCATTTCGATTTCCGCTGCGGTATGAATTTTAACGCTGTTCATGACACGTCTCCTTGTGTGGTGAGGCTCTCTTTAGAGAGCATATTGCGTATATCAGCGCTGCCTTCCAGTTCAAGCCGGATTAGCATCTGCGCCAGTTGATGTTGGGTCTGCTGCGGATAGAGTTCTGCCAGCATACCGAGTTTTAGCCAGTGTTCTGCCTGTGCATTAATTGAGCGGCTCATCGCCTGACTGGCGATGCGCAGATTCTCATGCATCAGGTCGGAGATTTTTACGATACCCATGCAAGCCTTATATGAAACGTATATGTTTCGTATAGCTTAACGCTATCGGCGTGATTTGAAAAGAGGGGGGAGATTGTTGCGCGTCTGAAGCAGGGTACAGAATGATGACCCACGGCCACACATTTCGATCGGAACAGAAAAATTTATAGATAATAGAGAGGCGTGTATGGCCAGGTAACAGTAGTGCAAGCTCCGCCGAAAAAGCACTGACACACTGGCTATTTGCTGAAAGGTTAGCTGATGACTGAGCAGATGAAGTACTGGGTTGTTCTGGTGGCTGTGGATATTAAGACGGTAGAATAGATGATATAAAATCCGGGCAAACATCAGGGATATAATCATGAAGAAAATAATTGCTTTGACTGCCGCATTGGCAGTTTCAGGATGCCATATGAGCACAAATCACATCCGACAAAAGGGAATTAAGACTCCCGACGCGTCAGAGATTAAAAGTCAGTGTGAATCTCAGACACCACAGCAAACTCAAGAGCGTGAAACTCAGCTTTGGCTCTGCCAGGCTGTTACAGCAATACAATATCGGTTTTTCGATGCAGATAATTATCGCGGTAAAACATGTGATGTAAGGATCAGGCAGCCGGAAGGCGAGCCTCCGGTAAGCATCAACGTTCAGGGCGGAGATCCAGCTCTGTGCGCTGCTGCAATTAAAGCAATCAAACAAGCTGCAGATGCCCACACTTTTCCAATGAGACCCGCCTTTATGAAGGATGAAATCCCGATACATTTTGCTCCGCAATAAGATTACATAGCTAAGGAAAGTGTTAAGCGTTGCACTTAAATGTCTAAACTCACAATCCCATAAGGCACCGTGCTGCTCTGAAGCTATGCCGTCAGATTCCGGCTGCTAAAACTGTGCACCGCGATGCAGTTATCCGTTGTCAGCAACAGACAGCAAACTCTTACTCCGGTACAAGCTCCATTCAGCCCAGCAACTTTCAGGGTTGATATCGAAGTAACCGCGGCATTCAGCCATGGCGAGAGCAACATCACGCGGCACTTCGATAGTTGTGGCATTATCACGGATGCTACTGACTTCCTGCTCAGTAAGCGGGCTTCCTTTCTCATTCTCAATTCTCATCAGTAATGGGATGAGGGCAGGTATAAAAACTATGGTCATGAGTTATATCTCATATTATTAAAGATTCGTGTCCCTACGAAGTCACTAAAATATGACCTCTCCGGGGTGCGGTAAGTGGCATTCTGTAAAATGTGTCTTCCTGAAAAATATCAATTCATCGTCGTTTCATCGCTACAAGGCTTGAAATCAATTAACACTGCCCAGGCATACAGGCAGGTTTGTATAGCCCGGCTGGCTTACCATAGATAAGGGTGAACATGTCGGTGCCATATTCTGGCTAACTGGCTGAGCCTGGGGCTGATTTGGATACTGGTTGTCATAGCTGTTCGTTGAGGGTTTTCTTGCGGCCTGACGGCCCTTCTCACGCACGTAGGATGACGTGTAGTTATGGGCCTGGTATGCGCCATAACCCGCCACGCCCGCAGTAGCATATCTGGCCGTTCGCTTGCTGCTGGAATATCTCTTCTTGATTCTGGGTGTCGTTGTTTGTGATGAGTAAGCTGAACTAAAACTATGGCTGTAGCTTCTATGCCCACCCCCACCACGATGGCCGCGCGCATCAGCTGTAAACGAGGCAGCCATCAGTGACGCCATAGCCAGACTTAAAATAATTCCCTTCATTACTGCTCCAGTTTTTTCATATTCATTAATCATGTTCTCGTCAAAAATCACGATATCTTCAGCCAGAAGAACAATTTTTTTAGATTTATTTAACTCGTTCAACGCTGCGCTATCCTTATGAGAGGAGGTCCCCATGTGTGGACGGTTTGCGCAGTACAGCAGCAGAGACGATTACTTTGCATCCCTGAGGCTGAAGCCCGATGAAATTATTTATGACCCAGAGCCCATAGACCGCTTTAACGTAGCGCCAGGCACCAAAGTGCTCTTGCTCAATGAGCGGGATAATGAACTGCACTTTGATCCGGTTTACTGGGGTTACGGTCCGGAGTGGTGGGACAAACAACCGCTTATCAATGCGCGTGGTGAAACCGCTGCGACGGGACGCATGTTCAAACCGCTGTGGGAGCATGGTCGCGCCATTGTTCCTGCCAATGGCTGGTATGAATGGAAGCGAGAGGGCGACAAAAAACAGCCTTACTTTATCTACCACAAAGAGAAAGAACCGCTGTTCTTCGCCGCTATCGGCAACGCTCCTTATGGTAAGGATCATGGGCATGAGGGTTTTGTTATCGTAACGGCAGCGAGCAATAAAGGCATGGTTGATATCCATGACCGACGCCCGCTGGTTTTAAGTGCGGATGCTGTACGCGAATGGCTCAGTGCCGAAACCACGTCGGACCGTGCTCAGGAAATTGCACATGAAGCCGCATTGCCGGAAAAGGACTTTACCTGGCATCCTGTTACAGCCAAAGTCGGCAATATCCACAATCAGGGTGAAGCGCTTATTAAAGAGATCAAGCCTGACTGAACAGACTGATGAGGTGAGAGATTTACATCGTTTCCCGCACCGTTTCCCGTTATAAAAACAGGATCACTCGTTTCTTAATCTGAGAGCGTTTATTTTGCAGCAAGACACTATGCGGTTGTTTCTTCGGCCAGTCACCCCATCAGATGCCGATGATCTTTACAGGATCTACGGCGACCCTGCGACGAATACGTTTAATCCCGCGGGCCCTCATCCGGATATCCATCATTCACGGGAAGTGCTATCGCGCTTTATCCGTCACTGGGAATTGAATGGCTTCGGCAGTTGGGCTATCTCGCTTCAGGATAATCCAGAAAGAATCATCGGTTTTGGGGGATTGAGCATCAGAAGCTTTGCCGATATCACGATCAATAATCTGGGATATCGTTTCTCTCCGGAATCCTGGGGGAAAGGACTGGCGACGGAATTTGCGAACTATGCAGTTAGTTATGGGTTCGAAGAGATAAAACTGGCTGAAATTTCTGCAGTCGTAAGAGCGAATCATCTGGCTTCACAAAAGGTTCTGATTAAGGCCGGACTCCGTCATACCCGGGATATTTATGATTTGGAAAATGCGCCTGCAAGCATGCTGTTTACCCTGAGTCAGGATGAATGGAATCAAAAACGGGGGTGAGGAGGATATATCCTGTCCTGCTCAGTACCTATCGTTTCAGGTCAATCAGTGCGAGCTGTAGATGATGCGCTATAAAGTTCGCTTTCAGCGCGCTGTAGCGTTGAGCATCGTTGTTACAGAGTGATGCTGCTTCACGCTTTATCTCAGCATAGGTTGCTGCGATATCTCTGTTTTCTCTGAGGTAATCACGGAAAGCAAGGTACCTTATTATCTGTTCGTCTCCAGCTGCAAACGCATGCACCTGATGGCTGCGCCGCTCTCCACCCTTAATGAAATATCTGCGGTCTGAGATTCCGTTCTCACCACGAGGACACTTCTATTGTCAGTCATCTCAAATGACGCTGAAGAGTCTGTTAAATCCGTAGTGCCACAAGCGAAGCTGGAATGGTTTTATCCGCATTCAGGCGACAAGTCACTAGAATCACACTCACTGCCTTAATGGCATCCGCCAGGGATTTACCCTTTTACTCCGTCCAGGAATCATCACTTCTTACCCCTTTCATTACTGTAATTTCTTTCCCCGCTGCCGATAACAGATCCAGTACCAGCGAGCCATAGAAGCGGAACGTCGGTGATAACCTATTAATTCAAACATCGGGGTCTCCTATGTATCGGAACAAAAAAATAAAATTAAGCGTCATGCTCACTGCAGCATTCCTCACAGTCATTTTAACGGGCGTTTTTGTGACAGGATTTGCCGGGTTTAAACTCAATACGGCCAGCGATCAGCAGGAATTGACGCGCGCGCGGCTGGGCGATCTCCAGGCCCTGCAGACGCTAAAAGATAATTTAACTCAGCAAACTGTCCTTTTACTGTCCGTGGCTTCAGACACTCAGCCTCAGGCAGAGGCCACTATAAAAACCCAGTTCTCTGCGTTGCAGACCAACAGTGATAATACCACCGCGCATTTTCGCGAACTGATCAACGGTGCCAAAAGCATTCCGGGGATCAATCTTGCTGAAGTAGAAGAGGCTTCCACGCAATTAAATAAAATTGAAGTGGCAGCGGGTCCGCTTCATCAGGCAGAGCAAAACCTGTTTAAGCAGAACGCCACTCCGTTCCCGGAAAAACTCCGTGGTGAACTGATCCCTGCGCTTTCGCACTACCGCAATGCAGTGGATGGGATGGTTGATTATCAGGCGAGGGTAACGAGTAAAACGGCCGAAACGTCCACGCAGGCGCTCTCCGGTGTTTATATGACGCTGGCAGGCCTGACCACCCTGTTTGTTGTGATGGGATTTGTGATGAGTGGGCTGATCACCCGCTGGATCAAGACTCAGCTGGGTGGCGAACCTTCGCATGCGCAGGGCCTGGCCGCTGCGATTGCGGCGGGCGATCTGACGACAAAGGTCACCCTTCGTCAGGGGGATACCGTCAGCATGATGGCTTCTCTGGATAGCATGCAGAGCAATCTGCGTGACCTGGTCTCGCAGATTAAAGATTCTTCCGCTTCGGTCGCCATGGCGGCTGATGAAATTTCTCAGGGCAATACCGAACTCTCTTCCCGTACAGAGCAGCAGGCCGCCGCTTTGCAGGAAACCGCCGCCAGTATTGAACAGCTCACGGTTACAGTGAAAAGCAATGCAGCGGGCGCGCAGCAGACTGCGGATTCAGCCCGTGAAACCGCTGCGCTGGCGCGTTCGGGTGAACACGATATGCAGCGCATGTCAGAGACGATGAATGATATTTCAAAAAGCGCGGTGAAAGTCCGGGATATCACGTCCGTTATCGAAGGAATTGCATTTCAGACCAACATTCTGGCGCTTAACGCGGCAGTCGAAGCAGCGCGAGCGGGCGAACAGGGTCGAGGTTTCGCCGTCGTCGCGGGTGAAGTCAGGACGCTGGCGCAACGCAGTGCAACGGCAGCCAGAGATATTAAACATCTGATAGAAGAGGCTGTGGCGCAGGTCGAAAGTGGTGTTGTCGTGGCAACCGGCACCGGCAAGAGCATTCTTGATATCAATGCGATGGTTGGAAAACTCGCCGTCGCGATGGATAACATCTCACTCGCCTCAGCTGAACAGATGCAGGGCATTTCACAGGTCAGCATCGCAGTGAACGAGATGGATGGCGTCACGCAGAATAACGCCGCGCTGGTTGAGGAGTCCTCTTCGGCATCACAGTCGCTTTCAGCCCAGGCACACGCTTTACGTGAAGCAGTGAATGCTTTTCGCATTTAAGCGCCTGGTTGATGGAATACGCTGAAAGATACGGGAGAAGCGCAGCTGATTTGTCCGTTTGATATTGACGGAATGGATGTCAGGGAGCGATTTCTTTCAGATTAGTACAAGCCCTCCATCGTGAACTGACCCCGTAATGTTGGACACTGTTTCATCGGAGGATCCCCTCGACCAACTTGATATAGATTGGGCGGGGGGCTTCAACAGCACTTTATAATTCTGTGTTCTATCAACTTTGGGTGTTCTATTGTCAATGCCCCTAAGACAGAGATAACATTATTTTACAATGTCGATAAGGGCCGATAAGAGGTCGCTGAAGGTTTCGTACTCTTCAATAACGTAATCAGTTGATGCTTTGTCACGAATCTGAAAACACTTCTCTTTGAAGCTGTACACGAATACGGACATTCCATCTTCACCAATCAGCAGTTTGTCTGTCAGATTGGGATCAACGTAGACGTCATTATCGCGCGTATCAATGTTCCTGATATAGATATTTGACCATGCCAACTCATCATTCTCTGCCTGCGTCAGGCTATACAGGGTGAGTCCGTTGTATTCCAGACCATCCATGACTTCGAGCATATCGGCGTAGTCCTGGCGATTCATCACTAGTTTCTGAATATCCGAGTAAACACCGCGTTTAGTTTCATCCCATTCCATTGGCGCAGGATTGCGCTTCAAGTCCGTAATAACATCTGGTGCTATTGGGCTGGCTATCGGGTAACTATCGGAAATTATCAAATTTTTGAAGATACCCATTATCTGAATTGTGTTATTCATATCGTTTTCACTTCCCTACAGGGTAAATTACGCCGTTCGGCGAAGGCCATAAAACGTTAGTGCTGGCGTTGTATGGGAGGTCTTTAGTGATTATCGCCTGTGTCTTTGAAAGCGCGGAGTGATATGGCGAGTTTTGGATCAGTATCAGATTATTCAAAGCATTTGTTCCACTGTCATCGAGTGGGATCTTGTGGTGAACCTGCCAACCGGGCGGCACTTTACCATCGGCAAGGCGTATAAGATTGTTAGAATCAAACGTTGATAGTGCATCAGGGTGCCCGGAAATCGATTTGAGGAAGTTGGGACGAACAGAACTGTTGAACTCACCACGTAGCGCGGCATATTCAGCGCGGTCACGGCGAACATAGTTCAACTCTGACACGTTGACATCATCCAGGAGAACGTGTGCCTTTTTGTATTTTCCCAGATAGCTGGTCAATTCTTCCGCAGCAACTGGGTTACGGACAACCAGCAGTGAAGCAGCTGCGACCATCATCCCGGAAGTGGTTTCGTTGAGAACGCTGTCGTATCCCTTCACCGCATCACCGCCTAACTGTTCGGCGGTCTTTCTGAATCCTTCCGGATTGCCATTATAAATCCCGCCAGCGGCCAGAAGCCTTCCCGCAGCTTTGCTGTTGATAGTATTACCTGTCTGTGGGCGCTGAGCCGGATTACCTCTGGTGGCTACGGGGCGGACAAGCTGTCGTCTTATCACATCTTCAAGGCGAGAACGCAGAAAAAGCGGCAGCGTACTGATAAGACTGCCGTCTGAGTTAGCAACACTGCCGTAAATTGTGCCACTTTCGCGCCGGAGTATAACGATATTTCCGCTTCTCACCTCATACAACGCGTCCCGGTAGGCCATATGTGGCTGCTGGAAATGCATGCTGAGATAGCGCCTTACAAGCAGCGAGTATCCATCAGGCAAATCCCACTCACGAATGATACGTCCGGGATTTGCCGTATCTGAAAGATAGCTGTACGCGGTATCGGGGGGAACAATATGGGGAATATCGTTGAGGTAGATATCATCCAGAGTTCTGGCCTGGCAGTTACGTAGCATAATATCCCTTTACGCTATATCGGTGACACTCCAATCATAGAGAATTAGCGTAGTTAATGGAAAAAATGAGCAGCGGAATACTTTTTTGGTGGTAGATCAGAAGTCTGCACCTAAATTCTGGTGCTGGCTTTTTCGGTCTTCCGCGTTTCAGGCCGGAGAGCGCCCCGGCCCCGGACGCCTGAAAGCGTTTGACCCACTGGTAAACGGTGCTCTCATTGGGAAGGTTAAACTGAGCAGTGGCATCGCGAAGCGAGAGATTATCATTGATGACGGCGCGGACAACCTTCAGCCTGAACTCAGGAGTGTAGTCACCCGTTTTCCATGTCAGCCCGTCAATGCCGGCTGCCGTGCGGAAACCCAGCGGCGAACCGCCGTGCGGCCCACGCCAGAACGGTTAGCCGTCTCACGATAACCATCCCTGCTGTTGAGATAATGCGTGACAACGGCGAGCCGTAATTCAAGGGGAAACTTAGGACTGCTCACTGAACTGCACCTTAATCAGTCGGGTTTCCAACTTTTGGGGTGCAGTTCAATCGGAGGGCTTTTCTTTTGGCGGACATTCCGGGACGCTCAGAGACTGAAATATTCAATGTAAACATATTGACCTCGCCCGTAAGTTTTAGCCTTTTGAAAAACAGGTTTGTTTATGAGGGAAATGATGATAAATCACAAGATTAACCTCTACTTCCATGGGTCGGGCGCGGTTGAATTTAAATCAACACGTGGCATCACTGGCGTCTTACCATCGTAGAAAAATGCAGAGTTTGTGAAGGAGTAAACCTTATCCGTCATTTTAACAAATATATGGTCATTAACCGCCGTTATGTCCGCATTGGCAGTATCAGCTTGAAGGAAAGGAGCCGTTTTAGTAATTACCTTCATGGCTTTATCGTTAGTCCGATAAGTCAGGCATGAGCAACATAAACAGGGCTGTTCTGTACCCGTCAATCCGCATTCTCATGAAGCAGAACACCCCCCGCTAAAAAAATTTAAATTTTTTTGCATCCGTTTTCGCTGCTCATTCGTATTAACAGATAAGGGCGCTCTCGCCCTGTCCGTTAACTCAATGAGGGAAGTGAAAATGAAACCATTCCTGCCAACTCTGATTTTTTCTGCATTAGTCTTCAGTGGCGCCAGTTACGCGGCGAGCATGGACAGCGACACGGTGATGGTCGGCGGTGCTGCTATGTACCCATCGAAAAATATTGTTGAGAATGCTGTTAACTCGAAAGACCACACCACGCTGGTCGCGGCTGTTAAAGCCGCCGGTCTGGTCCAGACACTTGAAGGGAAGGGGCCGTTTACCGTTTTCGCGCCCACCAATGCCGCCTTTGATAAATTGCCTAAGGGCACCGTCGACTCCCTGCTTAAGCCAGAGAATAAACAAAAACTCACCAGTGTCCTGACCTATCACGTGGTTGCAGGAAAACTGGACATGAAAGCGCTGGAGAAAAAAATCAAAGCGGGAGGAGGCAAAGCCGAGCTGAAAACGGTGAATGGCGAATCACTGTGGGTGATGGCAAATGGCCCGCACAATATTCAGCTTAAAGATGCTCAGGGCAATATTGCCAGTATCACCACGTATGATGTGAACCAGAGTAACGGTGTGATTGACGTTATTGATACCGTGCTGATGCCGTAAGGTATTACCTATACTGTGTGTAGCCACTTATCGCGTGGCTACATCTTTCACAGGGAAGCCGATGACAAAAAATGTGCCCCATATTCAGGCCGATTTAATGAATCAGATAGCCGTCGGCGATAAAGCTGCTCTTGAGCAGCTTTATCGCGTTCTGTCGCCCCGACTCTATGGGATCATTCTGCGAATGGTGAGACGCCGGGACTGGGCAGAAGAGATCCTTCACGATACGTTTATCCAAATCTGGCAGTCGGCTAACTATTACGACGATAAGCGCAGTGAGCCGCATATCTGGCTCAGTCACATCGCCAGAAATCGGGCGATTGATTTCCTTCGTAAACATGAAAACAGAAGCTGTTCCGTGGATGAGATCAGCGAAGCGGAAGCAGGTTTCCAGACGCCACTTCCTGCCGATGCGAGTCATGCGGAGGCGCGTCGCCTTCAGCACTGCATGGCGCACTTACCCTCTGAGCAGCGACAAAGCATTTCGCTCGCCTATTATCGTGGCCTGTCACAGAGTGAGATTGCGCTCTCTATGAGTCAGCCTGAAGGGACGGTGAAAAGCTGGATCCGTCGCGCGTTAACCCATCTTCGGGAGTGCATAGGCATATGACTGGTCAGGAACAACATGATCTCACTGCGGCCGAATATGTGCTTGGCCTTACCGACGATGAGACCCGTCATCGGCTGGATAAACGGCTCAATGACGATTCAGTATTTGCTGCAGAGGTGCTGCACTGGCAGAAAGCGTTCAGCGGCATTGACCTGCTCACACACGCCGTTATCCCGTCTTCTGCGGTCTGGCAGCAGATTGAGCAGGATCTTGGCCGGAATGCAGGCGTCTCTGGCACGACATCAATCCGCAAGCATCCTGGCTTCTGGCTCGGCTGGGGCCTGGCGGCGGCAATGGCTGGCATCCTCATTTTCACCCATTTAAGCAACCCTGATGCCCCACAATCCATGCAGCTGATTGCGGTACTCAGCGGCGCACAGCCCGATGCACAGTTTGTGGTGAATCTGGATAAGTCAGCTTCACTCCTTCAGGTTTCGGCGCTGAACATCACGCTGCCAGAGAATAAAAACCTGCAGCTCTGGCTGATCAGGGGCAGTGCTCCACCACAATCTCTGGGATTGATCAATCATAGCGACAGTAATGTTTTCCGCTTACCGCCTGGCGAGTTAGATAATCAGACGGTACTGGCGGTAAGTCTGGAGCCGGTGGGGGGATCTACGCTCAGCGGGCCGTCCGGTCCGGTGATTTTCCAGGGCAAAGTCACGTTGCTTTAATCTTCAGTACGCGGGTTCTCGGGCCGGGATTCAGCGGAAAAGGGGAGTGGATGGCTTTTCGAATGGCAGGCCTCCATGCCCTTGCCTTAACCTAATCAGGGGGAA
Organism: Pantoea sp. Ft-CA_14; assembly: GCF_024520875.1. Lineage (NCBI taxonomy): Bacteria > Pseudomonadati > Pseudomonadota > Gammaproteobacteria > Enterobacterales > Erwiniaceae > Pantoea > Pantoea sp. Ft-CA_14. The sequence continues at coordinate 181,257 of NZ_JALNPM010000001.1, read as the reverse complement.
TGACAAAAGAATGGAAATCAGAACGGCGTTGGAGTCTGATGCGGCAGGCATCAGTGAGCTGATACAGCTTGTGTCTGTGCAATGTAATTTTTCAGAGACAGAGCCCTGTCCGCAATGGTTCATCGACAGCACAAAGCTCGATGTGCTTCAGCCGTTGATTGTTTCAGATGACTATCTCTGGCTGATTGCCGTGGAAAGAGGTGAGGTGACAGGCGTACTCACCCTTTTCGAAGGCAATTTAGTTAAATACCTTTTTGTACATCCGAAATTTCAGCGAAAAGGGGTAGCGAGGGCACTCTGGCAGCGGGCGATTCCCGAACTGCGTTCAGAAATTAGCGTACGTTCTTCACTCCTTGCCGTCCCTTTTTATGAGAAAAGGGGATTTAAAAAAGTCGGGGAGGTCAAATTTTTTAACGGCGTATCATTCCAGACAATGATCGCTCAGCTCTGAATTAACAAAGAGATTTTTAGGTTCTCTGTTTCCGCAATAAAACGGCCCGGCCACGCATTTATCAAACCAGCTTTAGGGGCGAGTGGAACCGGGCCAACCCGCCTTCTTTATTTTTACCTGTATTGAACTCACTGACTTTTTGCGCCATTGCTGTCCGCTAATGCTATATCGGGCGCGTGATTTGCAGCGTTTTTACACTTCATCAGACTCTTTTTACGCCTTTTTTACAGGCCGTTCGGTTTAATTAACGGTACCGGGCGTTTACGTGACAACGTTACACGATGGCGGTCACAACCCGATTTTGCAAAAAGCGTCTGCAGGCATTAAGTGGACAGGGTGCACATTCATGAGTGGTTTTCTCCAGTTTATTCTCCGACCTCCTATTAATAGCGGCTCGCTGCCAGGCACTGGTGCCTCTCCGCAGCGGGTTCTTAAGGAATACAGCATGTCAGGCCTTATTCTTGTTTCGCATAATCAATGTCAACGTTCGACGCTTACTGCAATTTATGACGGCATCCTTTCCCGTCAGGGAGGCGTCTGGATTAGCTGGGATGGTGAAAGCAGGGTGATGCCTCCGGATGCGTCAAGACCCTACGCCGTGCAGCAGATGGGTCAGTATGAAACCGTGACCTTCCCGTATACGCCTGGCGAGCTTAATGAGGGGTACCACAATTATATTCATAAAGGGCTCTGGCCTGTTTTTCATCAGCGTCCGGACATGGCTCGTTTTTCCGCCAGCGGCTATCAGGAATATAAAAACATCAATAAAGCCTATGCGCGCGCCATCTGCGAAAACGCCGCACCCGACGATGTTATCTGGATTCAGGATTACCATCTGCTAGGCTGTGCCACCTATATCCGTGAAGAAGGATTGACCAACTTAGTGGGTATTTTTCTGCATCAACCTTTCCCGGCTGGCAGAATGTTTGAAACCATACCCGAATGGCGCTGGTTCACTGACTCTCTGTTATGTTGTGATCTGATTGGCTTTCAGACCGTGCAGGATATGAATAACTTCCTGGTCTGGCTGGAGAGCGAATTCCGTATAGAACGGCTGGAAGCGCAAAGCTTTCGTGTTCATGGCCGGATTATCAGGGTGGGTGTGTTTCCTGTCGGAATAGATCTTGACGATGTCCAGTCTCTGCGTGATAGCAACAGCTGTGCTTACATGGAAATGCAGTGCCGCGAAAGCCTGCCCGAAAATACCGTGCTAAGCGGCGGCCATCTTGATGAGAGTTCAGGTCTGCCTTACCGGATCAGCACTATGGAAGTGTTGCTGCGAAAACATGATTGCTACCAGAAAAATATCACGCTGTTGCAGCTGGCGCCTCCTGCAGCCGGACACGCACATGAAGCGTCAGAACTCGGTCACGCTCTGGAAGCACTGTGTGGGGAGCTTAATGGCGTGCATGGCACAATGAACTGGTATCCGGTGAACTATCTGACTCATGGCTACAGCCGCGAAGAGCAGGCTGGCATCTATCGTGCCTCACGCGTTGCGCTGGTGACGCCGTTGATGGCAGGCATGAGCCTGATGGCCAAAATGTATATCGCCTTACAGGACCCGAAAAATCCCGGGGTGCTTATCCTCTCGCAGTTTGCCGGTGCAGCCGGGCAGATGGAGGGTGCCATCATCGTCAATCCTTATGATCCTGATGCAATGGCCAGTGCGGTACATCGCGCATTGCAGATGCCGTTACACGAACGGCGGTCTCTGCATGCCCGTCTGATGAAGGGACTGCATATGCAGAACAGCCATCACTGGGCTGAGTCATTTTTGCGCATGCTGAACGCTGAGCCAACTGACCCGGAAGCCTTGCCGTCGCCTGCCTTTTTTCCGCACCTGAGCAGTAGCCGGGCGAGGTACTGAGTTTTTGAGTTGAAGTGGTATTTCGCTGGTGCGCGGGTTAGCGGGGCGAAAGCCAGATAATCGGCCCACTCTGAGCCGATTATCTGAAGCTGAAGCTAATTATTTACTGATTGCGTCCACAACTAGTTTTGCCGCACTGGCCAGTACGTCTTTGCGCGCGACCGCGTCTTTGTCCTTCTGGGTGAAGTAGGTCGTCAGGATGATGGGTGCCTGATCCTTCGGCCAGATGACGGCAATATCATTAGTTGTGCCATAGTCACCACTGCCGGTTTTATCAGCCACTATCCAGTCAGCCGGCAGGCCTGCTTTAATACTGTTTGCACCTGTTGTATTGCCCTTCATCCATTCTGACAGTTTGGCTCGCTGCTCTCCTTTGAGGGCGGTGCCGAGAACAAGCTTATTAAGCGTGTCAGCCATCGCTGAAGGAGTCGTAGTGTCACGCACATCATCCGGGATTGCTGTATTGAGTTCTGGTTCCTTTCTGTCCAGGCGAAAAGCCTTATCGCCGATTGTTCGGGCAAAATGCGTAGCCTGTTGCGGGCCACCCAGATACGCAAGTAATTTATTCATCGCGGCATTATCGCTGTATTGCAACGCCGCAGCACTCAGTTCAGCAACAGTCATTGATGAGCCGATATGTTTCTGGGTGATGGGATTATAATTAACCATGTCGCTTTTATTTATATGAATTTTCTTATCAAGCAAACTATGGTCACTTTCATTTTTCTTTAATATCGCTGCTACTGCCATTACTTTACTTGTGCTGCACAGCGGGAATCTTTCATTGCCCCGCCATGAATATTCAGAACCATCGGATGTGTCAACGACCGTAACGCCGAGTCTGCCACCAGATTTATTTTCCAGTGTCTCAAACTGGCTCTTTAGCGTTAGCTGGTCAAAAGCAGCATGGGCTGACACTGAACAACCTGTTGCGGCCATCAGTAACATGCCGGTCAGGCTTCCTTTAAAGTTTATCATCTTGCATTACCTTATTCTGGCATTAGTAAAATCATGGGGTCTTTTAAGTCACGTAGAAAAAATGCATCCCTTAAATTATTTGCCCAAAATAAATCAATTTCCTTGTAAGAAAAAACGGTATAAATTGATGCCAGTCATAAGTTTTTCTGGGGGCTGATTTGAAAAGTGATATCCCACTCAATGCGCTGCGTGCATTTGAAGCATCTGCCCGCCACCTCAACTTTACCAGGGCAGGCATGGAACTCTTTGTCTCTCAGGCTGCGGTCAGTCAGCAGGTCAGGCTGCTGGAAGAGAAATTAGGGGTGATTTTGTTCAAAAGGCTTTCCCGGGGCCTGGAGTTGACCGATGAGGCGCGGTTGCTATTCTCAAAAATTTCAGAAGAATTTCATCGTATTGAGAAGGCTTATCGTCAGTTTGAAGGAGGTAAAGTCAGGGAGGCACTGACGATATCCTGTGTGGGCACCTTTGCGCTGGGCTGGCTTTTACCAAAAATTGAAGATTTTCAGCAGAGACATCCCGCTATCGAACTGAGTATTCAGACGAACAACAATGTCGTAAGCATTGCCGGAGAGGGAGTGGATTTTGCTATAAGATATGGTTCGGGTAAATGGGCGTCATCGCATAACCAGCTATTGCTGGATGCGCCGCTGACCCTGTTATGCCGGCCTGAAACGGCGAAGAGACTGACAAAACCTGGCGATATATCCGGCGAGACGTTATTACGTTCTTACCGTCCTGAAGAGTGGGATAACTGGTTTGCTGCGGCGGGTATTTCCCCATTCAGAATTAATGGACCTGTATTCGATTCTTCACGCCTTATTATAGATGCTGTGATGATCACTGGCGGCCTGGCACTGGCACCTGATGTCATGTTTCAAACGGAAATAAAGCAAGGTTTGCTCGCCAGACCATTTAATATTTATTCTGGTCATGATGGGTACTGGTTAACTTGGCAGAGAGCCAGAAAGATGACCCAGTCGATGGAAATATTTCGCGAATGGATTATTGAGCAAATAATTAGGCCGTAATTTATTCAGGTTCGTTTTGTCATCACGCTACGCAGTTCTTCCCTGAGCCAGCGCAGTGACAAATCGTTATCAAGCCGTTTATGCCAGAGCAGTGACAGGGCTATTTCCGGTGTTTCAATGGGTACCGGGCTACAGCATAAGCCGTAATGCGTCACCCACTCATCCGACAGCCCAGCGGGAACGGTGGCTAACGCGGGTGCGCGCGCCAGCAGCGGAGGCAGAGAGGAAAAATGCGGCGTCACGTAGCGAATCGAACGGGCCTTTCCTGATGGCGCAAGCTGGTCATCGATGGCGCTCCAGTTCGCCCCGCGATAGGAAACCAGCAGATGGTCATGCGCCACATAATCCTCCAGCGTCAGCGGTGCACGCAACGAAAGCTGTTCCGGGTGCCACAACGTACAAAAGTTGTGTGACACAATTTTCTCGCGCTGGAGCGTGGCGGGTGTGCTCTCGCCAACCGAAATGGCAAGATCGATCTCTCCGCGCGCGACCAGCTCCGCATCCCGGAAGGGATCGCTGGCCGTGACCTGAAGAGTCACGCCGGGAGCGGTGCGCGTGATGTGCGCATACAGTCCCGGCATCAGCCAGCGTTCAACCCAGTCGCTCATCCCCAGCCGAAAAACATGTGTCGCCTCAGAAGGCGTGAAGGATGCTGGCTGAAACAAGACGTTCTGCATCTGTGCCATTAACGGGCCCAGCTCAGCGATCAGCGCTTCAGCACGCGGGGTAGGCTCCATGCCTTTCGCCGTGCGCACAAACAGTGGATCGCTGAACATGACCCGCAATCGGGCCAGTGCATTACTGACTGCTGGCTGACCCAGATGCAGCTTTTCTGCCGCACGCGACACGCTGCCTTCCCGCTTCAGAACCAACAACACCGTCAGTAAATTCAGGTCGATTCGATGAAAATCATTTTCTCTGATAGTGAGCATCAGTTTAATCAATTTGAGTGATACAGGTTGCGTAAGGATACTGCTCACCACGTTGTGATGAAACTTTCTGGAGAGATATTTATGAAAATTTTACTGATGCTGGTGGCGTCTCTTATCGCGTTCAGTCCGGTCTATGCTGCCGAACAGACCTCTGTACGGGATCAGCAAGCTCCGGGTTATTACCGGATGACATTGGGGAAATTACGCATTACCGCGGTTTCCGACGGCACGGTAACCGTTCCCCTGAATAAATTACTGACTAACATTTCGCCTGAAAAACTAAACCATGCAATGGCCAGAGATTCGATGACGCCGCAGGCCGAAACATCAATCAATGCCTTCGTTATCGATGATGGTAAAAAGCGCATTTTAATCGACACCGGGGCCGGTGAGCTTTTTGGACACAATGGCGGACATCTGCTGACTAATCTGGCCGCCGCTGGCTATCCGGCAGAGTCGATCGATGCCGTACTCTTAACCCATATTCATGCCGATCATTCAGGCGGTGTTTCACGCGCGGGCAAGCCTGCTTTTCCAAAGGCCGAAGTGTTCGTGGATAAACGGGATGTCGATTTCTGGCTTAATCCGGCTAACGTCAGCAGGGTAGAGACCAGTCAGGCCCATACCTTTGCAGAATCTGAACGGACTCTTCGCCCGGTCATCAATGCTGGCCTGCTTAAAACGTTTATGGCACCAGCCACATTAACGGGGGGAATCCGTGCAGAGTCGACAGCTGGGCACACGCCGGGTAGCGTACTTTATCGCGTAGAGAGTGAAGGTCAGACCCTGGTGCTGTGGGGAGATATCATCCATGCCAAAGCGGTGCAATTGCCCGATCCTGAAGTGGCCATCCATTTTGATGTCGATCAGAAACAGGCTATCACTACACGTGAAAGGGTACTGAAACAGGCTGCAGATCAGGGCTACTGGGTGGCTGCGGCGCATATCGCCTTCCCTGGCCTGGGCCATGTTCAGCATGAAGGTAACGCTTATCGCTGGGTGCCCGCTAATTACACTACGCAGCTCGGGCAGTAGGTTGTTAACTAAAAAATGTAATAATATCAGGGAGAAAAATTTTGATGTAAGTTAACAGGCGGCGCTTCAATATTAACAAATTGAATAATGTCTTTTAGTTTAGAGGCTTCTCTGTAAGAGGGGCCAGAGCGTTGCCGTACAGATTAGTAATCAATGAGGTTATGGGGCTGATAAAGTCGACAGCGTTATGCCACTCATTGTCGCTGCGCTCTGGGCCATTTCTCACTTCAACCTGAAGGTGAATACAGTCAATGTTCGGGATATCGTTGTAGAAGCTTCTCGCTTATACAGTCCCGTTCTTTCTGTAGGTAGAGTAATAGCGCAGGACCTGATTTTCCGAGGCCAGAACCTTAAAGAAGGTGACAGGGTCATGTTTTACACGGCGCTGGCTAACTTCGATGAAAAAGTTTTCGATAACCCATTCCGTTTTATTGCGGGGCGAAAAGAAAAGCCACTATCATTCGGCACGGGCATGCATATGTGTATTGGTATGGGCATAGCACTCAGCTTTGCTTCGTCGTTTATTGGCCACATAAACTCACATTACATGCTCAGGGACGTTAGCATAATCGAATTTGCAGAGGGTGTGTCTGCGCCAGGTGCTTCAGATTTTAATATTGGAATAGACTTCAATGAACTGGCTGAAAATTAAAGATTTCCGCACGTTACTCGCTTCTCTTTTCATCTCGAAGTTGGGCGATTATGTATATGAGGTCGTTTTTGTGTTTATTGTGCTCGAGAACACGCATAATAATTATCTTCTTGCCGGCTGCGTCTATTTTTTCGTTTTATTCCTTTTCTATTTTTCGGCCCCGCTGGTGGCTGGATGGCAGACAATTGGCGCATCAAATGTTCAGTTATACTCTCATTGGCAGACAAGCCCTGGGTGCTGATGTTCAATACATTAACGTATGCAATTTCAATTGTTATACTTTGTACGTTTTCAGAAAATTCACAGAATAAAACGTCGGCGTTCAGATTGAAACAAGTATATCAGGACAATCTATCCTGCATTAAAAGTTTATTTCAGGAAGCTCCTGGCTTATTTATTGCTATTTTTGGTTCATCTGTTTGCATTCTCTTTACCGGATCATTACTTCGTTTTATTATTCCCGCTGTAGCTGTCAGTCAGGGGAATGGGGAGATATTTACCAGCTGGATATTTTCTCTAATGGCTGCAGGCACAATTACCGGGGGGCTCATTTACGGACGGTTTGCCATAAATATTTCACCATTGAATGTTATGCGCAATTGGTTCTTTTACGGAATTTTACTGATTTTAATGTCATTTATTGCCCTCTATTCGCTCGAGGCTCTGCTGCCGGTAGCATTCGTCCTTGGTATGAGTGGTGCATTCGTTGATATTTTTCTGGTGACACTCATACAGTCCTGGTCTTTTGCAGAGAACACAGGCAAGACATTCGGCACGTTTTCTACCCTGGCTAATACTGCTGAAGCACTTTCTGGTCTCCTTTCCGGACTGGCCGCCGCTGCGAGTCTGATGGTTGCTTTTGCAGGCATGAGTTCACTCATCGTACTCACTGGCATTATCTCAATGGCTTGTCTTCCAGACAAAAAACAAAAGAATATTTCGGGAAGCAACGAATCCGATAGTTCTGTTTAAAGAGTGCCCAAATGGACGACTTAAATAACTGAGGTCTCTTTTAGATATCCAAAGCAGGCGGTTGGTGCCAAAACGGGGCGTCCGTTCCGGACGTCCCTGGAAGTTACTATTTTACTAAAGGTTCTCTTGCACCTGGCCTGAAAGCATGCTTTTTCGCGCACCAGGCGATAATCAACGCAACAGCCATAAAGATCAGTAGCGCCCATGGGAAAGATACCGCACCGGCATTATTGAGAAGCAGACCACCAATGACGCCGCCGCTTGCGATAGCCAGATTCCAGGCAGTTGTCACCATTGCCTGAACGACATCGACATGATTGCCTGCCGCATCAGCGGCAGCCGTCTGCATCTGAGTTGACGCGCCGCCAAACGACCATCCCCATACGATGACGGCCAGAAAGACCACAATCTGTTCCCGCATGCCTGCGGCAAGTGCCACAGAAACCGCCGCCAGTGCCGCCAGACTGAGCAGAACCAGATTGCGCAGATGGCGATCCACCAGCATCCCGGTTATCCAGATGCCAATAAGTGCCGCAATGCCAAAAATCAGCAGGATAAGCCCGACATTTCCGGTCAGCCCCGACAACTGCAGGAACGGTCCGATGAATGTATAAAGAATATTGTGTGCCGTCATCCATAGAAAGATAACCGCCAGAACAGGTCTGACTCCGGGCATCTGGAAAACTTGCCATACCGGTAGTCGGCGGTCGGCCTGCTGTCCCGGCAGGTCAGGAACCGCCACCCATGTCCAGATGAACAGAATGACTGCCAATGCTGCCATGATACCAAAGGGGACTCTCCATCCCATCGTGCTGCCAAGCCATGCGCCAGCCGGGGTTCCAAGGGACAGGGCAACCGGTATTCCAACCATAGCAATAGCGAGAGCGCGGCCCTGCATTTCAGCAGGAACGAGGCGGCGGGCATAGCCCGCCAGAATTCCCCATGCAAGTCCTGCAGCCACACCCGACATGAATCGGGCTGCCATCGTCAGCCAGTAACTGAACGAAAGGGTGGTAATAGTGTTGAAAATCAGGAAGGTACCTACGGCGAGTAATAGTACCTTTTTACGACGCCAGCCACTGGTCAGAACCGTCAGAGGGATTGCCGCGAGTAGCGAACCCAGCGCATAAATGCTGACCAGCTGACCCGCCATCACCTGAGATACGTCAAGACCCATTCCAATTTCCGGAAGTAAACCCGCCGGAAGGGTCTCGGTCAGGATGGCAATAAAGCCTGTCATGGCAAATGCCAGCAGGGAAGCCAGTGGCAGACCCCGTTGTGTTGTGGTCTCACTGAATACTGTATTGGCGTGCACGTTGGCCCCTTTTTTAGTTTGTAACGACTAAAAATTGCGAAACCCTCCGGATAACGGGTTTTACAATATATATACCGATCGGTATATATCAGAAAGTATAGGGCACACTGAGGCTTGTCAAGTATATATGTATCGATTAGTATTTATATACGATAAGCGAAAAAGGAGCGGATATGGCTCAGATGGGACGCCCACGGACATTTGACCGGGAAGAGGCAATTCGTCAGGCGATGACCCTTTTCTGGCAGCATGGTTACGAGTCCACTTCGCTTGCCATGCTCAAGTCAAACCTCGGCAACGGCATCACCGCCCCAAGTTTTTACGCCGCGTTTGGTTCAAAAGAAGCGCTGTTTGAGGAGGTTGTCGATTGTTATATGACGACTTTTGGTCAGGTTAACGATTGCCTATGGGATGACACGCTTGAACCCCGTGACGCTATTGAACTGGCGTTGCGTCGTTCTGCAAAAATGCAGACAGAACAGGGGCATCCCAGTGGTTGCCTGATTGCGCTATCCGTTAATACCTGTTCGCCAGCGAATGAGCACATCCGTGAGATTCTGGCAGCGCAGCGCGATCGGACCAGGGCGGGATTTTTGCGATGTGTCACAAGAGCGAAAGAGGCGGGACTCCTGGCTTCCGATACCGACGTGCGGGCGCTGGCCACGACCCTTCACAGTTTTGAGATCGGCCTGTCGACTGAAGCCCGTGATGGCGCAACCGGCAATGAACTCGATTCGGCGGTATCAACCGCGATGAAAGCCTGGGATGCTAATGCACTGAACGTTGTTGAGTGACAGAGAACGGCGCTTAGTTTCAGCACGAAGCTTGTGCCTGTCAGAGAGCAACTGTGCGGAAGCGTAAAGTAAGCACGTCTCAATAAGTTAATGCCTGTTAGTGACTATCAAACTTATTGCTGACACCAGACAATGGGTGTGAAACATCAAACGGGACTGCACGCGGTATGGCTTGCCGCCCGCGATCTCCGCACGCCGATGCTCGCTAAAGTGCTGGCGTTGACTGTCGCAGCCTATACTGTTTAACCCACTTGATTTAATACCCGATTTCATTCCCATCATCGGTTATCCCGATTACCTGCTTATAGTGCCTGGGGCGTCTTACCCAGTCGATGTCATGCGTGAAAACCGGGAAACCGCAGCGCAAGCTAGTTAATCTCCGGTCGGTCGCATGAAGGCAAGCGGTGTTTATATTGACATGGGTAGTTTGTGCAACTCTGCTTGTCAGGGAACTTAGAGCGTCAGCTTGTGGTTCTGATGTGTTCTCGCTTTATTCATTTCAGCTGCCGTCGCGATCGGCGCAAAATGGTTTTCCGCTCAGATTTGGCCATCTAAGAAAATTTCCCACAACGCTTCTACCGCCCGGGACATCCTCGCTGCGGGTCTGAACAGCCGGATCTCTATGGGTATCCAGAGTGCGCTCTCCTTATTAGCTGCAACGGCAATCGAGCCAGCATCAACATCCGGTGCTGCCAGTGTTTCCGGCAGCCATGCGATGCCGTCTCCGGCTTTGACCATGGCGAGTAAGGTGGCAGCAAGATCGGCCGTGAAGGCAATATCCATTCCGCGTCTGGCCCGGTTAACCTGTGAGGTATTAGACAGGATGCGGCCCAGGCCGGACTCTGCAGAATAGGAGAGGAAAGGAAACTTCTTACCGCCTGACGCATGGAATAGAGGCTCACGCGTTGTCGGATCGCATCGTGAATACGGCTGTAAAATTTCCTGTCCAAGCCGGACGCTGAGATATTTCGACTGATCGAGATGGATGTGCATATGAGGATGGTAATAAGAAAGCAGAAATTGCGCGTCACCTTTCTCAATCATGCGTTCGCAGGCACTTAATGAGTCTGATAGCAGTCGAAAAGATCCGAAGCGGGCAATTTTTTCGTTGTTACGCATCAGTGCCGGGAAAAAAGAAAATGACAGCGCGTGTGTGGCGGAAAAAATAACATCCGGCCGGGCCTCTCCTGCGGCCTCGATAGATTCACTCCTCAGGGTATAAAGCGCACGAATAAGTTCCGGCACCTGCCTGACGAAAACCTCTCCGGCGCGGGTCAGGCTGACGCCCCGACGATTTCTTTCAAAAATTGGCGTGCCAAGCCACTCTTCTAGCGAGACGATTCTGCGGCTGAATGCAGGCTGTGTCACATATCGTGAAGCTGCCGCACGGGAAAAATTGAGTGATTGCGCCAGCGCAATACAGTCTTCAAGCCAGGTTAACTCCAGGTGATGCCGATTTTGCATTACAGGCTGCCTCTTTGGCATTAGAACGGAACCCATGTACTGCTTAGGATAATAGCAGACAGAACAATCAGGTCCCTTAACACTACGCTACTTCATTGTGCCGATGAATGCCGATAAACAGATGGCATGACATAACTGATTGCGTAGGTATTTTAGTAAAACAGTCTTTGACTGAGAACTACCGGAGAGATCATGCGCATCCTTGATGTTGTAGAAATTACCAAACCCATTGCTTCCCCTATTCGTAACGCGTACATCGATTTCAGCAAGATGACGACAAGCCTGGTCGCCGTTGTGACAGATGTTGAAGTCGACGGGCGCCGTGTAGTGGGATACGGCTTTAACTCTAACGGCCGTTATGGCCAGGGTGGCCTCATCCGGGAACGCTTCCGTGACCGCATCCTGGAAGCCGATCCCGAAAGCCTGCTGAATGCCAAAGGTAACAACCTGGATCCGCATAAAGTCTGGGCTGTGATGATGAGCAACGAAAAGCCTGGCGGTCATGGCGAGCGTTCAGTTGCAGTGGGAACCCTGGACATGGCCATCTGGGATGCAACGGCAAAAATTGCAAACAAGCCGCTGTTCCGCCTGCTGGCCGAAATGAAGGGCGTTGAGGCTAATCCGCGCGTCTTCGTCTATGCGGCTGGGGGTTACTACTATCCGGGTAAAGACCTTGGCGCACTGCGACAGGAAATGCGCGGCTACCTGAACCGCGGCTATAACGTTGTGAAAATGAAAATCGGTGGTGCCTCTCTGGACGAAGACCGCCGCCGTATTGAGGCCGTACTGGAAGAAATCGGCAGCGAAGCGCGCCTCGCCGTTGATGCTAATGGTCGCTTTGATCTGGAAACCGGTATTGCCTACGCAAAAATGCTGCGTGAATATCCGCTCTTTTGGTACGAAGAGGTTGGCGATCCGCTCGATTATTCTCTGCAGGCAGCCCTGTCGGAGTTCTATCCAGGCGCAATGGCAACGGGCGAAAACCTCTTTTCTCATCAGGACGCGCGAAACCTGCTGCGATATGGCGGTATGCGTCCGGATCGCGACTATCTGCAATTTGACTGCGCGCTCTCCTATGGGCTGGTTGAGTATCTGCGCACACTGGATGTGCTGGAGCAGTTTGGCTGGTCACCGTCACGCTGCATACCTCATGGCGGCCATCAGATGTCCCTGAACATCGCCGCCGGCCTCGGTCTGGGTGGTAACGAAAGCTATCCTGATCTGTTCCAGCCTTACGGCGGTTTCCCGGACTCGGTAAAAGTTGAAGATGGCCATATTATTATGCCTGAACTGCCGGGTATCGGATTCGAAGGCAAATCAGACCTTATCAAAGAAATGCGGGCGCTGGCTGAATAAGTTTTCGCTTACATTACGGCATGTTTAATGTCACTGCGCCCCTCGTTAAGCCGAGGGGTTGCGGAAAATATCAATCTCTTAATTAACCTGACGCCTCAGGAAGAATAAATTTATCTGAATATGAGAGGAAAGGGCGTTATTGAAGTGACAAACGGTAGCGTTGTTAATAATTTCGGGTTGAAGGGCTGGCTTTGATTCATGCACAACATCTTCTTGTGGGTATATCAGCTAACCGTTGAGTTATCGACATTCAGATATTCTTGTCGGATTAAAAATAGATCGGAACTTATTTTAAATATCAATTGTTTAGAGCCGATGATGAATCCTGGTGCCCGGCCTGTTTATCCGCGCCTTTTGCTCTCAGGCTGCTCATTTCTCCGTAACATCCTTCGGGTAATGAATAAAACATTTTGACTGATATTCAGATGGATTTGAAATCAGCATTTCCTCCCCTGCCACAGTCTTAAATGAGGAAGTTATCATGAGTGAGAAAACTCTCAAGGGTTATGCGCTTATCGGAAATAAACGCTGGACAATTATATTACCTGCCGTATTCATCATGTATACCATTTCATTTTTTGATCGGGTAAATATAGGTATGGCGCTGCCCCATATAACAGCTGAAATGGGCCTGAGTCCTGTTGAAGCCGGCTGGCTTGGCGGTGCCTTTGCCTGGGGTTACGTCGCCACGCAATTTACCGCAGGATGGCTGGCTCTCCGTTTTGGATCACGGAAAATAATAGGTATCAGCCTGTTTCTGTTTGGGGCCTGCGCAATGCTTACCGGCCTGACGCGTAACTTCGGTGAACTGGTAGCGATCCGTTTCTTACTGGGCATCGCTGAAGGTCCAATTCAGGCCGCCACGGCCATGTTCCTTGCCCAGTGGTTTATGAAGCCTGAACGGGGGCGGGCATTCGGAATCTGGAATCTTAGCCTGGGTGCGGGCGCGTTTCTGGCCGGTCCGATATCTGGCTGGATCCTTGCACATCATAACTGGCGCATGATGATGGTGATTGAAGGTGCACCGGCCTGGCTGTTCTGCATCATCTGGTTTTATCTGGTACCTAAAAGTATTCAGGCCGCTGGCTGGCTGAGTGCCGAAGATCGGGATTATATCCAGAAAGACCTGGCCGCTGAGCAGTCAAACTACAGGAATGAGAAATCCGATCCCTGGTGGACCATTCTCAAAATACCGGCCCTCTGGCTGATGCTGATCGGCTACTCCCTGCATAGCATGCTCGCTTACGGTTTTACGCTCTGGTTGCCGACAGCTCTCAAAGGGTATGGCACGCTCAGTGAATTTATGGTTGGTCTCATCAGCGGGATGCCATTCCTGATGACGATGCTGGGCATCTGGTATATCACCCGGCGTTCAGATAAGTACAACCAGGAGCGACGACTGCATGCCGCTATTCCCACCGTCCTCTGTGGTGTGGCATTACTGGCTGCCGCTTTTGTGCCGCTGTCATATTACTGGGCTCAGATAGGGTTGTTCATGTTTGTCGGCCTGACAATGAAGATGCTGGTGCCGCTGGTTTACGTCAGGCTGACTGAAATCCTTCCGACAAAGAAAGCGGTTCCTGCGGTGGCTTTTGTCGGCGCATGCAGCAACTTCATTGGACAGTCTGGCGGCCCCCTTGTTGCCGGATACCTCAAGCATCTGGGTGGTGGTAGTGATATGACGCTGGCATGGGGTGTTCTGGGGCTGTTCTCAATTGTGGGTGGCGTGCTGTTTGCCCTTGCCGTGGGACGTGAGGAACGCATCCGGGACTTCGGCAAGGCATTCTCTGTATCTGCACACAGAGCAGTATCAACACGTCAATAACAAAGCGAATCTTCACACGGGCATCGGACGCCCGATCGGGCAGGATGCGCGGATCAGCATTAAGCACTCTTGGGCACCTGTGGAATTATCATGCTCATCCCCGACGTGTATCTCTCTCAACACCTGACTGTTACAGCCCGTACTTCACGGGCTTCAGAATGCCTACAATCCCACCAGCGTGATATGTTTCTTTGTTGTCAGCGCTTTATACAACGCTTTTGCCAGCGTGCCTGGTTCCACACCTGATTGAGCGCCCTCGGAATCGGTCCAGAACGATTTGATGCGCAGTATGGTGTTGATACTCGTTACGCGTTCCATTTCCAGCACGGCCAGCACAGGATGGCGCATTTCGCCATGTTCCTCTGTTGCGTCCGCCTGGATCACTGCGGCGCGCGATGCCTGACTGTCAAAGATAACGTGGCAGCGTACGCCGTTCAGGTTGAGTATGCCGATAACTTCATACAGGCACTGAACAGTCTCTGCACTGTAGGATGCGGGCACAACAAACATAACAGATCCTTCTGAAGTGAAATTTAATGAGCAGCCAGCATAGGCGAACTGTAATCAGAGGAGAAGTTACTGTTTTTGAATGAAAAATGTAGAGTTCTAAGGTTACGATAACGCGCGTTATTTTCACTCCAGTTTTTGCTGGTACTATCAATAACTGACGTGTAACCCGATCATGGCGGTGGGGTGCGGATTTGACTTAAGGAAAGGCCAGCAGGTGGCAGTTTATTCGTTCCAGTGGGGAATGCATTTATCTATATGCGCAACGCGTTAGCTGTGTGTTTCAGCCACTTAACAGGATGAATATCAGATTAAGTTTAAGATTTTTCGCGCTCTTCAATCGCTCATCTCTCAATCTTGCCGTCACGTTTAACCGGAGATTATCATTATGAGATCATGTGCTGACTCACATACTGTTCTTATCCGTGTAGCATCGCTGCAGTCAGCTCAGTACTGACGGCACCCAACACCCAGGTGCATTACCTCTGACCTATACCCATCAACGGTAATTTTAAATTTTGAACATTCATTTCCGTTAAACATGCAGACACCATCGCCAGAGCGATCGCCTCTACGGCAACGCGAAGGATATTAAATTACTGACAGCCCAAAGTGACGGGGCGGAGATGAAGCGGATTTTATCCGCGACAAATGAAAAAGGTTTTTTATTCACCCTGACAGCCTGAATATATTATTCATCTTTATAACGAATTTACAGGCGAATGGGTACTTTGACGCCGCAGGGCTATGTTATAAAGCCTTCTGACAATCAATTCTCTCATGACGTATACCATACCGCGACACTACCAGCATTGAATTAGTCTCACAACAGAAACCGGACAAAAGCGCCATCAGCAAAGCATCTGAATTGCATGCTCTGAATTCAGGCGCGCCCGGTCATTCTGTGCGCATCAGGACCACTTAATTCTGTTTTTTATATTAATTCGTCCTGAACATTCCTCACACCATAAAAATGAGGTAATTCTCAAAAATCAAGAGGCTGACTTACATAGGAAATAAACTCAAATTCAGGGGAATAAGTAAAATATTGTTTAAAATCAGATAGATAATGCTGGCTGCATTGTAATTTTAAATTATAGATTTTTGATGCTCATCAAAGTTAGCGAATAAAAGCCGCTGTTTGACTTAACTCAAACTGGTGAATTTTTAAGATCTTGCTAACGTTAATACAAATATTAGCAATTATTGCTATCTCTTAACAGTTGCTGCTGGCGCATTATGCCGGACGCTGTAAGCACGTCTTTAATTCCGTTGTACCGGATACAGTCTTCATTCGTCTGAAATCCCGAGGAAACACATGAAATTAACACCTCTGGCCCGCAGTCTGGCCCTGGCCGGTTTACTCTCCACCGCTTCGCTTAGTGTATTTGCAGATGAGGCACAAAAGGACGCCGCGCCTGCAACCAAACAGGCCAATGATGCCCTCTATCAGCAATTACCCTTCGATAACAAAAGCGACTTTGAAGATGCCCATAAAGGGTTCATTGCTGCACTGCCTGATGCCGTCATTAAAGGCGAATCCGGCAACGTTATCTGGGATCCGAAACAGTACGCCTTTATTAAAGAGGGTGAGAAAGCACCGGATACGGTCAATCCCAGCCTGTGGCGCCAGTCTCAGTTGATCAATATCAGCGGTCTGTTTGAAGTGACACCGGGAATCTATCAGATTCGTAATCTCGACCTTTCCAATATGACCATTATTGAGGGTAAAGAGGGCGTTACCGTGGTTGACCCGCTGGTTTCGGCTGAAACCGCCAAAGTCGGTATGGATCTCTATTTCAAAAACCGCGGTAAAAAACCTGTCGTTGCGGTCATTTATACCCATAGCCACGTTGACCACTATGGCGGCGTGCGTGGGGTTGTCGATGAGGCTGACGTCAAATCGGGTAAAGTCAAAATCTATGCACCGGCCGGTTTTATGGAATCTGCCGTCTCTGAAAACATTATGGCAGGCAATGTCATGAGCCGTCGTGCCAGTTACATGTACGGTAACCTGCTGAAAGCCGATGCCAAAGGTCAGGTAGGAGCAGGGCTGGGCACTACCACTTCTGCTGGCACCGTCACCCTGATAGCGCCTACCGATTATGTGACCAAAACCGGTGAGAAACGCGTCATTGACGGTCTGACCTACGATTTTATGATGGCCCCTGGCTCGGAAGCCCCGGCAGAGATGCTGTGGTTTATCGAAGAGAAAAAGGTTATCCAGACAGCCGAAGACGTCACTCATACCCTGCATAACACCTACTCGCTGCGCGGGGCCAAAATCCGTGAGCCGCTTCCCTGGTCCAAGTACATCAATGACGCCATTAACCGCTGGGGCGACAAGGCAGACATCCTGATGGCGCAGCACCACTGGCCGACCTGGGGCAATGAAAATGTTAACAAGCTGCTGAAAAGTCAGCGCGACCTTTATCGTTACATCAATGACCAGACTCTGCGCATGGCCAACGAAGGCCTGACGCGCGATGAGATTGCCGCTCAGTTCAAACTTCCGCCGTCGCTGGCCACCATGTGGGCCAACCGCGGCTATTACGGCTCGGTCAGCCATGACGTGAAGGCGACCTACGTGCTGTATCTCGGCTGGTTTGACGGCAACCCGGCAACGCTTGATGAACTGCCGCCGGAAGATGCTGCGAAGAAATACGTTGAGTACATGGGCGGTGCCGACAGCATTCTGCAGAAAGCCAAAACGGACTATGACAAAGGAGATTACCGCTGGGTCGCCCAGGTAGTCAGTAAAGTGGTGTTTGCCGATCCGGAGAATAAAGCTGCGCGTAATCTGGAAGCCGATGCGCTGGAGCAGTTGGGCTATCAGGCCGAATCCGGCCCGTGGCGTAACTTCTACCTGACGGGTGCGCAGGAATTGCGTAACGGCGTGAAACAGCTGCCGACGCCGAATACCGCCAGTCCGGATACGGTCCGTGCCATGACGCCGGAGATGTTCTTTGATTACCTGGCACTGCACATTAACGGTGAAAAAGCGGCCAATGCCAAAGCCGTGCTGAACGTAGATTTTGGTGAAGACGGCGGCAAGTACAAGCTGGAGCTGGAAAATGGCGTGCTTAACCACACGGCAAATTCAGAAGCGCAGAACGCGGATGCAACGCTGACGCTTTCCCGTGAAACCCTGAATAAGGTGATCCTGAAAGAGGAAACGCTGAAGCAGGCGCAGGATAAAGGCGAAGTAAAAATCACCGGCAACGCCGACAAGGTCAGCGAGCTGCTGGGCTACATGGATAAGTTCGACTTCTGGTTCAACATGGTTACGCCGTAAAAACCCAGCCGGTAGCATAACGCTACCGGCTTTTTTTTAAGCGACAGAAACGCCGGGTGATATTCAATGAAAACTGCCAAGATGAGCGTCGCGTGTCTGCTTTTTTCTTCCCTTGCAGGCAATGCGTACTCAGCCGAACCGCCGGCAGACGCCGCTCAGGCGAATAACCCGCTGGCGAACATGACTGCTTTTAACATGCAGAATTATTACATCGGTGACGTCAGCGAAAGTGACAAAGACGCCAACCAGTTCTGGTTCCGCTACGCCCAGCCTTTCTCGCTGGGTGAAAGCAAATGGCTGCTTCGCGCCTCGCTTCCTGTGAATACTTATCCCTCTCCGCCCACCGGCGGACACCAGACAGGGTTGGGCGACCTGAACCTGTTTACCGCTTATCTGATAGATACCGGCAATCCGGCTGTCAGTTTTGGCTTTGGCCCGCAGATCACCGCACCCACCGCGACCGAAAACTCACTCGGCAGCGAGAAGTGGTCCGCCGGGCTGGTGAACGTGTTGTTTGATGCCAGCTCACCGAAAATTCAGTATGGCTATCTGGCCTCCTGGCAGCACAGCTTTGCGGGCGAGGGCGATCGCAGCGACGTTAATCTGGGTGCTTTTCAGCCGTTTGTTTTCTACCAGCTGGGCGGGGGAACGTATCTGCGTTCCGCGCCAATCTGGAACTATAACTTCCAGAACGACAGCTATGGCTTGCCGCTGGGTCTGGGCGTCGGGCAGGTCATCAAACAGGGTAAAACGGTTTATAACTTTTTCGTTGAGCCGCAGGCATCGGTCGCCGACGACGGTCCGGGACAGCCACGCTGGCAGATTTTTGCCGGGCTTAACCTGCAGTTCCTGAACTGATAGCCGGGGGATGCCCCAACATTTTTACCGGCGAAGAGAGAAGAATGATTCGCGCCACCGGCCTGAAGCTTTACAGGAAATCAGGCAAAATTTCACCGTTTAGCGGAGCCCGAAAATGAAACTTACCTCAGCCGCTGTTGGCTCACTGCTACTGTTATCAGCGATGCCGATTGCGGCCTCGCCCTACCAGAATCTTGAGTACGCACTAAAGGAACAGAAGATTATTTCTGACCTGCGGACACACTGCACGCTCGGAGAAAACATTTCGGATGAGAAAATCCGGTCCGTATTTCTTAGCAACGAAAGCAGTCATGACCTGATCCTTGCTGCAGCAAAGGCTCTCTCTGCGGGTAACCAGCAGGTTTACGCAGAGTCTGTAGAAAAGATTCAGTGTCCCGACATCAAATAAACCCGCCACAGCCATAATCTTCCGGAGACGCTATGCGGCGAATCACAGGACTGTTTGCACTGCTTTTAGTTTCCGCTTCATCACAGGCCAGCGGGCTGTACCTTTATGAAATTGGTACGGATGATATCGGTCTGGCTGGTGCCGGTCAGGCGGCACGTGCGCAGGATGCCTCAACCCTGTTCACCAACCCGGCGGGCATGACAATGCTGCCAGATAAAATGCTAACGATAGGTGCACAGGCCCTGTATGGCGATGCGCCTTATCATCTGGACGATGATGCCCAACTCAGCGGAAACAGCCCTGGCAATGTTATTGGCTGGTTTCCCGGTGGCAGCGCTTTTTACACGCAACGGATCAACCCAACCGTAAGTGCCGGAGTAGGATTTTACGGCAACTACGGGCTGGGTCTGCATTTCGGTGACTGGGCCGGAGAAAACCTGATCAGGGACAGTACGCTACTGGCGGTCACCCTGATGCCTGCGCTTGCCTGGCAACTCAACGACGCCGTTTCGTTGGGTGCGGGTGTCGGGATTAACTATGGCCTGCTAAAAATCAAACGCGCCCGCGGCGATGAACTCTCCGACCATGACTGGGCGCTCAATGGAAAAGTCGGTGCGTTGTGGCAGTTTACCCCGCAGACGCGTGCCGGATTAACCTATACCAGCCGGACAAATTATCACTTCAACGTTAACAACACTATCCGGCTTGACCAGCTCAATAATTCCCCGTCCTGGACATTACCCATTGCCGCCACCGTCAATACGCCTCAGCAGATCATGCTCAGCCTTTTCCACCAGCTAAATGATCGCTGGGCTGTTATGGGTGATGCGGGATGGCAGGACTGGAGCGATTACAGCAACAGTGAAATAACCGTGGCAGGCAATCAGGTGGGCGATAACGGACGTCTGCGTGATACCTGGCACCTCGCGCTGGGTACCCAATTCAGACTCACTTCTGACTGGACGCTGAATACCGGCGTTGCCTTCGACAGCAGTTTCTACCGCAACCAGCAGGATACCTCCCTGACCATGCCTTCCGGCGATACATGGCGCTGGGGGGCTGGCGCGCGTTACCAGCTCGATCCTGCCAGCAGCATCGGCGCGGCCTTCGAATACGCGCACATTGACTCCTCCCAGGTCGCATCGCCCTTGATTAAAGGGCGTTATGACAACCCTGCTCTCTACTTTTTTGGCATCAACTACAGCCGGACATTCTGACCGGGCAAACCAAGGAGGCGCATCACATAACCTGATATCGAACGATCTGACCTGATGGGCGAAATTTATGCCTTTCCTATGAGAGTCCACTTATCTGGAGCACAGAAATGTCAAAAGTGCCATTTTGCAAATCGCTGCTCGCCTCAGTGCTGTCTGTCGCCTGTTGTGCGACCAGCACCTATGCAGCCCCGGCAAGCACCACTCCGACGGCGCCGGAGCAGAATAATCAGAAGCCCAACATCGTCGTCATATTCGGCGATGACATCGGGTACTGGAACGTCAGTACCTACAATCAGGGAATGCTGGGTTATCAAACCCCCAATATTGACAGTATTGCGGCGGAAGGTGCCAAGTTCACTTCTTATTACGCGGAACAGAGTTCTACGGCTGGCCGTTCATCGTTCATTACAGGTCAGATGCCATTCCGTACCGGGATGAGTAAGGTCGGCATGCCCGGCGCCCCACAAGGTTTGCAGAAAGAAGATCCGACCATTGCCACTGTACTTAAACAGCTGGGGTATGCCACCGGTCAGTTCGGGAAAAACCACCTCGGCGATCGCAACGAGTTTCTGCCTACCGCGCATGGTTTCGATGAGTTTATGGGCAACCTTTACCATCTGAACGCGGAAGAAGAACCGGAGAATCCGGACTACCCGAAAGATCCTGAGTATAAGAAGCAATTCGGCCCGCGTGGCGTGATCAAGTCCAGCGCGGATGGAAAAATTGAGGATACCGGCCCGCTGAACACTAAGCGTATGGAAACCGTCGATGAAGAGACGCTGGCGGCGAACAACGACTTCATGGAGCGGCAGGTAAAAGCTAACAAGCCGTTCTTCACCTGGTACAACACCACCCGTATGCATAACAAAACGCACATTAAACCGGGCGACAAAGGCGTGACCGGTTTAGGTGACTATGCCGACGGCATGGTGGAGCACGACAAAATCGTCGGTGAAGTGCTGAAGAAAATCAAAGATCTTGGCATAGAAGACAATACGATTGTGGTTTACACCACCGACAACGGCCCGATGACAGCAACCTGGCCCGATGCCGGTATCACACCGTTCCGGGGTGAAAAAAATACTGGCTGGGAGGGCGGCTTCCGCGTGCCTGCGATGGTGAAATGGCCGGGACATATTAAACCCGGAACGCTCATCAACGACATCATCGGCAGTAATGACTGGTTCCCAACGCTGGTGGCAGCAGCAGGCGTGCCGGACATCAAGCAGCAGTTACTGAAAGGCTACAAAACCAGTGCCATGACCTACAAAGTGCATCTGGATGGTTATAACCAGCTTGATTTCATCACCGGTAAAACTCAGGAGGATCCGCGCAAAGAGTTCTTCTACTGGAGTGATGACGGTGATCTGCTGGCGATGCGTTACGGTCGCTGGAAAGCACACTTCATGATTCAGGAACGGTCAGGCATGGATGTGTGGAAATACCCGTTCGTCAAACTGCGCGTACCCTTGATCTTTGACCTGAAAATCGACCCTCTGGAAAAAGGCACCGATGGCATGGATTACAACCATTGGTTCTACGATCGCCTGTTCCTGCTGGGCGGTGCGCAGAAATATGCCACTGAAATGCTGCAGAGCTTCAAAGAGTTTCCGCCACGTCAGAAACCGGGTTCATTCACCGTTTCTGATGTTTCGAAACTGATTGAGGAAGGCAGTCCGGCTACCAACTGATGCTCTGACCACACTACCGGGTGAAATAGTTCACCCGGTACTCAGGAGGCGTTCATGAAATACAGCACTACGTTGCCGGTTAAACCTCTTCCTACGGCGGAAAAATTCAGTGGCAAAGGACCGGCCTACACGCGCCGTTTTCATGTGATGGCGAAACCCACCGGATCGCGTTGCAATATCGACTGCAACTACTGTTTTTATCTGCACAAAGAACAGCTTCTGGAACAGGACCGACATAGTGGGATGAGCGATGAGGTGCTGGAAACCTTCATCCGGCAGTACATAGACAGCCAGGATGGCGAGCAGGTGGTGTTCTCCTGGCAGGGCGGCGAACCCACGCTAATGGGGCTGGAGTACTTTGAAAAAATAGTAGTGCTGCAAAAGAAATATCAGAAGCCAGGCCAGCGCATAGAAAACGATCTGCAGACCAACGGCATTCTGATAAATGACCACTGGGCACGCTTTTTACGCCAGCACAATTTTCTGGTCGGCATTTCGATTGATGGGCCGGCTGAGCTGCACGATCGCTATCGCGTGACGCGCAGCGGTAAACCCACGTTTGAGAAAGTGATGGCAGGGGTTGCGGCGCTGAAGCGCCACCAAGTTCCCTTCAACGCCTTAGTTACCGTCAACCGAACCAATGCGCGCTTCCCGCTGGAGGTCTATCACTTTCTGACGCGCGAGCTGGGTGCCACCTATATCCAGTTCAATCCTTGCGTTGAGCCGGTGGATTTTAAGCAAACCGCTCCGCAGTTCTGGCGGGATGACACGATACCGGTTACCGGGACCCGCCGCGCCAGACCCGGCGATCTCGACTCGATTGTCACCGACTGGTCAGTGGATCCCGATGACTGGGGCCGCTTTCTGATTGCGGTGTTTGAAGAGTGGGTAAACAACGATTTAGGCCGCGTTCAGGTCAACCTGTTTGAAACTGCGGTGGCACAGACCATGGGCATGCCGGCGCAGATTTGTATCACTTCAGAGTTCTGCGGCAAAGGGCTGGCGATTGAAAAGAACGGCGACATCTTCTCCTGCGACCACTACGTCTATCCCGAATACAAATTAGGTAATGTGCAAAGTACCAGGCTGGCGCACATGGCCTTTTCTGAAAGACAAAAAGCCTTTGGTTTAGGTAAGCGCGATACGCTGCCCGCTGCCTGCAAACGCTGTCCCTATCTGAAGCTCTGTTACGGCGAATGCCCGAAAAACCGCATCGTCAGGAGCGAGGAGGGTGAACTGGGGATGAATTATCTCTGTCCCGGTATCAAGGCCTTCTTTAGCTATGCGCAACCGATTCTGGTTGGCATCGGGACACTGCTCAAACGTCAGACGGTGGAACCTGCATAATGAATAATCGTGAAAAGCTGCTGGCGCTGGAAGCCAGTATGAACAAACAGGTGATCGGACAGCAGGAGCTGGTGCGGATGCTAATCGTCGCCTTGTTGTGTGACGGTCATGTGCTGCTGGAAGGCTTACCGGGTCTGGCGAAAACGCGCGCGGTGCGTGAGCTGGCTCGCCATATCGAAGGGGAATTTCGTCGTATTCAGTTCACGCCTGACCTGCTGCCGTCAGACATTACCGGCAGCGAAATCTATCAGCAAAATGCCACGCGAGAAGAAGATCAGTTCCGGTTCCGTCCCGGCCCGGTGTTCGGCAACATTATCCTTGCCGATGAGATCAACCGCGCCTCAGCCCGCGTGCAGTCAGCGCTGCTGGAGGCCATGGAAGAGCGTCACGTGACCGTCGCGGGCAAAACCTGGCCGCTGCCGGGCGTATTTATGGTCCTGGCGACACAGAACCCGGTGGATCAGGAAGGCACCTGGCCCTTACCTGAAGCCCAGCTTGATCGCTTTCTGATGAAGGTGATTGTCGATTATCCGTCGAAAGAGAATGAGCTGCAGGTGATGAAACTGGTGCGCGCCGAGCAGCAAGCCAGATATCAGGCTGCACGGCATGAAAATCCGCCACCAGCTACGGACCCTTTACTGATTGGGCAACAGGATATCGCCGACTGCTGGCGTGAAATTGCCACGGTTTATGTCGCGCCAACCGTAGAGCAGTACATCGTTAATCTGGTGGAGATGACGCGTCATCCTGATCAGGTCAGCGAAGCTTTTGCGAGTTACATCAGCCTGGGCATCAGCCCGCGCGGTACGCTGGCACTGGACCGCTGTGGCCGCGCCTGCGCGTGGCTGGATGGACGTGATGCGGTGTTGCCTGAAGATATTCAACGCATCGCACCGGCGGTGCTGCGCCATCGCCTGCTGCTGAGCTATCAGGCAAATGCCGATAACTGCACGCCCGATCAGGCGATTGCCATGCTTCTTAACGCAGTGGTGGCGTGATGCCGCAGCCGCTGACGCTTGAAATGGCTGACCTGATGTCGCTGGCAGTTGATGCACAGCGACTGGATAATCCGCCGGGGCAAATCCCACCCGGCGCGTTAAGCGGTGAGCGCGTGTCCCGCCAGCAGGGACGTGGCCTGAACTTCGATAGCTTACGCCGCTATCAGCCCGGTGATGACGTCAGGCTGATCGACTGGAAAGCCACTGCGCGTCTGCGCACACCGTGGATCCGCCTCTACAATGAGGAACGCGAACGCCCGGTGTTTATCCTTGTGGATCAGCGACTGGACATGTACTTCGGCACCCGCCAGCAGATGAAATCGGTGGCCGCTGGAAAGATTGCCGGATTGCTGGCATGGCGAAGCTGGCATGACGGTGATCGGCTGGGCTGCGCGATATTGGGCGATGATGAACTGGCCCTGCATCCCTGTCGTGCACCAAAACGAAACCTGATGCCTGTTCTCACCGATATTCAGCGCGTGAACGCCATGCTTCCCGACCACTACGCGCAAAATCGCCGGCAAGCCGTCTCTTTATCAGAGGCGTTGCAGCGTATCGTCCCCCTGCTGCCATCGGGCAGTTGGCTGGGGATCATCAGTGACTTTCACGATCTGGATGCGCGCTGCGATGCAGTGCTGGCCTACCTGCGTCACCGCTGCGAGATTACCGCTTATGTCACGCTGGATGATCTTCATCGCCGCCTGCCGCCACGCGGCCAACTTGCGGCTTATTACCATGACCTGAGCACCGCACTCAATCTCACCTCACACCTCAGCGATCGCATCCAGCAAAGCGTTACCGAACGTCTGTCGCAGCAGCAGCGCCGGTTACAGCGTATGGGGATCACGGTGAAAACTGTCGTGACCGGTGAGGAAATTCTGCCTCAGCTAAAGCAGGAGGATGCACATGCTGGCAAAAGGATTTAGCACGCCGGAACTGGCACATCCTGCTTTGCCAGACGCCGCCTCGTGGTTCCCGCTCCCGCCAGGCTGGACGGTGCTCGGCGTGATGCTGTTATTGGGGCTTTTCATTGTCCTGCTGATATTGCTCGCGCGCTTTCGTCGTAATCGCTGGCGGCGTGAAGCGCGAAAACAACTCGCCCAGCAGCAGGTGGATGGCTGGATTACATGGGTTAAGCGGGTACTACTGGTGCAACACCCTCGCGCCCAGGTCAGCCAGTGGCAAACGCCGGAACAGCTTCTGGCACAGACGCCGCTGGACGAAGAACTGCGCGCGCTGATGTGTCGTCGCTACTGTCAGCCGGATAATCAACTGGAAGGCGTTATCAATCAGCGTATCGCACAGCAATTACGCCACTGGCTGGAGACGCTGCCTCATGTCTGAGTTTTTATCGCAGATCGATTTTGCCTGGCCATGGATGGGCGTGCTGCTGTTTTTGCCGCTGATTACGCACTATCTGCTCCCGGCAAAACAGCCAGTGAGTGAACAGGTGAGGGTGCCTTTTTTACCTAAACTGGCTGAAGCCCTGCAACTCTCTGCGCCAGCACCGCAGGCCAGCTGGCGCCATCGGCTACTGTTCTGGACGGTATGGATCTTAATGGTTACTGCGCTGGCCCGCCCTGAATATCTGATGCCACCGAAAACGGTGATAAAACCCATGCGCAACATCGTACTGATTCTGGACGTTTCCGGCTCAATGGAGACAAGCGACGGGCAGAATGGTCAGACGCGCTTACAGGCGGTACAGCAAACAGTGCATACCTTTATCAATCAGCGCAAAAATGATCGCATCGGTCTGGTGATTTTTGCCAGCCAGGCGTGGCCTTTTGCGCCGATCAGCGAAGATAAACAGGCGCTGCAGGCGCGCATCAGCCAGCTCGCGCCGGGCATGATTGGCCAGCAGACTGCGGTGGGGGATGCGCTGGGCGTGGCAGTGAAGTTGCTGGATCACAGCCTTGAAGCCGATGCGTCCAAAATGGCGATTCTGCTGACCGATGGCAATGACACTGCCTCTCAGCTGCAACCCACGCTCGCCGCACAACTCGCTGCCGCGCATCACGTTATGGTGCACACCATCGCCTTTGGCGATGTTAACAGCAGCGGCGAGGACAAAGTGGATACCGCGCTGCTGGATAACATTGCCAGTATCACCGGCGGTAACGCCTGGCGCGCCGCCACTAACCGTGATGCGCTGGCCCAGGTGTGGCAGCAAATTGATGCCCAGACTCCGGAACAGGTGAAAACATTGGGTTTATCCTGGCATCGTCCGCTGTTCGTCTGGCCGCTAGCGGTAGCGCTACTGATTTTACTGCTGTTCGCCATCGGCAGCACAATGATGAGGCGACGCGCATGAGCGATTTCCACTTCCTCTATCCCTGGCGATTACTGGGTTTGCTGCTCTTTCCGGTGCTCTATTTTCTGGCTCAGCGTTCGGGCAGTGCCTGGCATCGTGTTATGGAAAAGCCTTTTGCGTCGGCATTGATTAAAGGTCAGCACGTACGGGCTCGACAGGTATTACCGTGGCTCTTTGGCCTGGGGGTATTGGCTTTAGCGGGTCCGAGCTGGCAACGCGATTTGCCCGCCGCCTTCACGCCTGAAAATAATGTGATGGTGATCATGCAGCAGGATCTCAGCATGCTGGCGCAGGATGTGCCGCCTGACCGTCATCAGCGCATGCAACAGAAAATCGCCGCGCTGATGGCGCAAATGCCCGGCAGTCACTTTGGTCTGGTGGTTTACAGCGCGAATGCCTGGCTTACCACGCCGCTGACCAGTGATGCCGATTTTTATAATCTGTTCCTGACGGCTCAGCAGCCGACGCTGGTGCCGCAGGAAGCGGGTTCCGGACTGCGTCAGGCCATCGCTCTGGCGCTTAAAAATTTGCCCTCAGCGCCTGAAGCACCACGCGCGCTAATTCTGGTCGCGGATAATGTGGCACAGCAGGACGCTGAATGGCTGCGGCAGCAAAATCTGCCTCTGCAGATCTGGGTAGCAGGCACGGCGAACGGCGGCAGATTGCCGGAAGCGCAGGCATCGCAGGGCATCGATACGCGACTCAATGTCGCACGCTTCGAGCAAATCCGTGATGGCGGGATTCCGGTCACGCTGGTCTCTGCAGAAGATGATGATCTGCGTGCGGTCAGCGGCCACATTCAGCAGAGCGTGACGGCGCAGCAGAACAGCCGACAGGATTTGCAGTGGAAGAACAGTGGCTATCTGCTGGTTATTCCTATGCTGCTGCTTTTACTGCTCTGGCGACAGCAACTGCTCTGCCTGGCTGTCGTGATGCTGCCCTTACTGCTTTGGTCTCCCGGCAGTTCAGCAGCACTGCTGGATGCCTGGGTAAGGCCCGATGTGCAAGGGCAGCTTGCCTTTAATCACGGTAATTATGAAGCTGCTGCGCAGCGCTTTCAGGATCCGTTGCGACGGGGGATTGCCTTCTACTACGCCGGGGATTTCGTTTCGGCGCTGGGTGCTTTTCGTCAGGTTCCCGCTACTCCGGAAAGTCTGTTGTGGATTGGCAACTGCTACGCACAGCAGAAATCCTGGCAGCAGGCGCTGAACAACTACGATCAGGCGCTGAGTTTACGTCCCGAATGGGCTATGGCTCAGGAAAATCGGGCAAAAATTGCGCACATCATCATGCAGCTGCGACAAAAAGAACGCGACCGTCAGGCCGATCAGCATGAGCAAAAAGATGAAGATCCTGATGCCATTAAACACGATCTCAAACCCGAACAGGGCGTGAATCAGCTGGATATGAAACCCATCGCAGGCGCTGCGCCCTCGGCTGAACAGTGGTACAGCAATCTCACGCTTTCGCCTGGCGGTTTGCTGGAAAATCTCTACCGCTCAGCGCCGGCGGAGGCACCATGAAGCGACTTCTCCTTTGTCTGCTGTTGCTAATTAACCTGCCGGTTCGGGCTGAAATGGCCATGACGCGTGAGCTGGTTGCACCCGAACAACTGGTGCCAGGCCAGCCCGTAACGATTGCGGTGACCTTCTGGACGGATAGCTGGTTCAATCCACCGCCACAGTGGCCGGATATGGTGATTGAAAACGGTAATTTACTTAATACGCCGCTGCCCAACCAGCTGGTAACGCGTAATAGCGACGGAGTCAGCTGGAGCGGTATCCGCATGGAGCGTCAGGTGATGGCGTGGGATCAGGGCAAGCTGCGTTTTCCCGCTGCGGATGTGGTGATGCGTTCTGCGAATCAGCCACCGAAAACGGTATCGCTGCCGCTTCTGGAGAAACCGGTCAGCTGGCCCGCGGATGTGCGTCAGCCTGACCGCTTCTTGCCCGCCAGCAGTCTTGAACTTTCGCAACAATGGAAACTTTATCGCGCTACTGAGGATAAGCAGCTCCATGTCGGTGACGTCATTGAGCGCGTCGTGACATTGCGCGCGACCGATGTGATTGCTGTACAAATCCCGCAACTGCTTTACGCCATTCCCGGTTCCGGTGCGCAACGTTTGCCGCCGGTAAACAGCAACCTGACGCAGGGACGCGATGAAATCATCGGCGCACAGCGAGAAGAGCGGTTGCGATATCTGCCCTCTCAGCCTGGTGAACTGGTGATACCACCGTTGCGTTTACGCTGGTGGGATACACGTCAGCATCAGTGGCAACTGGCCGAATTACCCGGAACGCATTACGCCATTGCCGCTGCGCGTCCGGCGGGCAGTGAACAAACGTTGAAAGCCCACGCCCCGGTCAACTGGACGTCGTTGTTGATGGGCCCGGCCATCCTGCTGACGTTGCTGCTGTTGAGCTTCTTTTTTCGACACGCCCTTAAAAAAAGCCTGCAAAGAGTAGTGCAGCGCACACGGGAATACTGGCGGATCGTTCCGCTACCTGACCTCATTCCGACCAAAAGGAAAAGATGATGAAATTAAATCCTCTGCTGGCACTGCTGCTAACGGCGTATCTCGGTTCGGCTGTTGCGGCAGACGATCCGCTCAGTGCCTGGAATGACGGTCACGCAAAACAGGCGATTAAGACATGGGTGAATGGCGCTACGACAGCCAATAGCAAAGCGTTCATTCCTGTGAGTCAGCGTTATGTGGTGTTTGATAATGACGGCACATTGTGGCCGGAAGCCCCGCTGACCTTTCAGCTGCAGTGCGTGATTGATGAAATCAAACGCCTCGCTCCGCAACACCCGGAATGGAATAGCGATGCGTTAGTGCAGGCAGTAATTAACAACGATAAGAACGCGGTGATGCAGTCGGGCAAAAAGGGATTGATGCAGTTGATGACTCTCACGCACAGCGGCATGACGACGGAAGAATTCAGTCAGCGCGTCAGCAACTGGGTTGGTACTCATCGACATGCGCGTTTCGGCTGCCGTTATGACCAGCTTGGCTATCAGCCGATGCGTCAGCTCCTGGATTATCTGCGGGATAACGGTTTCAAAACCTGGATTGTATCCGGCGGCGGCATCGATTTTATGCGCGTACTGGCAGAAAAAATGTATGGCATCCCACCCGAGCAGGTAGTCGGCTCCTTTTCGCTGAGTGAATTCTCACTGACAGATAATGGCACGCAATTGCGTAAAACCATGAACGGGGCCTTCTACGATGACGAAGCAATGAAGCCGGTCGCCATTCATCTGTTTATGGGGCGGCGTCCGGTCGGTGCTTTCGGCAACAGCGACGGCGACGTGCCGATGCTTCAGTACACCTCCGCCAATCCGACCTATAAAACCTTTGGTTTACTGGTTCACCACACCGATGCGGTGCGTGAATATGCCTACGACACGCATCCGCCCGCCAGCGGAAAGCTTATTAGCGGTCTCAGACTGGCACCCCAAAAGGGTTGGGTGATTGTTGATATGAAAAAAGAGTGGAAAACGGTTTTTGACCCTGCGCAATGTGCCGCGGTTGCAGGCGATAAGTAAGGGATTTATCCGTGTGTGAAAAAGGCCAGAATGGGCCGGGAGATAAGAATGAAATACCTGATACCGATCGTATTAATGTTGCTGTCACAAACGCCAGCACTGGCTAACTCCGCCTACGAAAATCTGGCCTTCGCGCTGAGACAGCAGAAGATTACCGATGACCTGCGACAAAAGTGTCAGATACCGGCGTCTGTATCTGATGAACAGTTACGGACCCGCTTCCTTAATAGTACGCATGATAACTCTGCCGTGCTGTCAGCCGTAAAAGCGATGAGCGAAAATAATCAGCAGCGTTATCAGATCTCCCTGCACCAGGTTAACTGTCCTGAATGACGAAATAGCCTGGGGCGCCACGCTTCCGGGAAACCAAATCAACGTGAGCCGGAGTGTGACTATGTCAGATCATTTTGGTAAAGCATGGGTTCTCGGAGTGCTGGCACTAAGCCAGGGAGCCGTTAGCGCAGAAATTAACGATCATCGTGACAAGCTGGATGATGACCCGACAAAGGTGACAACCAAGGCTGGGGTTTCATGGTCAGATACTTACGACATGGACGACAGCAATCTCTCATTTTCTGGCTCGATCGCACTGGATAAAGCGAAGAAACTGAATGCGCGCGTTAACAGCGACGCCAGTGAATGGCGCATTGGCGGTTCATGGCTGTTTCCGGTGGGGATTATCAACTTTAACTTTGGCAAAAACGAGTACACCAACGGTGCAACCCAGACTAACTATTCCGTCGGTACCTTTATCCCCCTTAGCATTTATGGCTTCACGCCTGCGGGTTTCCAGATATTCCCGATGGCCGGCTATACCTACAACACCGGGGAGATAACGGGCTGCAGCACCGGTAATCCGGCTGACTGCAAAGCGCCTCAGTTCACCGATGCTATCCCCTCAGAGTATGGCTTCAGCACTATCACCACCTCCGGCAGCAGCGGCTATCTGGGCGCATTTACGCTGCGGCCATTGACTTCGAAACTGACCATGATTGGATTTGCGGCAGGCTCTTACGGTTCCAGAAATGAGGAAGGTGACCATTACCAGGGCTATTTTGGTGGATTGGGAGCTGGTTACCATTTTGATCAACACAGTTCAGTAAACCTGCTGACGTTCATTATGGATAACAATACCTATCTGGACGATCCCGACACACGCTTTCTGGTCTCTTATACCTGGCAGTTTGAATAGCGGATATAAAGAGTAGCCGCCGGTCTGAAACTCAGCCCGGTAATAACGTTGATCAGGAGGCGGAATGTTTAAAACACTTCTGTGTTTAGCCTGTTGCATGATGCTTTTCACCGTACAGTGTGCAACAGGTGCGGAGCCACGTCAGGCACCCTCTCCGCAGGAGCGCGCTCGTACCCTGTATCTGCTTAATCAGCCTGTTGTTATGCTACAGGCAACATTTGGCCTCACCACGCCCGAAGAGCGGGTACAGCGTATCGTGACGCTATTGCGATCGCTCAATGATCATGACCTGGCACAGCCGGTAGACACGCATAACGTGATGCGTTACCGACAGCCAGCTGTGCTTTTCTCTGTTAACGGCAAACCCTTTATGCTACTGGCGCAGGGCGATCTGGATGAGGGCGATGACCTGTCACTTGCCCAGGCGGCGGAACGCATCCGGCTGCGGCTGGATACCCTCCGTCTTTCACTGGGTGAACAGTATTCTTCCCGTTATCTTCTGCTTTCTTCGGTGAAAAGTGTGGCGGGTGTGATGCTGCTGGCTTTGTTCATTCTGTTTGCCTTCCGCTCCCATGACTGGCTGAAGCGGCGTTATGCTGCACGACGCCTGCAGCGAAAAAGCCTTATCCCTGATGCACTGCGCGCCTTCCT
Organism: Pantoea sp. Ft-CA_14; assembly: GCF_024520875.1. Taxonomy (NCBI): domain Bacteria; kingdom Pseudomonadati; phylum Pseudomonadota; class Gammaproteobacteria; order Enterobacterales; family Erwiniaceae; genus Pantoea; species Pantoea sp. Ft-CA_14. Next base: position 148,557 of record NZ_JALNPM010000001.1, on the reverse strand, counting down.
CGGTCCGGTTGAGGTACGGCTCTATGCGCTGGTGCTAACCGCCGCCGTACTCGTAGCATTTTACCTCTGGGTGAGTTGGGTATTACGGCTGTTTCCATGGACACGGATCTGGGGCATGGAGCTGGGTGGATATGCGACAGGCCTGCTGCAGCGTCTGGGGCTGGCGATATTTTCCGCGCTGCCAGGCCTGCTGATTGTCGTCGTTATCTTCCTCATTACAGCACTGGTGACGCGATTAATCAGACTGGTGCTAAGGCGGGTTGAGACTGGACAGTTACGCCTGCCGGGCCTGCATCCGGATACGGTGGGGGTGACGCGTAAACTGATCAGCGTCGCCATCTGGCTATTCGCGCTGTCAGCGGCATATCCCTTTCTGCCAGGCGCCAATTCACTCGCCTTCAAAGGGATCAGCGTGTTCTTCGGCCTGATGCTGACGCTGGGCTCAGCTGGCATCATGAACCATGCCATGAGCGGGCTGGTGCTGACCTACTCACGAGCACTGCGCAAAGGAGAAGTGATCAGGATTGCCGATCATGAGGGCGTGGTAAGTGAAGTGGGCATGCTGGCCACCAAAATTCTGACCCGAGAAAATTATGAAGTCACGGTTCCTAATGCGGTGGTCGTCAGTGGCAGGATCGTGAATTTAAGCGCCATGCTTAAAGGCGAAGGCATCAATATGACGACCAGCGTCACGATTGGTTATGACACGCCCTGGCGGCAGGTTGAGGCGATGCTGGAGCTGGCTGCCAGCCGCACATCGGGCATTAACCACGACATCGCGCCGCTGGTGCGCCAGCTTGCGCTTCAGGACTGGTACGTGGTTTATGAGCTACAGGTCCGGCTCCGACCGGGAGAGTCGCTGGCCGGAGTAAGGAGCGTTCTCCACGGCCATATACAGGATGTATTCAATCAATTCGGTGTACAAATCATGTCGCCAAACTTCATCAGCCAGCCCGAACAGCCTGTTATTGTGACCAGGCCGAACTGGTTTGCCCCTCCGGCTGAAGAAAAACAGGAGTGATATCCCAGTGATTAGCGCTGAGAGAGCGGATTTATTTCTCCCACCGGTTGCGTCCCTGCTGTTTTGCGCGGTAAAGCGCCTCATCCGCGCGGGCAATCACACCTTCTGCTTTATCATGCATACCTGAAAGCGCAATGCCCATGCTGACAGTGACCGACTCGCTAACTGCTGATGCTGCATGTGGCAGTGCCGTTTCACGCAGGGTTACCTGAATACGTTCAGCAACCTGCGCAGCTTCATGCAGAGAGGCCGAGGGCAGCACAACCACAAACTCTTCGCCACCGTAACGGGCCACCAGATCCGCGGGTGTCCGGACTGATGATTTCAAAATATCGGCCACTTTCGCCAGGCATGTATCTCCTTCCTGATGGCCGTAGTGATCGTTGTAGCGTTTGAAATAGTCCACATCAAGCATGATCAGCGCAAACGGCAGTGCCTGGCGAGAAGCGTCAGCAAGAAACTTCTCCATCAGACGCCGGTTAGCGGTCCCGGTCAGCGCATCCTGATGCGCCAGCACATCGAGCCGGGCGATAAGAATCCGGTTCTCCTGATAACGCAACCAGGCTTCATCAAACCAGCGCTGCAGGATAACGCGACCATAAATAAGAATAGCGGTGAGCGGAAGCCAGACCAGTAAAAACCGGATATTCACCCCCTGGTTAAGCTGCACGCTGGCCAGCAGGGCAGTGAGCCATAAGGGTGTGATAAAGAGAATTAAGGTGGGAGGATGATAATAAAGCGCAGCCAGCGCGGTGAGCATAAGGATGACACTGAGAGGCCAGGCAAAAGGCAGCTGCCACCAGACAATAAAGCAGTAGCTACAATAGCTCCACATCACGCCGAGAATCAGCAACAGCGCCGTGCTTAGCGGTATCAAACGCGCTGGCAGGCGGTAAGCAAGAAGGAGTAACAGTAGTGACAGAGCGATAATAGCGCCCGCGGTGAGATCGATTAACGGCAGTATTTCAGTGTGAGCGCCTAGCGACCGGTCAAAGTCACGAATAAGAACATGCCGGAACAGGATGATCAGAGCAAAACTGGCATTTACAAATGCAAACCATGGAAGACTTGCTGATAGCGCCTGTCTGACCATATCCTTTTGATCCTGCCACATTTTTTCTTTATTTAAAGTGCGGCGCCTGTCCGGTTTCTGCACCATCCTGGAAGCCTCATAAACGAAGTATTACCTTCCAGTGTAATAGAGAGATCTATTTCAGGAGGAAATGTCCGGACTGGTGGGGTAAGTATTATTGAGGAATGCAAAATTTTTCCCTAAGCACAAATCAGGCGGACTTTTAACTGGAACTGACGTCCGCTTCTGGCACCAGGCAGAAATGTGCGTATTACCCAGCCAATTATGAGCAAAAGCAGAAGTAAACGTTTTGTGTACTTTATCTGGAATGAAGGGTTGTTAGTCTTTTTATGGATATTCAACTGGCGTCCATATATTCGCTTTTTGCAACGCGCTGATTCTGATGCAGTAGTGTTTCACTTACACAGATACTGCATCAGTGAGGCGCAACACACTCTCTCTAACGTAAAGGCGTTGCCAGAAATTCCGGTCGCTGTTCGGCCAGCAATGTAAAGCCGTTTGCTTCCGGATACAGCGTACGGCTGACGGTATCCGGCAGCATCAATTCTGTAAAACTCCAGGCCACTGCGATGCTGATACCGGCCACGGACAGCATGTCAGGATGACTTTTCCGCAGCCCGTTCTCCAGCGTCTGCCAGGCACCATGCAATTGTTGAGTTACGCGATCCACCCAGGGCTGATGCTGTTTTTCTTCCGGCCTGAGACGCTGTTCGTACACAATCTGCACCGCTTTTTCGCAGGCGGCCAGGGCGAAGCCGGTAAGATGCAGATCCCGGAACTCTTCCACGCCGGACGCTGATGTAGGTGCAGGCGAATGACCGCAATATTTCTCAAGGTAATGAATGATTAGTGTGGAATCGATCAGCACCTGATTATCATCTGTGATAAGCGTTGGCACTTTAACGGCCGGATTAATTTTCGTTAAGGCATCAAAATCGCCGAATACCGAAAGCGGGCGATGCTCGAATTGAATACCCAATACTTTCATGTAAATAGCAACCCGTCTGACATAGGGTGAATCCAGCATTCCGATCAGGATCATGGCTCTACCTCATATTATGTTGATTAACAAAATCAATTACCTGTGCGGCGACTGGCAAGGGGGCATCTTCCATTAAAAAGTGTCCGGCCTGTTCAAAGATATGCAGCGTGGAAGAGACGATGTCGCGCTGCAAACGCCTTGCATACTCAACGGGTTGCCATTCATCTTCGGCGCCCCATAAAATCTGTACTGGCAGCCGGAGTTGCGGCAATTTTTCTGCAAAGTCACTGGTGTAACACTCATTATAGTGCGCAACCTGATGCTGATAAAATGAAGGTTGCGCTACCACACCACAAAGCGGTGCAAGATAATTTTCCAGCCGCTGCTCTGTCATACGATCCTTATTAAAAACAGCCATCTTTAACTGGCGACACATCGCGCGGTAATGCTCAGTGGCGGGGATCAGCGCATAATCCGCATAGTGATCCCGCATATCTTTCCATGTGGGCGAAGGCCAGGAATCGTAGCTCGGAATATCCGCAATCGTAAGCGTCTTCAGAAGGGATGGGTTGTCGAAAGCCAGTCTGAGTGAAATGGCCCCGCCTATATCGTGACCAAAAAGATCTGTTTTTTTGAGCTGCCAGTGTTCAAGCAGTTTCAGCAGAAAACCGACTTGAGCGGCAACCGAGGTATCAGCCGTCAAAGGGCGCTCTGACGCGCCAAACCCAGTCAGGTCATACAGATGAACATGAAAACCCGCATCGACAAATACTGGCACCAGTGACTGCCAGATTACTGAGTGTGCGGGCGTGCCATGAACCAGCACCAGAGGTGTTCCTGAACCATGGACTCCGGTCGCAATGCGACAACCATTTATCAGAACGTCGTCATTCAGTAATGGGTTATTAGCGGGCATCGGCTTTCTCCGTTGTGTTTGTTTCAGTCAGGCTATCCGTTGACTGAATATGACACCAGTGACATTATTTCCCGCTGTAATCCTACTTTTGTCATACAAAAATGAATAAACGACTCTCCGTTGACTCACTCAGAGTGTTCCGGACCGTGCTGCAAACGGGCAATATGAGTAAGGCCGCATTACTCCTCAACCTGAGCCAGTCCGCTGTAAGCTGGAAGCTCAGACGGCTTGAGGATCAACTTCAATGCCAGCTATTAACGCGCATCGCCGGAAAAGCTGTTCCGACAGAAAAGGGCAGCGTTCTGCTGCAACATGCGGAAAAAATACTCACTGAACACGATCATGCCGTAGCCTATTTTTCGCCTTCGGCGCTGCGTGGCAAGCTGCGAATCGGGGTCACTGAACACATCTCAATGACTGAAATATGCGGGGTGATTTCAACCTTCACTCACCACCATCCAGAGGTGGATATACAACTGGTGGTGGAGCAAAGTCATCTCCTGCGTCAGCATTTTTCTGAAGGAAGTCTGGAGATCATTTTACATCAGGATTTCACGGGCACGGCATCGATGGAAGATACGGTATTGTGGAGTGAAAATTTATACTGGTACGCAACGCCTGCCTGGCGACATGACTCGGATAAGAGCCTGAAGCTTATTACCTGGGGACCGGATTGCTATTATCGTAACCTGGCTGAGGAGAAACTTCGGCAGGCAAATATCCCATTTGCTGTGATGCTGGAGTGTCCTTCAGTAGCAGGTATGCTTGCGGCGATAACCACCGGGCTAGGTGTGGGAATACTCAATCAATACAGCCTTGATAAAGCGATTTGTAGCGTGTCTGAACTTGAGAAATTGATGCCTCTGCCTTCGGTTGATTGCCTGCTACGCCTGAACAAATACCGCGTTAACCCAGCAAGCGAAGCCTTCTGCGAGATGCTGACCCGGCTGATGCATAAAGATTGAAAGTGAAGTGGCTGCAATTAGTTGATGAATACAACGCGTTGTAATAAATATCCGCGTCTGGCACTAAGCAGACAAACAACAAGGATGTTGCATCTGGTGTGAGCGCAAATAGAAGCACCCATATCATTACATCACCCGAATCAGGGTCCGTTATTTTCTCACAAGCAACAACGCTGCATTCAAAAGGAGGATCGTGAACATATCGCCTGCCCGGGTGTAATCCCCGTCTGCCTTTGAAACATGGCAATAAACGACGACGCGCTGTTATAGCCGACTTCGAAGGCTACACTTTCCACTTTTCCACCTTTTTCCAGCAGGTGCATGGCTTTTACCACACGCATCCGCTGACGCCACTCGTTCAGCGGCATACCCAGTGCCTCCTGACATTTCCGGTTAAGCGTTCTTATTGTCGTCCCTGATGAAGAAGCCAGTTCTGCCAGCGGCGTATCATCCGCCAGATTTTTTTCGAGTTTTTCCAGAATCCCCTTGAGCAGTGGATCATCAGTGTAGGGCAGAAAATTTTTATAGCGCTGTGCGCTTTTCAACTGGTCACGGAGCACGTCGAGGAGCCGATGATTTTCCTCAGAAAGCGGCGACAGAAGAGGATGCAGCCGGAGATGTTCAAGCAGGGCAATCGTAAGAGGATTTACCTGCAGTGTGCAGGGCACTTCAGGCATGCCCAGGCAGAGTTCAGGCATCAGGTAAAGTGAACAGTGGGTAGCAGAGTAGCGGTTCAGCCCTTCATGTACGACGCCCGGCGGCAGCCAGTTACCATAGTTAGCCGGGGCAGTGAGGTGATCGCCTTCCAGCCTGACTTCCATAACTCCGCTGAAGGAAAAGACAAACTCACCCCAGGGGTGCGAGTGCACGGGATAGGTAGCCCCGGCGGGCATGTCAGCTACCCTGAACCATGCCGGGCCGGGTAGTTCATGTGTGAAGGGGGGAGAAATAAGCTTTTTGTTTAGCATGACTGAACCCGATTGATTCCTGTATTTTCCTGCTGTTTTACACTACAGGATGTCCTTTTCACACTATATGCTCTATCCACGTCACTGCCATACTGAATTTTTTCAGGGGGCAGAGATGACGTTCAGGCGAAAAAATGCGGATCTGCGCGCAAGCGCAATAATGACGGTGCTCTGCATCATATGGGGAGTACAGCAGGTCGCTATCAAAGGCGTGGCAGAAGAAATTTCGCCCGTGTTACAGGTAGCTCTCCGCTCCGGCATTGCCGCTCTGCTTGTGCTGGTCGTAATGACCTGCAAAAAAGAGTCGCTGCGTCAGTCCCGCCCTTATCTGATGGCTGGATGTGTGGTCGGGCTGCTGTTTGCACTGGAGTTCCTGTTTGTTGCTGAGGGGCTCCGCTATACCTCTGCCTCCCATATGGCGGTTTTTCTCTACACTGCGCCTGCCTTTGCCGCTGTCGGTCTGCAGCTTTTTCATCCTGATGAGCGGCTCATGCCTGCACAATGGGGAGGCATCGTTGTCGCGTTCATTGGGATTGCGGTGGCATTCCTGTCCGGGAGCAGCAGCACCGGCGACACAGTGAGAATGCTGACTGGAGATGTGATGGGCCTGCTGGCTGGACTGGCATGGGGAGCTACCACTGTCGTGGTGCGCTGTACTGCGCTGAGCCAGACACCGGCAACACATACACTGTTTTATCAGCTCGCAGGTGCCTGCGTTTTACTCTTTCTGTACGCATTATTCAGCGGACAGCTTCATTTCAGGCCTGGAGTCACCGGAAGCCTGAGCCTGCTTTTCCAGATTTTTATTGTCGGGTTTGCCAGCTACCTGACCTGGTTCAGCCTGATGAAAACCTATCTGGCCTCACAGCTCGGCGTATTGTCGTTTATGACGCCGATTTTCGGTGTCCTTGCGGGAATGCTGTTTCTCGACGAGCAGCCTCAGCCTGGCTTCATCTGGGGCACGCTGCTTATCCTGAGTGGAATCGTTATTGTCAGCGGTTGGCCGTGGTTAATCACTAAGATGGACCGGTCTGCTGCGCGTCGTCGTCGGTCAAAGAAGAGAAATCCTTGAAAGTTCTAATCGTTTTTGCCCACCCGGAATCGCAGTCGTTTAACGGGACTGTAAAGACAATTTTATGGCGTGGATGGCAGATAATACGTCGCAGGAAAACATAGAGGCCTGTCTGGAGCAGTGGGCTACCCGGTTGCGGCACATTGAGCAGAAAGCGTCATTGTTCTTTCATCCGCGGGAAGATTACAGCGACGAGCAACGGCTACGCCCGGGTATCGAGGCAAAGACAGGTTTTCAGTGGAATCCCCCGGCAGGCCAGACACATGACGCTGCTGCCGGTGCGTACACGAATAACCTGAAAAAATAAGGCAAACATGGTCGTTAGCCGCTGGAAAGTATTGAGCAGCTTCAGGCAATTCTGGCACCTGACCGCCAGCCACTGAGGGACTTTCCGCTATGAGTGAGGAGCGGACTTCCATCCGCTCTCAGATCTCAGAAAGTGTGTCTTTGAAAAAAGACAATTAAGACACCCAGGGGGTTGAGCCTTAATAGAACTCGGTTTCATGACATCTGCTTTAAAATTCGGTTGATGTTGGCAGCCAGATATTTCTCATCCACAGGCTGCTGAGTAATCAAAATTCTGAACCAGACAGGTGCAATCAGCGTCTCAAGTATGATTCTGCGTTGTCCCTTATAGCCAGCTTCGCCACGAAGGACTGCCTGTTCAAACATCACCTCGGCCTGCTGAAACCTTTGCTCCCAGACATCCCGAATCGCAGTATCAACCATCTCATCACCTGACGAGCTGGCGCTGATCGCGGCTTGTATCAATTTCCTTCCCTCTGATGAAGAAAGCATACTGGTTATCATCTTTAAAAATTCGTACAAATCAGAATGCAGGCTGCCACTATCTGGAATTGTAATCATGCTTTCAGCGGTAGTTCTGAATACCTCGGCAATTAGTCTTGCTCTGTCAGGCCACCGGCGATAGACCGTCGAAGCATTTACCCCGGCAATTTGCGCCACGTTGCGGTGCGTTAAGGCATTTGCTCCTTCTTCCAGCAGTACTTGTCTGGCAGCCTGCAGCACTGCCTCTCTGACTTTTGCACTACGCCCACCTGTTCTCTCTGTTACTGCGTCGAGTGATTCATTTTCTTTAGTTGTTGCTCTCATCGCGATCAAAGCCTAAGATTTAACGCAACACCTGTTGCTTTAAGAGGATGACATGAAAATACACTGCCTGCAAACCGGAGATGTTCAGATTAAATACCGTCATCAACTCGCACGTTACGAGGCTCGTCCTGCCCGGGTTGTAGATATTCTGATAGACAAAGAGTGGAGTCCTCGTCTCCCGATTGGATGCTGGCTTATTGAACACCCGGAAGGGCTTATCTTAGTGGATACTGGTGAAAGCTCACATGCGAATGATCCTGGCTATCAACCCTGGTGGCACCCATTTATGCAGAGATGTGAGAGAAGGTGGGTCAAACCTGAAGAAGAAGTTAACGCGAGAATTCAGTCCCTGGGATTTAATCCCCGGGATGTGAGATGGGTAATAATGACGCATATGCACGGCGATCATGCTGGAGGGATCGGGCATTTTCCTGGTAGCGAGATAATCCTGAGCAAAAAAGAGGCGCATGACGCCCTTGCATGGAATGGGCCAGTGCAGGGTTTCCTTAACATGCATTACCCCAAATGGCTTAAACCGACCATCACTACCCATGATGACGGTCCGTTTGAAAGCTTTGACAGAAGCATGGCGGTAACGAAAGACGGCGCGGTGAGAATCGTTCCAACCCCGGGACATACTCTTGGGCACCAGTCCGTAGTGGTCGATGCTGGCTCTCACTATATAATGATTGCCGGGGATGCTTCATACCGGGAAAGCTATATGCTGGAAGGCCGCATTGATGGTGTTGCAGTTGATGCAACGTTACATCATGACTCAACGCGCAGAATGCGCGAACTATGTAAACGTAAACCAACAATTACCCAGTTCGCCCACGATTTTGACAGTGCAAAACGCCTGGAAGAGAAAATATTCACTCTTGTCAGCGAATAGTAGATGTCTCATGTGGCTTAGTATCAAAAATGCAAATGTTATATGAGCACGTCCGCTATGAGCGAAAAGCGGACATCCTGCTTATGCCCTTATCATTGTGCCAAATAAGGAAAGGATTTTTTATGTGGTTATTGAAGTCATGCCATTAAACAATCTTACGGCCATTGAACAGACATCATAACCTTCTATGTTTGATAATACTGCCAGAGTATAGGCTGCTTCCTGTGAGCGCACAAAATATGTTTCTCTTCCAAATGTAGAACCCTGATGACAATAAAATTTTCCTGATTTATCCTCGTCCAGTTCAATGCCAAAGCAGTATGAAATATGATCTTCAATCATAATGTTGGTGTCAGTAATCAGGGGGAGTGGGGTAAGCATTTTTCTTATTAACTCCTTTCCTCCGACCAGGCCCGAAGAAAAGTTCAGGCCCCATTTCATTAAATCATTAGCGGATGAGTGCACAAGGCCTGCTCCGGTAACGCCCCATGGGCTGCGAACAGGAAAAAATATATTGTTATCTTTTTCTTGATATCCGCTTACAGATTCCTTCTCCATAGAGACTCCATCAGAAACAAAGGAATCATGCATATCCAGGGGTAAAAATATTTCCCGTTTAACAAAATCCGGATAGCTTAATCCTGAGACCTTTTCAACTATTTGGGCAAGTAAAATATATCCAGTGTTACTATACTCGTACCTGGTTCCGGGATAGAAATTTAAATTTTTCCTTTTGCTAATTCCTTTAATTATATCCTCATTTTTAAATGTTGAATAATAATCAATGCCATTATCTTCAGCGATATCAAAAAGACAAGGAAGTCCAGAGGTGTGATAAATTAAGTTCTCAAGTGTTATATTGTTTTGGGAGAGTTTAACTTCTGGAATGAAATCGAGGAGATAGTCATTTAAATGCAGTAATCCGTATTTCTCCAGGAGAAGAATGCTGAATGCTGTAAACTGCTTTGATACTGAAGCAAGATCGAATATGCTATTTTTATTGATAGCCACACCCGTCAGTATATCTTCAACACCCATTATGAACTCGATAGTTCTGCCATCATCAAATTGCATAAGTGCAATAGCACCGGGCCTGTTAAAAGATGAGTTAGTCATGATAATCCATCAAATCTGTTAATTTTATTAATTATTAATAGGTGCGCAAAAATAGTCAATGCGATTTTTTCAAAGAAATAATTACTCCTTCCTTGTAGTCTTCCTCAGTCGCGCTTGTCATACAAGCGTGGTTAATAGAGAATTAATAATCGCCTAAAGACCATTAAGTGTAAAGTTTTTATAGCTCCAGAACCGCAAACTTCTGAGGCTCGCGCGCGGTTTTCTGGTTATGCAATGTTCTGATTTTTGCATCTGGGACGAAGCAGACACGCTAAAGGTTTAATATGTCCGCCAGAGCGAAAGCGGACATAACTTTCAAGACAGGAACTCATAATTGCACTAACCCTGTCCGGGTCGAATTCGAATATCACTCAATGAACAGTGCGAATTTTTTCATAACGGACAGCTCACATCACCTTCAGGACAGTTAAGCATGTCTTTCAGTTCTTTGGTACGTTGTTCGGTTTTTGCCTTGAGGCATAGCCCGAAATTCATTGAGCTAATGGAACCGTCACGCGATGCAAAAGTCTGAGACTGACAATCAGCATCACGATATTCGATCCATTTTCTCTGGGCTTTCCGAAAAAGTGCTGTCTGTTCTCCAGCGGTGGATTTCAGTACCTGCTGGTAGGTTGAATTCAATTCCTTATCAGCTTTCTTGTAATCTGCACTTGCGCACTGGTTCATTTCAAGCTGGGTATTTGCATTGTCACAGTCTGCTGCCCAGACCTGAGATACTGGCCAGAGGAGCAGTGAAGCAAGAATCAGTTTTTTCATAAATATTCCATTAATATGATTAATTAACGTTTAATTTGACAAGCCAGATACAGGTCCATGGCAATGGAAGTTGCTGGTTTTCTGGATATTTTATTTCGATTTTATCTGGTAATGATCGGCTTTTCATCTATTTTTACACGCATAAGTGCATAGGGTTTCTGGCGCATATCTTTATTCATATGAAACACCGGCTGGCGATGCAGCTGATTTACAATAAAATACAGATAGCCATCATGGCCGACAGAAAGTGTGTCCGGCCATAAAATATCAGGCCCATGAACAATAGTTGACCATACTCCATTTTTATCCATTTTTCTGACTGAGTTTCGCTCATAATCACCAGCGTAGATATTTCCTGCGGCATCGGATTCAAGACCATCGGAGGCACCTTTTTCGCCCAAATCCCTGACAGAAGCAGACAGCTCCTTCTCACTGATATCCGGATCCCTAAGTTTCGCTGTGTCCACCGAATACAGGTGACGCCCTGCCAGAGGGCTGTAATAAAGTGTTTTACCGTCTGAAGACAATGCAATACCGTCAGATGCAACGCTAAAAGGAGTGGTTGAACCGTCAGGATGACGTTGTAAAAGGGTTTCACCTTCAACAACAGGCACAAAACCTTTCTCAGGAGAAGTGGTTAGATCGCCGGTCAGACGACGTACCGCGCTTCCTGAGTAAAGATCAACTACTATGATGCCACCCGTTCCGGAAAGCGATGAGTCGGTGATGTAGGCTATACCGGATTTACCAGCGCGATAATCAATGCGAACGTCGTTAACATAGGTTGCTGGTAACACAACGTTTTCAGATAAAACGATGGTTTTAACGACTTTGTTTGTGTTCAGGTCAATTGCAACAAGTTTAGCTCCGCCAGCAATAGGTTTTGAGAACCCTGGCGATGCTGTGTCTAACACCCAGAGTTTTCCTCTGCCATCAGCAACAACGCTTTGAACGCTCAGAAAGCTTTTACCAGGGTTATTTATATCCGCGATATTGATAACCGAATTCGGATAAGGAACAACGGCCCCTCTGTTAATCTCTGCGACAGTAAAAGGGACATCATCTCCCCATCGCGGAAAACTTACAAAAATACGGCCGGTTTCGGTCACCGTCACGCCTGTAGGCATAGCATGCCAAAACGTTGCGACTACTTCTGCTTTGCCTGTAGATTTATCTCTCGTAAGCTGAATGTTTTTTTTTGCCAGATCCGACTGTCCGGCCGAAGTGGCCGCGCAGAAGCAGCTGAGTAAAATAACGCTAGTGAGTACTATTTTTTTATTCAGTAGCAAACCATAACTCCCGTAACATATATTCTGTAGATTTAAATAATGGATTGAATGCCCCTCATAGAGGGGCTTTTTTATCAAGAAACAGGATCGTAATAGGCTACACTTGCTTCATCAAGATACTCCAGAATTGCAGCAGGCAGTCGTTCAGTTGGCTTAGCTGCTCCAAAAATCTTGTACAGAGTTTCGAAGTGAGCATGTAAGTCTTCCACGCTTTTCCACTGTTCATTCAGGAAGAACAATCTGGGGTCGTGAACGTTTTTATGCCACTGATAGACAACGGGTTTATCCTGCTGAAGCGTCGCATCCTGGCTGACTTTCGCTACTTTTTCATAAAACTCAGTAACTTTATTCTCTTTAATTTTTCCACTAAAGACCAGATATAACATTTTTTACCTTTATGGTTTGCATGGTACGGTTAACTAAATTTTTCTGCCCGGCAGAAAATCTCAGTCAGTTTTTTTAACCTTAAATAGTTAAGGTTAAATTCTTTTTTTAATCTTTAATTCAGTTAGAATCCTTCCAGTACAATTTTCCCTTTTGCTGTTCCAGCCTCAATAACTGCATGAGCCCTGCGTAAATTTTCAGCGTTGATAGTTCCATAATGTTCGCCCAGCGTTGAGCTGATAATGCCTTTATCCAGAAGATTACTTACATCCGACAATATTTCATTCTGACGCTGCATATCGGCTGTATTGAACATGGAGCGGGTAAACATCAGCTCCCAGTGGAGGGAGATTGATTTGTTTTTAAGTGGCATGGCATCAAGCATATCAGGATCATCAATGACAGCGAGTCTGCCCTGAGGAGCCATTACGTCGATTATCTGTTCATAATGCGTATCGGTGTGCGTCAGGCTGGCTACATAACGCACGTCCGAAATACCCAAAGCTTTCAGCTGCGGACCAAACGGTTTGGTATGGTCGATAATATGATGGGCGCCAAGTGACTTAATCCATTCAGCTGTTTCGCTGCGAGAGCTGGTGCCTACTACCGTAAGCTGGGTCAGACTACTGGCAAGCTGAGTAAGGATTGAGCCGACGCCGCCCCCGGCTCCGATAATAAGCAATACGTCGTTTATGCCTGTTTTTACTTCAAGGCGATCAAACAGCAATTCCCAGGCTGTGAGTGAGGTCAGGGGTAACGCTGCCGCAGCGGCCATTGAAAGAGAGGCAGCTTTAGGGCCAGCAATCTTTTCATCAACCAGCCCATACTCAGCATATGATCCGGCTCGCAGGATGGAACCCGCATAGTAAACTTCGTCACCCGGTTTGAACATGGTCACATCTTCACCAACAGCCTCCACGATACCAGCAGCATCCCAGCCAAGGACCCGCGGTTCTGTCACGGAGACATTACGGCGAACTTTCGTATCTACAGGGTTTACAGCGATTGCCTGAATTCTGACAAGAAGATCAGACCTGCCCGGCTCGGGTTTTGGAAGAATGGTTTCGTAAAGTGAGTCAGTGTTACTGATAGGTAATTGATTATCTTTATATACAATTGCTTTCATATCGCCTTTCCGGGTATTTAGTTGTATTGATTGCTTATCTGACAGGCAAATCTTAAATGAACCTTTCCTACACAAAAAGAGACTTAATAGAGTAAGATTTACACTCCAGGAGTGTAAATCCGCTCGTGGTTTTTCGTTATACGTGGTTAAAGGTTGAAGAAGGTATGCGCAATGTTAAGGATTGAGGATGTCAGAATGTTTGTGCGAGCCACGCAACTGGAAAGCTTCTCCAGTGTAGCCAGAGAGGCCGGTTTACTGCCTGCACAGGTCAGTGCGGCTATATCGAGACTGGAAAAAGAGCTCGGCGTCAGCCTTTTTGTGCGCACTACCCGAACGATAAGATTAACAAAGGAAGGAAACACGTATCTTCCCTATGCCAATGAAATGCTTGAGGTGATTAAGGCGGGTAGAGAAAGCCTTGATAGTCATTCAGGTGTTCTGAAGGGGCTAATAAAGATTTCGATGCCGTCCGATATCGGCAGAAGTACACTTCTACCGATAATTTCATCGTTTTGTAAAAAGCATACCGGTATTTCTGTACAGCTTATATTCACCGACGCTGTGAGTGATATACACCGGGACCCTGTAGATGTTGCTGTGCGCTACGGTATTCTTCCGGACAAGAGTTATGTCGCCTTGCCACTGGCTGATTACAACAGACGTATCCTGGTCGCATCCCCCGATTATCTTGAACGTCATGGAGAACCGCATTCGCTCGAGGAGGTCCCCAGCAGGGACTGCATTCTGTTTACCCTGAATGGTCATCCTTATGGGACATGGTCTTTTTATGATAAGGATAAAAAACATTCCATATCAGTAAAAAGCCGTTTTGTCTGTAATGACTCCGAAACCACACGCAGGCTTGCTCTTGAGGGAGTGGGGATTGGGTACAAGTCCTGGCTGGACGTTCATGCAGACATTGACCGAAAAGCCCTCGTTCCGGTTCTTCCGCATTTTAAAGGAGAAAGTAATCCTCTGAGCTTTATCTGCCCCCACCGTAGTCAGCTAAATCCGGCCACCAGGTCATTATATTCAGAATTCAAATCTCACTTCGACAAACTCGCGCGCCACTTTACTCTAACTGACTAAATTTTGTATTTGCCTTAAAATAACAGCAGTTTTATCTGTCTGGCTTTACCCGATACATAATTGAAAATCTGTATGCGTAATGTCCGCTTCTGGCACCAGGCGGACTTATCCCCATCTTCAGCTAACAACCTGAAACTGAAGCCTGCACCGTTAAGGTTATTTTAGCGACAGGGAAGTATCATCTGATGTCGTAAACTGGCACTAAGGCTGAACAAGGTTGTTCTGACGGTCAATGTTAAAGCCAAACACACAAAACCCCAGTAAATCTTTTGCCTCATCCTCCACCCGCGTAATCATAACCAAATCGGTGCTACCGCCGGGCAGCTTTACCTCAAACGGAGGGTAAGGAAGACCTTTTGTCCTGAAATCCTGCAACCAAAGCAGCTTCTCAGCTTGAGACGGTATCACTTCAAAAATATGGCGATGGGTAATGTCCTGCATTGGCCAGCCAACCCGCGCTGCAAAGGTATCACTTGCGTCAACAATCATCAGTTCAGGGCTAAGAAAACAGATAGAGGTGTCAGGCGCAGCATACATCGATGAAATCTGATGCGCGCGCTGCTCAAGAGACATTCGTGCCACACGACTATGAAATTTGCGGCCAGAGCCAGCGGTGAGAAAATTATGTGTTTCTTCAGCCGGGATCGGCCTGCTGAATAAGTAGCCTTGTGCATAAGCGCAGCCGATACCCCGCAACATCTCAGCTTGTTCCTCTGTTTCAACACCCTCAGCAATGACGTCCATATCCAGGCTGCGGCCCAAACCGACTACGCTGGAGATAATTTTCCGGCTATCCTTTTTCTGAAGCATTGAACGAATAAAACTGCCATCAATCTTAATCGTGCTGGCGGGAAGCTGGATAAGCCAGGCAAGGCTTGAACAGCCGGTGCCAAAGTCATCCATAGCAATCATACAACCCATTTCAGACAATGCTTCGAGTTCTGCATGAGCCGTCTCTATATCATCGATCAATGCTGTCTCGGTGATTTCAATCCTGAGCCGTGAAAGGCTGAACTGATAACGTTCAGCCAGTTTTCTTAAAATTTCGGGAAGGTGCTTACCGTTCAGTTGTGAAGGAGAAACGTTTAAAGACAGAAACTGGTGTTCTGGCCAGGTGCTCGCTGTCATGAATCCCTGAGCGGCCAGACTTGTCATCAGCTCATTGAGTAACCCATGATGTTCCATAGCCGGAATGAACTCAGCCGGAGATACGATAAGCCCTTCGGGCAAAATACGCCGTGCCAGCAATTCAAAACCTACTACGCGCTGATCCTCAAGTGAGACTATCGGCTGAAAAAAAGGTTTAAACTCGCCCGATTTAATTAGCTGCTGATAAGTTGCACGAGCATCAGCATCTTTCAATTTTTCATTCATTTAAATATCCTGAAACGTATTTCTGTAAGGCATTGATGACCTGAGCGAGAACGGAATAGAAAACCTTTTTTAAAACCCTGTTTTGTTTGCGGCGGGAAATTAATCTTTTGCAAACGTCGTTTTTCCGGAGGCCTTAAATTGTCTATGGTTATTAAGTGCGATACACATAGCTATAATGTCAGTGAGCGGGCAAGTTTCATGAACATAAAATGCCATATTTATTTAACTCACGGGTCTGCATGAGGCTGATGGTATCTGGTATGGTAAGCCAGAAACAAAGTGAAACCAATCTCATAAAAATATCGCTTAAGTTAAATATTAAACCCTCTTAATACATCCAATATGATCAGCAGCCAGTTTCTCTTATGAATTTCTGAAGTATACCTATGGATATCAATAAGTAATGTGCGGGTTTTCGCCTGCCAGCAGAAGTGACATGCCACAGCTAAACCACTCATTTAATATCCGCGATAGCCAGCTAGTATCAATCCACAACCGCGTATCAAAACTAAGAGTAACATTTCAACGTAAATTTCGTTGGGAGTCAGAGCATCGGGATTATAAGGCCTGAAATTTTCCAGATATCATAGACCAAAGATAATTTCGCGCCACATGATTTCAAAAAAATAAATTTAGCCCGCTGGCGGTGAGGCTCATCCATCACCTCAGATCCGGTAGTTGTCGCTGGCGAGCTATCTATAGCATCTTGTTACAGTATTAATTCAAACCAGCGACCTTTAACTGAATATCCAGAAAGTTCTGCCGATAACCCTTTCAGGCATATTTTTATGCCTGTATATGCTCACCAGGAGAAATAATGCTGAATTTATTCCGGAAACAGTCCGCCAAAGAGCCGACAACGATGGATATCGCTGAGAAATTTATCGATGAAACGATGGATGTGGATCATAGTGATGCCACGCTGCTGAAATGTATTATGAACCTCAGCCAGAAAGGCTATTGGTATGTTGAGACGACCGATCTTAAAAGTGACGCGCCTGCATTTGTTTCACCTGAAGCACGCCAGCTTATGGGATTGCCTCTGCAGAAGGAGGTCGGGCTCTCTTCGCTGATCCAGATGATCCATGCGGATTTCCGGGAAGCGTTCAAAGGTTTGATAAGTCATACACTCAAACATAGCGGTGATGAAAAGCTGTTACGCTGCCTGATAAAAACTGGCGCAAACACCTTTCAGTGGTTTTGCATCCGTGCATCATACAGTCGTGAATTTACGCCGCCGCGTCTGGTTGCCGTTATAGAGAATACAGAAGAAGAAACGTCACAGTCCCGCAAGTTTGATATTGTCTCCACCCGTTTTGACCTGTCGCGCGAAATGCTTAATGACGGCCTCTGGGATCTGGATATTATTGGCGGAAATCCCCTGAATCCCGACAACGTATTCTGGTGGTCACCGCAGTTCAGGAAGCTGCTGGGTTTTGAAACCATTGAAGAGTTCCCTGATGTGATGGACAGCTGGGCATCACGCCTTCACCCGGATGACAAACAGAATGCGCTCGATGCTTTCGTCAGCCACCTGATGGACTTCAGTGGTAAAACCGGTTTTGATATTGAATATCGTCTTAAACTGCGGAGTGGTGAATACCGGTGGTTTCAGGCCCGCGGGCAGACTAAACGTGCACCTGATGGTACCCCTTTGCGTGCCGTCGGTGCGCTTATTGATATTCAGGGCCGTAAAGACCGTGGCAGACATGAGGAAAGCGAAGTCAGGCGAAACATTCAGACCGCCGAAACCGCAAAAGAAATTGCCGAACTCGTCTCTGAAAACGGGATTATTGCTGCGCAGATCAAACTCATTTCACTGAACGCCAGTATCGAAGCCGCGAGAGCAGGTGTACATGGCCGTGGGTTTTCTGTCATCGCCAGTGCTATCCGGGGATTAGCAGAAAGAACGGCAGATATCACCGGGCACATTTCTCGTCTTCAGATGCGAATAAGTAATTCTGCTAGCGGCATAGAAAAATCGCCTGAACAATAAACATCACACATTGATGAACGCTTATCTCAGGTAAATACAGGGATGTTCTGGTGATGAGATACGACAGCCTGTCTCTGAGTTACTCTAACCAGAACATCAGTTCAGTTCGCAGTTTCACTCTATGAAAATTCTCCCGGAGTGGGTTCACATTTCACTATGCAAACTGGCTCTGGGAGTTACTCACCACCTCAGAGCAGAGAGTATGGCCTTGTCATCTTTTATCAGCCTGGGCTTTAAGAAATCATGTGTCTGATAGAGGTTTGTTATGGGCGGAAGGGAGACGTTGAGTCAGATTAAAGTCATTAGAAAATGCCAGCCTGCTGGTGGCTGAGGCTCTGTGTGTATAAAAATTTTCAATAAGGACTGAAAGCTTATCTGAGCTGGCTTTGTGCAGATCTGTCCCGCATCACGTTTGATAATCATCTCGCCTGAATATCACCTGCTGCTCTTCAGCCTTTGTCATAAAACCATGATCAGCGTCTGGCACTTAGCCGCCAGAAGATCATCTGGCGGCATCAGTCACTTTAGAAACCAGGTGTGCGGGTTTGTTTACTGTCCATCAGTTTAATACGGGCATTTGTCCACGATGGGTCATTCATCTCCAGGGATGTGCCTGATAATTTCAGTACCGGCTGCTCAGGATCCGGGCCGCATGCCATGGTTGCCATTTTTCCGGGCGCTTTACACCAAACCATTGGTGTATAAGGTGCATTTGACTGGACACCATATTTTTCAACGGCGGCTTTGGCCATGGCATTTTTATTCTCAGTGGAGTATGGGAGCTCGTAAGAAATCTGAGACACAGCCAGCGCATGTTTCGGATCTGCAGGAACACGGCCTTCAAAATGTACAAGCAGTTTGACGCCGTTCTTTTCGTAAGCAATATACTGTGGCTGCTTATCTCCTGTTACCACATTTAGAGCCGGGTATTTATCAACGTCTAACGATGATGCTGGCACATGAAAGTGCTCAGTCATGGCTTTTACGGCCTCATCATAATCCATACCGGTTTTTACCCCGGCAACATCAAAGGTGATTACATCGGCAGCCCGCAGGTTAGCAGCATGGGCCTGCGATATAGCCATCATTGACATTAAAAACAGAGAAGCACGGCGCATAAACATATCAAATCCTTTTTTTGAAAAGTGAGTAGCCCGCAAGCTTTCTCAACTGTGGTTCACATCCGGAAGTGCATAACGATAGCAATATGGTGATGAATAACAATCATTTTTCTGCCAATGTCAGCTCCTGGCACTGAGCAGGCAGCGTTGCGCACAAGGCAACGTTCACTCTACGTTCACCACCTCACCAGCCGGCGCCTTAACGGTGGCAAAATCAACCTGTTAGCTGTCCGTTTTTACCGCAAATATCATTTTCCTGTCATTTATGTTCTTTACGCTGTCAGCTTTCTCTCATGGATTTAATATTATGAAAATAAAAACGATTTCTTTGGTTATCAGTTGTGCGCTCTCGTTTTCTGGTCTTGCGGCGCAACCTCAGGCTGAGCACTATATCGTCAGTTTTCCGGAAGGTACGCGCGTGAGCTACAGCGGCGCGTTCGCCAGCGCGTTTCCGGATGGTTTGCCGGTGGGAATCGGCTCCGGTTTGCTCTTTACCGGTAAGCAGGGGGATGCGCTCACCTTCGCGACCGTCACCGATCGTGGGCCAAATGCCGACTCACCCGATGTGGGCAAACATGAGTCAAAAATTTTCGTCACGCCAGACTTCGCTCCGCTGCTGATGAATATTCAGGTGCAGAACGGCAAAGCAGAAGCCACGGATGCCAGACCACTACATGACGACAAGGGCAATATTAACGGATTGCCGCTACAGGATGGTGTCATCGGCTCAACCAATGAAGTCGCGTTAAGCGACACACTGAAGGTGCTGAAGGGCGATAACCGTGGTCTGGATACGGAAGGCATTACGCCGGACGGGAAGGGCGGGTACTGGTTGTGCGACGAATATGGCCCGTTTCTGATTAACGTTGATCAACGCGGCAAGATTCTGGCGATTCACGGGCCGCAGGCTATTGAAGGGGAAAAATCCATTGCGGGCGGACTGCCTAATATTCTTAAGTGGCGTCAGCCTAATCGTGGTTTTGAAGGGCTTACCCGTATGCCGGACGGGCGCATCATCGCCGCGGTGCAGAGTACGCTGGATATCAACGGTAAAAGTAAAAAGCAGGCGCGCTTTACCCGCCTGGTGAGCTTCGATCCGGCGACCGGGAAAACCGCGATGTATGGATACCCTATCGACAGCGAGGCTTATAGTAAAAACAGCGACGCCAAAATTGGCGATATCGTGGCGCTCGATAATCAGCATATCCTCTTAATTGAACAAGGCAGCGATAAAAATGACGCGATGCGCAACCTTATCTATAAGGTGGACCTCAGTGCGGCTACCGATCTTGCCGCATTCGATAAGCCTGGTGAGTATCCGGAGTCGGACGACGAGAAAGCGCTGGCGCAGCGAGGCATTAAGCTCGCAGCTAAAACGCTGGTGGTCGATTTACGTCAACTCGGCTGGCAGCAGGAGAAGGCCGAAGGACTGGCGCTTATCGACAGTAAAACCCTGGCGGTCGCCAATGACAATGACTTCGGCGTGAAAACGGTCATGCAAAATCCGGTGGAAGGTAAGAAGCGCAAGGATTATCGGCTGAACGAAAAGGGGGAACTTACTGTAGAGGGTGAGCCGGTTGCAACGACGATCGGCGTGAAGCCGCTGAAGAAACCGGAGTCGGACAGCGAGTTGTGGATCGTAACGCTGCCGGAACCGCTGAAATAAACGTTCCCCTTGCCCTGGGCTGTCTGCGCTTAGTGCCTGATTTTCTGTAAAAGAGCAGGATTCAGCCCGGATTTGCCAGCGAAAGATCGGTCTGCGCCGTTTTGTTATAGCGGCCGGCAGCAGACCGATATTCGTTTAAGCAGTTAAACAGCTTTCCACCGCGTTGCGGCATTAAGCGTCACTGGCGAACTTTAAACGTCAGCCTGGCGTTTATTTTTTATTTTCAATGCGATAACCGCTTCCTTCTGCATCCGAGCGCTTTCGATACCTGGCAACCCGGTCAACTACGGCTCAAGTCGCCAGGTTACAGGGCGTGATTATAACATTGTGTAATAATGTGTTATCTGCCTCTTCAACAGATACTCACCACCGTGTAAGTTCTGGGGTCTTATACGCTTGTTGTCCCCATAATCCGCTGAGGAGAAAGAGAGTGAAAGCAACCGCAATGGCCGCTACAAGTCTGTTAATGCTGATGAGCAGTGTTCACGCTGAAGGTCTGACGACGTCGGCAGATGGTAAAAACCTCACCGTCAGCTTCGGCCAGCCCACCATCAAACAGGTGCTGCACTACCGAAAAATGTATGACAAAAAGCCGTTTCCGGATGCTGAGATTTATTATTACGACAACGGTACCTATAAAATCATTTCTCAGGGCGAAAACCACTACGGTGTTTACGTCATGCAGGGCAAGTTTGATGATGAAACTTTCACGGTGCGTTTTATCTCTCTGCCTTCTGCTGACTGGGGCAATAAAACGGCTTTTCATCAGTTAACTTTTATCAGGGGTGACGAGCAGAATGTCTTTATTCAGAATGCCATTGTGGATACCGGTGAAGCCATTGCGCAGCAGAACGGCACCTATACCCAGGAAAAAAACACCGTTACCAACCCGGTCTCTACCAGCTGGAAAAACAAATAATTGTCGGGTGGCAGCGTGTCTGCCACTCTGATTCAAACCCGGTTCCTGTCACTTCCTCGCGCAGGATCATATTGAATTTTGGCTGGCGGACACCTTTACACACTGACTTTTTACTCAGAAGATGCATAGCCGCAATTAAATGCCTTATATTTCCTAGTCTGATGTAAATTTGCCGCGCCCACGACAGCAGTGCGATCGCGCTGCAACATGCAGTACCGGTAATCTGACTGTGAAGGGTAACTCCTGCTTTTTTTGATACTGACAACACTCAATTTGTCAGGTCCTGAGGCGTAAATATGGACAGAGTTTCGCTCCTGCTGGATGTGCAGGACGTCGCTTTTTCAGTCGGGGATCGTCAGCTACTGAAACCGCTCTCCCTGCAGTTATATCAGGGTGATTGCGTCTTGCTGACCGGTCCATCCGGAAGCGGAAAAAGTACCTTCCTCAAAATCCTTGCTTCGCTGATTACCCCCACCTCCGGGCAACTTTTCTTCAGGAACAGTGATATCACCACGCTGAGAGCAGAGGCCTATCGCCAGCAGGTCTCGTACTGTTTTCAGACGCCGCAACTGTTTGGTCAGACGGTATATGACAACCTGGCGCTGCCATGGCAGATTCGACGTCAGAAACCTCAGCGGGACAAACTTGTTGCTGCGCTGGAAAGCGTAAATCTCTCTCCGGATATGCTGAATAAACCTGTTGAACAACTATCAGGCGGAGAAAAGCAGCGTGTTGGACTACTGCGCAATCTGCAGTTTATGCCTGAGGTACTGTTGCTGGATGAAGTCACCAGCGCACTTGATGAAGAGAACAGACTATCAGTACTTTCACTGATTAACCGGATCTCAGCTGAAGAAAAGGTAGCCGTGGTGCGGATTAGCCATGACGTTAACGATATCCAGCAGGCTGAGCAGGTGCTTCGGCTTGAGCCGCCAGAAAAGGAGAATAAGCGTGAATCAGCATAATATCAGTGACACCTCTCTATTGCTGTCACTGACGCTGGTGGCCATAGCGCTGCTTATCAGCCAGAAAGAAAAGCTCGGCATGAGCAAAGATATTCTCTGGAGTGTATCCCGGGCGATAATTCAGCTGGTCATTGTCGGCTTTGTATTAAAGTCGATCTTCGATGTTAATAACAGCTGGCTCACGGTATTGATGGTGCTGTTTATCTGCGTTAATGCCGCGATCAACGCCCGTAAACGCGGACGAAATATTGATAACGCCTTTACGATATCGTTTATCGCTATTTTTAGTGGCACCGTTATCACGCTAACGATTCTGGTGCTGAGCGGGGCGATAGCGTTTGTTCCGATGCAGGTCATCCCCATCACGGGCATGATCGCCGGTAATGCCATGGTCGCAGTAGGGCTCTGTTACAGCAACCTGAACCAGCGCTTCAGCGACAACCAGCAGAAAATTATGGAGATGCTGAGCCTTGGCGCATCGGTGAAGCTGGCATCGGGCCGCATCATTGCCGACAGCATTCGTACAGCTATGATGCCGACGGTGGACGCTGCCAAAACCGTCGGACTGGTCAGCCTGCCAGGGATGATGTCCGGACTGATTTTCGCCGGAATAGATCCGCTCAAGGCGATTAAGTATCAGATTATGGTTACGTTTATGCTGATAGGAACTGCCAGTCTGTCAACGATCATTGCTGTCTATTTATCCTATCGTCGTTTTTATAATGCCAGGGCGCAGCTAAAAATATCGGATAGATCGCTGGATTAGTGATACTGATTGGCGGATCTGAAGGTTATAGCTTGTGAGGAAAGTAAGTCTGCTATCACACGCGCTCGGTTGCTTGCGAGCGCTTAACTGACAGCTGAGTGCTCAGGGGATGCTGCAAAAAACTCCCCGCTGATCTGAAATATCCCTGCAGGGTTCGTGCTTTGATTGTTCATCTGAATGCCTGATACACAACTGGCTTTGGTGTTTAATTCTGCCTGTTCTGATAAAGGTCCCAGCGGTTGCCGTACAGATCTTCAAAAACCACCACGGTTCCGTACTCCTCTTCATGAGGCTCCTGGGAGAATGTAACGCCTTTCGATTTCATGGCTTTGTAGTCTCGCCAGAAGTCATCCGTCTGCAGAAAAAGGAATACTCTTCCGCCGCACTGATTGCCAATAAAACCTTCCTGTCTGTCATCTGAAGCGCGAGCCAGAAGAAGATTGCAGTCGCTTTCAGGGTCAGGTGTAACTACAACCCAGCGTTTACCTGGCTGCGGAGTATCCTCAACAAGGGTAAAACCCAGCTTTTCGGTGTAATACTCAATTGCCCGATCATAGTCATCAACCACGATGGCCACATATCCCATACATCGCTTCTGCGTTCTCATTTCTGCTCCGTCATGTTTCAGGCCTGGTTGCCTTGAAACATTGTTTTAACACAAACGAGTATCCCTGGTTTAAGTGAATTGATTCAGTCATCACAGTATTCAGCCGTTGCAATAAAGATACATCAGCTGACTTCAGCCTATAATTTTTATAAATTTATGGCGCGGGTATAAAAAAATGTTTGAGGGATTTACTCATACACACTCGATATTCTGCAATCCGTTCCGGTGCTAGGCTAAATCTCTTTTACCGTGACGTTCTTTATTGCGCTGTTTCCTGGACAGGTACTGGGCATAGAGCTGGCGGCGATCTTCGCATTGTTCACCAGCCAGGCATGGAACATGACCTTTAGCTTCTATCAATCGTTACGCACCGTATCTGCGGATTTGGTGGAGGTTTCCCGCAGTTTCCATCTGACAGCATGGCAATGTTTCTGGAAACTGGACGTGCCTTTTGCCGTTCCGGGGCTGATCTGGAACATGATGATGTCAATGTCTGGTGGCTGGTTCTTTTTCGTGGCCTCCGAAGCGATCACCGTGGGCAATAACGCTTATACGCTGCCCGGCGTAGGCGGCTATCTGGCTCAGGCTATCATGCATAAAGATATTCACGCCATAGGCTGGGTATTGCTCACGATGGTGATTGTGATTCTGGCATAATTTTTTCCTACAATGATCAGACTGAAATCTTCAGCCTGGAAGATATCGAGTTCTGAGTTTTAACAAAAGAATGACGGCTGTTGTATAAAGAAATCATGCTGTTTATGTGTGGGCCTGAAGGTACTCAGGCCCCGAGCTGCGTAATGACGTTTACTCTTTGATTTTAGCGTTAACAATGCTCATGCCTGCCGCATTGCTTCGTT
The DNA here is from genome assembly GCF_024520875.1 of Pantoea sp. Ft-CA_14. Taxonomy (NCBI): domain Bacteria; kingdom Pseudomonadati; phylum Pseudomonadota; class Gammaproteobacteria; order Enterobacterales; family Erwiniaceae; genus Pantoea; species Pantoea sp. Ft-CA_14. The sequence goes on along the minus strand of NZ_JALNPM010000001.1, from coordinate 123,480 downwards.
TAGTCACGTGAACCGTTCCGCCGGCAAAATAATTGCCCACGGGTTCACAGACCTTTATCCGTCTTTGCAGATCCGGGTCGTTAACCTCAACACCCGAACAGTCGTGACGCCCGCCGCCCGAAAACTCGCTATAAGCGGTATACTTGCTGAGGGTGCCCGGAAGAAGCCAGATAACCGTGGTCAGCAGCATATAGCTAAAAAAGGCCATCAGCAGAACGGACCCTGCGAAAAGTTTGATGTTATTCATTATGCCGTTGACAGCCTCACCTTTACCCCATTTTTTAATAATAAAAAAAAAGAGCCAGTCCCAGCGGCAGGACGGCACACCATAATGCGTCGAGCACAGGTTGAGTCAGAAAGGTATTACGGTCAATTTCATTGCGCCACACAAAAAAAGTAAATAAGCAGCCAAGCACTCCGGTAATTAACAGCGCGAAACGGCGGGTTGAATAGGTATTCATTGGCAGCTCTCTCCCTGAGTCTTAAGTATTTGGCGCTGATAAGCGGCAGTTCCCTGAACCGGTTAGTTCTCATGGTAAACCAAACGTCAGGCGAAATTATCGTATGTTCGAAGGTTATCACGTCGGTCTTTCTTAAGACAAAAAGCATGAGCTTTATGATGGTCAAAATGGGCGATTGTTTGTATGCCCGACGCTCTGTTTATGGTCAACTAGCCGATAAGTAATTTATTAATATTCCATCTTACACTCCCAGAAAACGAATCGTTGTTCCTGCATTGTCATATTATGGTTAAAACTCTTCAACAACATGAGGATAGCAACATGATTGTCAGAACATGGCACGGATGCGTACCGGTCAGGCACGCCGAAGGTTTTGCAACTCACTTGCAGGAGACTGGTGTTGAACATTCAGAAGCGACGCCAGGGAATCTGGGAGCCTATGTACGCAGAGAAACGCAGGGCGAATGGGAGCATTTCTTCCTTGCGACGTATTGGGAAGATTTAGAAGCCATCAAAGCCTTTGCAGGCGACCAGTATCAGATTGCCGTTACCTATCCGGATGATGAACAATATGAGTTGCTATCAGATCCCTACGTTTTTCAGCATCAGGTCCAGACTGTAATCCCATTATAAGTATTTGCCTGCCGCCGCCAGAAGGCGGCCAATGACTCACCTGTGCCTGTCCACTGACTCAGCATTAAATTTTACCAGGCAAAAAGCATGACTTTTAACACAAGGTTTAGATAAAGCCTTTTAATTGTAGATTGATCGATCTACAATAAATCGTCAGCACAGGAGAACCTTATGAAAGCATCAGCAGGCAGACCCAGAGAATTCGATCCAGAGGCGTTCCTCAACACCGCACTCGAATGCTTCTGGCAGAAGGGATATCAGGCAACATCTATGGCTGATCTTATGAAAGCATCGGGTCTGGCAAGTGCCAGCATCTATAAACTTTATCCCGATAAGCGCGCTATCTACCTGGCTGCTTTGCAGCGATACATGGATGAAGGCATTTCAAGGACAGTGAAACGAAATGCAGAATTGTCGCCAGAAGCTGCATTGCGAGAAACGCTCGAATTTGTGGCTCAGTTATCATCTGCTCCTGCCGGAGAGAAAGGGTGTTTTACTATTGCGGCAGCCAGCGAGCTTTTACCCGGAGACGAAGAGGTTAAAGGCAAAGTTTCCTTTAAATTTAACCGTTTAATTAACGAGTTAGAGAATATCTTAAAAAGAGGCCAGGATCAGCGGGTATTTCGCCAGGATGAAGATGCGCGAGTCATGGCTCAAAGCATTTTCATGATGATGGAAGGTATGCGGATATATGGAAAACTCCAGCCAGAGATTGGAGATCTGAGAAAAAGTAATGACTTCATTGTCAGAACGATACTTACAGATACTCATGACGTAACCGGCAATAGTGCGGTTAAGGCATCCGCATGATTGAAGTGGGCACCATTGTTCGGCGAAAAAAAAGAAGAAGAATAATGGTGGTAATTGAATATTCAGATGGCATGGCATTGTGCGGCTGGGTCGAGAAAGGACGTTTTTTCAAAAGACGTTTTCCACTGTCTGAATTAAAAATATGCGTACCTTATTCAAATTTCTGGTCACTCACCTAAATCACTGCACCTTTAAAGACATCGAGTTCAAATAAACATAATTACCATAACCGGCCGCCCTTAATGCGCCATACTTTAGCGATGCAACAGAGTCAGAATAGTTATCACTCAGCGATCACCGGACATCATCATTGCCCGGTAATCGGCTGATTTACATCGATGCTACAACCTCAGCTTATTTTTGAGACTGCTGATTTTGCTCAGCCTCTTTCTGTTTTTTCTTCGCCATATGATGACCGACTGCGCAGCCCGCTGCGGCACCGGCCACACCATGATGAGCAACATGACCTGCGACGCCGCCTACTGCGGCTCCCTTAAGACAGCCCTGGGCATTAGCCTGTAAATTCACCGACAAAAACAGTCCGGTAGCAATAACGATAACTGATAATTTTTTCATCACTTAATATCCTGATAGTTAGTTATAGTTGCAGGTTGAACCCGACAGAGCATAGCCGCACTCTGGGGTGTTTCGCTGGCCGGGATACAGGAATCACGACATTAGTTACCTGTCGTTACGCTTTCCAGAGGGAATGTAAGTATTTAATGCCATACCCGTGAGTCAGATACTTTCCGGCTCGTTAAGCGGCAGCCAGAGATCAGCATTGAGAAGATAAAACGGGGAGAGTGTAAACCGGAGGTTAGTCGATGAAGATAAAACAGCGCCTCCACCGGGAAGCGCTGCTGCAGATCAGAAGGACATTGTCAGCCCGGCATAATAAGCGCGTCCCGGTTCGTTATAGGTCGATGCGCCATCAGCCTCGCGATATAGCTGTTTATCCAGCAGGTTATTAATCCCGGCATTGGCACGCAGATTTTTGGTGATGTCATAATTAAAATTGACCCCAAATACTGAATAAGCGCCGACTTCGCGATTCGACATAGAATTGTTTTCTGTGCGGGATTCCGCATACTGGCGTGGTTTCTGACGACCATACATTGTCCAGTTCAGATTAGTGGAGAAATCCTGCGTCACCTGCCAGTCCAGCATTGTATTGATGGTGTATTCAGGAATAATCGACAGCGGATTGCCGGTCTTTTTATCCTTCGACTCGATCATATAAGTTGCGTTAGTCCGCCACTCAAGCTCGTCACTGACCAGCGGGATAGTGAAATTGCCTTCAAGACCTTCCACTACCGCTTTGCCGCCGTTACTCCATTGCAGGATATTGTTACCATTAGAGGCGTAACCCAGCACCTCCGTCCCGGAGACGATTTTGTTTTTATAGTCATTGCGGAACCAGGTGATACCCGCAATATAGCCATCCTGGCTGAACTCAATACCCAGCTCTTTATTAACGCTGACTTCAGGATCGAGATTTTCATTACCCAGCAGATAACAACTGCCACGGGTAACGTTGATCGGACAGCCATTTCCCCGCGTCGCCAGTAAATAGCCTTCGCTGGACTGATAAAGGTTAGGGGCTTTAAACGCACGGGCGATACCCGCTTTCAGGGTAAAACTTTCTCCCAGAGCCTGAGAAATATTGAGCGACGGACTCCAGTTCGCACCAAAGGTGTCGTGATAATCAAAACGCAGACCGGGGATCACTTCAGTGCTATCGGTCGCAGCAATATTATCTTCAAAATAGAGTGAGCTCAGCGTTGCGCTGTTTTTACTGTTGCGGCTGCCCGCATCACCACTGACACCGTCGATGGATACGCCAGGCGCACTGGTGCCGTTCATTGAATTTGGATCGTTCAGCTCATCACGGTTCCACTCGGCTCCCAGCGTAACGGTCTGCTCACGCAGCAGTTCCAGCGGGAAGCTGACTTCACCTCCGGCCCGGTAACTTTCAAAGCGACTGGTTGAGAACGTGTTGCTGTTGATCCGGCCTTCACCCGCACCCGCCGTGCCTTCATTCAGGCGGGTGTTATTGGTTTTTTCATAGTTAAAGGTGAGCTTAGATTGTCCCCAGTCCCAGATGCCATTATGCGCAAGGCCCCAGGTCTGACGATACAGACGGTTGGTTTCTGAACCATCGAGAGATTCGATCAAGGCATTACCGGCACCGTTGCTGTACTGGGTATCACCGGTATAAATGTTGCCCTGACGGCTGTATCCGTAGCTGAAATCCAGCACCTGTAATGGCGTAATCTTCCACGACAGCACACTGTTGATGTCTTTATTGCGAACGCCTTCGCGACCGGCGGCGCCGGAGCCATTGTGCGACTGGTTAATGTCGAAAGCATCGCTGTCGGTTTTGTTGATGTTGCCATAGAGCCGCATGGTCAGAGCATCGCCCGCCAGCGGACCACTCAGGTTAAAGTTAGCGCGGCGGGTTGCGCCTTCTTTATCATCTTCGGGCTGGTTGGTATAAAGCGACAGCGATCCGCTCCAGTCATTGGTCGGGCGTTTGGTAATGATATTAACCACGCCACCGGCCGCGCCGGAACCGTAACGCGCTGCCGCCGGTCCACGAATCACTTCAATCCGTTCAACCATTTCTGGTGGTACCCAGTTTGAGTCACCGCGGGAATCGCGCTCGCCGCGCCAGCTATAACGCACCGAATTGCGCGAGGTGGTCGGCACACCATCAATCAGAATCAGCGTATTTTCCGGCCCCATGCCGCGAATATCGATCTGACGATTGTTACCGCGTACACCGTTGGCGCTATTGCCGGTAAGGTTAACGCCTGGCATTTTACGGATAATGTCGGAAAGGTCGTTGACCGGCGGGTTTTTCTCAATGTCCTGCGAGGTGATCACCGAAACGCCAGGCTGCTGTTTCAGCTCCTGTTCAGCGGTGACCAGCATCGTCTCATCATCAGCCAGCTTTTCTGTCTCTTCCTGATTAGCGCCGTTAGCAGAGGTACTCAATAAACCGGCCAGCAGTAGCGCAACAGGGCGCTTATGGACACGCATGGTTACATTCACTTAGAAAATCTCCCTGAAGTATTAAGGCATGTAAGCAAATGCGTATGATAATGATAATAGTTATCATTGTATATCGCGGTAAGCCACCTTTACATTCCATAACAATGGGCTATTTATTCGCCATAACCATGACCAGAAGGGAGAAGAGACGTTAGTTTTACTTGTTGGTCATCACCCGAAAACTTCCTCAGATTTCATCATAACGCGTCTTTATGACTCCAGACTTATTAGGTCTGGAGTCATAGATAAACAATGGATAGAATGGCCCGCTCTTCATGTCTAACAGGTATAAATGTGACCCCAGATCTGACACAGATCCCTGCGCGTTCAGCCCACGTAGGCCGCCATGTATTGCTCTGGCTGGAGCAGGTTAAAAAGGCTTCACTTAGCGAGCTGGATAATTTTGGCGATGAAGGCACGGTGGAGCAGGTGATGAAGGTCTGGGTAAAACTCTCGCTGCTGATCAGTCGGCGTCGTCCTGAGATCGCCATCTCCTCATTGCTGAAACATGTCCTGCCGAACATCGGTTCGCAGCCACTCAAAACGCTGAACCGCTTACGCCTTAACCGGCTCTATAACATTCTGATCGCCGACGGTAAAAAAGAGGAGGCGCGGCGGGTGTTCGCGCTGACCAAACAATTTCTTGCCTGGGCCGAGATGCAGGGCTATCTCGATCATTCACCCATCGCTTCAATGAAAAAGCGTGATGTCGCGGGTCGCGCTACGCCGCCGCGCAGTCGGCAACTTACCGATGCAGAAATCTGGGTGTTCTGGCACGGGCTGGATAACTGGGCACTCTCGGAACAGGCGCGCTGGGCGCTGCGTTTATGCCTGGTCAGCGCCCGGCGGCCGGATGAAATTGTGCAGGCGCAGAAAGCGGAGTTCGATCTGCAATTAGGATTGTGGATGCAGGGTACGCGCAATAAATCGCAGCGGGAGCATGTGCTGCCCATTTCACCGCTGATGCGTCAATGCATCGAAGCATTGCTGCGCGCCGCCGAACCAGCCTCACCCTGGCTGGTGCCCGCGCCACGCGATCCGCAACAGCCGCTGTCAAAAGGCGCGCTGAATCAGGCACTTCGCCGGATGATCCGCGCTCCCCGTGGGCTGGGACTGGAGGCGTTTACCCCGCGCGATCTGCGCAGGACTGCGCGTTCAAAACTCTCAGCGCTCGACACGCCTAATGACGTCGCCCGAAAAATCATGAACCATGCGCTGGAAGGAATCGATCGGGTCTATGACACCCATGACTATCTGAGCCAGATGCGCAGCGCCATGACTATCTTTTCGGACGCGGTTGAGCAGATTATTGAATGCGAAAGCTACCATCTCCTGCGTCATCGCTATGATGGCGAAACCCTCACGCTGGACGATCTCTCGCTCATGGCGATGTCACGCTAACGCTTATATCGGCAACTGTCAGAAGTGGTAGCGCAGCCAGGCAAAATAGACGTTGCCGTTGTTATGGGTGCCGGGAATATAGGTCATCTGGAAATCGAGATCGCCATAGCCGACAGAGGCCAGCGGCAGTATCGCTGGCACCGGAATATAATCCCAGTTGTGCCGTGCGGTAAAGCCCGCCGTGTAACCCGCACCCCAGTGAAAATTCTGGTCGGCCAGCGGACGCCAGGTTGCCACCCAGCCATAGCCACCAAAGGGTTCCCATTTATTAAAGGAGTCCTTAAACGCCATTAAGTAGATGCCGTTCCAGTTCCCTTTTTCATCGTAGCGGGAGATACCTCCGCCCGCGCCCCAGGGTCTTTCATTATATTTATTGATGTGTTCACGATCGTAAGTGGCACGGTTGTGCCAGGTAATCGCGGGCAGATAAAAGTCGTAACCTTCAGGCTGCTGCCAGGTTGTGGCGACTTTATCACTGAAATTATCCCAGCCCGCACTCACGGTCTCCACAAGTGTGGCGGAGTGGGCTGAAAAAACACTGAAAACGGTGGTCGTTATCAGCGCTTTAAGCATTGAAATTTTGCGCACGTACGAATTCCTGCAATATCTGGTGTTAAATAAGGTGATAAAAGATTTAAGGCAGATATTGTGGCATCAGGAGTGACAACTACAGTTCAATGAACGGCCATTACAGGATTTTATCTTTATTAAAAATGATGCAGCAGCCCTGTTTCTCTGACAAGTCAGCAGGTGCGCTGACCCCATAAACGCCTCCCTGTCTTTATCATCTTCCAGTCGTCTTTCACACGCAGACAATTCCCTGAAAAAATTCGTATTGTTTGCTAACAAAATCTTGCAATGATAATCGCAATGCGTATATTTCTCATTTGTTTTAGAAGTTCATCACACCCGCGCGCAGGCGCTCAGGGAAAGGTTTCTGGTTCCTCAAACCATAAGCAGGGCAGCGATGTCCGCAGGAAGCATGGTCGTGACAGTGGCAGCATAAAAACATAAATATAATTGAGGAATTAATGAACGCTTTCGATCTTCAACACCCCAGGGCAATGGATACTTCTGCTCTGCAACGTCCATTCCGCTTCTCCTTGCTGGCTGTCATCGTCGCCTCGTCGCTGGCGCATAACGCTGCTCATGCAGCAGAGACCGGCGCATCCGCTGCCAGCGATAACCAGACTATGACGGTCAGCGCGTCAGCTGATGATGCCGTAGCCGCTTCGCCCGCCACCGATTACAGCGTACCGGTTACCCGTGCGGGCACTAAAATGCTGGGCACCGTGCGTGATGTCCCGCAGTCAGTCAGCATTGTCAGTAAGCAGCGTATGGCCGATCAGCAACTCCAGTCGCTGAATGATGTGCTCGCAAATACCACCGGTATTCGCGGTATCAGTGGTGATATGGATCGCACCAACTACTATGCTCGCGGCTTTATGATCGACAACTACATGGTCGATGGTATCCCTACTGCCTTTGCCGCTCGCTGGAACCTGGGCGATGCGCAGACCGATATGGCAATGTATGAGCGCGTTGAAGTGGTGCGCGGAGCGACCGGTCTGTTAACCGGACCGGGCAATCCATCAGCTGCCATCAATATGGTGCGCAAACACGCCGACAGCAAAGAGTTCGGCGGCACCGTCTCCGCCAGTTACGGCAGCTGGAATAAGCAGCGTTACGTGGCCGATCTCTCTGCTCCGCTCAGTGACTCCGGCAATGTTCGTGGCCGGCTGATCGCGGGCTGGCAGGATAACAACAGCTTCATAGAGCGCTATGGCGCCAAAAAACAGTTCATCTATGGCGTGGTTGACGCTGACCTGACCGACTCTGCCACGCTTTCGGTCGGCTATGAATTCAGCCAGGTCAATACGGACTCCACCATGTGGGGTGGCGCGCCGCGCTGGTACACAGACGGCACGCAGATACATACCCGACGCGGCTACAACACCGCACCTGACTGGGCCTACAACGATAAAGAGAACCGTAAAGTCTTTGTGAACCTGAAACAGGACTTCGACAACGGCTGGAACATCACACTGAACGGCGCGCACAACGAGATGCGCCTCGACAGTAAGCAGATCTATCTTGATGGCTATTTCGATCGTAACACCGGGGCGGGCGTCTCTTCCTATGCCAACTATCCGGTGGTAGGCGGGACTGGTTACAACACCGGTAAACGCAAAGTGGATGCCGTTGATGCCTTCGCCAGCGGTCCTTATGAACTGCTGGGTCGTCAGCATGAGCTGATGGTCGGCGTCAATTACACCCGCCAGGATAACAAGTACTTCAGTACCTTTGAGAATATCTCATCGGAGTCGCTGGGCAACTACAACGAGTTTAACGGTCAGTATCCGGAATCAGCCTGGACGCCGCGTCTGCCTGCCAGCGATACCCAACTGGTTCGCCAGAAATCGACTTATATGGCGACCCGTCTGTCGCTCGCCGATCCGCTGCACCTGATTATCGGTGCCCGTTACACCAACTGGAACCGTGAAACGCCTGGTGGTGAAATGGAAGAAAATAACACCACCCCTTACGGCGGATTGATTTATGACTTCGCTGAAAACTGGTCGGCTTACGCCAGCTATACCTCGGTGTTCCAGCCACAGGACTATCGCGATGCCAGCGGCGCTTTCCTGTCGCCCGTTATCGGCAAAAACTACGAGGCAGGCCTGAAATCTGACTGGATGGATAGTCGCTTCACCACCTCGATTTCGGTGTTCCGCACCGAGCTGAATAATGTCGGTGAAGCAACTACTCAGACGGTTCAGGGGTCAGGTGATGTCGCGTACATTGGCCGTAAAGGCGTGGTGAGTCGTGGCGTGGAGTTTGAAGTCAACGGCGCATTAACCGACAACTGGCAGATGACCCTGGGCGGCACGCGCTACATTGCGGAAAACCGCGATGGCAGCACCTTTAACCCGCAACTGCCGCAGACCAGCTTTAACCTGTTCAGCAGCTATCGCCTGCCGACGTTGCAGCAGCTGACGCTGGGTGGCGGTGTGAACTGGCAGACACATATCTGGAATGATGTCGGTGGCCCGGAAGGCAATGGCACCTGGCGTGCCCGTCAGGGCAGCTATGCGCTGGTTGATCTCTTCGCCCGTTATCAGGTGAACAAAAATCTGTCGCTGCAGGGCAACCTCAATAACCTGTTCGACAAAGAGTATGACACTAATGTGGCCAGCTCTGTAGTCTACGGCGAACCGCGTAATTTCTCAGTGACCGCCAGCTACACCTTCTGATTTGTGTCGTTGTAAAGCCTGTGAAAAACGCCTCAGTTGAGGCGTTTTTTTATATTAAGATCGGAGAGTTTAATTTTATGGCCTTTGTCTGCTGAAACGATCGGCTGAAAGGCTTCACAGCATGTGCAGAGCGATCAACAGTTGTCCGCGAAATATCGGGAGGTTACCGAATGAATACTGAAGCTATCAGGCTGTCAAATGAGCTCGCTGAAGCGGTACCGCTGCTGGCTGGCAGCAGCCAGCGCGAGGATTATGAAGAAGCACTGGAACTGGTCGAATATCTGATTGAACATGAGCCGGATAATCCGCTGGTTGACCTGCTTTGCGCGCGCATTGCTCACTATGAAGATAAAGATCCGGAGCTGGCCGAATTTAATGCACGTCAAAATGAAATCAGCACAGGCCCCGGCATTCTGCGCGTGCTTATTGAGCAACACAATCTTAGCCTGAGCGACTTCGAAAATGAGATCGGTAAAAAATCGCTGGTTAGCCGAATCCTCAGCGGCGAACGTCAGTTGACTGTGTCGCATATCCGGGCATTATGCGCCCGGTTTGGCCTGTCGCCATCTCTGTTTTTCTGATTTAAGCGTGCTGCGATGGACTATTAAGATTCGATAAGTCTTTATATTTTATCGGTCCGTGCTCTGAAGAAACGCCTCACTTGAGGCGTTTTTCATCACCTCCTGAATCTGCACTCAGGTAAAACGCAGTGCCAGGTTAAAACCTTCTGCCGACTCCACCACAATCGCCTCGGGCTGCTCCTGAAAGGCAATTTCACCCTTCACCAGCGCGCGTTTCACCAGGCCGAGATCCTCCGTCTCAAAACCCAGCGCGACCATCCGGGCGCTGCCATCATAGTCTTCCGGCAGCGGGCCAAATCGCTGCTGCGCATAGTCTGCCGAAGCAAAACGAACCGTGGCAGCACCCGCGCGCAGGACAAAGGCGCCTTCGGGACAGGCGAGCACCTTAGCGGCCCCAAACAGGCGGCTATAGACCAGCGCTGAAAGCGCCGGATCCTGCGCGACAATCACAAACTCACTGATATTACGCACGCCATTGGGGTGACGCTGCCATGCCGGCTGCCATACCGCTTCGGGCGTCAGATGCTGGCAAAAAAAGCTGCGGCCATTGGGTACCAGCGAAGGGCGAATCCGTACGGTCCGAAAGTGCGCTTCACTCACCGAACCGTCGGGCAGGGTGACCGGTCGATGAAAGGCCGCTGGCGGATCGCCATCCAGATCCTGCCGTTGCAGATGCTGAAACTCACTCTCTGCATCGCTGCTTTTCCACACCAGACCGCTCAATCCCTGCGGCGACTGCCAGAGATCGGCGCGCTGGCTCCCTTTGCCCGTCTCATAGCCCAGCAGTTCCAGGTAATTCTCACCAAAAATCGCCAGGTGATTACTCGATCCCAGCGAGTGATGACCCCGTTCAGTGAGCTGAAAGCCGAGCCTTCGGAAGCGCGCGCTGGCGCTGTCGAGCTGGTCGGCCACGTTAATCACCGCATGATCAAGAATCGGTTGTGGAACCTGAACTGACATAGCAGCACTCCTTTTTTTCGTCATTGCGCCGCCACAATCTGCAACGCGCGTGGCACCAGCTGCGTGAAGTAGTCCACCGCCGGGCCAATCAACGCTTCATCAGGATCGAAGGCGGCGTGATGCAGACCAAATTCGCTGGCACTGCCGATGCTGACAAACGCCCCCGGAACCTGCTGCAGATAGAAGGCAAAATCTTCTCCTCCCATTTGCGGCGACTCAGCGTGCTCCGCGAGATAGCCACTCTGTTGAGCAACGTCCAGCGCAACATCCACCCAGCCTGGCGTGTTAATCAGGGCCGGCGGTCCTTCAGTCCACTCCAGTTCGGCGGTCGCACCAAACCCGGCGGCAATACCCTGAATCAGGGATCGCATGCGGTGCGGGATCTGCGCCCGGATTTCGCCGTTGTGGGTGCGTACGGTGCCCTCCAGCTCAACGCTTTGTGGCAGCACGTTCCAGGTATTACCGGCGGTAAAGCGCGTCACGCTCAGCACCACCGTTTCCAGCGAGCTGAATACCCGGCTCGGCAGGGTCTGCAGAGCCGTTACGATATGGCTGGCAATCACAATCGAATCGATGCCCTCCTGCGGTCGCGCGGCATGGGCGCCTTTGCCCTCAATGCGGATAACAAAGCGGTCTACGTTGGCATAAAACGCACCCGCCCGGCTACGCAGTGTGCCCAGTGGCAGGTCGGGTGCGTTGTGCAGGCCAAATATCGCCTGAACGCCTTCCAGCGCACCAGCATCAATCAGCTGACGTGCGCCATTAAAGGTCTCTTCAGCGGGCTGAAACAGAATCCGTACCCGGCCTTGCAGTGTGTCTTCCTGCTGTTTCAGCCGTAACGCCACGCCGAGCATCACGGCGCTGTGAACGTCGTGACCACAGGCGTGCATCACGCCCGGCTGCTGTGATCGCCACGGGCGCTCGGTGGTTTCTTCAATCGGTAACGCATCAATATCCGCGCGCAGGGCGATCAGGGGTTCGCCATGACCGATTTCTGCCACGACGCCGGTTTTCAGCCCCAGCGGCAACAGCCGGATCCCGGCCTGTTCCAGCCAGCGGGTAATACGTTCCGTGGTGGCAAATTCATGATTCGAAAGTTCAGGATGCTGATGCAGTTCGCGACGCCACTGCACCAGTTGGTCGGTTAAAGGCAAAGTCATGATTATCCCTGTTGTTCCGGCAGAAAAGGTTCGCCCAGCGTCAGCATCAGGCGATTAGCCCAGGCAAAAAAGGCGGTTGATTGAATCAGGTCGAGCAGGGCGAGCGTATCCAGACCCTGTTCACGCAGTGCAGAGAGCTGCGACTGTGTCGGCTGGGCAGGGGTCAGCGACAGCGCTGCTGAGAATGCGATGATCGCCTGCCAGCGTGCGGCGTGTCCGTGAGATAACACCGCGCCAGGTGCAACATTCAGCAGCTTCTGTACCGCTTCATCCTGCTTTGAGAGCTGGCTGGCTTTACGCGCATGGACTGAGGCGCAGTAAATGCAGCCGTTGACCTTACTCACCACGGTGGCAGCCAGTTCGCGCTCGGCGCGTGGCAGCCCTCCTGCGGTATAAAAAATGCCTTTATCGGTCAGGGTGCGCTGCTCCAGCAACGGCAGATTGCGCGCCAGCAGGCGAAAATAGTCGGAGTCGGTGTGACCGAATTTTGCCAGTGTCGCCTGCTCTTCCTCGCTGAATTCCGACAGCGGTTTTGCCGGCAGCCAGGGCTCCCAGCCGAGTTCCTGTTGCGTAAACGCGGTCAGGGCAGTTTTGCCGCTGGCGGTATGTAAGGCCTCGTGCCAGTGACCGGCGACTACCGGGGCAACCTCACCCGACGCCTCATCGCCCTGTAAGCTGCGCAGACCCGCCAGCAACCGGCTCTGAAAACTGACAAATGCCACCAGCTGTGCCAGTGTGACAATGCCGCGCAGGCTCCAGCCCGCCTGTTTCAAAGCCTCCAGATGCGCGGGAGCAGCAGTAACCGGCTCAAAGGTCAGGCGATGGGCAAAAGCCTGTGCCGCGTTGATCCGATCACTCCCGGCCAGACTCTCCTGTGGCTGGTAGTGCGCCTGCAGGCCGGGTTGTGCATGCCAGCCGGCAACCTGTGCGGCCAGCAGACGTCGCTCCGCCAGCGGAAAATCCTCATCACCCTGGCTAAACAACAGGGTGTAGCTACCCTGAGCATGTTGTGTGGCGGCGTGACGTGTCTGGCGCGCATGGGCCAGTTCGGAATCGGGATCGATATCTACTAATGTGGCGATCAAATCGTCAGGTTGATTCATGAAATTCTCCTGTGAGGTTCGCCAGCGGCACGAAGCGCGGGCGCAAGATGTTGAGCAATGAGTTCAATCGAGCGCAGCGTGTCGGCATGCGTAGGCTCAACCGAATGCACCTGAAATGAGATGTCGGTGACGCGCGCCAGTGCGCTGTCCTGCGCCAGCGAGTGCTGCACCTGATCGATGCCGCCAACATGGGCATCAAACTGCGCCAGCAGATCATCAAAGCGTTCACCGCGTAATTCACCACGATACTGCGCAGCCTGCTGACGAATTCCCGGTTCAGCTACCTGCCGGGCATAGCGGTCAGAATCGGCCACGAATGCGGTACGGGAGGCGAGGATGCGCGGAGGGGTTCCCGCAGGAAGTGCCGCAAGATAGGCATCGATCAGCGGATTCTGCAATGCATCCAGCGGCAGCTCAGGCTGGCCCGCCGGGCGCGGCTGGGTGCGGGACAGCATCAGGCCATGGCCGCCCTTAGCGGCACGGATTGCGCCCTCAACCGAGAAGGTGGCGATCCACACCCGTCCGGCAAGCTGCGGCGCGGCGGGATAGAGATGATTATCAGGATGCCCCAGTGAATCCCCGCGCCAGGCGCTGAGCAGCGTATGCAGATGGTCGGCAAAAGCGGCACCGCGCTCGGCAAAGGTCAGACCAAACGGCAAAAACGAATCCGGCGTGCCACCGGAGCCCAGCCCGATCTCCAGCCGCCCATCTGCCAGCAGATCCAGTACTGCGGCATCTTCAGCCACCCGCAGCGCATTTTCCATTGGCAGGGTGATGATGGCGGTGCCGAGCCGGATGGTGCGGGTCTGCGCGGCGACATGCGCCAGGAAGAGCAGCGGCGACGGCAGACCCCCCTCATCCTGATGAAAATGGTGCTGAGCAATCCACGCATTATCAAATCCGCAGCGTTCGGCATGCTGAATCTGTTCGGTGGCCAGCTGATAGCGCTGTTTCGCCGGCACCTTATCCAGCAGCCGGGTAAAAAATCCGAGACGTCGGCTCATGCTGACTCCTTGTGGGTTAAGGGAATAAGCGGAGGAATGGCAGCCATTAATTCCCGGGTATAAGGATGCTGTGGCGAACTGAAAATCGTGACAACGTCACCTTGCTCTGCGACTTCGCCCGCTTTTAACACCGTGACGCTGTCGGCAATCTGCCGCACCGTCGCCAGGTCGTGCGTGATAAACAGATAGGTCAGACCCAGTTCGGCCTGAAGCTGCTGCAACAGGTCGAGGATTTGTGCCTGCACCGTGACGTCCAGCGCCGAGGTCGCCTCATCCAGTACCAGAATCTCCGGCTTGCAGATCAGCGCCCGCGCAAGAGCCACACGCTGCCGCTGACCGCCGGAAAGTTCGTGAGGATGACGTGACAGAAGAGAGAGCGGCAGCGCCACCCGCGTGGTCATCGCTTCTACGCGCTCACGGCGCTGACTGCGGCTCAGCCGCTCAAAATTACGCAGTGGCTCTTCGATAATTGCAGACAGCGTCTGACGCGGATCGAGCGAGGCAAATGGGTTCTGATAGACAAACTGGATCTTCCGCCGCAGCTGACGCAGCGCCTCGCCGCGTAATCCGTTGACCACGATGCCATCCAGCGTCACCTCGCCGCTGTCTGCGGTTTCAAAACCCATAACGATGCGCGCCAGCGTGGTTTTGCCGGAGCCGGATTCGCCTACCAGTGCATGCGTAGTGCCGCGCGCCACCTGAAAGCTGACCTGGTTCAGCGCCTGCAAACGCTGCTGTTTGCCCAGCGAAAAGCTTTTCATCACGCCGGTTGCCCGTATGGCGGGGGCAGAAAAACGGGCGGTTGCAGATTTAACTCTGGCGGGTCGCTGCGGTGCCGCATCATTCAGTAACTGACGGGTATAAGGATGAGCAGGCGCGCTGATAACCTGTTCAGTGCGGCCCGATTCCTGAATCTCGCCGTGACGAAACACGATAATACGATCTGCGCGTTGCGCCGCCAGCGCCAGGTCGTGGGTGACAAACAGCACGGCGGTGCGGGATTCCTGCCGCAGGTTGTCCAGCAGATCGAGAATGCGCTTTTGCACCGTGACATCCAGCGCGCTGGTCGGCTCATCCGCAATAATGATCTCCGGCTGCAGGGCGAGGGCAATGGCGATCAATACCCGCTGCTTCATGCCGCCCGACAGCTGATGCGGATACTGCTTAACCCGCTGTTCCGGATGGCTGAGGCCGACGCGCGTCAGCAGGTCAATCACCCGCTGCTGGCGCTGCGCTGACGGTAATTTCAGATGCAGTCGCAGGATCTCTTCCACCTGTTCGCCGACCGTTTTCACCGGATTCAGGGAATTACCGGGATCCTGCGGTACCAGACTGATGCGCGCACCGCGCAGGGTATCGAAGCGCTTTTGCGACCACTGACTGATATCCACGCCGTTGAGCAGGATTTCGCCCCCTTCGCGGCGGCCATTTTCCGCCATCAGACCCATTATCGCCTGTGCGGTAGTGGTTTTACCGGAGCCGGACTCCCCGACCAGCGCCACCATCTCACCGGGCTGCAGCTCGAAGCTGACGTTATGTACCACCGGCTGCCAACGGTTGCCGCTGCGATAGCTTAGCGTCAGATTATTGACCGCGAGTAACGGCTGAGCGCTCATCGGCTTCCTCCTGAAAGTTGCTGGCTGATGCGATTGGCTGCGAGCACAACAGCGACCACCACCACACCAGGAAAAGTGGTCAGCCACCAGGCGGTAGCCAGATAATTACGCCCTTCAGCGATTAACAGACCCCATTCCGGCACCGGCGGTGGGGTGCCGTAGCCGAGGAAGCTCAGAGTCGACAGCGCCAGAATCGCCTGACCAAATTGCAGGGCGGCATAGGCGATCACCGGCGTCAGCGCATTGGGCAGAATGTGACGCCACAGCACGCTGAAAAAGCGGCCGCCGCTGCCGTAAGCCGCTTCGACATACTCATTGTGACGAATGCGCACCACTTCGGCGCATGCCAGTCGGGCGAAGCTGGCGATGGAGGCGATGCCCACCGCTAATGCGGCATTCAGGGTGCCGAAGCCGAGTAAAATCAGCACGCTCAGAGAGAGCAGCAACGCCGGAATCGCCAGCAGGACATCCACTGCGCGCATCACAATTGATTCAGTTTTGCCGCCGATAGCTCCTGCCACCAGACCCAGCGCGGTACCTGCCAGCAGTCCGATCGCCACCGCCATGACGGCGGCGGAGAGCGAATGGGACGCGCCGTAAACGATGCGGGCAAAAAGATCGCGGCCAAGCTGATCGGTGCCGAGCCAGTGTCCGGCCTGCGGTGCGAGTCGCTGTGCACCCGCAATTCCTTCAATCGGGCTGGCCTGGGTAAAGAGGGCCGGGAACAGGGCTGCCAGTACGGCCAGCAGCATGACTGAAACGGCGAGCCACAGGCCCGGCGAAAACTGTAAAGTGCGCCTCTTTGCCGCCACGGGTTGCCGCGCAGCAGCGTAATCAACCAGACTCATGTTGCACCTCGTAACAGCTGTAAGCGCGGGTCAAACAGCGGCATCAGCAGATCCACCAGCAGGTTGATCACCACAAAACCCAGCGCAGAGATCATCACCACCGCCTGCAACACCGCCACATCCTGATTGTTCACCGCCTGCTGCGTCAGCTGTCCCAGACCGCCCAGGCCAAACACCGTTTCGGTGATCAGCGCACCGGCAATCAGTTCTCCCAGCAGCAGGCCCGCCACGGTGAGCACCGGCAGCATGGCGTTGCGCAGGATGTGCCGCCACAGCACATAGTGCTCGCTAGCTCCTTTGGCGCGCGCCACCGCCACAAAAGGCCGGGTTGAAACCTCATCGATGCTGCGCAACAGAATCTGAGCCAGCGGTGCTGAGATCGGAACGGCGACCGTAATAATGGGCAGAATCAGTCCCTGCCACGGTGAGGGATTGATTACCGGGATCCAGCGCAGCTGGAATGAGAAGAGCTGAATCAGGGCTATGC
This sequence comes from Pantoea sp. Ft-CA_14, assembly GCF_024520875.1. Classification (NCBI taxonomy): domain Bacteria; kingdom Pseudomonadati; phylum Pseudomonadota; class Gammaproteobacteria; order Enterobacterales; family Erwiniaceae; genus Pantoea; species Pantoea sp. Ft-CA_14. The sequence continues at coordinate 106,108 of NZ_JALNPM010000001.1, read as the reverse complement.
CGAGCCAGAAGGTCGGCACTGAGATAAATAGCGCGGGCAGTGACTGCAGCAGATTACGCAGGCCGCGCAGGGCAGGCAGCCGCGATAGTGTCGCCAGCACGAATGCCAGCAGTGTCGCCAGCAAAAAGCCGCACAGGGCCAGTCGCAGCGTGCCAGGCAGATTGCTGGTCAGCAGTTCACTGACCGGCACGCCCGCCTGCACCGAATAGCCGAAGTCGCCGTGCAGCATCGCCACCAGCGTGTGCAGATATTGCTGCCACAGCGGGCTGTCCGCGCCATAGGCCTGACGCATCTCAGCAATCTGCTGCGGACTCAGGCCGAGATCCGGATTCTGAAATTTGATCAGGACCGCATCGCCTGGCAGCACCTGCAGCAGCACAAACGACAGGGTAAACGCGGCCCACAGGACCAATACCCCCAGGCCAGCGCGTTGCAGCAGATAATGACGCATCCTCACCTCCGGTTACTGTTTTTCCAGCCAGGCGCCATAGAGTGCCGGACGGCCCACCGCTTCAAAACTGACCCCTTTCAGCCAGGGCGCACCGGCATAGACCTGCGGCTCTTCAAAGATCGGAATCACATAGGCCTGGTCCAGCAGATACCGCTGAACGTCACCGGTCAGCTGTAATCGTTTTGCCGGGTCAACTTCAGCGGAGATGGCGACCAGCAGCTGGTTCAGCTTGTCATCACGGAAGTTTTTCACTTTGTCGCTGGAGCCGCCTTTCTGCAGCAGGTTGTCGCGGTTAGCCGGATAGAAACTGCTTTTGATCACGTCGGGATCGGCGCGGCCGACTTCGGTGACGTTCAGCGGGGTCTTAAGGGGGTCGAGATTATCCAGCGTTTTGCTGCCGGCATCGCCCGCTTTAACGCTGAGGGCGACGCCCGCCTGGCGCCACTGCTGTGCCACCAGTTGCAGCACCTCTTTGTTTTGCGGCTGCGGCAGTGATTCATAGACGGTTAGCGCCAGTCGCTGGCCTGCTTTTTCACGGATGCCATCGGCACCCGGTTGCCAGCCCGCCTGGTCCAGCAGTGCCTTCGCTTTTGTCAGATCAAAAGTGAGTTTGTCCGCCAGATTGACGTAGCCGGCGGCGGTGGTGGCCACGACCGAGGTTGCCTGCGGATAGTTCGGCGAGAAGAGCGTATCAACCACCTGTTTCGCATTGGTGGCGTGCAGCAGCGCCTGACGCACCCGGATATCGCTGACCAGCGGATTATCCGGACGGAAGCTGAGGCTGTCGTTTACACCACGGGTCGGCGCGGCATAAACCGGGAAGTTCTGATCTTTAGCCTGCTTCTCGTCGTAGGCCTGCACCTGACGGATCAGGCCTGCCTGGCCCGCCAGCAGTGCACCGATACGCACGCTGTCTTCCGGCGTCACGATCACTTTTATCGCATCCAGATTGGCCGGACCTTGCTGCTGAATGTTTTTCGGTCCCCACTGATAATCTTTACGCGCTACCAGATCCACCTCCCGACCGAGCTTCTCATCACTGACCACAAACGGGCCGGAGCCGACAATGTGACGCGCATCGCCCAGCTGATCGAAACTGCGCGCCAGGGTACTCAGCGAGACCAGGCCAGAGCCAATGGTGGCGGTGCCCTGTAAAAATCCGGGCGAGGGTTTTTTAAAATAGAATTTCACCGTCAGCGGGTCGATCACTTCGCTGCGTTCATAGTTATTAATCACTTCCGATACCGGCAGGCGCAGCGCTTTATTTCCCAGCCCGTAGGTATCAAAGTTTTTCGCCACCGCGTTCGCATCTAATGGTGTGCCATCGGAAAAAGTCACGCCAGGCCGTAATTTAAATGTGTATTCGGTTTTGTCGGCGTTGGTAGTCCAGCTTTCTGCAATCCAGGGTTCAACCTGCAGCGTTTCGGGATTCTGCCAGGTTAATTTATCGGTGATCTGATTGAGAATGCCGCCATTAGGGTAAAAGCCACCGGCAGGCGGATAGAGGTTGGTATGTGCCTGCTGTTCAAGATAAATCAGCGTACCGCCTTTGACCGGTGCAGCCACCGCGTTAAAGGTCAGAGTCCCGGCAAGTAAAGTAAAAACCAGCGTTTGTGCGCGTGGTTTAAGGGGAAATAACGTCTTCATGGTGAATTCCTTTGTTATCAATTGCCTCAGCAGGCGGAATCATCATCGAATGACGCAACACACAGATAAAGTAACGATTTGGTCAAAGCTTATCTGAAAAAAATAAATGCGGGATTGGGTGGTTGATATTAGTCTGAATGGGATGACCTAAGATAAACGTTCAAAGTGTAAATCGGCATCCATTGCCAGAGCAGGGAGCCCATGAATAGAGTGTAAGATGAGGCAGTGTTGAAACACTGGACATGCCAGAAAACGCTGAAGTTTTCCATTGCATAAGCACTGCCCCGTTTAGCTAAAATCGTACTTAAGTTATCGATAGACTTTTAAGGAGATCCTGCAATGCATATTCAGATAAGTCCTTTTTGGCTAAACGTAATCCGGGTGGCTTCATTCAGATCAATGTTTTTTAAAGCCTCAGGTTCTACCCAGATAATCTCCTGAAACTCTTCATTGAAGGTTATTGTTCGGTTTGCGCTCAGACAATCAAAGATAAGATAGATCATATAAATTTCTTCAGTCATTCCATCAGAATAGGTTTTGATTCTGACATCATCCCGAAACGTCCAGGGTGTGATATTTGTTATCTTGAGCGCCTCGCCTAATTCTTCCCTGATTTCCCGCTTTAATGCTTCTTCGATTGTTTCACCTGGCTCCATTCCGCCGCCTGGCAAAGCCCACTGTCCAGGAAAAACACCCCTGTCAGATGCCATTTTACATAGCAAATATTTACCCTCATTTTGAATGACCGGGCACACAATGACTCTCTGTCGCATTACTTCTCCTTATTGATGTTAAAAATTCCAGATCTGAAATGGGCGGTTCAGAAGGCCGATAGTTGTTTTGTCATTTTTCTGGTCATACTTACCGCTCAACAGCTTAGCGAGACAATGCTTCTGACACCGATGTCACAAAAGTGGCATTCCTGTTATAAAAACCAGGAAGCACTCTTAAGAATCCTCAAATCAGAAAGATTATAACCATGGATATTGTAAGGGTATGGTGCGGCGATCACGCTTTAATGATGCCGTAATCGGATTCTTTATGGTTAGCAGTGCGGGCAAGTACTATATCGCACTGCTAAATATATTCGATTATTCCGTGCACAATTTCCGCTGGTCTGCTCGTAGAAAAGCGCTGACCAGAACCAGCCACAGCAGACCGCAGATCAGGTTCACCACACTGAAGCCGCCGGTGCCGTAACTAAAATAGGCGGTTTTGGCTGCTTCAATGCCCAGCGCGATGATCAGAATACTCACCATGCCGAGCATCGCTGCCACGCTGCCTTTTCCGGCGCTGCTGGAAAAAAGCGTCATGCGATAGAGTCCGGCGCTGACCAGCCCGGCGCCGAAGCCGTAGAGGCTAATTCCGGCAGTCAGCCACAGATAGCTTTGCGGATTTAGCACGGTAGCGGTTACTGCGATTGCCAGCCCGCAGACCACCGGCCAGGCCCCGAGCCGTAACGGCTGTTCAATGGGCAGACGGCTGGATAAGCGTCCCAGCGTCAGGTTGCCCGCAATCATGGCGGCGAAGACCGGCAGCTGTAATAACGCATAGTCGATGCGGCTGAGTCCCGCATCGTGGATTAATATCACCGGCGACAATGCGACCCAGGCGATGCAGGGCACAGTGACCAGTCCGATGGCCAGCGAGCCGCGCATCACCTGACGATCCTTCAGCAATGCCGCGTAACCGCTGATAATCGATCGCAGCGACAGCGGTTTCTGCCGGTCACCTGCGGTTTCGGGCATCGCATACCACAGACCTGCCAGCGCCAGCGCCGCAATAGCGCCAATCAGCCAGAACAGGGTGCGCCATTCACCCACGGTAAGAAAAGCCGCGCCCGCCAGCGGACCGGCCAGCGGGGCCAGCAGGGCGACGTTGGCCATCAGCGCCATCATTTTGATGCTGAGCGATTCCGTAAACGCCTCCTGCACCGCCGCGTAGCCTACCGCGCCAATAAAACAGAGGCTGACGCCCTGCAGAAAACGCAGCAGGACGAACTGCTCAATGCTTTGCACCCAGTGCGTCGCCACACACGAGAGCATAAAAAAGGCCACGCCGCTGAGCAGCACCGGACGTCGTCCGATGCGGTCAGAGAGGGGGCCAAGCAGCCATTGCAGCATAATGCCACCGGCCAGATAGGCAGTGAGCGAAGTAGAGACCCACTCCGGCCCGACCTTAAATTCCTGAGTCACCAGCAGCATGCCGGGCTGGATCATGTCGTGAGCGATATAGGTGGCGAACTCAAACAACACCAGCGACAGCGGGAAGATCAGATGTCGTCGGGTCAGTTGCGCGACCGGTTCGAAAGAAACCATTACGGATACCTGCGATAAAGCCATTAAAAAAGCGGCCACCAGGGTGACCGCATAATTTCAGCGTGACGGTGTAACGCTTATCGCCAGCGGGCGATCGGGTTATTCAGCGTTCCGGCGAACTTGAGGTTCTCAGCGGGATCGGCGAGGTTTATCATCTGCTGGTTATTCGCCAGCTGCAGGCGGTTCAGACAGGAGCGGGTAAACTCCGGCGCGAACATGTCATAGCGCGCGAACTTAGTGGCATGCTCCGGGTGCGCCTGCTGGTAATCCTTCACGCACCGCGCCACCGCCTGCCAGAACTCTTCCTCCGGCAGCGTTCCTGACTGATGCAGAATCGCGCTGATAAAGCGGAAGATGCAGTCAAACACATCGGTGAAGATCGAGAGCAGCTTCAGGTTCTCCGGCACATCCACCGCCAGACGCTGCACGCCTTCCGGCAGCACCGCATCCGGATTCATCACGGCGATCTCTTCGCCGATATCCTTCATGTATGCACTGACCGGCACGTTGTTCTCCAGCAGCATGATGAGGTTTTCACCGTGCGGCATAAACACCAGGTCATGCTGATAGAAGCAGTGCAGCAGCGGGCTGAGATAGCAGGTCAGGTAGCGTTCTATCCACTGCTTCGCGGGCAAACCAGAATCCGCTATCAGTGCTGGCAGCAGTGCCTGCTGATGGTGATCGACGTGCAGGAAAGAGGCCATGGTCATCAGACGCTGGCCGGGCTGCAGGCTGGCCGCAGGATTATCCCGCCACAGCGCAGCGAACATCTTTTTATAGGCGGAGTCGCCTTTGATCGCCTGCTCATAGTAGCGGTTGTGATAGCCGACCGCCGCGACTTCGCGCAGGATGCGGAAATCACAGCGATTCAGCCACGCATCGCCAGCAACCAGTTGTTCCAGCCAGCCGTTTATCGCAGGCGTTGTCGCCATATAGTAGGGGGACAGTCCGCGCATAAAGCCCATGTTCAGCACCGACAGGGCGGTTTTCACGTAGCGCTTCGCGGGCTGGCTGCGGTTAAAGAAGGTGCGGATCGACTGCTGCGCCTGGTAAGCATCGTCTCCGGTGCCGAGATAAACAATATCGTGACTGGCGATGTCTGCCGCAAACACGGTCAGCAGCTTGTTCTGCCACTGCCACGGATGCACCGGCATCAGGATATACTCCTCAACCGCCAGCCCTTTATTCACCAGCTGCGCAGTAAACTGCTCCAGGGTGGTGTCGCCCAGTTCATCACGCATCAACTGCTCATAGCTCAGCTCGCTGAGGCTGGAGAAATGGGCGTTGCGGCGATGGACCGCGACCCAGATGAGGTGAACGGGCGCGGCGGCCTCGGGCGCATACGCCAGATAATCATGGGCATCGAAGCCAATACGCCCGTTGTTGGCAACAAAGCAGGGATGGCCTTCGGTCATCGCCGCTTCCACCGTCTGGAAATCGGCTGAGACCAGCGCCTGGCTGTCAGGATTATTCTTCTGCAGCTTATAAACGCTGCTGCACAGCGTGCTGCTGATCTCTTCCATGTAGGTCGCCAGCAGTGCCTGTGTAATACCGATCTCCCCGTTAAACTCCACGATAAATTTCAGCGCATCCAGCGGCAGATCACGACCGTTCTCCTGCTTGCGCAGTGAGTCGGCGTCGATTTCCCAGTGATCCAGCGCCAGCCGCGACGCCCGGAAATGGTAGCTCGCTTCACCGCCTGGCACCGCAAGCTGATAGCTGCCGTCGCCCGACTCCTGTGGCGTAATGATTTTCTCATGCGCGAACTCGGCAATCGCTTTACGGATCAGCATGCGGTTTGCCTGCGCCCATTGGTCGCCCGTCAGATGTGTACCGTTCATCAGCGAAGAGGGGGTGTTCATAGTCTGCGACTCCTGCAGTAACGCGTGTTGATAATCTTCCCGCTGGCAAAAGGCCAGCCAGGCGGTTTTATGACCCATGTCGATGGTGTGCTGATAGCGGAACCCGGCACGCTTATTCAACACGTGAATCTTCTCATTGCGCACATCTGGCTCTACCACCACGCGGCGCACCTCGGGGCGGCTGAACATGTGGTCCATCACCAGCGTGAAGACCTGCCAGCTGAAGGCTCTGATCGGCTGGCTGGCGGGGGCAATCAGAATATGCATGCCGTAATCATCGGGTGCGGCAGGATAAAATTTGCCGACCTCATCGTCGCAGGCGCGATAGCACTCAATCAGGCAGACCGGCTGGTCGTTGCAGCAACCAATCAGCGCAGCATGGGGATCGGCTGCAGTCAGCGTCTCATAGAACTCAGCGACCTGATTCAGGCTCTGCTGCTGCATACCCCAGAAGCGGGCGTAATCGCGGGTGACCCAGCTATGAATCAGCGGCGCATCGCTGGCGAGCATGGGCCTCAGGGTGAACTGGCCTGCGGGGCGGGCGGCGCTGAACAGTGTTTGTGAACTCATCTCAGTGCTCCGATTTAGCCGGGAAGGTCTGGAAGGCAATCTGACGCTCGATCGGGTAGACCTCGCGTCCGGTCAGTTCGCGCAGCAGCACCGAGTTGCGGTAGCAGGCCATGCCGAGATCCGGCGTAACAAAGCCGTGGGTGTGCAGTTCGGCGTTCTGCACGAAGATCTGATTGTGATAATCGATGCTGTAGTTGCGCTGCACGTCGTAGCGGCCTTTGTCATCCCAGCGCAGGCGGGCGTTTATGCCCTCTAAAAACATCGGTGGCTGGTAGTGATAGCCGGTCGCCATCACCAGTCCTTCGGTGCGACGGGTGAAGGTGCAATCCTGCTCCTCCTGATGCAGCGTCAGCTCAAAATCTCCCTGCGGCAGCCAGCGCATAGCGGTCAGCGCCGAGTGAGTAAACAGGTTAACGTTCAGATCGCCGTCGAGCTGTTTGACATACATCAGGTCATAAATGTCGTTAATCAGGCTGCTGTTGATGCCTTTGTAGAGATTCTTGTGGCGCGCATTCAGTTCGTCGCGGGTGCTGGCGGGCAGCGCGTGGAAATAGTCGACCCACTCCGGCGAAGTCATCTCCAGCGTGAGCTTGGTGTACTCCAGCGGATAGAAGCGCGGCGCGCGGGTGATCCAGTTGAGCTGATAGCCAAAGCGGTCGATATCGGTCAGCAGGTCGTAATAGATTTCTGCCGCGCTCTGGCCGCTGCCCAGCACGGAGATGGAACGCTTCTGCTGCAGTTCCGCTTTGTTGACCAGATAGTGGCTTGAGTGCGTCAGGCGCTGGCGGTGCGGCTGGCTGCACTCCGGCATCCAGGCTTTAGGCCCGGTGCCGAGGATCAGATGTCGTGCCAGATAGTTCTGTTTCTGACCATTCCGGATGTCGGTCACCTGAAGGTGATAGACGCCAGCCGCCTCATCGTAGCTGACATACTCAACGTGGCTGTTCCAGCGCAGATTAGAGAGCCGCGAACTGGCCCACTGGCAGTACTGATTATACTCTTTGCGCATCAGGAAGAAGTCTTCACGGATATAAAAAGAGTATAATTTCCCCTTTTCCTTCATGTAGTTAAGCAGGCTGTAAGGGCTGGTCGGATCGGCGAGCGTCACCAGATCGGCCATAAACGGCGTCTGCAGATGGGCATTTTCCAGCATCATGCCGGTGTGCCAGTCAAAGCCCGGGTTCTCATCCAGGAAAAGACCGTTCAGTCCCTCAACCGGCTCACTCAGACAGGCCAGACTCAGGTTGAAAGGGCCGATACCGATACCAATAAAATCGTAAACGGAATTATTCATTTCAGAGCTCTCACTGTTTCGCCGCGTTCAGCGCAGACGCACGTACCTGCTCGCGGCCATAGTGCGCGATCAGGCTCAGCACATCTTCGATGTCGGCGATGGTCGTGGTGGGATTTAACAGGGTGAATTTCAGGTACTGACGCCCATCGACTTTGGTTCCGGCAATCACTGCGTTGCCGGAGCGGAAGAGCGCTTTACGGATAGCGGCGTTGATTTCGTCGATCTGTACGTCGCTGGCGTTTTTGCCGGGCACGTAGCGGAAAATCTGGGTGGTCAGCTCAGGCGCGTGCAGCACTTCGATAGCAGGATGCGCAGTTAACCGCTCATGAGCCGCCTGTGTCAGCTCTATCAGCGTATCGAAAGCGTCACCCAGCGCCGCCGGACCCATCACGCGCAGGGTCAGCCACATTTTCAACGCATCAAATCGGCGGGTGGTCTGAATGCTTTTGTTGACCAGATTCGGTGTGCCTTCCTGCTGGGCACTGAGCGGATTCAGGTAATCTGCATGGTGCGTGACATGCTTCAGGTTGTGGCTGTCCCGCACAAAGAACGCACCGCAGCTGACGGTCTGGAAGAAAGATTTGTGATAATCGACGGTGACGGAATCAGCCCGTTCAATGCCATTCAGGCGTGAGCGATGATTCTCAGAGACCAGCAGCCCACAGCCGTAAGCGGCGTCAACGTGCATCCACAAACCATAATTGTCACAGAGACGGGCAATCTCCGGCAGCGGATCGATGCTGCCAAAGTCCGTGGTGCCGCTGGTGGCAACCACAGCAATCGGGATCAGCCCTTCACTGCGACATTTTTCGATCTCCTGCGCCAGGCACGCTGCATCCATACGGTAGTGGGCGTCGTGATCAACGGCGATAACTGCGTCATAGCCCAGCCCTAAAATCGCCATCGATTTCTGGATGCTGAAGTGGCTGAGTTTTGAGGTAAACACTCGCCATTTCGACGCGGTCTCAGGCAGGCCGCGATGTTTAATCAGATGCCCCGGATGATGTGCCGCGCACCAGCTATCACGCGCCAGCAGCATTGCCATCAGGTTGGACTGGGTGCCGCCGCTGGTGAAGATCCCATCAGATCCGGCAGGCAGGCCGATGCGGCCAAGCGTCCAGTCGATCACCTTCTGCTCAATCAGCGTACCGCCTGCGCTCTGATCCCAGGTGTCGACCGAGCTATTCACTGCCGCCATAATCTGCTCAGCCATCAGAGAGGGCAGCACGACCGGGCAGTTCAGGTGCGCCAGATATTTAGGGTGGTGAAACCAGACGGCGTCACGCAGATAGAGCTGACTCAGCTCTGTCAGGGCGTCATCGTTGTTACCCAGCGGACGATCGAGATCGACCTCACTGAATTCCGCCGCCAGTTCATGGGGCAGGATACCGCTGAAAGGCTTCTCAACGCCGGTAACGGTACGGGTCATCAGCGCCAGCACCTCCTGAGTCTGCTGCGACCAGGCCGCCAGTTGCTGATCGTTAAAAATAGCCGTTTCGGCACCGCTGGCATTGGATGCTGGCGCGAGATCCTGTGCCGCCTGAGTGGATGAGCGTAAAAGCATGTTCAGTTCCTGTGCGTTAATACCAGTGACCCTGCCGACGTAAGGTCAGCAGCGTTGGATGTCCGCTCAACAACTCCAGTAAACATAAAACTAACTAACCAGATAAAAACCCTGACCATTAAATGGATTAGTGTTTTCACCTTAAAAAGAGTAAATACCGCATATTATTTGTGGATTTGGCAGCGTTAAACGCTTTGTTATATGCGGATGAGAGTGTAAATGTTAATCATTATCATTCAAATGTTTTGTTGTTAAATTTTATTTATTAGTATGTCTAATGTTGAAAATGTGATGTTGATCACTTTTCTGGATCGGAATAGTCCTTTTTTTACTAGGTTTAGCGCCAGCAATTCATTCAGAACTCATCTGCGTGTGTTCCATGTTGGAAACATTAGCTTTGTGGGTTAGAATGTTTCCAACATGGAAAGTTTGAGAGAAAAATGCATATCATCTCAAGAGGGCCGTTCAGGGAAGCGGCAATAATTTATCCAAATCATGCCTCCGCACTGGATGCGGCTTATCTGGTCCTAAGGGACGAAAACTTTGCCACGCCAGATGCGCTGAAAATTCGCTTTCAGAGCCTTGACCGCATGAAGTACCGGGAAAAGTGGTGGGTAATCGATGTGGGCGGAAACAGCCTGAGAATCATGTTTTATGCTGACTTTGATCGCGGCAAAATTTTTATCAAACACATCGTGACGCATGCGGAATATGACAAGCTGGTGAAGAAGTACCGGGAGAGTAAAGAATGATTACCGAAGCAATCCAGGCGACCAATGACCTGGTCAGAATTGTTCCCTTTCTGGGAGGCAGTACCGATAAAAGGGACTACGAGCAGGCGCTGGAACTGGTTGAATATCTGGTTGAGCACCAGCCGGACAGCCCGTTAGTAGAGATACTGTCTGATAAAGTCGCCCGATACGAAAACAGCGCCCCTGAGTTCGCTGCGTTTAACGCGCGTACTGATGCTATTCCGCGCGGAGTAGCACTTTTGCGAGTCATCATGGATCAGCACGGCCTGACTCAATCCTCTTTTGCGGATGAAATAGGGCAGCGCTCTTATGTCAGTCGTATCATGCGTGGTGATCGTCCTTTGACGGATAAACATAAAGCCCGACTGGCAGCGCGTTTTAACCTGCCGTTTGAAGCATTCGCTGAATAACTTAGCCTGAACTTATATGAGTGCGGTTTTTTTTCTGGAAACTGAATGATGAAGGTATTCCGCAAACAACCAGAAAGCGCTCATTGCCCTTTCTGGTTGCCATTAAGCGTTACTATTACCCTGCATTCGTTTCTACAGGCACCTTCTTTTTAGCCGTAAAGTTATAAATCACTAACAAGCCAAAAATGCCGGTGATAATCATAGTAATGGTTCCCTTATCCATAAAGTGAGCCATATTACCCAGCAGGATGCCGGTGACGCCGAAGTCGGTATCCGAGAAGGTGGTGTTGGTCAGCCCTATCTGTCCGAGTACCGGCAGCAGGGCGACAGGCAGGAAGGTGATTAACAGGCCATGAGCAAAGGCACCGCAAATCGCACCACGCTTGCCGCCGGTCGCATTACCAAACACGCCAGCCGTAGCGCCACAGAAGAAGTGAGGAACCACACCCGGCAGAATCAATACCCAATGCAGCTGACCGAGAACAAACAGCCCCACCAGGCCACCGACAAAGCTGGAGATAAAGCCAACCAGCACCGCATTCGGGGCGTAGGGGAAGACAATCGGGCAATCCAGCGCCGGTCTGGCTTCCGGAACCAGTTTTTCTGAAAAGCCGGTAAAGGCAGGGACAATTTCAGCCAGGATTAAGCGCACACCCTGCAGAATGATAAAGACACCCGCCGCGAAAGTAATGGCCTGGATAAAGGAGTAAACCAGGTAGTTCTGACCATTGCTGAAATTAGCCTCTACATAGTCTTTACCGGCAGATACCGACAGGATTAAGTAGATAATCATCATCGTCAGAGATATTGAGATGGTACTGTCGCGCAAAAAACTGAGGTTTTTTGGCATGTTCATCTCTTCGGTGGATTTAGATCCTTTACCTACCAAAGAGCCGATCCAGCCTGATAAGACATAGCCAATTGTCCCGGTATGCGCCAGCGCGACATGATCGCCACCAATGATCTTACGCATATAGGGCTGGGCGATTGCCGGGAAGGTGGCCATCAGAATGCCCAACAGCAGTGACCCGGTGTAAATAAGCTGAATACCTTCAAAACCGGCAACCGATAAAATAATCGCGATCATACAGGCCATATAAAACGTCACATGCCCTGACAGATAGATATATTTCAGTCGGGTGAAGCGGGCGACAACGATGTTGGCGACCATGCCGAAGGCCATGATCATCGTGGTAGGCGCACCATATTTTGCCAGAGCGATAGAGACCATCGCTTCGTTATTAGGAATGATGCCCTGAACATCAAACGCATGTTTGAAAATGTCGCCCAGTGGCGTCAGTGAACCGACCAGAACGGTCGCACCGCCTGCCAGCACCAGGAAGCCCAGAATAGTTTTTACCGTGCCCTTGATAACATCAGGAAACGGCTTCTTCTGCGCAATCAGTCCGAAAAATGCCACCAGTCCGACTAATATAGAGGGCACTTTCAGCACGTCGACGACGAACTGCAAAAGATTTTGAGTAAACATATTAACCTCGAGGGTAAGGTGTTTATCTAATTATTAGCGTCACTTTTTCTCAAAATACTCACGTATTTTCTGCTCCACTTCTTTCAGGTCAATGATGTTATTAATGATGATGACCTTCTGTTCAGGAAGGTTTGCGCTATAAGCAATGTCTTTGGCCATAACAAAAACATCTGCCACATCGGGGGTGACAGAGCCGAGATCCGAATGTTCCACTTCAGCTTCAACACCGATCGTTTTAAGCACTTTCTTGATGTTCATTTCCATCATGAAGCTGCTGCCTAAACCTGAACCACACACCGCCATAATTTTCATATCAAACCTCATTAACTAATGATTAAAAGTCGCGTTTCAACGGGCAGACTAAACGCCTGATAAAATCGTCATGAGCGCTTCTTTGCTGCTCGCATTGAATATCTGCGCCATGATCTCTTCATCGGACAGCACTTCCGCCAGATGGGAGATCATTTCGATATGGCTATTACTGTCCGGTGCGGCAAACATGAAAATAGCCTTCACCGGGTCGTTCTCTTCGGAGTCAAATTTCACTGCTGTACCCAGCAGCACAATCGACAACCCCAGTTTGTGTGCGCCTTGTTCCGGGCGTGCGTGGGGCATGGCAATCTGCGGCGCGATGACAAAAAAGGGGCCGATCTCCTTTTTTTGCTGAATAATCGCATCAATATAATCCTGCGATATTGCGCCCTCACTGAGCAGAGGACGTCCCGCAATAACTAACGCTTCCTGCCAGTCAGTCACGCTTTCGACGTACTGGATTTTCTCGTTATTTAACCACTTAGCCAGGTGTGACATCGTCTTACTCCTCCTGTTTAAATGCGCAATAAAATTTAACTAAACGCATAAACCGTGTGGCGTTTGCCTGCTCCCGGTTGCGCATAACCCATCTCTTATGAAATTTTCTCAACCGGAACAGGACCTGTTATGCATTCCGATTTTTCATAAATTCCTGAGTATGTACAGTCAGTTTCCCTCAAAACCCCCGTTATCACTTTTTTAGATAAACTTTTTGTCAGCAGAGCGACACAAAAATCGAATGTAGTAAAAGGAGGTAACATCCTTAAAAGTCATTATTTTCATGGAGTTATTAAAAAAATATTTTCTCATTGTTCAGATGGAGTTATATTTCACAACGGTCATCACATCTGTACATGTTAAAGGTGTCTAGTCATCCTGATGATGTCCTTCGACGTGTACGGACACAACATGTAAAGTTAAAATATTGCTTATCAGGCTTAACATCAGTGCCAATTTGATAAGTTGATCACATATTCAGCTAGCGGAAGTGGTACTCATCCGGCAATGTCAGGCAGAACTGTACTGACACGGATTAGAGGGAGTCTGTCCTTCACTCAAACGGGAAGAAAGCCAATGGTTGATGGCATTACTGAAAAACAAAAAGAGGTTGTTGATTACATCCTCAATAAAATTAAGGATGATGGCCTTCGACCCGGAGAGAAACTGGATACCGAAATATCAATTGCCAAAAGTATCGGCATTACTCGCGCAACGGTGCGTGAAGCCACACGCATTCTGGTGGAGCAGCAGAGAATTTACCGGGTTAAAGGGTCGGGTATTTTTGTCGGTTCCACGGAGATGAGTAGCCAGGCGAACCGATATCATGTGCTTTCACCTTTTGATTACCAGGCGCAAAGAAATGGCCATAAAGGTGTAAGAAAAATCATATCGGTCAGCATAATCAAGGTTCCTTCTGCTGATATCGCTCAGGCGCTGCGTATTAAAAACAGCGATCAGATCTATAAAATTTTACGCCTGATGTGTTTCGATGACATCCCGGTAGCTCTGGAACATATTCACCTGCCGGTTAATATGTTTAGCAGCATGGAGTTCAGCAAGCTGGAACTGTCAAAATATGCCTACATTGAAGAAGTTACCGGTAAGAAAGTGCAGCTAAGGGACCAGCATTTAACGGCCGTCAATCTTACGGATACACAGTCGCTTACACTGCTTAATTTAGCGGAAGGGGATGCTGTCATTCAGCTTAATGAAACTGTTTATCTCGACGACGGCGTTCCATGTGAAGTCAATGTGGCGCTTATCAACACCCGATTTTTCCCGTTGAAACAAAATTCGCAACGGCCTTAGAAAAATAATCTTGTTTCTGGGCTCAATGCTTTGCTGTGCCCGGATATGACCCTATCAGACAGATTCATGCCCGGTTTACACCTCTCATTACAGTAGAGGATCTTAATTCCGGATAATGTATAAGGTCCTGTAAATCATCTGGCAGTTGCAATGAGTTATCTCTGACTCAATTGCATTCTTCATATGCTTATTTATCTATCTGGCGACCCGTGCTTCAACATCCTGTGAAGAATGTATTTCAATGCCATGAATTCAGGCTGTCTGAATTTCTGCAGTCGCGGCTAACAACAGCTGTCATCTCTCCATACGTAAGACGATTTTCTGCAAACCTTTGCCAGTTCGCCGATTTTACTCACCTGAATATCAGGCAACAAATAGCGTTATACGCAAAATATCTGCCTGATTACCTGTTTCAGAGCCCGTTTTCCCTCTTTCACTTCTCACTGTTCTCCATTATGACGAAATCAATAATACATAAAACAATATGATGTTTTACCAATGATCGACTGCGCAGCACACTGGTCTGCAACCGGAATAAACAAGGACCAGGTGAATGGCATATCGATTAAGTCTGTTAGATAAAGCGCCCGTGTTGCAGGGTGAATCACCCACTGCGGCGCTGCAGCGCACGCTGCAGATGGCGCAGCGGGCAGAGGAGTGGGGTTATCACCGCTTCTGGCTGGCGGAACATCACAACACCGCGCAGCTGGCCAGTCCTTCACCTGAGGTATTGATTGCCTGGATCATTGCCCAGACACGACATATTCGCGTCGGATCGGGCGGCGTGATGTTGCAGCACTACAGCCCTTATAAAGTGGCAGAGAATTTTAACCTGCTCGCTTCGCTGGCACCGGGCCGTATTGACCTCGGCGTGGGCAAAGCGCCGGGCGGACTTCCACTCTCCACCCATGCGCTGCAACAGGGTGTTGATGCCGCTAAAAAAGGGAGCTTTGCCGAACAGCTTCAGCTGCTTGATAGCTGGCTGAAGCCCGGTCAGGCTGATCCTGATGACGAGGGTTTAGCCGCCACGCCACTGCCGTCACGTCCGGCGAACCGTTTTCTGCTGGGTGCCAGTGAAGAGAGCGCCCGGCTGGCCGCCAGTCTGGGCTGGCAGTTTGTCTTTGCCGCTCACCTTAATGGCGACCGCCAGTTACTGGAGCATGCGCTGAGTACCTACTCCCGCCTGAGCCAGGGTCAGCGCGCCCTGGTGGCCGTGCAGGTGGTGGTGGCCGACTCACCCGCCGGGGCTGACCTGCTGGTAGCCAATCTTCGTCACTACCATGTAGCGGTGAAAGATGGCCCGAGCGTCAACGTCGCCAGCCTTGAGCAGGCGGAGCGCTATGTGCGTCAGGGTGGATACCGCGATTATCAGATTGAGCCGCGCACGCCGTCACTTCTGAAAGGCACGGCGGCGCAGGTTCATGCCCAGCTGGACGCGCTGCATCATAATTTTGACATTGATGAGTTTGTTATCGACACGCCGATTACCGAGCCGGTTGCACGTCTGCAGTCACTTGAACTGCTGGCCACGCATCATCTGGTCGCAGCCTGAATCCCCGTCAGTGGAGAGTCATCATGAACCCTGAGTCACAACTGATTGAATGGCGACGCGAACTGCACACCTGGCCGGAGCTGTCGGGTCAGGAATTTGCCACCACCGCGCGACTGCGGGGCTGGTTGCAGGCGGCGGGCATCCGGCTGCTGGACTATCCACTGGAAACCGGCCTGGTGGCAGAAATTGGCAGCGGAGAGACGGTGATCGCGCTGCGCGCCGACATCGATGCGCTGCCGATCCATGAGGCGAGCGGGGTGCGTTTTCACTCCCGCCATCCTGGTGTGATGCACGCCTGCGGTCATGACCTGCACAGCGCGGTGATGCTGGGTGCGGCCTTAAAGCTCAATTCACAAGCCGATCGGTTAGCTGGCCGGGTGCGCATCCTGTTCCAGCCCGCTGAAGAGATAGCGCGCGGTGCGCATCAGTTCATTGAGGCGGGGGTACTGGATGAGGTGCAGGCTATCTTCGGGATGCACAACGAGCCTTCGCTGCCCGTCGGCACCTTTGCCACCCGCAGCGGGGCGTTCTACGCGAATGCTGACAAATTTATTATTCGCGTCAGCGGCAAAGGCGCACATGCCGCGTATCCGGAGCAGGGTGTCGACAGCATTGTGACGGCCAGCCAGATTATCCAGGCGTTACAGGGACTCACCAGCCGCAGTTTCAGTGCCCTGGACAGTCTGGTACTGAGCATTACCCGCATCGACGGCGGCAAAAGCTGGAATGTATTACCCGGCGGCGTTGAGTTTGGCGGCACGGCCCGAACCCACGATTTACAGGTGCGCGCCGAACTGGAACAGCGGGTGCGCACGCTGGTTGAGCACTTCGCCGACGCCAATTGCGCGCAGGCAACCCTGAGCTGGCATCCTGGCCCGCCAGTGCTGATCAACGATGCGCACTGGGCGACCTTCAGCAGCGAAGTGGCGCAGCAGGCGGGCTATCGGGTGCAGACCGCCGATCTCCATCTGCTGGGTGAGGATTTTGCCTTCTATCTGCAACAGGTGCCGGGGGCGTTTGTCAGCATCGGCAGCGCCAGTGACTTTGGTCTGCACCATGCCAGCTTTACCCCGGATGAGGCGCTGATTGCGCCCGCCGCCGACTACTTCGCCCGACTGGCCCGCCAGGCGCTGCAACATCTTAACGCGCGATGTCGGGAAGCCATTCTGAACTGAATTCATCTGCAACCCGCTAAAGCACGACGGTTCTGACCACCGTCGTCGGGCATCGCTACGACTAAAAAAGAGAGAGCATCATGACCACAAGACAACTTCGGCTGGGTACCATTCTGCATGGCGCATCGGGAAACATGTCTGCCTGGCGCCATCCGGCGGCGCAGGCCGATGCCAGTATTAATCTGGATTACGCCAAAAAAATCGCCCGCAAGGCGGAGCAGGGCAAACTCGATTTTCTGTTTGTCGCCGACGGGTTGTTTATTAATGAAAAGTCGATCCCGCACTTTCTGAATCGCTTTGAGCCGCTGACGCTGCTCTCGGCGCTGGCGGGCGTCACTGAACATCTGGGGCTGGTTGGCACGGTATCGACCTCTTACAGCGAGCCCTTCACCGTGGCGCGTCAGTTTGCCAGCCTTGATCATCTCAGTGGCGGGCGTGCAGGCTGGAACGTGGTGACGTCACCGCTGGAAGGCTCGGCCAAAAACTTCTCACGCCAGCAGCACCCGGAGCACGCATTGCGTTACCGCATTGCCGATGAGTATCTGCAGGTGGTGAAAGGATTGTGGGATTCGTGGGAGCAGGATGCTTTTGTACGTGATAAGGCCAGCGGACAATTTTTCGATCCGGCGAAGCTGCACACGCTCGATCATCACGGTGATTTCTTCCAGGTACAGGGGCCGCTGAACATCGCCCGCACGCCGCAGGGTCGTCCGATTATCTTCCAGGCGGGCGCGTCCGACGACGGTAAAAAACTGGCGGCGCGTCATGCTGACGCCATCTTCACCCATCAGCCGACGCGTGAAGAGGCGCAGGCATTTTACCAGGATGTGAAACAGCAACTGGTGGCGAATGGCCGTCAGCCAGACGATTTGCACATCTTCCAGGGTGTCAGCGTGATTGTTGGCGATGATGCCGAGGACGTGGAACGCCAGTATCAGACCACGGCGGCGCTGGTGTCGATTACCGATGCGCTTAACTACCTCGGGCGTTTCTTCGACCATCACGACTTCTCACAGTATCCGCTGGATCAGCCGTTCCCGGATATCGGTGACATCGGTCAGAACAGCTTCCGCAGCACCACCGACGAGATCAAACGCAAAGCACAGCAGCATGGGCATACCCTGCGCCAGGCCGCACTGGAAGCGGCAACGCCACGCCCGCTGTTTCACGGCACGCCGGAAGAGGTGGCGGATGGCCTGCAGCTCTGGTTTGAAACCCACGCCACTGACGGCTTCATCATTAACGGCGGCACGCCCGATACCTTTGAACGTTTTGTCGACCGCGTGGTGCCGATTTTGCAGGCTCGCGGCCTGACGCGCCGCGACTATCCGGGCAGCACGCTTCGTGACAGCTTCGCCCTGAAACAACCTGTTAATCAGTTCACCTCACAATAAGAGCACAAGCCATGAACAAAACATCGCGTCTTATCGCCCTGCTTATTCTGGCGGCCAGTAGCCATGCGCTGGCTGAAGATACCAGCGTCTCCTATAACGGCCAGCGCGTCAGCCTTGAAGCTAACAAAGCGCCGATCAATACCGTGAAGAATCCGGAGGCGATCGCGCAACTGCCTGCGGGTCATCGTTTTGTGGTGCCGGGTTCCTTTACCGTGGCAGTCGCAGCGCTGAACTCCCCGCCGTTAACGGTGTTTTCCGATGACAACAAAACCCTGCTTGGCAGCGAAGTGGATATTGCCCGGCTGGTGGCTGACAGCCTGGGATTAAAACTCAACGTGGTGCCAGCGTCCTGGGAAGACTGGCCGCTGGGCGTGGCCTCGGGCAAGTATGACGCGGCGATCTCCAACATTACCGTGACCAAAGATCGTAAAGAGAAGTTCGACTTCGCCACCTACCGCAAAGATTCACTGGGCTTTTATGTCAAAACCAGCAGCCCGATAAAGTCACTGACCAAAGCAGAAGATATTGCCGGGCTGAGGATCATTGTGGGATCCGGCACAAATCAGGAGGCGATTCTGCTGGCGTGGGATAAAGAGAATCAGGCAAAGGGACTGAAAGCCTTTACGCCGGTATATACCAAAGATGATGCCGCACAGACGCTGGCGCTGCAGGCTGGCCGGGCTGATGCCTACTTTGGTCCCAATGTGATTGGTGCCTGGAAAGCGGCACTGACCGGTAAAACCCGTCTGGTCGGCAGCGTCGATGGCGGCTGGCCCAAAGCGGCGCACATTGCCGTTACCGTGAAGAAAGGCAGCGGCCTGGCGGAACCGATCAGCACCGCGCTGAACGGCGTGATCGGCAACGGTGACTATCAGAAGGTGTTGAACCGCTGGGGTGAAGGTGTTGAGAAGATCGATCGTTCTGAAATCAATCCCGCCGGGCTGGGCGACTAAGGAGCTGACCATGAGTGAATCCACTTTTCGCGAAGTTTCACCCGACGCGCCGGAATTGCAACCGATCCTGGGCGGCCTGTTTGGCGAATATTCCGCACGCTATGGCGACTATTTTTCCCGTCGTAACGAGCTGGAACAGGAGCTGACCGAATGGTATCTGCCGCCGCAGGGGCTGTTTATCGTGCTGGAGCGTGACGGCGAGATCATCGCGATGGGCGCTTATAAACCCTATGACCCGCAGACCGCCGAGCTGAAGCGCATCTGGACCCGCAGCGATCTGCGGCGTCAGGGGCTGGCGCTGGTGGTGTTACAGGAGCTGGAGCGTCGCGCCTTACAGGCGGGATATCAGCGGCTGTTTCTCACCACCGGCTTCCGTCAGCCGGAGGCGGTGCGGCTCTATACCGGTCACGGTTATCAGCCACAGTTCGATCTCAGCGGGGATCTGGAGCGTTATGGCCAGCCGCCGCACGACGGACGACTGCGTTTTATCAAAGTGATCGGCGTCTATAACGTCGCCGCGGCAAGTTAAGAGGTGACCATGAGCAAACATCAACATCTGCAGGTGGTGCCGGCACGCTACCCGGCACGCACGGCAGGGGCTATCGTTGCGCTGTTTATTCTGGCAGGCGTGGTGCAGTCAGTGGCCTTTAATCCGCGCTGGGAATGGAGCGTGTTTGCCCGCTGGTTCTTTGACCCGGTGATCCTGCACGGTCTGGGCCAGACGCTGCTGCTGACGCTGCTGGGTACGATATTCAGTCTGTTTCTGGGTGGTCTGCTGGCGCTGGCACGTCTCTCCTCATCGTGGCTGCTGAGCACGCTGGCATGGGGTTATATCTGGCTGTTCAGGTCACTGCCGCTGATTGTGGTGCTGATCATTCTTTATAACTTCTCCTATCTCTACGACACCCTGTCTGTCGGCATTCCGTTTACCGGCCTCTCCTGGGGGGCGTATCAGACGATTAACGTGCTGGGGCAGTTTCAGGCAGCCGTTATCGGTCTGACGCTGGTGCAGGCGGCCTACAGCGCGGAAATTATTCGCGGCGGGATCCTCGGCGTCGATCACGGTCAGGTAGAGGCCGCGTCCGCGCTGGGTCTCTCCGCCACACGCCGCACCTTCCGCATCATTCTGCCGCAGGCGCTGCGCGCCATTATTCCCACCGCGTTCAACGAGATCATCAGTCTGGCGAAAGGCACATCCGTGGTTTATGTGCTGGCGATGCCGGAGCTGTTCTACACCATCCAGATGATCTACAACCGCAATCAGGAAGTAATCCCACTGCTGATGGTTGGTGCCGCCTGGTATCTGATTATCACCACCGTGTTGTCCGTGATTCAGTACAACGCCGAACGCTGGATGGCCCGCAGCGTCACCCGTGAACCGCAACCGTCGCGCTGGCGACAATGGCGCAACCGCGTCACGCCACTTCATCCGACCGAGGAGATCAGCCATGTCCGAAGCCATTGATTACCGCACCTCACACACTACCGGTGCCATCAGCATCACCGGCGTCAGTAAACGATTTGGTAAACATAAAGCGCTGGATGATGTATCGCTGTCACTGGCACCGGGGTCCGTCACGGTGATCCTCGGGCCGTCCGGCTCCGGTAAATCCACGCTGCTGCGCACCATCAATCATCTGGAACGGGTCGACGAAGGATTTATTCAGATTGATGGCGACTACATCGGCTATCAGCAGCGCGGCAATAAGCTGTATGAACTGAAAGAGAAGGCGATTCTGCGCCAGCGCATCAACGTCGGCTACGTGTTCCAGAACTTCAACCTGTTCCCACACCTCAGCGTGCTGGATAACCTGATTGAAGCGCCGATTGCCCATCGTCAGTTAACGAAACCGGAAGCGATACAGCGTGCAGGCGAACTGCTGGATATTGTAGGGCTGCGGCATAAAGCCGATGCGTGGCCGCGTCACCTGTCGGGCGGGCAGCAACAGCGCATCGCGATTGCGCGTGCGCTGATGCTCAATCCACGGGTCATGTTGTTCGATGAGCCAACCTCGGCGCTGGATCCTGAACTGGTGGGCGAAGTGCTGGATGTAATTAAAAAGCTGGCGCGTTCCGGCACTACGCTGGTGATTGTGACGCATGAGATCGGCTTTGCCCGTGAAGTGGCGGACAACGTGGTCTTTATGGTGGATGGCCGGATTGTGGAGCAGGGCAGCACCACCCAGGTGCTCAATAATCCGCGTCATGAGCGCACCCGACGCTTTCTGGCGCGCGTGTTATGAGGGCATTAACGTTAACGGTTCTGACGCTGCTTCCGGCGCTGGGCTGTTCTGCGGCTGAGAAGCTCGATGTCCTGCAAAACGAGACGCCGATTCATGCCCCGGCCAATCCGCAGGCTATTGCTCAAATTCCGGCCAATTACCGTTTTATCGAACCGGGCACCCTGACGGTCGCTACCTCGGCGACCAACTCGCCGCCGCTGTCGCTGCTGGCGTCTGATAACGTCACGCGGATCGGCAGCGATCCCGATATCGCCCGACTCCTTGCTGATAGCCTGGGGCTGAAACTCAGGCTGGTTCCGGCTTCCTGGGAGGACTGGCCGCTGGGCATCAGCGCCGGACGCTATGATGTCGCGATGTTCAATATTGCCGTGACCGAAGAGCGCAAGAAGAAGTTCGATTTTGCGACGTATCGCGCCGACAACCACGCTTTTGCGGTGAAAAGCGACAGTCATATCAGCAAGATTAACAGTCCGGCGGATATTGCCGGTAAGCGGATTATCGTTGCCTCGGGCACCAATCAGGAGCGTATTTTACTGAGCTGGGATGAGCAGAACCGGGCTAAAGGTTTGCCTGCGGTAACGCCGATTTACCTGACTGATGATGCCTCCGCGACGCTGACGCTGCTGTCGGGACGGGCAGATGCGATGTTTGGCCCTCACTCGATGGCGGCCTGGAAAGTGGCGTCACGCGGACAGACAAAGCTGGTTGGCAGCGGACCGTTTCGCGCCTGGGTCGCCGTGACCACCAAAAAGGGCAATGGCCTGGCACCCGCGTTGCAGGCTGCGCTGGATGGCACCATCGCAGGCGGGCAGTATCAGCAGGTGCTGGCACGCTGGGGCGAACAGGATGAGGCCATCACTCAATCCACGGTGAATCCACCCGGCATTGTTTACTGAGTCTGCAGAACCGGCTCGCCTGCTGCAGCCGGTTCTGCGCACTTCAACCTGATGAGCACAGAATTGAACTACACTCTCCAGCGTTAGTGATTTATCCTGCCCACTTGTTTCCGTAAAATCCTCACTGCGTGGCGGAGTAATTGACCTGGAAGCCCCATGAAAATCAGATTCCTTTCTGCCAATGAGCAAAAGCTGGCGGAGGTGCGCAAAATACTCGAACCTGTCGGGGTCGAAGTTCTGCCCATCGCCCGTCGCATCGAAGAAATTCAGACTGAAAACGAACTCGACCTGGTACGCGACAAACTGACCAAAGCCTTTTCGCTGATTGGGCGACCGCTATTTGTAGAGCATACCGGCCTCTATCTGGATGGCCTCAATGGCCTGCCCGCCGGTCTGACCCGCATCTTCTGGAACCGCCTGGACGCTGAGCGCTTTACCGCGCTGGTGCAGGGGCTCGACAGCCAGGCCGTGACGGCCAAAACGGTGCTGGGCTACTGCGATGGTCGCAAAATGTACCAGTTTTCGGGTGAACTGCGCGGCACCATCGCCGCGAAACCTGCCGGAACGCGTGGCTTCCAGTGGGACTGCGTCTTTATTCCCGAAGGCTATGAGCAGACGTTTGCTGAAATGGGCGAACTCAAGAATGAGATCTCGATGCGGCGCATCGCGCTGGATCGCTTCGCCACCTTTTTAAAAACCTCGCGGGGCATGGCATGAAACCTGAACTCAAACGCGCCTATGATTCCGGCAAACTGATTCTGTTTGCCGGTGCCGGTATTTCGCGCAATTTTGGCCTGCCCGAGTGGCATGAACTGATTGCGCATCTTGCTAATGAGCTGGGTTACGATCCAAAAATCTTTAATACCTATGGCACGCACCTGTCGCTGGCGGAGTATTACAAACAGAAAAAAGGTTCGCTTGGCCCGCTGCGCAGCTGGATGGATCGCGAATGGCATCGCCCCGATATTGATGTCCGCTCTTCTGAAATTCATACCATGATTACCCAGGGTAACTTTTCGCGTATCTACACCACCAATTACGATCGCTGGCTGGAAGCGGCGCATGAAGCGCACGGCGTACCCTATTACAAAGTGGCCAACGCCGCGGACCTGGTCTCTCTCACCGAAGATAAGCGTCACATCATCAAGCTGCACGGTGATTTTGATGATGACACCTCAATCGTGCTCGATGAGAGCAGCTATTTTGAACGCCTCTATTTTGATTCGCCGCTCGACATTAAACTGACTCACGATGTGATGGGCAACTCAGTACTGTTTGTCGGCTACAGCATCAGTGATTTCAATATTCGCCTGCTGTTTTACCGTCTGACCAAGATGTGGGGCCGCACCGGGCTGGCAACCGCCCGGCCAAAATCGTACCTGTTCACTAACCGGAACAACCCGGTGGCCAAAGAGGTGCTGGGGCAGTGGGGGATTGAGGTGATCGTCTCGGAAGAGGACGATCCCCGTAAGGCATTGGCGATGTTTCTTGAAGAGCTGCTGGTGTAGCCGCCGGCCCTCGCGGCGGAGAATGCGTCAGGAAAAATGAAAAAAGCCTGTGCCAGGTTAAGGTTAGCCCGTGCACAACCGATAAACTCTATTCTCTGCTGGCAAAGCAGGATCGGCATGATATACTGTATGTATACACAGTACCTGAGGGCGAAAAGATGGCTGTTGAAACAAAATTTGTAGTAGTCAGAAAGGGTGAAGAGAAGATGACGTTTGCCAATAAGAAAGAGGCCGATGCCTACGACAAAATGCTCGATATGGCCGAAGCCTTCACCGACTGGCTGTTACAGCATCAACCTGCACTGGATGAATCTCAGGCAGAAACGCTGGGCCTGCTGATTGCAGAGCAAAAAGATGCGGTTCAGCATATTCTGCGCACCAGCAAACTGCCGGAAGCGGCAGCAGCACCCGTCTCTCAGCCAGAAGCTGTCTCAGACGATAGCGCGGATGAGCCGCAGGAAGAGCCTGCTGCAAAGAAAGTGCGCGCCGTTAAAGCCGCGTAATCTCAACAGCGCCGGAAGCGAACCTTCCGGCGTTGCTGTTTCTGAATAGCGGTTTGAGCTGTTCTCCTGCTAACTTCTTTACAGATAGTCTTCCTTCCACTCTTTTACCCTGCATAACGGGCTCTGACGATCAACAGAACGATTTCACACATTAAAAACTTTTCGTCCGATAAATCAAAACATTGTGATCAGTGACAAAAGCGTTCAAAGCGGTGTGTTTTTAATCGCTAAATGGCAGTTAATGAACACTGCAGTCCATTAGCCGATTTTTCAGACGACCTTCCTCGCATGACTATCTTCCTCCCATAACGTGAGTTTTCATTCCACTGAGCGTCATACCCCTTTTGCTGCCCGGAACCGCACCCCCGGCTTTAATACTGGTCTCGTCCGGCGGGTATCGCCACACGCAGGATGCCTGGGTGACTGAACTCAACACGGTAGTCACTTTTTAAGTTAATAAGAGGATTTCGATCGCTGTCACGCTTTTTGCCCTGACAGATTGAGGTCACGACTAAAACTGATAGAGTTCCCGAACTGGATTGTTACTGCTTAGGCAGGCAAAACCTGACTTCTGGCCTCTGTCGGATGTCAGGTTTTTTTGTTTCTGGGGTTCCGATGAAAATCGCCAAAATTCTTAATAACAACGTGGTGATGGTTCAGGATGAGCAGGGACGCGAACAGGTCGTGATGGGGCGTGGACTGGCTTTCCAGAAGCGCATCGGTGACAGTCTCAACGCTGCGCACATTGAGAAGGTATTTGCGCTGCAAAGTGATCTGCTGGTACGTCGTCTGGAGGAGTTGTTACACCAGATCCCTCCTGAAGTGATGACCACCTGCGACCGCATTATTGATCTGGCAACACAACGTCTGGGGACATTGCAGGAGAGCTTGTATATCACGTTGACCGACCACTGCTACTTTGCCATTGAAAGGCAGAAAAAAGGTCTGGCAATTAAAAATGTGTTGCTATGGGATATCAAACGCCTCTACCCCAAAGAGTTCGAACTGGGTCAGGAGGCCAGGGCTATCATTTCACGTCGTCTGAATGTCGAACTGGCGGAGGATGAAGCCGGCTTTATCGCGCTACATCTGGTGACGGCGCAGCTCAATAATGAAATGCCGGAAGTGATGCATGTCACCCGGGTTATGCAGGAGATTCTGCAACTGGTGAAGTATCAACTGCAGCTGGAGTACATCGAATCGTCGCTGAGTTACCAGCGTTTTGTCACTCATCTGAAGTTTTTTGCTCAGCGGATGCTGACGCGTACCGTGGTGGACGATGACGATGTATCGCTGCATACAGCAGTAAAAGATAACTATCCCAAAGCCTGGAAATGTGCGGTGAAAATCGCGCAGCATCTGCAACAAAGCTATCAGCGTGATCTGACCGCAGAAGAGATCATGTTTCTCGCCATTAACATCGAACGGGTGAGAAAAGAGGGGCAATAAGCTCCATAAACCGGATTGTTACTGCTTTACGCAGGCAAAACCTGAGCGCGGCCTCTGAAAGGAGGACGTTCTCAGGTTTTTTTCATTTTTGGCTCAGTTAACTGATGTCCGCAGGCATCGGTTGTAAGGAAATCGAGATGGAATATCACACGCTGGCGCAGGATATCCTCAGCCATATTGGTGGCCGGGAGAACATCGTTAGTCTGGTTCATTGTGCCACCCGGTTACGCTTCAAACTGAAAGACAACCATAAAGCCGATGCTGAAGGGCTAAAGAAAAATCCGGGCGTTATTATGGTCGTTGAAAGCGGCGGGCAGTTTCAGGTGGTGATTGGCAACCACGTTCATGATGTCTGGCAGGCTGTGCGTAGTGAAGCTGGGCTGGCTGATGAGCTTTCTGCAGCAACAGAAGGGGAAAAGACCGGGGGTAATGTTTTCAACCATCTGATCGACATTGTGTCAGGCATTTTTACCCCGTTTATCGGCATTCTCGCCGCCTCCGGGATCCTAAAAGGTTTACTGGCGCTGGCCGTGGTCTGTGGCTGGCTTTCTGTTGAAAGTGGAACGTATAAAATCTGGTTTGCAGCCAGTGATGCCCTGTTTTTCTTCTTTCCTCTGGTGCTGGGCTACACCGCCGGGAAGAAATTTGGCGGCAATCCCTTTATTACCATGGTGATTGGCGGGGCGCTGACCCACCCGACGATGATTGCAGCTTTTAATGCCAGCCAGCAATCCGGTGAAATGACGGACGCGTTTCTCGGCATCCCTGTAACCTGGTTTAATTACAGTGCGTCGGTTATCCCGATTATTCTCGCTGCCTGGGTAAGTTGCTGGCTGGAAAAACAGAGCAGCCGGCGACTTCCCGCCTCCATGAAAAACTTCTTTGCGCCATTAATCTGCCTGAGCGTCACCGTGCCGCTGACCTTCCTGGTGATTGGCCCACTGGCCACGGGCTTAAGTCAGATACTGGCGAACGGCTACCAGTGGATTTATGCGCTGGCACCCTGGCTGGCTGGTGCCGCCCTGGGCGCGTTGTGGCAGGTCTGTGTGATTTTTGGTTTGCACTGGGGACTGGTGCCACTGATGATCAACAATCTTGCCGTACTGGGGCATGACTCAATGCTGCCTATGCTGTTGCCTGCTGTCATGGGCCAGGTTGGCGCGGCGTTGGGGGTGTTTCTGCGCAGTCGGGATGCACGACAGAAGATGCTGGCGGGTTCATCCGTGACCGCAGGGATCTTTGGTATCACTGAACCGGCTGTCTATGGCGTTAATCTGCCGCTGCGCCGTCCCTTTATCTTTGGCTGCGTGGCGGGCGCTATTGGCGGTGCCATTGTCGGCCTCAGCAGCACCCACGTTTATTCATTTGGTTTTGCCAACATCTTTACCATCGCACAGATGATCCCACCTGGCGGTGTGGATTCCACGTTATGGGGCGGTATTGCCGGGACGCTACTCGGGCTGATACTGGGTTGCGGCATGACGCTGGTAGCCGGTATGCCCCGAAACACGGCGCCAGACGCAGCGCTCCCGATTACCCCTGGCGAAGATGACATTCTGTCACCGATGACAGGCACCGTTTTGGGGCTTGGTCAGATTCCCGATCCAACCTTCGCCAGTGGCCTGCTGGGACAGGGTGTGGCCATCATCCCTTCCGACAACAAAGTGATTGCGCCTTTTGCGGGTGAGGTGGCCTCCCTGTTTCAGACCCGACACGCCATAGGACTGCTGAGTCACAGCGGGATTGAGCTGTTGATCCATGTGGGTATCGATACCGTCAGGCTCGACGGCAAACCTTTCACGGCACATGTACAAGTGGGCGACACATTCAGGGCCGGCGATCTGCTGCTGGAGTTCGATCGTCAGGCCATTCTTGATGCCGGATATGACCTGGCAACACCGATCATTATCACTAACAGCGATGAGTATCCTGAGGTGATGACTGTGGCAGGGACCGCGGTCACTGCAGGTACGCCTTTACTCAGCGTCACTCGTCAATAAAAGGAGAACAGGATGAAAACTTTCCCGGATTCATTTTTATGGGGCGGTGCTGTTGCCGCTAATCAGGTTGAAGGCGCATGGCGTGAAGAGGGCAAAGGCCTCTCAACCTCAGACGTTCAGCCACAGGGAATCTTTGGCCCGGTATCGGAGCGCGTTGAGGGCAGCCGAAGCCTCAAAGACATCGCGATCGACTTTTACCACCGCTATCCGGACGATATCAGGCTGTTTGCAGAGATGGGGTTCAGCTGTCTGCGGGTTTCAATCGCATGGACGCGCATCTTTCCGAACGGTGACGAGCAACAACCTAACGAGGCCGGTCTGGCCTTTTATGACCGGTTATTCGATGAGCTTGCCGCACATCACATTACTCCACTTGTTACGTTGTCACATTATGAGATGCCCTGGCACCTGGTGAAGCAGTATGGTGGCTGGGGTAACCGCCAGGTGATTGGCTTCTTTGAGCATTATGCCCGTACGGTGTTTGCCCGCTACCGGCAGAAAGTCAGACTCTGGCTGACCTTTAACGAAATTAACATGTCGCTTCACGCGCCGATGACCGGTGTGGGTCTGCCGGAAACCAGCAGCAAAGCTGAGGTGTATCAGGCAATTCATCATCAACTGGTCGCCAGTGCGCTGGCGGTGAAAGCCTGCCGCGAGATTAACCCGGACGCCAGCATTGGCAATATGCTGCTGGGAGGGCTGGTCTATCCACTCAGTTGTAAGCCTGATGATGTGCTGGAAGCGCTGCAGGAGAACCGGAAATGGCAATTTTTTGGCGATGTTCAGTGCCGTGGTGTTTATCCGGGCTATATGTTGCGGTTCTTTCGTGAGAATAATATTCAGCTGGATATCACGGATGCCGATCGTCAGATACTCCAGTCGACCGTCGATTTTATCTCGTTCAGCTATTACATGTCCGGCTGCGTGACCGCCGATGAAGCACTGAATCAGCAGATGCGGGGTAACATTCTGAGCATGGTGCCCAATCCTCACCTGCAGAGTTCTGAATGGGGCTGGCAGATTGACCCGGTGGGCTTGCGGACCTTACTGAATCTGCTGTGGGATCGTTATCAGAAGCCGCTGTTTATTGTTGAGAACGGACTGGGCGCCAAAGATATACCGGATGCAACGGGTGTCGTGCAGGATGATTATCGCATCAGCTACCTCAACGATCATCTGGTTCAGGTGCGTGAGGCCATTGACGATGGCGTGGAGGTCATGGGTTATACCAGCTGGGGACCTATCGATCTTGTCAGCGCATCAAAAGCCGAATTGTCTAAGCGTTACGGTTTTATTTATGTTGACCGCGATGATACTGGTGAAGGTTCGCTGGCCCGCAGCCGGAAGAAAAGCTTTTATTGGTATAAAGAGGTCATTGCGACCAACGGGGCTTCACTTAAAGAGTAATTCCCGCACTCAGGAGTACATCACAACGATCGCGATGTACTCCCGGTTAGCAGTCAAAACAGCCCGGCTCAGGGCGTCTCGTGGGTGTTAACCTGATAGCGGGTACTCCTGCCTCCGCCTTCGAGCCGGTAAAGGCAGCCTTTTTCAACCAGATCGGTCAGATGACGGGTCGCGGTGGCTTTACTCACTTTGGCGACCTTCTGGTACTGACTGGCGCTGATCCCCAGTTCGAAACCCTGCTCGCCGCCATCCAGCAGCCGGTTCAACACTTTCACCTGTTCCGGACTCAATCCCATCCCCTGATGCCGCAGCCAGAAACGCGCTTTCATCTGAGTGCGATCGATGACGTTCATCGCCTGTTGCAGACTCTCATCCAGGATATCAAGAAACCACACCAGCCAGTGAGTGATATCCAGGCCGCCTTTCTGCGTCTGCTCAAGGATGCGGTAATAACCGGCACGCTGCGTCAGAATGGCGGGTGACATGGCATACAGCCGGATGCTCTGACTGTCGGCCTGCGCCAGCGCCAGATCGGTTAACGCACGCGTGATACGACCATTACCATCATCAAAAGGGTGCAGGGTGACAAACCAGAGGTGGCAGATGGCGGCGCGCAGCAACGGGTCCAGCATCACATCATGCTGACTGCTGTTGAACCACTCAATAAACTGCGCCAGCTGCGGCTCCAGTCCCTGTCGCGGCGGCGCTTCAAAATGCACCGTGGGACGATCGATGCGACCTGAGATGACCTGCATCGGCTCACTGCCGCGCAGCGTGCCGACGCTCAGGCGCTGCACCGTCCACTCATCGGCAGGGAAAAGCCAGCGATGCCACTGACAGAGACGCTCAGGCGTCAGCGGCTGGCTGCGGTTGTTGATGGCATCGAGCATCATGGCAGCCAGGCCTTCTGAACGATCGGAGACCGGATAGGGCTGCTCTTCCGTCACGCCTAACCGACGCGCCAGCGATGAGCGGACCGATTGCACGTTGACCCGCTCCTCTTCAATCGCGGAAGAGGAGAGGATATTGCTGAGCAGGGTATCCAGCGTCTGGGTTTCACTGTCTGAATGCAGGCTGGCACGGCCCAGCAGCAATCCGCGCTGCTGCTGCAGATGGCGCAGGCGCGGTAACAGCACGGCGTCCTGCCACTGAAAATGGGGCCAGTCCGGCTGTTGCCAGATCCAGGTAACGCTCATAATCGGCTCACGCTAAGGGTGGATGAGCCGAATAAAGGAGGTTATTCGGCTCACAGAATGAGTCGATAATAGCGAATATTTGGCTCACAGGCCAACCCAGCTGAAGTGAGGGCAAAAAAAAGGACCCGAAGGTCCTGTTTGCTTAGCGGGAGAACTGCATAAAGGTGTCTGAATAGTAGTGAACGATCCAGGCGACATACGCCAGCCAGACAACCATCCCAACAGCTAATCCTGATTTACCGATCATTGTTCTATCTCCACTGCGATAAGGGGGCTACAGCAACTGTTGACATAAACTGACAGTAATGGCGGGCACCAGTATTGTTGCAGATCAAAAAAAGGCCGTTCATTCGCAGCGCGATAATCCCTTTGCGATCAACTTCCCGTAATCACGCGCTGTGAGACCCCCATCACGGCGGGGAAATGGCCATTAAAGTTCAAAAAAACGCCGCCGATAGATGATCTCAGGAGCACCATAACTACAAGGAGGTATTGAGCCAGGTAAATTTCAGGGGAAGCACTATGGTCAGTCAGTTAACACATAAGAAAAGAATGAGTACCCGTGCCCAGATGCTGATCATGGGTGGTTTAACGATAGTGCTGGGATTTACCGTGACGATTGGCGTCCTCAGCTGGCAATCCGGTAAAGAGCAGAAGGCGCTGGCCGAACAATATCTGCAGCAGATTGCGCAGAGCCGTGCCTTACAGGTGCAGCAGGAATTGAGCCATGCACGTGATGTCGCGAGTCACCTCGGACAAAGTCTGATTGCCTTGCCCCACGTCGGCATTACCGATCGCAAAGCGGCCGATAAGGTGATGGAGTATGCGCTGCGTGCTAACCCTGACTATCTGTCGATGTCAGTGATATTTGAACAGAATGCGTTTGATGGCCGTGATGCCGAGTTCGCTTCACAGCCAGGTCAGGCACCGCAGGGCCGCTATGCCTTTTTTGTCGATCGTGACGCGTCAGGTACTTACTCGATGCATCCGCTGCTCTCCTATCTGACACCGGGTCAGGGCGATTACTATCTGATCCCGCAAAAAACACAAAAAGATACGCTCACCGAACCCTATAGCTATGCCTATAACGGCGTACCGACGTTGCTCACCTCCGTCGCCGCCGCGATTATCGATCAGGGCACCTTAAAGGCGATCGTTACCTCTGACATTTCACTGGCATCACTGCAACAGAAAGTGAATCAGATCAAACCCTGGCAGGGAAGCGGCTATGCGCTGCTGCTTTCTCACGGCGGGAATGTGGTCTCTTCGCCGGTGAAAGATGAAGCCGGGAAGCCCTGGAAAGGCGAAAAAGAGGGTTTTACGTCAAAAGTCGTCCAGCGATTTGATGCCGTGCTGGGTGAAGACGCTTTAGTCACCTGGCAGCCGGTGATGATAGGTAACAGTGACAAACCCTGGTATCTGGGCGTGGTGGCACCGGTCAGTCAGGTGATGGCCGCCTCAAACCGGCAGCTGATGTGGGCGGTGATCCTGATGGTCGTGAGCGTTCTGCTGGTCGGGACGGTGCTGGGCATGCTGTTCAGCCGTAAAGTGCTGCGTCCGATTGGTGGCGAGCCGGCTGAAGCGGCGCATATTGCGCTGGCCGTCGCCGATGGCAAGCTGGATAACGCGATTGTGGTGAAAAACGGCGATCGCAGCAGCCTCTTTTTCGCTCTGAATACCATGCAAAGCCAGCTCCGGCAGATTGTCGGGCAGATTAAAGATTCCAGTGAATCAGTACGCCAGGGAGCGGGTGAAATTGCCAGCGGAAACCTCAATCTGGCGTCACGCACCGAACAACAGGCTGCCGCACTGGAGCAGACCGCAGCCAGCATGGAGCAGATCAGCGCCACGATTCGCCTGAATGCCGATAACGCGCAGCAGGCGACCAGCCTGACTGAAAACGCTACCCACATCGCCAGTCGTGGTGCCTCGCTGGTGGGTGAGGTGGTGCAGACCATGGCGCAGATCGACGACAGCTCGAAAAAGATCGGCGACATTACCACCATGATCAACAGCATCGCCTTCCAGACCAATATTCTGGCGCTGAATGCGGCGGTGGAGGCTGCACGTGCCGGTGAGCAGGGACGCGGTTTTGCCGTGGTGGCTTCTGAAGTGCGTAATCTGGCCCAGCGCAGCGCGAACGCGGTGAAAGAGATCGGCGCACTGATTGAAGAGTCGAGCGTGCGGGTCGAGAGCGGCGTCCGGCTGGTAAACGATGCCGGTAAAACCATGCAGGAGATGATGCAGGCGGTGAATTCGGTGCAGGGGATTATCGGTGAGATTGTCACAGCATCAAGCGAACAGGCGCGTGGCATCAGTCAGGTAACGATTGCCGTCAATGAAATGGATGGCGTCACCCAGCAGAATGCCGCGCTGGTGCAGCAGATGTCGGCTGCCGCCAGTTCGCTGGAGGATCAGGCGCAGCAGCTGTCACAGACGGTAGAGCAGTTTCATCTGGCGTAAGCAGGCGTATGTTTCCTGATCCAGACTCTGCTTCACAAAATAAAAACCCGCCGCTGGCGCAATGCTGATCAGTTAAGATTGGATTTGTAAAGGCTGTCACGGTCAAACGTGGCAGCTTTTTTTTCGGGCGAGCGAGCCGCAGTGCGGGCCAGCGCACCTCTGCTGCTGCCGGGCCGTCCTCGCGCCGCTCACGCGGTACCTTCGGCTTTGACGTCGTGCCGACGAACCGTTCGGGGATCGGCCCTCCCTGGCCGGCCCCGACCTGTCCACGCTTCCCGGCGTGGACTTCTGGCCCACCGTCACGCCTCAGCGCTGCGGATAGCCCTTTCAGCAGCAGAGGCGCTCAGGCCTCCATTCTCGTGCCCTTTTTAACAATACACGCTGAAGTTTCAGAGCAGGCCGGCACCAGACTGCGTTATCATCTGTCGCTTAACAGACTGGCATTAGCCGCTGGCGGGTTTATTTTTATCACTGCTCCGTCAGCCGCACACCGCTGCTGGCATCAAACAAGTGCATTTTATCCGGGTTAACGGTCACCGGTAGCGTGCCGCCAGGCACGGCATCGCTGCGGCCTGTCAGTTGCATATGCAGCGGGAAACCCTGCCAGTTCAGATGTAGCAGGGTCGATTCGCCGGTGATCTCAACAATATTGACCGCCGCCGGTTGCCCGCTGGCATCAAAAATCAGATCGTGGGGTCGTACGCCAAGCGTGACCGGCTGATCGGCCTGCTGCTGTGCCGCACTGTGCCAGCGACGCGGTAACGGCAGCCACTGCTCGCAACAGCAGACGCCAGGCAGCCCATCGCGTGTCTGGAAACGGGCATCCAGCAGATTCATCGGCGGTGACCCGATAAACCGCGCCACGAAGGTGTTAACCGGGCGGTCATAAATCGCCAGCGGTGCACCCTGTTGCACAATGATCCCTTCTTTCATCACCACAATCTGATCCGCCAGCGTCATCGCCTCGACCTGATCGTGGGTAACATAGACCATAGTGGTTTTGAAACGCTGATGCAGCGACTTGATCTCGGCCCGTAGCTCCATGCGTAACTGCGCGTCAAGATTAGAAAGCGGCTCATCAAACAGAAACACCTGCGGATTGCGCACCATGGCGCGGCCCATCGCCACGCGCTGCCGCTGTCCACCCGACAACGCTCTTGGATAACGCTGCAGCAGCTGATCGATGCCGAGAATGCCGGCAATACGGGCGATTTTGCTTTTTTGCTCCTCGCGCTTCACCTTTTTCACCTGCATGTGAAACGCCAGATTCTCCGCGACGGTGAGATGCGGATAGAGCGCATAGCTCTGAAACACCATGGCGATATCCCGGTCAGCAGGATCGAGATCGTTAATGCGTTTTTTATCCAGCATGATCGCCCCGTCAGAGACGGTATCCAGACCGGCAAGCAGCCGCAGCAGGGTTGATTTGCCGCAGCCGGAGGGGCCGACCAGCACAGTGAAACTGCCATCAGGGATAGTCAAATCCAGCGGGTGCAGCACGCTCTGTTTACCATAGCGCTTCGCCACCTGTACAAGTTCAACACTGGCCATGTTCAACGCACCTCATTTGATAGTTGGAGTTGTTGCCAGCTGGGATAGCGGCGCGGAGAGCTGCTTATCGCCTGTGATGCCACTTCAATGCCCCAGCGCAGCGCCGTGTGCGATGGCTGGTGATAGAGCAGTGCAGTAAGAAAACCGGCATTAAAACTGTCACCGGCTCCAATGGTATCTACCACCGTTACCGGCTGGGCAGCAGCATACTGCACAGAGGCGGCAGACCAGAGACGCGCGCCCTCTGCGCCACACTTAATCACACAGCCGCCGCGACCACTGAGCCGGGCTGCCAGCTGTTTACCGCTTTCATCCAGCAGTTCTGCGCCCGATAAGCCCAGCGCTTCCACCTCATTCAGCAGCAGCCAGTCACAGTCCGCTAACCAGTTGCCAATCTGTAAGCGAAGCGCATCGCTCCAGCCCGCAGGCGGCCAGCCGGTATCCACGGCGACACAGAAGCCACGCTGTTGCAGCGCGGCCAGCAGCGCCGGGTAGTGATCATAGAGTTCCAGACAGAGAAAGGTGCCGCACAGCAGGACGATGTCGCCCGGCGTCGCCTGCGACGGCAACTGGGCCAGCACATCGTCCGCGGTCAGCACGGTAATATGGCCGTGATTGCTGAGAAACGAGCGTTCGTTATCGGGATGGGTCACGCCTACCGTCAGCGAGGTTTCACAGGCATAGCGCGGCCAGTATGCAGCGCTATGAGGAAAGTGACTGGCGAGCCAGTGACTGAAGCCATCGTCGCCCTGATTGGCAATGGCCCGATGCGGCACCTGCATCGCCTCCAGCGCCAGCGCACAGTTACCTGCGGACCCGCCGGGACGTAACTCGCTGTGCTGCAGCATCACTTCCGTGCCGCGCTGCGGCCAGTCGCTGAGCGTACTCATGATTAAATCAACATTTATATTGCCCACCACATAGAGGGTGGGCGTGAGGGTAGTGACCATAATTATCCCTTACTTCCGCCGCTGGTGAGACCGCTGACCAGCGTCTTCTGCAACCAGATGGCAATAAACAGTGGCGGCACCGAAGCCAGAATGCCGATTGCCGCGATCAGCCCGTCATCGGTCGCGCGTCCTGCGGTAAAACCGGCAATGGCGACCGGCAGGGTCTGTGCCGAAATATTGCTGGTGAACAGCAGCGCGTAGAAAAACTCATCCCAGGCGAGCAGCCAGCCGAACAGCGCGGCAGCGCCCAGCACCGGCTTTGCCAGCGGCAGCGTAATGCGCAGCAGAACCTGCCAGAAGCGCAGGCCATCAAGCCGTGCTGCCTGTTCGATATCACGTGGCAGTGAGTCGAACTGGTTCTTCAGCATCCAGGTCAGAAACGGCAGGATCAGTGAGCAGTAGACCATCACCAGGCCGGGACGGGTGTTGAGCAGCCCCAGTTGTTGCAGCAGAAAGTAGAGCGGCAGCACAAACGCCACGGGCGGCACCATATAGATTGCCAGAGCGCCGGAAAGCCAGGCATCACGACCACTGTAGCGTGAGAAGCTGAACGCCGCGGGTATCGCCAGCAGCAGCGAGATCGCTGTGGCCACCGTCGCCACCAGCAAACTGTTACCCAGCGCGTGCAGGAAAACGTTGCCGGGCTGATTTGGTGCCAGCGAAATCAGCCCCTGATAGCGGCTGAAATCCCATTGACGCGGCAGCCACTCCAGCGGCACGCGGGAGAGATCGCTGGCAGAACTGACGCTCATCAGAAACAGCCAGCCCATCGGGGCCAGAATGCTGACGGCGACCAGCAGCGCAGCCCCGTAGCGCAGCACCCGTCGCAGTTTAGTTTTCATAAGCGGTACTCCGGCGGCGCTGATGCCATAACATCAGCAGATAGAGCGTGATCAGAAGGGCGCACATCAGGGTCATCAGTATCGCGTAGGCGGCACCGCTGCCGGCACGCAGATAGCTGAACGACTCCTGATAAACGAAAAAGCTCAGGGTTTTGGTGCTGTCCACCGGGCCGCCGCGCGTCATCACGTAGATGATGTCGAAGATTTTAAAGGCATCGATGGTGCGTAACACCAGCGCGACGCCGAGCGGTGCAACAATCGCCGGGAAGGTAATCGCCCGGAAACGCCGCCAGGCGGAGGCACCGTCCAGTCGTGCCGCTTCAAACAGATCCTCGGGGATCGACTGCAGCGCCGCCAGCACCAGCAGGGTGACCAGCGGATAGTTTTTCCAGATATCCGCAAACATCACCGCGTTGAGCGCCGCCTCCGGCGATCCCAGCCAGCTGCGATAGCCGTCAATGATGCCGAGCTGGCTGAGCAGGGCGTTGATGCTGCCGTAATCAGGGTTGAAGTTGAGCCGCCACATCATGGCGTTGACGATGGTCGGCAGCGCCCACGGCAGAATCACCAGCACCCGCAAAACGTTGCGCCCGATGAATTTCTGATTCAGCAGCAGCGCCACCAGCACGCCGATAATTCCTTCAATGGTGACAGACACAAGGGTGAAATAGAGTGTGCGCCAGATCGACGCCCGAAAGTCGGGATCGCTAAGCGCATAGAGATAGTTTTCCAGCCCAATCCAGGCAGGCGTTTCACCACTGCCAATCAGCGCAGCATCGGTAAAGCTGAGCCAGATGGTACGCAGCAGAGGCCAGGCGGTTAACAGCAGCATCACCAGCAACATGGGTGCCAGCAGCACCCATGCCTGACGCTGTTCGCGTTGACGCAAACTCAGCATCATAACTCCTTAACGCAGCCGGGCGGCGCTTTTATCAACCGTCGCCATCGCGTCCTGCGCCGGGGCTTTACCCAGCAACACCTGCTGTAACTGCTGTTGCAGCTGGTTCGACAGACGGGAATAGTCAGCGGTCTCCGGACGTGACAGCATCACGTTTAGCGATTTGTCCGCCGCGGCAATCAGGCTCTCCTGATCCTTTTTCACTGCTTCATCCTGATAAGAGGATTTCCAGATCGGCAGGCTGAGCTTCGCATACTGATTCTGTACCGGCTGTGAGGTCATGTACTGAATGTACTGCCACGCCTCGTTGGCATGGGTGCTGCCTTTGGTGATCCCCAGCCCCATTGAGCCGTTTACCGCCCCCACTTTTCCTGGCGCATCGCCGGGCGCAGGCATGATCCCAACGTCGCCCGCCACTTTGCTCTGCTTCGGATCGTTCGCCATGTTGTACATGTAGGTCCAGTTCAGCGCGAAAGCCGCATCGCCATTAGAAAACGATTTACGCACATCCTCTTCCAGATATTCACGCGACGCCGGGTTACTCAGGCCCTCATCGAGCGAGCTTTTCATCAGGTTAAGCGCCTTGAGTGAAGCCGGGCTGGAGAAGTTAAGTTTGCCGTTCTGATAGAACTGACCACCAAAGCCTGAAACAAGCGTGGTGTAGTCACACACCAGCGCCTCAGCCTGGGACCAGCTCCAGACCAGCGGCCAGGTGACAATCTTTTTATCCTTGATGATCTTCGCGTCATCCAGCACCTGCTGCCAGGTCTGTGGCGGCGTGGTGATGCCCGCTTTAGCCAGCATCGCTTTGTTGTAGTAAAGGTATTTGGTGTCGAGGATCCACGGCATACCCAGCGTTTTACCTTTGTAAACCACGGTGTTCATCGCGCCCGGGAAGACCTTCTCTTTATCCTCTGGCGTAATGCGTGCGCTGACATCCTGCAGCAGATCGAAACGGGCGAATTCCGCTGGCCAGATGGCATCGAACAGCACCACATCATAGCCATTGCCGCCCGCGCCACGCGCCGCCACAATCTTGTCGTGCAGCGCCTCATAAGGAACAAACTCCAGATTGACGCTGACATCCGGGTGCTGCTTCTGAAAATTTTGCGTCATCGCGCGGATATCATTTTCGCTGTAAGCCGCCTGGGTCATAAACAGGGCATTGATCTGGCTGGCCGCCGCCGCGCTGCCTGCGCTTAACATCAGTAAGGCGGCAAAACCGGCTTTTAGTTGGGGTGTGTAACGCTGTGACATGGTCTTCTCCACTGTGCAGCAACAGGCTGTCGGTTAATTAAATCAATTTGATTGATTTAATCGGGGGCGTAATTTTGGTCAGTGGGTGAACTGACCTGTCTGAATCTAAGCAAACGGCGTGCCACAGTGCCGGAGGGCATAGCAACAAAGCCGTAACAACGCTGAAACTCAGACTGCGCTTTTATGGCAAAATTGCCTATCCTGATGCACGAGAATTGCGTGCAGCATCAAAGATATTGTTTGCCCGAATGCATTCGGAGACCAATACTGTCGGGTCCCGCTGAAATGGAAAACAACATGAAAACCTCGGGTACCAACCTTGAACATGCGAGGGCGCACAACCGGCGTGTGGTGATTGAAGCCATTCGCCTGCACGGTGAACTGACCCGTGCCGAACTGGCCCGCATGACGGCGCTGACGCCGCAGACCGTCTCGAATATCGTGGCGGAACTGGAGCAGGCCGAACTGCTGACCAGCCGCCAGCCGCGCCGCAGCGGGCGTGGTCAGCCCTCAATTCCGGTTACGCTCAATCCCACCAGTGCCTGGTCGATCGGCATTCATCTTGATCACCAGACGCTGCTGCTGGTTCTGGTCGATCTCAGTGGTGAAGTGCGTTTCCGCCGCCTCGTTCTGGTGCAAAAGCCTCAGCCTGCTGCCACCCTGGCGTGCATTGCCAGCGTGCTGGAGGAGATGCGCGCCTTCCTGGGTACTCAGTGGCAGAAAGTGCTGGGGATTGGCGTGGTGATGCCAGGGCCTTTTGGTGTGGAGGGCATTTCATCAGTGGGGCCGACCACGCTGAACGGCTGGGAGCAGGTCGATATCGAGGCTGAACTCGCCACCATTAGCGGTCTGCCGGTGACGCTGGAAAATGATGCTACGGTCGCCGCCATAGGCGAACGCTTTCACGGCACAGCGCGCCACCTGAACTCCTTTATCTATCTCTATATCGGCACCGGCCTGGGCGCGGGGATCTTCACCGATGGTCATATCTATACCGGCCACGCTCATAATGCGGGCGAAATCGGACACATTGTGGTCGAGCCGGGCGGTCGCGACTGCTACTGCGGAAATCAGGGCTGCCTCGAGCGTTACGTCTCGCTGCAGGCCGCTTATGAATTTTGCGGTCTCGATCCAATGCGGGCGCTGCCCGAAGATCTGTTGCAGATTGAACCCGCGCGTTTTACCGCATGGATTGAGAATGTGACGACGCCGTTACGTCAGGCAATCAATATTCTGGAGTCGGTGTTTGATGCTGAGGCGGTAATTATTGGCGGGATGATGCCTGCGCCGTTGCTGGAGCAGATGGTGCAGCGATTGCCGCCGCTTTATCAGTCGGTGCGCGGACGCTATCTTAACGATATGCGACTAAAAATTGGCATGACCGGCAGCGATACAGCCGCTCTCGGCGCCGCCGCTTTACCGATTTTCGATGAATTTAATCCGAAGTTTCAGGTGCTGATGAAGTAGTCAGGGAAAAGGGCGCTGCTGCAGGCAACAGCGCCACAGGCATTAACCCGGGTAGATACCGCGATCTTTACGCGCCATCAGAATACGCTCACAGGCCACGATATAGGCCGCGGTACGCAGCGAGCAATCTTTCTCCTTCGACTTTTCCCAGACGTGTACCATCGCTTCCGTCATGATCTTGTCTGAGCGACGATTGATCTCATCTTCGCTCCAGAAGAAGCTGGCCATGTCCTGAACCCACTCGAAGTAGCTGACGGTCACGCCACCGGCATTACAGACCACGTCCGGCACCACGATAATGCCGCGGGTGGCCAGCATGTCATCGGCATCCGGATAGGTCGGGCCGTTTGCGCCTTCCAGCACGATTTTGCAACTCAGGACTTCAGCTCGCTCACGGGTAATCTGGCCTTCCAGTGCCGCCGGGATCAGAATATCCATCCCTGTGGTCCAGAACGCCTCTTTATCAATGCTCTGCGCACCAGGGAAACCGGCAATCTGCTTATTGGCGATCTGCCATTCGGTCAGGGCAGCCATGTTGATGCCATCGGCATTAAACAGCGTCGCGGTGTGATCCTGAATCACTACCACACGAGCACCCGCCTCATCAAACAGGCGTGCCGCTTCGCTGCCGACGTTACCGAAGCCCTGGACCGCAACGCGTGCGCCTTCAATTTCAATACCTGCACGGCGTGCCACTTCGCGTCCGGTAATAAACACGCCGCGACCAGTGGCTTTTTCACGCCCCAGTGAACCGCCCAGATGAATCGGTTTGCCCGTGACAACGCCGGTAATCGTTGTGCCGTGGTTCATGGAGTAGGTATCCATCATCCACGCCATCACTTTGCTGTTGGTCCCGACGTCTGGCGCAGGAATATCTTTTTGCGGCCCGATGATGATGCCGATCTCGCTGGTGTAACGGCGGGTCAGTCGCTCAAGTTCTCCGTCGGACAGTTTGAACGGATCAACGCGGATGCCGCCCTTAGCGCCGCCATAAGGCAGGTTAACCGCCGCACATTTGATGGTCATCCATGCGGAGAGCGCCATCACTTCATTAAGGTCGACATCCGGATGGTAGCGAATACCGCCTTTTCCTGGGCCGCGAGAAAGGTTGTGCTGAACGCGATAGCCTTCGAAATGGCGAATTGAGCCATCATCCATCTGGAGAGGAATATCAACAATCAACGCACGTTTTGGATGACGCAAAGTATCTATCCAACGTGAAAGATCGCCCAGATAGGGCGCAACCCGGTCGATTTGCTGTAAATAGGTGGACCAGGCAGATGTGCTGCTTTCAGACGCATAAGATAACTTATCCATAAAAAACCTTTCTTAATGAAGTTATTTATTGTGTGGAGCCGTGGATGGAGAGCGCATTGCATTGCGCCGACATAATCTAACACTCCTGAAACAAATAAGATGTGGCATCAACCATGCCACAACGCCGTAATGCCCTGTTTTGGGGCAGGCTGAGTGAATAGATTAGTATTACTGACCCCCTGCAGGCGAATAAAGATGCGCGTGGAGTGCGTAATTTCTGCATAGGACAGGAAATATCGCTATCTTTCAAATCTTTGAGGGCGTTCAAAAAGTTAAATAATTGATCGTAACCATGTTGACTTTACTGCACCAATTAAGTGCATGAGAATAAGTAATCAAAGGATTACATAAAGTAATGGATTGGACGTTAATAGCGCAGGCTAATCAGGTATTTAGAAAGGAGAGAGGGTCAGGGCTGGGGAAGGGAGAATAACGGGCCAGCGCAGTGGCTGGCCAGAATGAGTTTTACTGATGCAGAGCCTGCTCGGCTTCTTTCAGTTCCTGGCGAGCGTCAGCCAGTTTATCTTCGCGCTTCTGGATCTTGCTGGCGCTGCGGCCTTCAGCTTTCGCTTTAGCCAATTCCTGTTCGCGTTCCTGTACCTTCAACTTTTTCTCTGCCACTTTTTCCTGACGCTGCTTTAGCAGACTGCTTTCGGTACAGTTCTGATTTACTTCGCTCAGCGCTTTTTCAAGGCCGGCAACCTGATGGGTATTATTGTGCTGGCGGGCAAAAGAGAGCTGGGTCTCAATTTCCTGCTTTTTGGCTGCACAACCGGTCAGGCCAGAGGCCGCGTGAGCAGCAGTAAAAGTGAGTGGTAACAGGAGAAGGCTGAAGGTCAGTAAGGTCTTTTTCATCTTAGTCTCGTCAATGAGTCAGGGTTGTGGCACCAGTATACGGAACCACCTTAAGAGATTCTTAACGAAAAAAATTATTTACTGGCGCGGAAAAACAGGGGTAAAGAAGGCGCTGCCTGCTGTCAGGCAGCGCTGGAGGCGTTGGATTGGGCAAATTGCAGGTTACAATCAGGTCCACTGAGCATTACCGGATGACCATCCAGACTCTGCTGTTCAAAATAGTCCTGCATCTGCTGGCTGATGCCGGCACCACACCACATCACATGATGCTGATGGAGGTCAGTTTTAACGGCTGGCTGTCCGGTTGCACGCGAGTCAACCTCGACATTAAAGCCCATCGCAGTAAGACGAATGGCTTCAAGCCAGATTTCGGTTTTATCAAGTACGCTCACCGCTTCCAGAAACAGAGGAATAGAAGATTCCTTGCGCGATGAGGCGCGCATGACTTTATCCGCCTGCTGCTGCACGCTTTGCTCAAAACGGTTGAGGCGACGTGACGCTCCCCGACGGAGATCGGCGTAAAGCCAGGCGCTCAGCGGCCGCAGCAGATTAATGACGAAATCATCACCGCTATAGTGGCTAGACATCGTGTGCATCTGACGTGAAAGCGACAGCGGTGTGCCATATTCCAGCTGCCAGAGCAGGTCACCTTTGCGCGCCGCCCAGCCAAAGGTGGTGACCGTCGAAGCAGCCTGCTGACCTTGCCAGATTTCGTCGAGCGTCGCGCCAGTGGCCGTTAAGCCAACCAGGGTCTGGATTTCACTGAGGTGATGCTCACTCCAGCGTTCCTGATACTGCTGCGGCGTCAGTAATCCCTGCTTCATCCAGCTCTTCAGGTTAGCGGGATGGGTGCCGGTTATGGCGCAAACAGTATCGGTGGTATAAGAATGCATATCGTGCCCTCTGTAGAGGGGAAGGCCGCCGGGATTAACCGGGGATGAACCACCACTATGAACCTTATAACAGCCAATTAACAGAGGCAGAGTTAAGGCAAATCGGCGCTATGTGCCTGTGACGCTACGCTTATTCGTTGTTATTCTCCGATTAAATTTATGCTGATCAGCAGGTTAAAAGCGCTGCGATCAGGCAATAAAAATACTGTGTATTTATTCAGTAAATATTCTTTACGCAAATATACCGGGAAATCGGTACTTTTAAGCCTATTTTAAGAGCATGCCGACTCTTATCCCCCTTACATCCTCCCGCTAAATCGCTAAAATAGCGGGTTCTGATGATCAGGAGAAAGAGTGCCCAATGCGTTATCGTTTTAGTCTCGCCGTTGTAACGGTTGCTGCTGTACTGACTGGCTGTGCAAAACATGCCGCCAGCGATGCGCCAGATGAATTTGCTGCTGGCCCGACGCAGATTGATGTCTCACACATCAAGACCCGCGCAGATGATGGCTCCAGTGTATTCCTGACTGTAGATGGTAAAGACGCCGGCAGATTGCCTAACGGCGAAAGCATGCTGCTGCATGTTCCGGCCGGAAAACACCAGGTCGGTGGCTATGTCCCCACTCTGTTTGGTATGGGTCGGGTGACCATTGCACCGGTAGAAGTGACCACGTCACCGGAAGATGTTAAAAAAGTGGCTTATACGGTCACACGCAACAAAGCGACCTTTGTTGAGAACAAGGACGAGCAGGGCTGAGTGGATGACGGCGGAGAGCTGCGCTCTCCGCTGGAAGGGCTGGCGCTATAAGCCCAGTTCACTCAGTGAAGGATGGTCGTCAGGGCGTCGGCCCTGCGGCCAGTGAAACAGCCGCTGTTCTTCACTGATTTTCAGATCGTTGATGCTGGCATAACGCTGCTGCATTAAACCCTGCTCATCAAAGGCCCAGTTCTCGTTGCCATATGAGCGATACCACTGCCGTTGCTCGTCATGCCATTCATAGGCGAACCGCACCGCAATCCGGTTCTGGTCAAAACTCCACAACTCTTTAATCAGCCGATACTGCCGCTCCCGCTGCCATTTTTGCTGCAGGAAGGCGATAATTTCTGCCCGGCCGGTCAGAAAGGTATCGCGATTGCGCCATTTACTGTCCGCTGAATAGGCCAGAGCGACCCGCTCCGCATCCCGGCTGTTCCAGCCATCTTCAGCCAGCCGGACTTTTTCAATCGCCTGTGCAGCCAGGGTAAATGGCGGTAGAGGCGGACGTGTATTTTCCAACTTTCTCTCCTTAACTGCGCAGGCAAACGCATTGTCAGCATTCGTTACAGTCGTATCAGAGTTCCAGGGCGTGAATCTGGCAGACGGCACGCGCCGCTTCCTGACCTTTTTTCACGAAATGCTGAGTATAGAAGTCGATAAACTCGGCCGATGGCTGGAAATTATGCGGCGTGAGTGACACCGAGAAGACGGGCACATTGGTTGCCAGCTGTGCCTGCATCAGACCACTTACCACAGCCTGCGCGACGAAATCATGGCGATAGATGCCGCCATCCACCACCAGTGCTGCACAGACAACCGCATCGTAGTTGCCGGTCTGCGCCAGGCGTTGCGCCAGCAGCGGCATTTCAAAAGCGCCCGGAACATCCCATGTCTTAATCTCATATGAGGTACCGCGGCTTTCCAGTTCCTGTTCGAATCCTGTCAGAACCTGAGAAAC
Organism: Pantoea sp. Ft-CA_14; assembly: GCF_024520875.1. Classification (NCBI taxonomy): domain Bacteria; kingdom Pseudomonadati; phylum Pseudomonadota; class Gammaproteobacteria; order Enterobacterales; family Erwiniaceae; genus Pantoea; species Pantoea sp. Ft-CA_14. The sequence continues at coordinate 61,146 of NZ_JALNPM010000001.1, read as the reverse complement.
GATTTCGCTGTGCCAGTTAGCTTTAATAAAGGCGACTTTCAACGGCTGCATGACTTACTCCAGTAAAAGGTGACATTCAGTGGTAACGGGCCAGATTGCGCCCCTGCACCCCGAATCAAAAATAGTGCGCCCGGCAGGCCAGTAACCTGCTGACAGCCTTCACTATACTGTAATGTAAAGAGTCTGTGTCCATCATTGTGATTATATGTAAATAACTTAGCGATGGATTACCCGCTTATGCTGCCGCAAAAGCCCGCAACGCCTCCTGCAAGGCATTCAGCACGCACTCTTCAGCCCGCCAAACCGCCTCACACCCTGTTGTTTGCGTAACAGCTTCCAGTCACGTTATTGCTTAAATAAAATACTGGATATTTGAACAGGTGTTTGTATAATTAATCGACTGCCCGCCGGGTATTGGTAGCGTTAGCGAGGGGTGAACCCATGATGATTTCAACTGAAAGCCTCAAATCTCTGGAAAAATCGGTCACAATGAGCAGTCGTGAACTGGCTCAGATGACCGGTATTACACACGGAGAAGTGAAGCGGTTAATCAAAAGTCTGGAGACGGCTCAGCGTCTCTCCCAGCCGCTCAGCGTGAATGAGTATGAGCGGGAAGGGGAAGTGCGTCAGGAGTACCGTCTGTGCAAGCGTGACTCGCTGCTGGCCGTGGCACGCCTGTCGCCAGGCTTCACTGCAGAAGTGCTGGATCGCTGGCAGGACCGCGAGAAGACGACCCATCTGCCTGACTTTACCAATCCGGCTGAAGCCGCTCGCGCCTGGGCTGAGCAGTTTGAACAGCGTCAGGCGGCGGAGCAGCAACTGGCTCTCTCGGCACCCAAGGCGGCGTTCTTTGATAACTTCGTTGAGGTTGATGACTCGCTGGGCTTTCGGCAGCTCTGCAAAATGCTGAAAGTGAAAGAACCGGAGTTTCGCCAGTTTCTGCTGGAGCGCAACATCATGTATCGCGCAAAAGGCACCCTGACGCCGCAGCACTACCATATGCAGGCCGGCTACTTTACGCTGCATACCGGCACGGGTGAAAATCAGCACGCTTTCTCTCAGGCACGCTTTACGTCTAAAGGGGTGAAATGGGTCGCCAGTCTGTGGGCAGGGCATCTCTCTGCTCAGCCAAAAGGCGCAGCTGCGTAACCGTTCCTGTGATCTTGCGGGCTGGCGCGGATGTATAAGTGCTGGCAGATGTGCTGGTAAAAGTGCAGATATGAAAGAGGCCGCAACAGAGTGCGGCCTTTTTGGATCGTTAATGATCGATAATCGGGCGAATTACCAGCCTTTAATCGCATCACCCTTGTAAACTTCTTCGGCTTTGGCCGCGACTTCCGGTGACTGCAGCGCTGACTTCAGCTTCTGAATTTTATCGCTGTCTTTATTATCTTCACGTGATACCAGCGCATTGACGTAAGGCGATGAGGCACTTTCCATAAATAAGCCATCGCGGTGTGCTGATAATCCAGCCTGGGCTGAGAAGTTGGTATTGATTATCGACAGAGTGACATTTGGATCGTCTAATGTGCGGGTCAGCTGTGGTGTATCCACTTCAACCAGCTTCAGATTTTTTGGATTTTCGACGATATCCAGTGAGGTCGGTAAATAACCCACATCCGGTTTAAGTTTAATCAGACCCTGCGCCTGCAGCAGCAGCAGGCTGCGTCCCAGCGTGGTGGCTTCGTTAGAGATGGTGATAGTGGCACCATTCTGCAGCTCACTGATGTTCTTGATTTTGTGCGAATAGGCAGCAATCGGGAAGACGAACGTTTTACCCACTACCGCAAACTTATAGCCGCGCTCTTTAGACTGTGATTCCAGATAAGGCAGGCTCTGGAAGGCGTTAGCATCAACTTCTTTGTTATTCAGCGCTTCATTTGGCAGCACATAGTCATTGAAGTTAAGCACTTCGACATCCAGCTTGTATTTATCCTTCGCCACCTGCTTTACCACCTGCCAGATTGCTTCATCAGGCCCGGTATTAATCGCAACTTTTACTTTGTTATCGTCATCTTTTGAGCAGGCGGATAATAGTAGAACAGAACTGGCGAGTAATGCCGTAAACAGACCTTTCATTATCAGAAATCCCTCAGGTGGTTGATGACTTCAAAGATAATACAGAACTCACAGGTTGCGTACTGACTGAGGAATATATCTTATAACCACAACGCAAATATTGAACATTAATTAATCAGTCATTCAGCCAGTCCGCTAATGGCCGGTTTTCATCCCTCTGTTCGCTTGCGGAAAATTCCTGTTAACAGGCTTATTAAAACGCAGGCGGGCATCAACACAGTTTTCTTCTAAGCTTACTTATCGGTCACTACTGGCATTCTATTGATTATTAACAGGGATTAACCATGTCGAAGCAAGATAACGAAATTAACGCGGTTGAAGTGATGCGCAGCAGCCAGGCCTGGAACGGTGACGTTCTTGAGGCCTATCCCACCGGCGAACCTGAGCTGACTGTTATGCGGCTCTCACTACCTGCCCATACGTCATTGCCCTGGCATACCCATCCAATGCCGAATGCGGCGTTTATTCTTTCCGGCACCCTGATTGTTGAGGATAAAGAGAGCGGCGAACAGCGCACCTTCCATGCGGGTGAAGCCCTCAATGAGACGGTCAACAGCGCGCATCGCGGTTACACCCTGGATGAGCCAGCCGAACTGGTGATTACCTATGCCGGTGTAAAGGGGCAGGAACTGACCGAGCCACTGCCGGGCGAGCCGGAAGAGTTTTAAGCGCACTTACTTCATGACGCACCACGGTAGTGTCGCCCGCTGCCGTTTAAAAACCCTGCTCAGACTTGATTCGGATCAGTAAAGGGTGCGCCTGCACAGACCAGGATTAAACGCTCTCTGCTTCATCCACACCAATTAAAAAGGAATTTTCATGGATAAGAATGTTGCTCTGCTGCTTGCCCCTGGCTTTGAAGAAGCTGAGGCTATTATCACTCTCGACATCCTCTCACGCCTGGGCGTTCAGGTTACAACCCTGGCCTGTCAGCCCTATCGCGAAGTGAACAGTTATCATCATGTGAAGGTTGTCGCCGATGAGCTGCTGGAGGCGAATCGGGACAGGCTGTTTGATGCGGTGATTGTGCCGGGTGGTCCTGACGGCAGCAAAAATCTGGCGGCAAATGCGGCAGTGATAGATTTTATTCGCCGCCATGATGAGGCGGGCCGCCTGGTCTGCCCAATCTGCTCCGCAGCGGCCAGAGTGCTGGCGCCACAGGGTCTTTTAAGGGGGCGTCGCTATGTCAGTTCTGGGACGTCATCAGAAGGTGTCACCGATGGCGTTTACGTTAATGCCTCGGTAGTGAAAGATGGCAATCTGCTGAGTGGACAGGATCTGGGCGCGGCGTTTGATTTCGCCTTCGCGATCGCTTTTGTCCTGACTGGCGAGGCTGATAGTGCTACCGAGCAGGCTGAACATATCAGTCATAAGCTTAAGGTGGATTTCGCTAAGCTTTAATGAGCGATGTTTCGCGCCCTTAAAGCGAGATGCTGGCAGGGCGCAAAGTCATCCGCGACAGAAAAGGCATTTACTCCCCGCCAAACCCCGCTTCCCGCAGTACCTTTTTTGCCTGCTCCGATTCTAAAAAATCCGCCAGCCGACGCGCCTCTGGCGTAATGACTGCACAGGCGTAGCGCGCAACTGAATTGAAAGCCGCAGGGATATCAACGACTGTCAGCCCGGCAATCTGGCTCAGGGCAGCCCGATGGCTGGCATAACCGATAAACAGATCCGCCAGATCCTCCAGGATAATCCATTCTGCCGCCAGCCTGCCTGCGGGAATCGGTGCAGAGTCGCGCCCACCCACCAGTGCCTTTGCGCGCTGGCGCACCGCTTCACCGGCTTTGCCCATCCGGGTGAAAAGGGCCTGCGCGTAGTCGCCAGAGGGATCGGCTGTGGGCGTAGAGGTTGCGATCCGCAGTGTGTCGCGGGTCACTAGCTGATGCCAGTCGTCTCCCGCCTATAGCCGATCGCTGCGAACCGTGATGCAGAGTTTATTAGTTGTGAACGGTATGACTGCCAGCGCTCGCCCAGCGTTCAGCAATTTTTGCGGATGCTCCTCACTGGCTGAAGCAAAGAGATCGCAGGGCTCACCGGCTTCAATCCGTTCGCGAAGCAAACCGGCGGGGCCAAACCGGGTTTCAACTGGCTCAGGAAAGTACGCCATCAGCGCGGGCCAGACCGCTTTCAGGCTGCCCGCCGCCAGTACGCGCATCACTCTGTTCCCTGATAAGCGGTGCGATAGAAGCGCTGATACCACTTATTGGCCAGCTTATTCATGTTCACATCCTGAAATTTCTGCGGATAGAGTTTTTTCGCCATCCACAATTCGCCAATCCCCATCGCTTCCGGCATTGGATAACCCCATGCTTTGGCGTAGTCCGGCATCAGCCAGACGCGATGATTTTTTACCGCGTCGATAGCCTGCCACTGTGGTGAACTGTTGATTTCATTCACGACGGAGGGATAACGGTCCTGCACAAAAATCACCTGTGGATCCCAGGCGATGACCTGCTCCATCGACACGGTTTTAAATCCCTTTACGGTCGCTGCGGCGACATTGACCGCGCCCGCATGCAGCATCATCAGGCCGGTATATTTTCCTGAGCCGTAGGTGGTCAGTTCCGGGTTCGCCATATAGGCGCGAATGCGTTTTTCCGCCGGAACATCCTTCAGGCGGTCGCTGACGATTTTGCGGCCCTCATCGGTGGCCGTAATCAGCGCTTTTGCTTCTGCCGGTTTATTGATGATCTCGCCGATAAGCGTAATCCCTTCACGCAGTCCTTTGTCATATGCCATTTCCTCGTCGCGGATAGAGGGGTTCATTTTTGCCTTTTCACCCGGCTCGTCATGACGCAGTGAGATAGCCACCACCGGAATGCCCAGCGCGGTAATGCTGTCGATCATCTCCTGCGGTGCGTAGTTGGTCACAAACACCACCTGCGGATGCAGCGCCACCAGTTTTTCGGGATCAACATGCGTCAGATCCCCCAGTGTCGCTTTCTGATTCAGCTCAGGAGCCAGGCGGGCATAGCTGTCGCCAAGTTGCTGCTTCCAGTTCGCCATCACACCGACGATTTTATCGGTCGCGTTCATCTGCACCAGCAGGTTCAGCGTCTGATGCTGAAGCACCACAATACGATCAACACGATCAGGAATCGTGACCTGGCGGCCTGTCTGATCGGTTATCTGGCGCGATGCCTGGGAAGAGAGCGGAAGGAGTATCAGTAAACCGAGTGTGCATGCCTGCCAGAAGCGCTTCATTAACTATCCTCAAAATTCGTTATGCAGTGAATTATATAACGATAAGTGACAGGCGTCACGGTCCGGGTCTGCATTCCGGCATAGATGTGAGTACGAAAAGAGACTGAGCGCGGGTTCTGATATCTCTTGCCTGTCCGGCACTGATAATGTGCAACGCCCGTTACTGACTCACCATCCCGGTGCCTTCTGGATTCTGCTCTCTCTATTTATCTGATTTATCATGATTTAATTTCTGGCACGCCATTTGCTGAACTCTGAACAGTAAGCAGCGTTCGACACAATTGATAGCAAATAGCTGGCTAGGGTTCCGGTTCACGCAGGTGAATGTCTGGTCCGAGAGCTGGCGACCTCTGTGAGGTTACACGGCGGGACAAAAGCCCGGGAGACAGCGGCACCAAATGGTGTCTTGCGCTGCTCCCGTTTTTTTGTGCCAACCAGAGGTTAACCATGAAGAAATCACCCCTCCTGACGCTTATTCTGTCGCTGACGCTGCTGGTCAGCGCGCCATCTTTCGCCGCGGTCAAAAAAGAGTTCAATATCTGCTGGACCATCTATGCGGGCTGGATGCCCTGGGGCACCATCAGCAACGAGAAAATCATCGATAAATGGGCCAGCAAATACGGCATCAAAATTCATATCACCCAGCTCAATGACTATATCGAGTCGATCAACCAGTACACCGCGGGTCAGTTCGACGGCTGCACCATGACCAACATGGATGCGCTGACCATTCCTGCTGCGGGGGGCATTGATTCCACGGCGCTGATCACCGGCAGCTTCTCCGATGGTAATGACGGAGTGGTGCTGAAAGGCGCAAACAAAAAACTTAGCGACCTGAAAGGGATGTCTGTCTATCTTCCTGCGCTGTCGGTTTCGCACTACCTGCTGGTTCGCGGTCTGGAGAAGGCCGGTTTACAGGAAAAAGACGTTAAGGTCGTGAACACCTCCGATGCCGATATTGTCTCCGCCTTTGGTACCAGCGGCGTGCAGGCGGCGGTTGCCTGGAATCCACAGCTTTCAGTGATCAAGAAGACCCCACAAACCACAGAGGTGTTCAGCTCTTCGGCCGTGCCGGGCGAACTGATTGACATGATGGTGGTGAACACCGAGACCCTGAAAGATAACCCCGCGCTGGGTAAGGCACTGACCGGGGCCTGGTTTGAGATGATGGCGAAAATGCAGGCCGGAGATGCGCAGGCGCTGAGCGCGATGGCTGCCGATTCCGGTACTGACCTCGCCGGATACAAGGCGCAGCTGAAAACCACCCACCTGTTCTGGACCCCAGCCGAAACCCAGACATTTGTTTCTTCCCCCGATCTGGCGAAAACCATGCAGCGCGTCGCCGCGTTCTCCTTTGATAAGGGATTACTGGGCGAGGGTGCACAAAGCGCTGACTTCATCGGTATGAGCTTCCCTGGCAACATCACCGTCGGTGATACAGCGAACATCAAACTGCGCTTTGACGACAGCTATCTGAAGATGGCCGCTGCGGGCAAGCTGTAATCACCGATCTCAGGAGTATTTGCCATGCGCCACATCAACCGCTATCCCCGGCAGGGAATGCGCCTGACGCTGATGCTATTACCTTTTGTGCTGCTGATCGCCGTCTGGTTTATCAGTTCGGCGGTGCGTCTTGAAGCCAACCCACACGACAAACTTCTGCCCGGCCTGTCACAGATGATCGCCGCCATTGATCGGATGGCCTTCACGCCGGACAAGCGAAGCGGCGAATATCTGCTGTGGGCGGATACGTGGATTAGCTTAAGCCGTCTGCTGACTGGCCTGGCGATCTCTTCACTGATTGGTCTCTGCATCGGTGTTGCTGCGGGCGTCTTCCCGATGAGTCGCGCGGCGCTGTCACCCTTTATGACCGTGGTGTCGATGATCCCGCCGCTGGCGCTCCTGCCGATGCTGTTTATCGTCTTCGGGCTGGATGAGCTGTCAAAAGTGATGCTGATTGTTATCGGGATTACGCCGATGCTGGCGCGCGACCTTGAACATCGGGCGCGGGAAATCCCCGCAGAGCTGTTTATCAAAGCACAAACCCTGGGGGCGAACAGCTGGACGGTGGTGCTGCGGGTTGTGCTGCCGCAGCTCTTGTCGCGGCTGATCACCTCGCTGCGGCTGTTGCTGGGATCCGCATGGCTCTTTCTGATCTCCGCCGAGGCGATTTCCGCAACCGCCGGACTGGGCTATCGCATTTTCCTGGTTCGTCGCTACATGGCGATGGATGTGATCATTCCCTATGTCATCTGGATAACGCTGCTGGCGTGGCTGATGGATCTCGCGCTGCGTCAATTGCACAAAGCCTGTTTCCCCTGGGCGGAAGGAGGCCGGGAATGAGTTTTATCGATATCAAAAATATCTGGCAGGAGTATGGCGACCACGTGGTGCTGGAACGCATCAATTTGCAGGTCAAAGAAGGTGAATTCTGCTCGCTGGTGGGCGCGTCCGGCTGTGGTAAGTCGACGTTTTTACGCCTGCTGCTGGGGCAGGAAAGGCCGACACGGGGAACAATCACGCTGGATGGTGAACAGCTGCGCGCGGAACCCGATCGCAGCCGTGGCGTGGTGTTTCAGCGTTACTCCGTTTTCCCTCATCTCAACGTGCTGGATAACGTCGCCATTGGCCTCGAACTTCCGGCTTCACCGTTTACTGGCCGACTGTTTGGCACCCGAAAACGCCATGCCCGTGAGCAGGCAAAACAGATGCTGGAGAAAGTCGGGCTGGGCCATTCTCTCGATAAATATCCGGCGCAGCTTTCGGGCGGGATGCAGCAGCGGCTGGCGATTGCGCAGGCTTTTGTGATGCAGCCGCGCGTACTGCTGCTTGATGAGCCCTTCGGCGCGCTGGACCCCGGCATCCGCAAAGATATGCATGCGCTGCTGCTCCAGCTCTGGAGCGAAACCCGCATGACGGTGTTTATGGTCACTCACGACCTTGCCGAAGGCTTCAATCTTGGCACCCGGCTGCTGGTTTTCGACAAAGTGCGCATCGATCCTCAGGCCCCCAATGCCTGGGGCGCGCGTATCACTTACGACATCCCGCTTAATGAAACGCGGCTGTCGCAGCTGGCAACCCACAACAAAAACAACATTTATCCCCTCAAGGAGACCGCTCAATGACCGCACTTTTTCATTCAGCTCCGAGCCTGCGCGAAGAGCAGCTGCCTGGCGGAGGGCACACCTCGCTGATTCTGCGCAAAGGGCAAATCCTGCGCCTGACCGACATCGAGGGCGGCGCGAACGTCAGCATGATGATGCTCAATCCCCACGAGAAAAGTGAACGCCTGAATCTGCCGGATACCCTGAAAGGCCAGCATACGGCTCGCCTGACCACCGGGCACTGTTTCTACTCCGACATGGGACGCGTACTGGCCGCGATTGTGGCGGATAGCTGCGGCTGGCACGACCCTTTTGGCGGCGTTCTCAACGCGGCGGAAGCGCACGATAAGTATGGAGCCGGACGCTATCAGGAGCTGCGCAACGGCTTCTACCGCAACGGCACAGATAATCTGCTGGTTGAGATGGGCAAATGGGATCTGGGCCTGGAAGATCTGCTGATGGTCGTCAATTTTTTCAGCAAGGTCACGGTTGATGATAAGGGCCGCTTCAGGTTCAGCGCTGGCAACAGCCGCGCCGGCGATTTCACTGAACTGTACGCACCCATGGACGTGCTGATGGTGCTGACCGCGCTGCCACATCCGCAGGATCCCGCCGCTGACTATCTCCCGCGACCGGTTCAGCTGAGCTGGTATCAGGCCGACGATATGCAGGCCGTCAGCGAAGCGATGGTCACGCGTGGTGAAAACCAGCGCGCGCTTCATAACACCCAACTTTTTGCCCTGTAAGGAGGCTGCGATGACCCTTATCAACTCTGATCGTCGTCCTGAAGATGCCGTCTATCGCCACGTGATACCGGCAGGCGAGCCGTGGCTGTTCGAAGTGAAAAAAGGGCAGACGCTGCGCCTGCTCGACCTCGAAGGGAATCAGGCAATTGATACCCTGTTCTATAACAGCGATAACCCGCGGGAACGCTACGATCCTCAGCGCACGCTGCGTCGTCAGGGAAACGTCTATCTGACCACCGGCAGCGTGCTCTATTCGAATCTCGGCAATCCGCTGCTGACTATCGTCGCCGACACCTGCGGTCGTCACGATACCCTGGGCGGAGCCTGCTCGCAGGAGAGCAACACCGTGCGCTATGCCCAGGATAAGCGCTACATGCACAGCTGTCGGGATAACTTTCTCTGTGCCTGCCTGCACGATGGCCGCCTTCACAAACGTGATATCGGTGCCAACATCAATTTTTTCATGAACGTTCCGGTCACGCCGGAAGGCGGTCTGACCTTTGAGGATGGGCTATCGGCGCCCGGCAAATACGTTGAGCTGGTAGCCGAATGCAATGTGATGGTGCTGATCTCCAACTGCCCGCAGCTGAATAACCCCTGTAACGGCTGGAACCCGACGCCCGCCGAAGTGCTGGTGTGGAACTGAGTCAGCGTTGCCATGGCGACAAGCGGGACTGAGTTTCTCAGCCTTTTGCGTCAGACCTCTCAACACACCACCGGCGTACGCCTGTTACGTGCCGGTCAGCCCCGGGGACGGCCCCAGGGAATATCGAATTTTGCGGGACGACCCGCATCCCTGAGAGTTCGCTTATGTTTGATACCTTACTGATTGCTAATCGCGGTGCTATCGCCTGTCGCATCCTGCGCACGCTGCGTGCCATGCAGGTGAAAGGGGTCGCCGTTTACTCCGAAGCCGATCTGAGCAGTTTACATATCCGCGAGGCGGATGTGGCGCTAAGCCTTGGCGAAGGCCCGGCTGCACAAACCTATCTGGTGACGGAAAAGATCATCGCCGCCGCGCAGCAGAGCGGGGCGAAAGCGATTCATCCTGGCTACGGTTTCCTTTCGGAAAACGCCGCCTTTGCTGAGGCGTGCGAGGCTGCCGGTCTGATTTTTGTCGGCCCCACACCGCAGCAGTTGCGGACTTTTGGCCTGAAACACACGGCCCGCGCGCTGGCGGAAGCCGAAGGGGTGCCGTTGCTGGAAGGCAGTGAACTGCTGGCAGATATCAGTGAAGCCCGCCGCGCCGCAGAGAGGGTCGGCTATCCGGTAATGCTCAAAAGCACCGCGGGCGGTGGTGGCATCGGTATGCGCGTCTGTCGTGATGCGAATGCGCTGTCAGAGGCGTTTGAAACGGTCCAGCGCCTCGGCCAGAACAACTTCAGCGATGCCGGGGTATTTCTCGAAAAATATATCGAACGCGCCCGTCATCTTGAAGTGCAGATTTTCGGTGACGGCAAGGGCGAGGTAATCGCGCTGGGCGTACGCGACTGCTCGGTACAGCGGCGTAACCAGAAAGTGATCGAAGAGACGCCAGCGCCGAATCTGCCCGCAGGTATGGCGGAGGCTTTATGCGCGGCGGCTATCGCGCTGGGAAAAGCGGTGAACTATCGCAGCGCCGGAACGGTTGAGTTTGTCTATGACAGCGGGGCGCAGCAGTTCTATTTTCTTGAAGTGAATACCCGGCTGCAGGTTGAACATGGCGTCACGGAGCAGGTGTGGGGCGTTGACCTGGTGCAGTGGATGATTGAGCTGGCAGCAGGCGATCTTCCTCCGCTTCATGCGTTAGCCGCCGCGCTGAATCCTCAGGGCCATGCCGTGCAGGCGCGAATTTATGCGGAAGATCCGGGGCGTCAGTTCCAGCCTTCGCCAGGGCTGTTAACCCAGGTCCTCTTTCCGGCAGCCGACGGTAAAACCCTGCGTATTGACCGCTGGGTGGAAGCGGGGTGCGAAGTCCCGCCATTCTTCGACCCGATGCTGGCAAAAGTTATCACCTGGCGCCCCACTCGCGAGGAAGCCATCGCCACCCTGGCACAGGCGCTGGCGGAGACCCGTTTCTATGGCGTAGAAACCAATCGCCTCTATCTGTTGCAGATTCTGGCCTTCTCGCCCTTTACAGCTGGCGAACCCTGGACCCGCTGCCTGGAGCAGCTCGCCTATCAGGCGGCAACGGTTGAAGTGGTGAGTGCCGGAACCCAGACCAGCGTTCAGGACTATCCCGGACGTCTGGGATACTGGGCGGTAGGCGTGCCGCCATCGGGGCCGATGGACGATCGCGCACTGCGTCTGGGCAACCGTCTGCTGGGCAATGAGGAGGGTGACGCCGCGCTGGAAATCACCCTGAATGGACCCACCCTGAAATTTAACACTGAGATTCAGGCGGTGATCTCTGGCGCGCCGCTCACTGTCACACTGGATGGCGTCGGACAGTCAATGAATTCTGTATTTACCATTCCGGCCGGGACAACGCTGAAGCTGGGCGCGATAAGTGGCGCGGGCGTCAGAAGTTATCTCTGTCTGAGCGGCGGCATTCAGGTGCCGGACTATTTAGGCAGCAAAAGCACCTTCACCCTTGGTCAGTTTGGCGGACATGCCGGACGGGCACTGCGTAGCGGTGACGTGCTGCATCTCGCTCCGCGTTCTGCAAGCGCAACCGGATCGGAACTGCCCGTCGGACTGCAAACAGAGCTTGCCACGGTGCGCACGCTGCGCGTCATTTATGGTCCGCACGGTGCGCCTGAGTTTTTTGCGCCGGAGTATATCGAGACGTTTTTTGCCACAGAATGGGAAGTGCATTTTAACTCCAGCCGCACCGGCGTTCGCCTGATCGGGCCAAAGCCAATCTGGACCCGCGACAGCGGCGGTGAAGCAGGGCTGCACCCCTCAAACATCCATGACAACCCGTACGCGATCGGCGCGGTCGATTTTACCGGTGATATGCCGGTGATTCTGGGGCCGGATGGCCCGAGCCTTGGCGGGTTCGTCTGCCCGGTGACGGTAATCGAGGCTGACCTCTGGCAACTGGGACAGCTCAAAGCCGGTGACAAAGTGCAGTTTGTCGCGGTGGATATTCTTACCGCCCGCCGACTGGCAGAGGGCCGACGCACCGAGCTGACCACGCTCCAGCCACAGGAAACAGACTGGCAGCCTGCGCCGCTGATTTCGCCCATCGTGATGACCTGCGGCGCAGCGGATAAACGCCTGGTGGCGCGCCTCTCTGGTGATACGCATCTGCTGCTGGAGGCTGGCGAGCCGGAACTGGATCTGGTGTTACGTTTTCGCATTCATGCGTTGATGCAGGCGCTGGAAGCGCAATCCCGCAACGGTATTATTGATATCACGCCGGGGATCCGCTCGCTGCAAATCCACTTTCAGCCGGAGACGCTGACGCCCGACGTGCTGCTGATGTGGGTGCGCGGTGAGTGGGAGAGGGTCTGCATGAGTGATGACCTTCAGGTTCCCACACGCGTGGTGCATCTGCCGCTCTCCTGGGACGATCCGGCCTGTCAGAAGGCCATCGAAAAATATATGACCACCGTGCGGCAGGATGCGCCGTGGTGCCCGAGTAATCTTGAATTTATCCGCCGTATAAACGATCTGCCGGATGAGCAGGCTGTCTGGAACACGGTCTTTGAAGCCAGCTATCTGGTGATGGGGCTGGGCGATGTCTACCTCGGCGCGCCGGTCGCCACGCCGCTGGATCCCCGGCATCGGCTGGTGACGACAAAATATAATCCGGCCCGCACCTGGACGGCGGAAAACTCGGTTGGCATCGGCGGTGCCTATCTGTGTGTGTATGGCATGGAGGGGCCAGGCGGCTATCAGTTTGTCGGCCGCACGCTGCAGATGTGGAACCGGTATCATGAAGTCGCTGATTTTGGCGGTAAACCCTGGCTGCTACGCTTTTTCGATCAGATCCGCTTTTATCCGGTTTCAGCCAGTGAGCTGTTGCAGATTCGCCGCGATTTTCCCCTCGGTCGCTATCCGCTGCGCATCGAGCACAGCACGCTGCGGCTGGCGGAATATCAGGATTTCCTCGCCCGTGAAGCGCAGAGCATCGGTCTGTTTCGCCATCACCAGCAAGCCGCGTTCCATGCGGAACGTGACCGCTGGATCGCCAGCGGACAGGCCCATTTTGACAGTCAGGAAAGTGTGGCCGATGAAGGCGGCGACGCGCCGCTGCAGCCAGGCGAGCAGGGGGTTGAAAGCCCGGTTTCCGGCAATTTATGGCAGGTGCAGGCGACGGCGGGCAGCCGGGTGAAGGAAGGGGATACACTGGTGGTGCTGGAGTCGATGAAGATGGAGATCCCGCTTCTGGCGCCGTGCGACGGCATTGTTCAGCAGGTCAGCGTGCAGCCAGGCAGCGCTGTACGTGCAGGGCAACGCGTGGCGGTGATTGTTGAGGATAATGCGGAGGGATGATGACACCTGATCGCCTGGTGGCGCAGTAATAATCTGACCCTGTGCCTGCTGATGGTTCCAGACTGGCGGGCGCAGGCGAGTCCGATCACGGCGAAGGGCTATTCGCAGCTCGCGCCCAGTTGGCTTAACCAGCTGATCATCGCCTCACTGCCTGGCTGGCTCAGGGTGCGTTGCGGCCAGACAAGGTAATAGGGTTTGCTCAGCGGCAGGCAAAGATCATCCACTACCACCAGATCGCCCCGTGCCAGTTCCGCCGCGATAAGGCGTCGCTGCCCCAGCAGCACACCAGCTCCCGCGACAGCCGCATCAATCGCCAGCGAGGTAAGATTAAAGCTGAATGCGGGCTGCGGCAGAGGTTCGTCCATGCCTTTAGCCTGAAACCAGCTTCGCCAGTCCGGCAGAAAGCGGCCTTCATTACCCCAGTCGAGGTGGATCAGCGGCGCCTGGCTTAAGATCGTTTCCGGCGTAAAGCGATGTAACAGAGCAGGACTGGCCACCGGCAGTACGTCATCATGAAACAACTTCAGCTTATCTGACTGCGGGTAACGATCCTCACCAAAGCAGATCACAAAATCGGCGGGCATCGCGGTGAAATCGACCTGAGAATGCGTACCGTGTAACGAGAGATCGATATTCGGGCAATGGTCGCGCCAGCTCGCCAGCTGGGGCAACAGCCATTTGGACGCCAGCGCCGGTAATGTGTAAACGGTGAGTTTTGGCGCGCTGGCCGCATGGCGGATGGTTTGCTGACCGAGATGCAGAATATCAAACGCCTCAGTGACATAGCGCAGATACTCTTTTCCGGTTTCGGTCAGCATCACGCCGCTCTGCGTACGTAAAAACAGGGCGCTGCCGAGTTGCTCCTCCAGCTGGCGAATCTGCTGACTGACTGCCGCCGGGGTTAAGGCCAATTGAGCGGCCGCTTTTGCCAGGCTGCCCAGTTCGGCAGCCACTTTAAATGACTGTATGACGCTGATCTTTGGCAACCTTGGCAATTGGGCAGGCATTAACACTTCCTTATCAGGGCATTAAGTTTTTATCGTTACGCAGCGTTGCAGGCGACCGGTAGAGTAACATCACACCTGCTCATCATGAGAATTGTTGCTATGTCTGGTTCCCTTGTCCGTCTCGATCTTCATCCACTGGCCGATCATGGCTGGCGTCAACGTTGTCGTGAGCAGTTAAACCAGTCCGGCGCGCTGGTACTGCGTCAGTTTTTAAAACCATACGCTTTAGAGGCGATCATCGAAGAGGGCAATGCACAACGTCACCAGGCTTATCACACCCGCAGCAAGCACAATGTCTATCTGATGAAACCTGATGACGCTTTCAGTGCTGAGCATCCGCGTAACAGAGATGTGATCAGCACCAAAGGCTGCATCACTGATGATGTTATCGCTGCCGACTCGCCGCTGCGTCAGCTTTATAATGATGAGTTGTTCAAACATTTCCTGTGCGATGTACTGGGTGAAAAAGCGCTCTATCCCTATGCTGACCCGCTTTCCTCGATCAACCTGCACTATGCATCACACGGTCAGGAGCTGGGCTGGCACTTCGACAACTCCTCATTTGCGATCACCTTACTGGTACAGAAACCGCTGGCGGGCGGCGTGTTTCAGTATGTGAAAGATCTGCGGGATGCTGATGCCGGTGAGATGAACTTTGCCGGTGTCGACGCAGTGCTGGAAGAACGCCAGACCGTTGACGCGCTGGAGATAGATGCCGGGGATCTGGTGCTGTTTCGTGGCCGTAATTCCCTGCACCGCGTGACCCCAACTGAAGGCGAGGTCACCCGGATGCTGGCCGTGCTGGCTTATAATACGCAGCCGGATATTGCGTTGTCAGAAACCGCGCGTATGACCTTTTACGGCAGACTATGACATCATGGCGTGTCTGCAAGGGTACGCCAGCCGCGCAGAAAGATTTGCTGCGTGCGGAAAGCCACCAATGCACGCCAGTCCGCATCTTCTGGCCAGAACCCTTCGACCAGTTGCTGCTTTATCACCTGGCCGCCCGCACTGGCAGGATCGCCACAGAGGTGCAGCCAGTGATCTTCACGCACCCGCTGATGCATATCCTGCCCATCGTAAGTCCCGCATTCCACCACCAGAGGCAAAATCCGGGTGTCAGCCAGCGATGTCAGCAGATAGTGCGACAGATAGCCTGTTGCCGTTGCTGTCACACCAGTTACGCTGTCACGTCCGGCGCCAGTAAACAATAAGGTCAGCCACTCACCGTAAATGACTTTGCCCCAGTCATGCGCCGGATAACGCTGCTCCGCAATAGAGAGCAGCATCGGATGCCCCCATGCGCCAGCCCCGGTATGAAGGTCAAAGCTGATGATGGTTTTCGCTACAGAGAGATGCTGGTCAACGATCGCCGCCATCGTAAGGTGTGACCAGCAGGGCTTCTCACCGCCGAAAAAAAAGCCGTCAGCAAAACTATACTGTCCGGCTTCTGTGACACGTTTAACCGCCTGCCAGCCTGCGCCCTCGAGTGCGTCGGCCAGTTGCCGATCGGCGCTTGCACGGTCGCCATGATAAATACCGTGCCACTGTGCATAATCCGGATTAGCAGGAGGTGGCTGACTGAAATCGATAAAGTTACGGTTCAGATCAATATTGTCTTCGTTCACGCGCCGTAAATGCGCCGCGCCCCATGGATTGAGCAGATGAATCAGCAACAGCGCGGTATCAGCGGGCAACGCTTTTTCATCCAGCGTCTCAAGCCAGGCTATCTGACAATCGGAACCATAATAGCCTTCAACGCCGTGAGTGCCGGAAACGACCAGCATCAGACGTGATGCGCTGGCCGGTCCTATCCGTGCCACGTCTGTATACAGGGCTTCTCCCAAAGGACCAGGCAGAGGATGCGGATACGAGGTCGTTTCAGCACCTTTGCTCTGCGCCGCTGCCATAAAGCGCGCGCGCTGAACGTGGTAGTCGGGCAACGCCATAGTCTTCATACTCCTGCGATTCTTCACGTTGTGAGGATCAGGGATAAACACTGAATTTAAAATATTCTTTGGTGAGCTGGTCATAAGTCCCGTTTTTATGAATCTCCGCCAGTGCCGCGTTAATCATCTTCAGGTTTGCCTCATCTCCTTTGCGTAGCCCGATACCTACGCCATCACCAAAAATCACTTTATCCACCAGGGTCCCTTTGATGGCGTACGGCTTGCCTTCGGCTGAGGTCAGGAATCCCTGTTCAGCAGAGACCGCATTAGCCAGGCTGCCATCAAGACGCCCGGCGACCAGATCCGGATAAACTTCCATCTGGTTAGGATAGGAGATGACTTTAACGCCCTCCGGCTCCCATTTGGTTTTGGCATAGGTTTCCTGGATGGTGCCCTGTGCCACACCGATCGTCTTACCGCGCAATGAGGCAACATCGGTCGTCAGCGTGCTGGCAGCCGGTGCCAGTAAAGCACTGGGCGTGTTGTACAACATATCGCTGAAAGCCACCTGCTGACGACGCTTATCGGTCATCGACATCGCTGACAGGATGGCATCAAATTTCTTCGCCTGAAGGGCAGGGATGCTGCTATCAAAACCCATTTGCACCCACTGGCACTTCACCTTTGCCTGAGCGCAGATGGCATTGCCCAGATCAACATCAAAGCCCTGCAATGATCCATCAGCCGCCTTGAATTCAAACGGCGGGAATGTAGGGTCAACGCCAAAGCGCAGGGTTTGCTGCGCCAGTGCCGCGTGACTAACTGTTGTGAGCGAAAACAGTAATGCGAGGGATAAGCTCTTTTTCATGTTTTAATTCCCGGATGTAAATGAATTTAAGCGCGACATTCAAATTTAATAACATGCGACCTGTTTTCCTGCCAGCGAATAAATCGCAATCATCCAGATTGAAATCTTATGTTATTAAGCGACTGTGCGAATTATTTATACGGCATTAATTTTTACTTAATGCGTGCATTAAATGACTGAGGGCGGCCAGGATGTGGCGCAGGTCCGGATCTGAATCAGCAGGCTGTGGGGCTGGGATAACAAGTCAAACCCCAGCGCCTGTTTTGCAGGTTATCGCGCAGCAGTGATTTATCAGGGCAGGGAATTAAGTAATGCGCCTGCGTTAAACTGAATTGTCATTAATCAGACAGTAAATATTTACCTTCCCGCGCTGCATAAAATAAAGTTTATGGGATTTAAATCAGTTCAGATAAATTAACGCTTAGCCCATCAGAATAATGTGATGGATGCGCTTATTTTCTGCTGGAGTGCGCCAAACGTTCATGCAGGAAATCTATAAACGCGCGTACTTTTTCTGGCACATGACGCGTATTAGGGTAGAGCGCGTAAATTCCCTGACGGGGGAATTGATGATCGGGCAGTAGCCGTACTAATCCACCTTTTTCAATCTCATCCTGTACCAGCCAGGCGGGCAGAATCGCCACGCCAGCACCGGCTAAAGCAAAAGCGAGTAAAGAAGAGGCACTGTCAGCTGTGATCATGGCAGGCTGAAATGCGCTCATCAGCACAGACTCACCTTCGGGCGTGGTCACCTGCCAGCTGAGTGGCGTCGATAAACGGCTATGCGCAATCCATTTTGCTGACGCGAGATGTGAAAGATCCCGGATAGACGCTTCATTCAGTCTGTTGAGATAACAAGGTGCAGCGACCGCCAGGATATCAAACTGATCGATAAGGCGGGCGTGATGACTGGAATCGGCAAGATGCCCAAGTCGTATCGCCACATCGAAGCGGCCGGCAATCAGGTCGTCATTTTTTGATGAAGAGACGTGATGTATGCGTAACTGCGGGTGTTGGGCTGCAAAGTCAGCCAGGGCAGGGACGATCACACGAGCGCCATATTCCAGAGTGGTTGTAATCCGGAGTGTCCCGCTTAATCCAGCGTGATCACTTCTCACATCCTCTAATACGCTTTCCGCATCCTGAAGAAGCTGAAGGCAGCGATGGTAAAATCTTTCACCCGTATCCGTGGCTGAAACGCGTCTGGTGCTCCTGATGAGTAACGAGACACCCAGCTCCTCTTCGAGATGTTTAATATTGAAACTCACAACGGCTTTGGTTAACCCGAGCGTCTGAGCTGCTCCTGTAAAACTGCCTGCCTCGACTACCGCGACAAAGATCCCCAGCCGCTGCATATTGATCATCGTGAACTCCGTTAGCGACATCTCATTGTCAAAATATCTTTGACAGTGTAACAACGGAAAGTGAATTTATCCCAATAATTTAAGCACCTATACTGCGCGCCTTACGCTGATCTGTCTGGGAAAAAAATGAGCTATCGTGTGCGCGTAGCCAGTGTCTATCTGCTGGGATTTTTTATTGATCTGGTCAACATGTTTATCGCCAATGTTGCTTATCCAGAGATTGGCAGACATTTTGATGCCCCCGTTAACCAGCTGGCATGGATCAGTAATGGCTACATCTTAGGCCTGACGCTGGTCATACCGCTCAGTAGCTGGCTGGTACGGCGCATGGGCGCAAAACGTCTGTTCATGCTCTCACTGCTTATTTTCATTGCGGGCACCTGTGGTGTGTGGGCATCAGCGTCAGTTTCTCAGCTCATCGCCTTCCGATGGATACAGGGCATCGGCGGCGGACTGTTGATCCCCATCGGTCAGACGATGACCTATGCGTTATACAGAAGCAATGAACGTGCGAAGTTATCGTCAGTCGTGATGTTAATTGCATTGCTGGCACCCGCCTTGTCGCCAGCTGTTGGTGGAATAGTGGTTGAGAGCCTTAGCTGGCGCTGGGTTTTTCTTGTGAGCCTGCCGCTCGCGGTTGGGGCATTGCTGCTGGCGGGATGCTGGCTCAAAGCAGACAAACCGGCGAACTCATCTGACCCGCTGGACCTGGTGGGTTTAGTCAGTGGTTGTGCCGCGCTCACGCTGATCCTTCTCGGACTGACATACCTGGGCGATGCTGACAGGCTTTATCAGGGGGCGATGATGCTGCTTGCTGGCGTCCTTACTCTGGCGGGCTATGTGTGGGACGCACTTCGAAAAAGCCATCCACTCATTAACCTGCATCTGATAAAGGATCCGCTCTTACACACCGCAATGCTGATCTATCAGTTTATACCAGGCGTGTTCACCGGCGTCAGTATGATCACTATGCTATACCTGCAAAATCAATTAGGTATGCATGCCAGCATTGTCGGCGCGCTCATGCTGCCATGGTCTCTGGCTTCCTTTGCGGCAATTAGTCTGACAGGTAAGACGTTCAACCTCTGGGGACCACGCCCGCTATTTATCACCGGCTGTCTGTTTCAGGCGCTGGGTATTGGCCTGCTGGCGCTGACTGGCCAGACATCGGACACCTTAGTCTTTGTACTTGCTTTCGCCTTGATGGGATTTGGCGGCAGCCTGTGCAGCAGCACGGCCCAGAGTTCTGCTTTTATTCACATCACCGACAGCGAACTTGCTGATGCCAGCGCACTCTGGAATATCAATCGCCAGCTCAGTTTTTGTCTCGGCGTTACGCTGGTCTGCCTGCTGTTCAATCTGATTGCGAATAGCGGCATGCCTGAAGAACACGCTTATCACCTCTGTTTTGTTATAGCGGCATTCAGCGCTGTGATTCCGCTTCTGTGCTGTTTACGCATTTCAAATCAGAAGGTTATTTCTATGCTTAAAAGGGACCAAAAATGAACCGTTATTTTAAGGAAGTACTGGACGCCCACGAATTGATTCGCAACTGGCTGGGTAACAAAGAAGCACATGATGAGGTTTGTGAGGAACTTTTAGCGCGTTTTAGTCCTGCATATTCCATGGTGACACCGGGCGGTGCCTTACTGGATTTCACGACACTAAATGGGTTTTTCCGCACTCAGCGCGGTGCACGTCCGGGTTTAGCGATTGATATCTGCGACATGCAGATGGTTGCTGAGAGTGAAGGAAATGCCACTGTGGTATATAAGGAGTTGCAGCAGCTTCCGGGTCAGGAGGCCACGCTGCGGTTTTCTACGGTTGTGTTCGAGGTAAATAATGCTGGCAAGGTTTTGTGGCGACATCTGCACGAGACTTCATTGCCGCAGTGATAGAGGCTGTCGATTCGCAGTGTGTCAGGGCGCGACGGGCTGAGAGCAACAGCGTGCAGGCTGAACCGCGTTTCTTAAACCAGCGATGATTGCCGCTGTCTATCCTGAACCGATCGCCGTGAGAGATACAGCGGTGGTGAGGCGACGGCTTTATTGATCGCGAAAATCCCGCACCAGAGGCCGTCATACAGGGGCTTCAGCAGGTTGTCTGAAGTCCACGGATAAGGTTAGCTTAGAGCTTTAGCCTTTATCTTAGCGCTTTGACTTAAGTGCGTATAATCTATCTTATGTTAAATAACATATCACACATGTACCTCACTACGCTTTACCACCTTCGGCCTGCCGCCGATATTTTTGCGAAAGGCGATCAAATACCTCTTCCGCGTTTTTGCTTTCGCCGCTGTTTATACCTGCGCTGACCGCTGTTTGCAGAGCATCAAGTTTCATCTGCTGCTCCCGTTCTTCCAGAGCCCTGAGGCCCGCACGGATCACTTCACTGATGTTGTTATATCGCCCGCTTTCAATCTGTTCGCGGATGAACGCTTCGAAATAAGGACTGAGTACTACGCTGGTTGGCATGATTCCTCTCCCGCTGAGTTACTATCAGTTATTAACTGTTAGTATTTCAGAGTTACTCTTTTCCATCAACTTTCGGCTTAAAACCCTCCCACAGCTATGCCGAATATTTACCTGTGATGTCCAATGCTACGATGTTATCGCATCGCCAGTATCCATCGCAGGTCTGCGCTATTCTCCCGCATCGGTATTGTCATCTCGTGACGGTACAATTAACAACGCCCTATGTCGATTACTGCCATTATCAGTTATGGCAAAACATAACTGACTGACCAGTTAAGTAAAAACCCCAACAATTTAGCTGGGGTTATGAAGGGTCGTTACTCTTTCGCTATCGGCGTCTCGCTTACATCAATCTTCGTGTCACCCTGAATGCCCTTAATGCGTTTCTCAACGTCATTAACCTGCTCGCTGCTGTGCAGCAAGGTGTACGTCAGATCAAATGTTGTGCTCGCACCTGGTTGCAGCTGCTTCACACGTTTTTGTTCACGTTCAATGGTGACCGGATAGGCGTAACTGGTACCAGGTTCGATGCCGGTCACGTAGCCCTGTTTCAGGGTGTCGGTATTTTTCCATAAGGTCAGCATCGGGAGCTGACGCGTATCGAACTGAATGGATGCGCCGCTGTTGCCCGCTTTATTTATCACCGCAGCAATGGTCTGATGATTGCTGTCTGAAAGCGGCTTGATGTTGAACACCATCTCATCGAAGTCTTTGGTCGGACCTTTATAGGTCTGCCACTCTTTTAACCCGGCTTTCGCGTAGTCATTGAATGGGCTGATGCCGGACATCGGCGCCAGGAAGCGTGCGCCCTCTTCCAGAATAGGTTTGCCGAAGTTGCTGTGATAGATGATCTGGTAATCGTGCGGATAGTCGGCATGGTTGGTTAACACATCATGCAGGCTGAAACTGTTGCTGCCTGGCACGTAACGCAGTTCGGTCATGGTCTGCAAATCAGCTTTCTTAAAGGTGCTCTCTTTAATCAGGCCGCGAATACGAATTTCGTGTGGTGCCGTATCGGCCACTTCAACTTCCAGCTGAGAAACCGGCGTATTCCCCGCTTTACCGTGCAGCGTATAGATTCGGCCTTCATCGGTGACCGGATGGCCGGTCCATTCGTAGCCGCAGCGCACCATCATCTCGTTGAAACCATCCAGCCAGCCCAGACCGTTGCGGCTCTCAAGATTGATGAAGGCAGGATTGACGACCTCTTTAACCGGTGAATCCCAGCCCATGCGGGTGCCAAAGCCTTCAACACGCAGTAAGTTCATGCCACGTGTCGGGCTTAGCGTAATCGTCAGGCCATCCTCACTGCGGATCGTCAGTATTTTACTGCCTTCCTGCTTGCCGCCATGCAGGACTTTCTGTTCGATGCTGAACGGTTTGCCCTGAGACTTCAGCTCACTACTGGAAATCTTCCAGTTTCCCTGATCGGTGCCCTGTTCAGCACTCGTCAGCACCCAGGTTTTTGCCGCTGCAGAGCCTGAAACCAGCACTGCAAGTACCGTTAACGCCAGTTTAATCTTCATATGTCATCCCATTGGCTGAATCGTTTTTTCATTCCGTAAGGGAAATTTACTTAATGGGACTGAAGATAAACGTGATGATGCTCACCTGTTGAGAAAAGGCAGTGAGTTAGCCCTGTTATTGTGGGCCAAATCACAGTGATTACGGCCAGAGAGGAATAAGTACATCGAATCGGGTGAAATTTGCTGACATTAGCTTTATTCGATTCAGCTCAAAAAGAGGGATCTGATAAAAGATGGTGGATGAAGCGCTATTTAAAAAATAATTTAAAAAAAATCTTCAACCGCGCAACTTTTTCCATTTTTAAACGAACCTGTTATCAGGGACGTCAGACAACTCCGTCTGTTCGTCAATGGAGAGAGTAAAGCCAATGAAAAACACCCTGAAAACCCTGGCCGTCGCTACGCTGCTGGCACTGAGTGTTCCGGCAACATCTGCTTTTGCAGCGTTACAGGTCGGTGAAAAAGCGCCGGACTTTAAACTGGAAGCCGCGCTGGCCGGTAAATCGACCACCTTCTCATTGCAACAGGCGCTGCAGAAAGGCCCGGTTGTCCTCTACTTCTTCCCTGCTGCTTTCAGTGCAGGCTGTACGCTGGAAGCACACGATTTTGCTGAAGCGACCGATGAATTTAAAAAGCAGGGTGCGACCGTCATTGGCGTGACGGCGGGCAATACCGATCAGATTGCGAAATTCTCGCAGCTTGAATGCCGTGACAAATTTACCGTCGCAGCCGATCCCGGTGCCAAAGTGGCGGCAGAATATAAGAGCACCATGGAGATGAAAGGTCAGAAGCTTTCAGACCGTACCTCTTACGTGATTGCGCCCGATGGCAAAATCCTGCTGAGCTTCACCGATAAAAATCCTGATACGCATATCCAGAAAGCGATGGATGCCGTTAAAAAATACCGTCAGGCCAATCCGGCATAACTTCATTTTCAGAGCAGGTACATCATGCTGACTGCGATTGCAGCCGCCTTCCTGGGCGGCATTATTCTGAACCTCATGCCCTGCGTGTTTCCGGTGATCTCGCTGAAAGCACTGAGCCTGATCCGCCATCACGAATCACCTTCCCACGCCAGAGCCGAAGGCCTGGCCTTTTTGCTGGGCGTAGTCGTGACGATGGTCGCTCTGACCGCAGTTCTGCTGCTGGCCAGGGCGGGCGGTGCATCGGTGGGCTGGGGATTCCAGCTGCAATCGCCGCTGGTCATCGCCGCGCTGATTCTGGTGATGCTTGGGTCGGCACTGAACCTGCTCGGTCTGTTTGAAGTAGGATTATCGGTACAGCGGGTTGGCGAAGTGGGAGGCGATCGCGGTGGTTTAGTCGGTTCAGCACTGACTGGCGCTCTGGCCATCATTGTCGCGACTCCCTGCAGCGCGCCCTTCATGGCCAGCGCGGTAGGCTATGCGCTTACCCAGCCTCCACTGATCAGTCTGGTGATCTTTATTTCACTGGCGCTGGGCTTTGCTGCGCCCTTCACTCTCATCTCATTCTTCCCGGTGCTGGCGCGAATTTTGCCAAAACCGGGTGCCTGGATGATCACGTTAAAGCAGGGGCTGGCGTTTCCCATGCTGGGCGCGGTGGGCTGGCTGATCTGGGTACTTGAACGTCAGGCGGGATCGGCGGCGCTGGCTGCCATTCTGGCCTGCTGTTTACTGTTTAGTTTCGCCGCCTGGCTGTATGGCATGGCGCAGAAACGCCGTATGATGGGACAGCGTCATTGGGTGCTGCATGTGGCGACCGCATTCTTCCTGGCGCTGGTCGTGGTGCCGTTACTGAACCTGAACAGGTTTGCCGAAGCTCCGGCTGAAACGGCAACCGCCTCAAAGGCTGCCGCCGCTGTGGCGTGGTCGCCTCAGAACGTTGATGCCATCAAAGGTCAGGGCAAGCCAATACTGGTGAACTTTACCGCATCATGGTGTATTACCTGCCAGGTTAACGATCGTACTTCGCTTTCGACGCAGGCGGTAAAAGCGGCGATGGCGCGAACCAACACCATTTATATGGTCGCGGATTCCACCAAATACAATCCCGATGTTGAACAGGCGCTGAGCGATTTCGGACGCGGTGGATTACCGCTCTACGTGGTCTATCCGGCTGACGGCGGTAAACCTGAGGTACTGCCGCAGGTGCTGACGCCAGGCATTGTGATTTCAGCGCTGGATCAGGCAACAGAAAAAGGAAATAAATCCTGAGATTACTGATGAAACGATTGCCTGGTGCGTGGTCAGGGCGCGGCGACAGCGTGCTGAACTGCTGATGATCGATGCCAGAAACTGATCAACGCGCACAGCAGTGGCCAGCATTAATGGCCCGGGCGCAGGCGGGTGACAGAGCTGCCTATAACCAGTTACTGAAAGCGATGGTTCCGGCCATCCGGGCATTGGTATGCAAAAAAATTAGTGATGAGGGACTGGTTGAGGATGTCATTCAGGAGACATTGCTGGCGATTCATCGGGTGCGGCATACCTACGATCCGCAGCGTCCGATACTCCCCTGGGTTGCTGCCATCGCCTCTGCCCGCGCCATAGATGCGCTGCGCCATCGCGGCCGTCGCCGGGAAGTACAGGATGAGGAAGAGCTGCAACGACAACCCGCTGCAAGTGCAGAGTCCTCAGCCGATATGGATATCCTCTCCGGGTATCTGGATAACCTTCCGCAGCGCCAGCGGGAGATCGTTGAATCCGTGCATCTGCGCGAGCAGAGCCTGGCGCAGGCAGCAGCTGAAACCAATCAGTCGCTCTCTGTGGTTAAATCTCTGTTGCATCGCGCAATGGTCAACCTTCGTAAATATGGACGGGGTCATCATGAGAAATCATGACCAGTTAATTAATCAGCTCAGCGCGTCTGCCCAGCCGGTGCAGCGCGTCTGGCCCACCGCCTGGCGCGTTGCGGGCTGGATTGCGCTTGCCCTGCCCTGTGGCGCGCTGACCAGCTGGGCATTTCACAGCCGTTTCACTGACTGGTCGCAGCCTGGCGCGTTTTTCGCGCTGGTTGCCCTGCTGCTGTCACTCATCATCGCGGGCAGCACGCTGGCGGCAGCCTTTACGCTGAGTATTGCAGGCAGAAAACCGATCAGCCTGCGCTGGCCGCTGCTGATGGCGATGATGTGGCTGGTTCTGAATCTGATCAATATGTCATCTTCAGCACCGCCATCGGGCGCGAACCGGTTGGGTGAAGGGATGCACTGCTATCTGTTTATGCTGTCGGCCAGTGTCCCGATGATGCTGATGTCCGTGTTCGCCCTGCAGCGCACCCGATCCCTCTATCCGGCGCGCAGTCTGGCGCTGAGCGGCTGCGGCAGTGCGTTTACCTCATCGATGCTGCTGTCGTTGTGCCACGATACCCATCTGCACGCCATCGATTTTTCTATGCATCTGGCTGCGGGCATCACCATCGTGGCGCTGACGGTGCTGGCAGGCCGCCGCCGGGTCAGGCTGGGAGAGTAATGGCACGCCGCTTCCGTTCCTCCTGAAGATGACTCCGCGCCCCGTTCAATGAAATTCTGTCAGGAGCGCGGATTGGGTAATTTTATGCATTCTCCCCCGCGCGGCTACGGCCCAGATCCAGGGTCAGAGAGACCGCACCGACAACCAGCATCAGCGCCATAATCAGTGAAAACGAGAAAGCGAGATGCGTGTAATGCGCCACGTAGCCAATCACGGCTGGCCCGCTCAGGACCCCCAGATAGCCCAGAGTAGTAATGGCAGGCACGGCGACCGCCTGCGGCATCACCGTCTGACGCCCAGCGGCGGAGAACATTACCGGCACGATATTGGCGCAGCCTGCGCCGACAAGGGTATAGCCCAGTAACGCCAGCGGCCAGGAGGCGATAAAGGTCACCATCGCCATGCCAGCGGCGGCAACCAGTGCGCCGCCCAGCACAACCGGTAAACGTCCCAGCGATGAGATAATCCGGTCCCCGGTCAGACGCGCCACGGTCATCGCAATGGCAAAGCAGGTATAGCCCAGCCCACCCAGTGACGCCGGAATGGCCCGGACGTCGGTCAGATAGACAGCACTCCAGTCCAGCACGGTGCCTTCGGTCAGGAAGACGGCAAAGCAGATGATGCCGATAATCAGTACGCTGCCGCGCGGAACAGCAAACACCGGGCCTTCAGCGGGGTTCGCGTAGGTCAGTAAGCCCGATGCGCTGACCAGCGTCATGATAATCACCGCCGCGACCGCCAGCAAACAGCCGGTCAGCACGCTAAATCCCATCGCCAGCAGCAGCGTCATAAAGCCCGCGCCGGCAATGCCGCCCACGCTGTACATGCCGTGAAAGCCTGACATGACTGGCTTTTCCGCCTGCTTCTCCACCAGGATCGCCTGGATGTTCATGGCGCAGTCGGTTACTCCGATGCCGACGCCAAAAACCAGCAACGCCAGCGCCAGCAACAGCGGGTCGCTGAGCACCGACAGCCATGGCGTACTAATGATGACCAGCGCGACAGCGACCAGAATCACCCGGCGGCAGCCAAAGCGGCTGGTCAGCCAGCCCGTCACCGGCATCGCAATCAGCGCGCCGACGCCAAGACAAAGCAGCAAGGTGCCGAGTTGCGCCTCATTAACGCCGGTATTGCCGCGGGCGAAAGGCACAATCACCGCCCAGGTCGCGGTGATAAATCCGGCTATAAAAAAGATGATGCGTGTTGCCAGCGTGTAAGAGACGTTATTAGCCATTGCATTCCTTTGAGGGATGTCGGGGAGAGCTGACAGGACCGAGAGATCGCTATTGACTCCCTGCCCGGCAGTGAACGATTATGCTCACTATAGCTCGATTGTGAATATTTTGAGGTTTATATGCTCGATTATGCAGCTTTCCCGCAGCAGCGACAAGCGCTGATTCGTGAGATATTGCAGGACAAAGGACGGGTGGTCTGCGCTGACCTGGCACGGCAATTGGCTGTATCAGAGCACACTATCCGCCGCGATCTCCATGAACTCAGTAAAGAGGGTTTATGTAAAAAGGTCTATGGCGGTGCGGTGTTACAGCTTCAGGAGGCGGGCAGCTTTGTCAGCCGGAAAGCTCACGATCACGCAGCAAAAGCCCTGATCGCGCAGCGCTGTGCCAGCCTGGTGAAAGCCAATAGCTGCATCTTTATTGATGCCGGTACAACCAATCTGGCGCTGGCACAGGCGCTATCACCAGATTTGAATATCACCGTCGTCACCAATGCACCCGATATTGCTGCGCTACTGATCAACCATCCTGCTGCGGAGGTGATTATGCTGGGCGGGCAGATACAGAAGAGCACCGGCGGCGCGGTCGGGCAAACCGCGATCAACCAGATCCAGAGGATTCTGTTTGATCAGGCGTTTATTGGCGGCTGTGCCATGAGCCCGGAGGCCGGTCTGACCGGTTTTAACTATGCGGATTGCGAATTCAAGAAAGTTGCCATGGCGCAAAGCAATCAGGTCATTGTCGGGCTGACAGCGGATAAAATCCCCGCAGTAGCGCGATTCAGCGTGGCGAAATGCCGTGAAATCTCAACGCTCGTCGTGGAAGAGAAGCTCGATAAAGAACTGCTTGAGGCGTTTGAAGCGGAAGAGATGACGCTTATCACGGTCTGATATGGGCGCAATCTTCAAAAGCGGGTTGCAGTCAAAATAAACAAGCTCGCACTGCCACATTCATCGGAATGCGGGGCTTAACCTGTTCATGAATATGATTAAGTACCGCAGGGGTAACTCCAAACCCGTTGTATCCAGCATTATGCGTTTAATTTAAGAGGCAGGTCTGGCGGATAAGTGAATTGTGTCTGTAAAGGGCTTTTCATTTTCGACGGGCGCAGTCAGTCGCGCCCGTTATTTAATTCCTCACTGATAATTAGCTTGCTGCATCCCGCAGCGCCTGCTTCATAAAGACGACGGAGCTCTCCAGCGCCTGCACCGCTTCTGGCTGCAACGTGGAGAAGAAATGCCAGGCGTGGAACATACCCGGCCAGACTTCCAGATTTACACGAACGCGGTTATCACCCAGATGAGTTGCCAGACGCATCGCGTCGCTTAGCATCAGTTCGTTTTCGCCAATCTGAACCAGCACCGGCGGCAGACCCGTTACATCGGCAAACACCGGTGATGCCATTGGGTGATTAGGCAACGCATCGCCCAGGAAGGTGCGTGCCAGGAAATCCAGGCCAGCCTTGGTGTTCAGAGGATCAAGGCCTTCCCGGTTGGTCATTGAGACGCCCGTGTGCTCAAGGTTGGCCCAGGGTGAAATAGATACACCGCCGGCTGGAAGTGGCAGGCCTTTATTACGTGCAGCTACCATAACGGTAACCACCATCGCGCCGCCCGCTGACTCGCCCGCCAGTAGGATTTTGCTGGCGTTAAATCCTTGTTCAATTAACCACTCATACGCACGAACGGTATCGGTGACGGGCGCAGGGAAAGGATACTCCGGTGCCAGTCGGTAATCAGGCATGTAAACCCGTGCGCCCAGCATGCTGGCATAGTTGCCACCAATACCGTGATAGCCCGCAGATTCACCGACAATGTATGCCCCACCGTGGATGTACATCACGATGGCATCAGTTTCAAGGTTGTCGGGGGTTACCAGCGTTCCCGGCACGCCTCCCATATCGACCTCAGTAAAGCCAACACCTGCAGGTGCAGGATTTTTCGCCAGCATACGGGTATAGGCGCCACGCACTTCACTCATTGGCGTTAATTTGTCTGCACCGGTAAGAATTGGCCCCAGACCGGCCAGGCTTTCTGACCATTCTTTTACGGCTTGCCTGGTTTGTTGATTCAGCATTTTTATTCCTGTTTGTATTTGCGATAAAAAATAACAGGAAACTATATTATATAAACATTTAGGGAATGTGCTTCCCATATCAGGGTACGTTAAAGCCCATATCAAAAGAGATAAATAAAGAATGGAAATCAACAGCATTGGGGATATTGCCGCATTCGTCGCGGCTGTAAAAGCCGGGAGTTACACCCACGCAGCGGGTTCCCTCGGGCTCACACGTTCTGCCATTGGCAAGAGTATTGTCAGGCTCGAAACACGTATGGGGGTTCGTCTCCTTAACCGTACTACCCGAAGCCTGAGTCTGACCGATGAAGGAAGGGTCATGTTCGATCGATGCCGACAGATACTGGATGACCTGGAAGAGGTTGATGCCGCCATGGCGATGCGCAGAGATAAGCCAACGGGGACTCTCCGGCTGAGTGCACCACTCTCTTTTGGGCAGCGCCATATCCTTCCCATTCTGGATATTTATCTGAAAAAGTGGCCGGAACTTCGTGCGGAGGTCTCCTTTAGCGACAGGTTTGTTGATCTTATTGAAGAAGGCTATGATATTGCCATCCGCATCGGTGAACCTCGAGATGACTCCCGCATTCTTACCAGAACGATTGCTTCGCAGCACATTGTTACTTGTGCCTCGCCCGAATATTTGTCCTCACGGGGTGTTCCGGAAACACCCGCAGACTTAACCAGGCATGACACTATTTTTCTTCTGAGTGCGGAAAAGAGACGTAGCTGGCGGTTTACAACTCCAGAAGGCACTTTTGTGTATGATGGGCCCGGGCGGCTAAACCTCGACAGTTCGGAAGCCATGCGGGCATCAGCAATTTCCGGATTTGGTATAGTCCATCTACCGACCTATTTGCTTGGAGAAGATTTGCGTAGCGGGAAATTGATACCCGTGCTTGAGGCGTACCCCTTCCCTCCGGAACCTGTTCGGATCATTTATCCCAGTAAACGACATTTATCCCCGCGAATTCGCTCCTTTATCGACTTGCTTGTTGAAAGCTGGGATCAAGGGTTACCCTGGGAATAATGCTCTGATGATAATCTTATTATTTTAATCTCATCCGGCAGCACAGGATCGGGAGATTACTTCAGGTTAAATTTATGCGGTATGCATTTTTTCTCATCCGGTCCGTAATTTCCTTTGGTTTCTTACCGTGAAATAAACTGATAATAAAATAGACGCACTTAAAATACAGCACAGTATAAGATAGGCATTTAGGGCTGTTTCCTGGGGAAAATGATCCATCATCATGCTCAGTGAAAATGGCAGCCAGTTACCCACGTAACCCACAATGTAAAGCAGGTTTATCAGATGATGTCGCTGACTCTGCCTGGCGACCACATTAACGATAGTGGCAGCCCCGACAAGTATTGCCCCATAGGCAAACCCTTCCAGCATAACGGATATGAAGAGAAGAGACGGGGCGATTGTGTGCACACTGCAGAGGGCCAGAAAAACGGCAACAAACTGGGCAATAATCCCGATTTTTAGTGACGAATAGTGGTGCTTTTTCCTCATCACTATCTGGGTGATACCTGCAACCAGCAGAAATGCCGACAGTGAATAGCTTACCAGCTGCACGCTGGTGACATTGAAATAGGTGCGAGCGAGAGTTGGCCCCTGGGACATAAACGTAGACGCCATCGCCCAGGAAAGAAATATGGCCATGCAGCAGACGATAACGTCCCGGAAAGAGAGTCCCCTGTAACTTTGAGCAACAACACTTTTCCGTTCAATGGTTACTGGGGTGCTGTCCCTGTTGATCATCAGGCGACTGCTCCAGATCCCAAACATTGAGATTACAACCAGAATAAAAAGAATTACGTAGGGAGTCTTAAGTGCATAAAAACTACGATGTACGATTTCCCCCGTGATTAAAGGACCAATAGCCTGTCCAAGGATTAATGAGGCAGAAGCGGTTAATGCAGCACTATTACTGACTTCTGTATCAAATAATTTAATCAGCGAGCGGTTGATATAGGCCATTAAAATACCTGAGCCAAGACCGGTAACAAAACGGCCAAGGATAAGTATCATAAATTTATCTGCAAACATCATTAATAGTGACGACAGTAAAACGCAGGCCAGACCTGCATAGAGAGGTCTTGTATACCGGTTAGTCATGATATTAACCCTGGCAGTAAATATCAGCGCTAAAAGAACACCTGCCGCATAAACACCAAATACCGCCATTATTTGAGAAGCACTGAAGCTATATAAACTGATGTACACGGGATAGAGAGGAGTAGGAAGACTGCTGCTCAGCATGCCGGTAAAGAAAGTCAGGGCCAGTGCGATCGCTGCCCGTGATGTTTGTCTGTCTGACATAGTAATTTCTTCTGTTTTGGAAAATGGATTCGTTCTGTGGAAATCCATAAAACAGTATCATGTTCCGTTAGCGAGGGGATTCGAGCAGCAGGAATACCCATTGTGACGTAGTTTCACAGCAGCAATTCAAATTGGACATAGGGAACAAGTGGAGGTGAGCTGACTGGAAATTCAAACACTCCAGGGATGAAGCGCTATCTGTTTTTCAATGAATTCAATAAAACAGCGGATGCGTGGGCTCAGATGCTGCCTTTTCGCGTAAATTATATAGAGCGGCTCTCTGACAGGAGACTGGAATGCCTTCAAAAGCGGTACTAATCTTCCTTCTCTGATATCCTGGTTTATGTGGAAGTCAGCCAGCCGGACGATACCTTCTCCTTTAATAGCCAGATCGCGCAGCAAATCACCCTGCGACAACGAGGCAACCGGTTTTACCGGGACTATCATGCTTTGGCTGCCTTCGGTAAATAACCACTGGTTCCAGTGGCTTTCAAAATTAAAGTGAAAACAGCGATGATCCATCAGTTCACGTGGATGGGAGGGTATGCCGTACCTGCTGAGGTAGGCTGGCGAGGCGCAGGTAATCCACTGGCTCTCACCGATACGACGTGCTATACGGGAAGAACTCGCAAGTACACCACCATAAATGGCCAGATCCAGCCCTTTATCAAAGTCATCCCGGTAAACCGGCCCCGTTTCAATATCAACGTTGAGGTCAGGGTAAGCTTCAATAAACTCGGGCAACCATGGAAGGATATGATAACGGGCAAAGGTGGTCATGGTACGGATTTTCAGCTGCCCGCTGATGCGTGATGGCATATCTTCAGCCAGTGAATCAGCCTCCGTCATTGCGTCAACGACTGCTCTGGCACTTTTAAGATAAACGTGTCCCTCTTCGGTCAGCGTTAACGTTCTCGTCCCGCGATAGAAGAGTCTTACCTGTAATCTCGTCTCCAGTCGGCTGATAAGTTTACTCATCGCTGAAGGCGTTAATCCGTTTGCCCGGGCGGCAGAAGAAAAGTTGCCGTATTCATACGCCCATATGAATGCAAGCAACTGATTATAATTATCCATATTGTCCCCGGTTATTGATGTAAAGATGTCTGGACTTTCCGATATAACCATCGTTCATTTAGAACTCAGCCTTTTCTCCAGCAACCTGATAGTTATGCCTTTTTTATAACATGTATCTCAAGCATTTGTGAAAGCGCAGGGAACTTTGGCGCACGTCTTTGCCTTGGATGTGCTGGACATGCTGATTATGGATATCTCTCGTTCTGCGAAAAATATCGATCAGAAATAGCTGCTCATGACGCTGCAGGAGCCGGGACGTGCTGCGCTATTACTTGATGAGAACACCAACGAGACAACTCTGCGGCAGGCTATTTTTCGCCGTATACCAGTAGCGAAACGGGCTGAACCGGTCCGCAAGGTAAAACCTCTTTCCAGATCAGACGAGTGAAACTTTCACTCTGAATAGTCGACAAATGCGTCCCCGATGCTGCCAAATCCCAGGCTTTGGCGTAGGCTGAAAGCTGGTTGGTTTCACTACACAGGAGATCACGATGCAAACTGAAATGACAGCACAATGCCACTGTGGCGCGGTGGCGTACCGGGTGACGCTGAAGGATGGATTTAATACGGTGCGCCGCTGCAACTGCTCGTTTTGCCGGATGCGCGGCGCGGTGGTGGTATTTGCGACAAAGGTGGAGCTGACCTGGGGTGAAGCGCAGCTCACAGAGTATCGTTTCAACAGCAAAGAGGTGGGCCACTACTTCTGTTCCGTTTGCGGCATTTACACCTTTCATCAGAGCCGCTCACAGCCCGATCAGTTCGGGGTGAATGTCGCCTGCCTTGAGGGGGTTTCGCCGTTTGATTTCACCGATGTCCCTGTCTCCGATGGTATCAATCATCCAAAAGATGGCGGCGCGGGCGGTGTAGCCGGTCATCTGATCTACACCCCCACGCAATCCTGAACGATCGCAGGCTGAACTACTCCCGTGTGGGCTTGCCACTGAAGCGGGTAATCGGCTTCTGCTCTTCACGGTCAATCTGTTGTGAGAAGACTTCAAGCGCCGCGAATATGGGGCGCAGTCCGCGCCACAGATCCTCATCATTGAGTAACCGGATAATGCCGCGGATGCCCGGCGCGGCTTTATCCTGACGGGCCTCATCGCGCGCGGGTTTAACGGCCATCGCGGCATCGCGAACGGCCAACAGCAGATGATTAAACCGTTCTGGCGGCACGCTGCCCAGCGTCATCATGAGTAGCGAGAGATTCTGCAGCGCGTTCTGCGTACCCGGCTGATTAAGGCCCGAAACCAGGATTTTCCCCACCTCGCTATTTGATTTAACCAGGTCGTTCGCCAGCCGCAGAAAACCGTGCTGGTGAAGATTTTCGATTAGCTCATCCATCGCCTCCCGGGCGGTCGGCTCAGTGCGTGTTGGCGGGACCTGATATTTCATCCGTTCTGCCATTAGAATTTCTCCGGTTTTTCGACATGTTCAGGCGGTTCCCGATAGCCAGCCTGCTGCCATTTTTGCTCTATCGGCAGGTGATCCAGCGGCGTACGACTGCCGTGACGGAAGTTGTGTAGTGGCACCGGATTAGGCTGCGACCGGCGATCAACGCGCTTCATATTTACGGCAATCTCTTTATAAGCCGGTGTGTTGACGTCGGGATCGTGATGTTCGCCAGTCAGAGCGTTGACGCCATCTTTGCCGTGATGAATCGGCATAAACAGCACGTTGCCTGCCACGCGCTCAGTGATCACAACAGGCACATCCAGCGATCCGCGCCGCGAGGTAATGCGTACCCACTCTCCTTCGTTCAGCGCGCGCTCGGCGGCCAGCTCCGGTGAGATCTCAACAAAGGCATTAGGCGACAGCGACATCATGCGGCCACCCTGCCCGGTCTGATTCATCGACTGGAAATGCTCCAGCATCCGCCCATTATTCAGTAGCAGATTATACTGTGAATCCTCCTGCTCGGCGGGCGGCTGCCAGCTCAGCGGATAGAGTCGTGCTTTGCCATCCGGGAAATTAAACCGTTCCGTGTAGAGTCGCGGCGTGCTTTCGCCTGCGGCGCTGACGGGCCAGAGCTGAGACTGCCAGCCGACCAGTTGCTCATAGCTGACACCCGCGAAAATCTCTGCGATGCCTGCCGCTTCCGCCATAATCGCGCCTGGGTTCGGGTAATGCCACGGATGACCGAGACGGGCGGCGAGATCGGTAAAGATCTCCCAGTCGGGCCGACAATCACCCAGCGGCTTCATGGCGGGTGAAAAGTGCTGGATCCGCCGCTCGGTGTTCACAAAGGTGCCCTCCTTCTCCACGCTGGGCGCACCGGGCAGCACCACATCGGCAAATTCGGCAGTGCGTGACATGAAAATGTCCTGTACGACCATAAATTCCAGCTTGCTGAAGGCGGCATGCACCGAAGTGGCATCGGCATCCGCAAACGCCGTCTCTTCACCGGTGATATACATCGCACGAATTTTGCCTTCACCGGCCTGCTGCACCATTTTGAAATTATCAGCACCAGGCTGATCGGAAAGCGCTTCAGGCGAGACGCCCCAGGCGTGCGCCCATTTTTCGCGCACCGCTGGGTCAGTGACTTTTTCATAGCCGGGATAGAGATTACTGAGGCAGCCAAAGTCGCTGGCGCCCTGTACGTTGTTGTGTCCGCGCATCGGATAACCGCCGGTGCCAGGCCGGCCATAGTTGCCGGTGACCAGCAGCAGGTTCGACAGCGCCGTACTGGTGTCTGCCCCGTGGCTGTGCTGGGTAATTCCCATCGCCCACAACACACAGGCACTGCCCGCCTGGCCGATCATTTCCGCTGCTTCAATCAGTTCTGATTCACTCAGTCCACATGTCTCACTGGCAAAGGCCAGCGTAAAGGGAGCGAGTGAGGCGCGGTACTCATCAACCTGGTTGACCCGCTGGGCCAGAAAAGCCTCATCCGCATAACCGTGATCGAACATATATTTTGCCATCGCCGAGGCCCAGACCAGGTCGGTACCGGGCCGGATACGCAGATAACAGTCAGCACGTTCCGCCATTTCATGACGGCGCGGATCAACGACCAGCAGTTTCTGACCGCGATGTTTGTGGCTCTGTTTGATGTGAGAAGCAATGACCGGATGGTTCTCGGCCAGGTTGCTGCCGACCAGCACAATCAAATCGGTCTGTTGCAGATCCTCAATCGTCCCGGCATCTCCGCCGTAGCCCACCGTGCGGAACAGCCCTTCTGTGGCCGGGTTCTGACAATAGCGCGAGGAGTTATCAACGTTGTTGGTGCCAAAAATTAAACGGGCGATTTTTTGGGTCAGATAGGCTTCTTCATTGCTGGCCTTGCTGGAGCCGATAAAGCCAATCGCATCGCCTCCATAATTCTGAGCGATACCCTGTAAACCTTCGGCTACCCGCTGCAAAGCTTCATCCCAGCTGGCGGGCCGGAAACGACCATGCTCGCGGATCAACGGCGTAGTCAGGCGCTCCGGGCTGTTGACGAAGTCCCAGCCGAACTTACCTTTAACGCAGGTCGAGATGCCGTTGGCCGGGGCTTCGGCGACCGGCTGAACTTTCAGGATATGGCGGTCGCGGGTCCAGATCTCAAAGCTGCAGCCTACACCGCAATAGGTGCAGACGGTTTTGGTGCGTTTGATCTCAGACTGGCGCAGCGCCACATCGATTTTCGAAACGCCGGTAATCGGCTCCATGCCGATGCTGTTTTCCAGCGTTTTAACAAAGTCGATCAGCGGACGCTTCAGCCCTTCATCCATCGCGGTAAAGGGGCCTGCATCTGGCTGCATGGTTTTTTCCAGCAGCGCATTGCATGGGCAAACTGTGACGCAATGTCCGCAGCTAACGCAGCTGGAACCGGCGATTTCCGTTCCGCCATCCCAGAGCACGCGAGGATGCGCCTGGGTGTAGTCAATCGACAGCGTCTCATTGACCTCGACATTCTGACACGCTTCGACACAGCGACCGCATAAGATGCACTGGTCAGGATCGTAGGTGTAAAACGGATTGGAATGATCTTTTGCGTAGGGCTTGGGCTCATGAGGATAGTACTGAATCGGAATGTGCATATCTGCCACGGCATTATGCAGCGTGCAGTCACCGGTGTTGTGCTCACAGACGGTACAGTAAAGCTCATGACGGTTGAGCAGCCGATCCATTCCCTCCTGCTGCGCGGCCTTAAGCGCACTGCCTTCACTCTGCACCTCCAGCCCCTCTTCAGTGCGGAGCGTGCAGCCGCGAACCCGCTCGCCGTTGGCATCTACCCAGCAGACATCACAACTTTGCAGCGGCGGCAACGCCGGGTGGTAACAGACATGAGGTAGTTTTTTCCCTTGAGCATCCAGAAAATCGATTAGCGGTTGATCAGCTAACCCTTTTAACCGTTCACCATTGTAGATAATGGTGCAGTAATTTTGACTCATATAAGCCTCATGACGACATTGCGACGAGCTACCGAATGGAAAATCTCCCTCTATTTAAAGGGTTGCTTCACAAGCTTAGTGAGGATTAGCAGCCACGCCATGAATACCGCTACGCTTATCAAGGTTACTTGCTGACAGATAAGGCTTTTTTAAATGTAATGACTTCTTACCGGCTAAATACGGGTCAGGTTTTACCCGGCTGATCGTCAGAATCTGGCACAGAGGCTTCGCGTTGATAAGCACTGGCCGCACAATGGTGAAGTTGAGGGTTAATAACCAAGCATAATGTATGTTGTAACTATATAATCAACTATATTCTTTCGCTATAAGACGCAGGGTAAAGATCGGTACGCTTATCAATCCGTCGTTTTGCCCTCAGACAAATTAATTATCAGGACCGCCGCGAGTTAACAGACTACTTCCGAATTAATTACGTACCGCCACTAACTTATTCCGGTACATATCAGGCTGAAACGATTTAATCTGGATAACGGGTTTATGGATTATTTTAGCTATTAAACGGGACTATTCTCCTGGCCGTGAGTGAGCGAATAATTTATGGCATAGCTATGTCGATCAAATGACAGTTATCAGCATTGACGCCCAGAACAGTGGCGCTCCACCCCAGAGTTGACGCTCACATTTTAGTCATACCTATCAGCCATTTATCTTAATTTTAACAAGCTGATAATTATAAGATGATAATGATAACTGTTATGGTAATATCCTGTTAACCCTGCCCGACACTTTCTCATCAGGGCCTCTTTACGCGTCATGCTTAATTAAATTATCAGTAAATACCTGGCTGAAATGAGGTCCCTATGAATCCCATCGTTTATATCGTTGACGACGACGCTGCTGTGACTGCTGCACTGCGTAATCTGCTCACTGCCGACGATTACACGGTTATCTCTTTTTCTTCGGCTGATGATTTCCTGGCTCACGCTTTTACTCCCCTTCCCTGTTGCCTGATTCTGGATATTAATCTGCCTGGTGCAGATGGATTTGATGTCGCACAGGCATTGATCGATCGTGGCTACGCCATTCCCACTATCTTCTTAACCGGCTTCGGGACTATTCCGGTCACAGTGCGGGCGATGAAAACCGGTGCTTATGAGTTTCTGACTAAACCTGTCGATCCCGATCGTATTTTGCAGGCGGTTGCAGAAGCCTTACAGATCGCCGGGCAGAATATGGCCTCTTCCGAGGAGCGAAGGGAGATACTGGAGCGACATCAGACCCTTACACCGCGTGAAAGCGAGGTCATGCTGCTGGCGATTAGCGGCCTGCTGAATAAGCAGATTGCCGCCGAAATGGGCGTCAGTGAGATCACGGCAAAAGTCCACAAGCGGCGGGTGATGGAGAAGATGAAGGCGCGGTCATTAACCGATTTGGTGCGGGCGGCAGAGCGGCTCAATATTGATCATACCCGACGCCGCTAAGGCCAGGCAGACACCTGGTCTCAATACGATTATCCCAGTGGCAGAGTGAACCAGAAACGGCTGCCGCCTTCCGCCCGGTTCTCTGCGCCTAATTCACCACAATGCTTTTTGATAATCCCTTTGCTGATGGTTAATCCCATGCCCATGCCACTTTTCTTCGTGGTGTAAAACGACTCAAAAATCCGTTCACGCACGCCATCCGGCAAGCCGCAACCACTGTCCAGCACCTCAAAACGCAGCGTGTCCGGCGTCGGGTTCTCTGACGTCAGCCGCAAAAGCGCCGCGCGCGGTAAATCGTCGGACATGGCATCGATGGCATTGATCACCAGATTCAGCAGCACCTGCTGAATCTGAACGCGGTCGCAATAGATATCCGCCTTTCCGGCCCTCAGTTTCAGCTCCAGCGAAATTCCGCGTCGCTCCAGCTCCACCCGGGAGAGCGCCAGAATATCGCGGGCGATCAGATGCAGGTTTTCCGAGGCAAAGCTTGATTCATGATTGCGGGTCAGCGCCTGCAGGCCACGAATTATCTCTCCGGCACGTTTTCCCTCTTTGATAATTTCATCCAG
Organism: Pantoea sp. Ft-CA_14; assembly: GCF_024520875.1. Lineage (NCBI taxonomy): Bacteria > Pseudomonadati > Pseudomonadota > Gammaproteobacteria > Enterobacterales > Erwiniaceae > Pantoea > Pantoea sp. Ft-CA_14. The sequence continues at coordinate 21,910 of NZ_JALNPM010000001.1, read as the reverse complement.
ACTGCTGCTGGCATTCTCCAGCATCACCGGTTCACGCTTTAACCAGCGCAGGCTGGCACCGGCATTGGCCACGATCGACATCAGTGGCTGGTTAATTTCGTGGGCGATTGAGGCAGTCAGTTGCCCGACTGTGGTGGCGCGGGTTACACGGGCCAGATCCGCCTGTGCCATGCGCGCGGCATCTTCTGCCTGGCGCTGCAAGGTGATATCTGAAATGGTGCCGAAGTACTCTTTCACCTCGGGGAAGTTTTCTACCGGCTCTCCGATGCCTTTGATATAACGGCATTCACCATCCGGCCTGAGCACACGGAACTCAGCCTGCATACTACGTCCCTGACTGACGCTGTGCGTCACCAGTTCGCTGATGCACTCATAATCATCGGGATGAACGCGGGTCAGAAAATCTGCCATCGACAACCCTTTTTGATGGGCTGGCAGGCCCAGAATACGGCCATACTCTTCAGACACCATCATCATGTCCTCTGCCACTTCCCAGCGCCAGGTGCCGGTATGACTGATCTTCTCGCCGAGCATCAGCGAGGTTTTGCTGGCGCGTAGCTGCTTCTCAACCCGTCGCCGATGGTTGTTCTCCTCCAGCAGTTCAGCGTAGAGGCGCGCCGTCTCCAGCGAAACTGCCGCCTGAGCACTCAACGTTTTAACAATGTGGGAGTGCTCAGCCGTGAACGCATCGGGCATCAGGCGATTCTCCAGATAGAGCACCCCAACCATATTGGCCTGCCTGAACATCGGAACACATAACACCGCAGCGCCCGAGGCCACCAGGTAAGGATCCTGACTGAACGGACTGAACTCTTCCGGCTTGCCAGTACGTATCTCCTGACCGGTACGGATCACCGCGGCCAGTACCGATAGCGGCAGGTCAGTTGCGACGGGGCGCTCTTTGACAATCTGCACCCGCACGCCATCAGCCGTGCTTTCTGCCCAGGCCTGGGTTTCCGGAAGCGTACCATCCAGAATCCGGATAAGCCGACAGCGCTGGGCACCGGCCCGCTCCAGCAGGATGCGCATCAGGGTATGAATCAACCGATCAAGGTTGATCTCCTCCGTCAGGGCGCGCACGGCGGTCAGCACACTCTCCAGGTCGTAGAACGAGGCATCCTGCGTAAAGGGAATGGTCGCCACTGCACTGTTTTGCATCGGCGTGGTCAGATGCGGATAGTGCTGCTCAAGCTGGCGCACCATCGCCAGCGCGCCCCAGCTCTCCCAGCTTCTCATCGACGCTTTAACGTAGGCATCGGCGGCGGTATCTAGCTGTAATGCTTTGCAGTAGCGGCCAGCCAGCTGATTCGCCAGCGCATGAATGTGCAGATATCCCCCCTGGCGGGAGAGACAGATCGCATTTTCATACTGTTTCAGCGCCTCGCCCGTGTTGCCCGCAAGACGGGCACACTCTGCCCTGAGCAGGGCATATTTATCAGCAAAGAGTCCGGGATTGAGGTCGGCCCAGCCCGCAAATTTGTCCAGATCGCAGCGCAGCGTGTTGCTGTCAGCCGCACCGGGCTGCAGGCTTAGCGATAGTGCGCTGTAAAAATGCATATCCATCAGGTAGATGTAAGCGGGCACTGCGCTGGTCAGCGGACGAATTTCTGCAAAACAGCACAGCGCCTCCCGGTATTCTGCCGCAAAGAAATGCGCCATTCCCCGATACAACCCCGCCCAGAACAGCACCATCGCTTTTGGGCCAGAGATCACGCCCGGCTCGCTGCCCGCCACCATCGGCAAAGCGCCATCGCGATCGCCTGCCCTGAACCCGTTGCTGTTCCGCAGTTGCATCACCAGCTGCTTCTGCATGACCAGCACGTTCTCAACATCGGGATAAAAGGTTTTGCGGGTAAAAGCGAGTCCGCGCTCAATGGAGGTCATGACCGACTCCAGGTGATCGCCGCGTGTCAGCGTGTTCATGATCTGATGGCGCAACGAGAGGCAGGCAAAGGAACGGTCTCCGTGCATCACCGCGACGCGAAAACTTTCACGGGCACTTTCTACGGCGACATCCAGCGGCTGCGTCCAGATCCCCAGCTGATCCAGAGGCAGCAGCGTGCGGGCTTTGTAGCGGGTAAAGTCATGCCGCTCCACCAGCTCACGGGCCACCCGACCGCAGGCATAGCCAAAATGCCAGGCCTGATAGCGTTCGCTGATCAGCACGCTGAACCAGGCGAGACCAAACGCAGAGGCACCGGTCACGCCGTGATCCAGCGTCATCTCCAGCATCCGGCAGACCAGTAACAGATGCAGCTGCGGGCAGTCGTAGGCGGAGACAAAGATGGTGCTGGCCATCAGGTTCAGCACCGACTCAGTTTCCTGATCGGTGTTGCGTGGCAGTCGGGAAAAAGCCGCTTGCGGGGAATCACCAATCCGCGCCCTGATCGCCTGCCAGGCGGCGTCAATCTCCGCGTCGTCCGGATCACGCCTGAGATGCACACCAAATACTGCCAGCCAGGCGAGCGCAGTTTCCAGCGCCAGATGGTTGTCGGACTGACGCATATGAATTTCAGCAGAGAGACAGGCTGCCATCGATTTTTCACTGAGCGTGCCTGGCTCACTCAGCAGTCGGGTACAAAGCTTTTGCGCGGTCGTGAGATTACCGTGCAGAAATTCGCACTCCGCCTCATCGATGCCCAGCATAAAATCATTGCCGGTCACCATCCGCTGGCTGAGTTGCTGGGCGCTGCGCAGATAGCGCAGCGCCGAGAGATAATCTCCGGCACGTTTCGCTCCCTGCGCAGCACGTAAACAGAGGGGATAATAGCGTTCACGATCTGCGACGCTAAGTGGCAGTTCAGCAATCATGCCGATGTGATAAGCCGCGCGGAACAGCGTCTCACTGTGATCGGCATTTACAACCGCGGCCGACAGCCATGCCGCCGCCTGCTGATGAAGAGAGTGTTGCTGCAGGAGGTCGAGCAGTAAAAACGCTGCGTTATGCACGCGGTCGTGGGTAAAGGCGTAGTTCCCGCCAGTCAGGGTTATAAAACGGCCGCTGACGGCAGGCTCAAGCTGCTGCTGAATCCGCGATACGGACGTCGCGTTGATATGACTTAACAGCGACAGTTCACCGCTGGCCCCCAGACAGGCCAGTGAACCCAGCAGCTGGCGTGTAGCCTCCGGCATCCGCGCCAGCTGATTTAATACCAGCGTCGCCACATTGTCGGTGTACTGACGCGCAATCAGCGCCTGGCTGTCGTAATGCCACTTCAGCGGGTTCTGACGATAGACAATCACCCCATCATCCACCGCCTGACGGAAGAACTCCTGCATCGAGAGCGGATTACCACCGGTTTTCTCAAAGATAATCTGTGCCAGCTCACGATTGCCACCGGGACGGGTATGCAGCATTCCCGCCAGCCAGCGGGTGATGCTTTTAACACTGAGCGGCTGCGGCGTCAGCGCCACGACCCGTGCCGCCGATGCTCTGAGGCGCAGCAGAAACCCGGCAATCATCGGACAGGGCATCGACTCACCCTCCCGGAAGGCGAGCACCAGCATAAAAGGCAGATGCTCATTACGGGTAATCAGATTTTCCAGCAGTTGCAGCGTGGCATTGTCTGCCCAGTGAACATCATCAATCAGCATCACCAGCGGACGGCCCGGCGTGGCAAAGGCCTGGATAAGCGCAGACGCCATCTGATTAAACTGCTCGCGGGCGTCCGGGGCATGGCGCACCACCGGCTGCACTGTCCGGATATTCAGCAGCTGTTTTAGTTCAGGCACCAGTTCAATGGCTAAATCGGTATAGCCACCCAGCAAGCGCAACAGGCGAACCCGCCATTTGCTTAGCTCCAGGGCTGACAATCCCAGCAGATAAAGCGTGACCGTGCGAAACGCTGAGGCGACTGCGGCATAAGGTGCGGCAGGCGAATGTTGATCGGCCTTGCTGGCGGCCAGCAGAATCTGACGGTGCTGCAGGGTTTTCAGGGCGGAAGCGATAATGGCGGACTTTCCCGAGCCGGGCGCACCGCTCAGCATCACCAGGCTCTGCGTGCCAGTACGGTTGACCGCATCCAGCGTCGTCAGCAGCACGCGAGCCTGCGAATGTTGCGTGAACAGTGTCTCGGGCCGGAAACTGGTGCTGAACCGCTCCTGCAGACCGGGCGTGAACGGCGCAATGGTGTTTTCTGCGGTCAGCGTCGCCTGACAGCGGCGTAAATCAGCCATCAGCCCCTGCACGGTCTGATACCCGTCAGCAGGTGACTTTGCCAGCAGACGCAGCAGAATCACAGAGAGCATCAGCGGCACATCCTCTCTGACCTGGCCGGCTGGCCGGGGTGCGCTGGCGATGTGATGATGAATCCACTCCGCCTCCCCCGCATCCGGTGAGCCAAACGGCAACTTACCGGTGAGATACTCATACAGCACGACACCCAGACTGTAGAGATCGCTGAGGCTGCTGACCGGATGCGGCGTGCGGCCGGTATGTTCAGGTGACATATAGGCCAGCGTACCGCCTGAGACGCGCAGGCTGTTTTTTTCCGCCGACTGCGCCGCCAGCGAGGAGAGGCCAAATCCGCCCAGCCGGAACCGGCCATCGTCACTAATAAAAAAATGGCCCGGCTTGATATCCCCATGCACGATGCCCTGATGATGCGCCTGGCCGAGCGTGTAGCAAAGCTGCAATGCAACCTGCAGGAAGTCAGCGATTTTATCGGGAGGGGTCGCGAGGTTATTCGCCAGGCTGCGAAACGGAAACGTGGGGTAGATCAGCGCATAGCGGTTGAGGTAACGGGTGGTGCCCGTCGCGGTGATGGCCCAGCGGGGCGAAAGATAAGCGGCCAGCGCTCGTTCATTTTTCAGCCGCTGCGTCGCCTGAAACGTGACGTCGTCACTCTGTCCGGTGGCGATTATCAGCGACTCACCTGAGTGACGGCGCGCCAGCATCCAGAGCAGGCAGCCATCCTGCGCCAGCGGCGTCAGCGTGTCGAAATCTTCAATCGCGATCCCTGCGTCGTCACTCTCCTGAAAATTAACCGAAAGCATGCTCATCAGCGCACCTTTCCCTGAGATAACTCGCAACGGATCAGTGTCAGCAGCGTATCAACATCAATCGGCTTTCGCAAAAAAGTCACGGCACCTAAGGCAATGGCATACCACAGGGTGGTCTCTTCCAGATCTGCCGAGATAAAAATCACCGGTGGCAGACCTGCCCGCTGTTTCAAAATAGTGAATAGCTCAAAGCCGGACATGCCCTTGAGTCCGACATCAATGATCAGCATGCCCACCTCTGAAAGCGCATCGTCATCGCTCAGCAGCGCCTCACCTGACTCAAATAGTCGGGTCGAATAGCCGTCTGAATGCAACAGATTGCTGAGTCCACTGCGGACCGCGCGTTCATCGTCCACAATGACAATACGCTGTGACAGCGCCATGCAGTTATCCTCTGAAACGCCTCATCGTACGGCACGCGAGGACTTAAGGGTGGTCATCGCCATCGGGTGGCGGTGTCCCACTGATTTTTGGCACACACTCATGGCGAAACCACTTCAGCGTCACCGGCTGCCGGCGGAACAGACGCGTACCCAGCGGAATCAACTGCTCGCCCACCAGCATGCCAAACAGCCCCACTAAAGCAATAACCGGCGGTGCCGGAGAGTTCACGTTGATCAGGGCATAGATTACCCCGGCAAGCAGCCCCACCGTGAGAGAAATAATGTAGGATTTCAACATGTTCAGCTTACCCGCGAAACAGGTGTAACAAACGGCGCATCGGATCGCTGCAGGGTGGTCGCATGCTCTGCGGGCAAGACTGCATGAACCAGCGCCCCACCCAGCAACATCCCCAGCAGCCCCACCAGCGCAATCGCGGGCGGAGCCGGTGAATGCACCTTTAGCAGGCCGTAAAGCAGGCCAATCAATACCCCTGCAGCCAGAGAAAGTAGTAAAGGATTCATAACCGGACTCCTGTTATGCCTGCTGACCGGCAGACGTAAGCCGATCAGCAGGACGCCCCTTAGCGGACCGGTGCGTGAACCGGTGCCAGAGTACGATGTTCACTTTTCTGACGTGACGGCGCTTTGTGTACCATGGTGTAGGCATAATCCACACCAATGCCATAGGCACCTGAATGCTCTTTGGCGATGTTCATCACCGCATCGTAAGTATCACGGTTGGCCCAGTCACGCTGCCACTCCAGCATCACCTGCTGCCAGGTGACCGGCACCACACCCGCCTGAATCATGCGCTGCATCGCGTAGTCGTGCGCTTCTTTGGTGGTGCCGCCTGACGCATCCGCCACCATATAGATCTCGTAATCCCCTTCCAGCATTGCGCACAGCGCAAAGCTGTTGTTACACACTTCCGTCCAGAGACCGGACACCACCACTTTTTTCTTGCCGTTCGCGGCCAGCGCATCACGCACTTTCTGGTCATCCCAGGAGTTCATTGAGCTGCGCTCCAGAATGTCCTGACCCGGAAACACATCCAGCAGTTCAGGATAGGTGTGGCCCGAGAAGCTTTCGGTTTCGACGGTGGTAATGATGGTGGGGATATTGAAGACTTTCGCCGCCTTCGCCAGCGCAACGGTGTTGTTTTTCAGCACCTGGCGGTCAATCGACTGCACGCCAAAGGCCATCTGCGGCTGCTGGTCGATGAAAATAATCTGGCTGTTATGTGGCGTGAGGACTTCAAGCTTAGCGTTGGACATGCGTTCACCCATAGAGGTTATGTAACGGAATTTTCGCCAATTGGCGCGGAGCAAAAGGACGGTCAGTGCAGGTTTAACGTCCTGCTGCTGGCTGTCTGGTCGCAGTGTAGGGCGACGGGCGAAGGCAAACTATTATCTCTGCGTATAACTATACGAAGGTATAGGTATCCCTCTGTATAACTAGACGACGCATTAACCCGCTCACCATAATCCGGCTTATTCGTGCCCTGTTATCTGCGGCACTTCCTGTCCCGCACTACGTCGGACAACCCCGTTGAGGAGGATCTATGGTTACGCTGGGTAAAGCAGAACTGATACTGACCCATGGCAAATTTCATACTGTTGACCGCAGCAATCCGGTGGCAGAAGCGGTTGCGATTCGTGATGGCAAATTCGTTGCGGTAGGCACACTGGCAGAGGCGATGGAGTATCACTGCGACGGCACCAAAGTGATCGATCTTAAAGGTCACACCGCCGTGCCGGGCCTGAACGATTCCCACCTGCACCTGATACGTGGTGGTCTGAACTACAACCTTGAGCTGCGCTGGGAAGGGGTTCCGTCGGTTGCCGATGCGCTGCGAATGCTGAAAGAGCAGGCGCTGCGCACGCCGTCACCGCAGTGGGTGCGTGTGGTAGGCGGCTGGACCGAGTTCCAGTTTGCCGAGCGCCGGATGCCGACGCTGGATGAGATCAACGAGGCGGCCCCCGACACGCCGGTCTTCGTGCTGCATCTTTATGACCGCGCCCTGCTCAACCGCGCAGCGCTGAAAGTCGTCGGCTACACCAAAGAGACACCGAACCCGCCGGGTGGCGAAATCCAGCGCGACAGCAACGGCAATCCCACCGGCCTGCTGATCGCTCGTCCCAATGCGATGATCCTCTACGCAACCCTGGCCAAAGGACCGAAACTGCCGCTGGAACAGCAGATCAACTCGACCCGTCAGTTTATGCGCGAGCTGAATCGACTGGGTCTGACCAGCGCCATTGATGCGGGCGGCGGCTTCCAGAACTATCCCGAAGATTACGAAGTGATCGCTGAACTGCATCAGAAAAAGCAGATGACGCTGCGTATCGCCTACAACCTCTTCACTCAGCGTCCGGGGCATGAACTGGAAGATTTTGAGAAGTGGACGGATATGCTGACGCCAGGTCAGGGCAGCGACTATTTCCGTCACAACGGCGCAGGCGAAATGCTGGTGTTCTCGGCCGCCGATTTCGAAGATTTCCTGGAGCCACGTCCGGACTTAGCGCCTGGCATGGAGGATGAACTGGAGCGCGTGGTGCGTCATCTGGTGGAACATCGCTGGCCTTTCCGTCTGCATGCAACCTATGACGAGTCGATCAGCCGGATGCTGGATGTCTTTGAGAAGGTCAACCGCGATATCCCGTTTAATGGTCTGCACTGGTTCTTTGACCACGCGGAAACCGTTACTCAGCGCAATATCGATCGTATCAAAGAGCTGGGCGGTGGCATTGCGGTGCAGCATCGCATGGCATTCCAGGGCGAATACTTTGCCGAACGCTACGGCATTGAAGCCACCCGCCATACACCACCGGTTCAGAAAATGCTGGAAACCGGCGTCCCGGTCGGACTCGGCACCGATGCAACCCGCGTCGCCAGTTATAACCCCTGGACCGCGCTCTACTGGCTGGTTTCCGGACGCACCGTGGGCGGCATGCAGATGTATGACGTCAATGCCCGCCTTGACCGCGAAACGGCGCTGATGCTCTGGACGCAGGGCAGCGCCTGGTTCTCCAGCGAACAAAATAAAAAAGGTCGGATTCAGGTAGGTCTTCTGGCGGATCTGGCCGTGCTGAGCAAAGATTTCTTCAGCGTGCCGGAAGAGGAAATTAAAGGCATTGAGTCAGTGCTGACGGTGGTGGATGGCAATATTGTCTATGCCGCCGGATCGTTCAGCGCGGATGCGCCGCCCGCCATTCCGGTTCTGCCTGAGTGGTCGCCGGTGGTGAATGTGCCAGGTCACTATCGCAGCGCTCCGCCGGTTGCGCAGAGCCGTGCGGGTATGATGCCCGCCGTGCACCACTGTAGCGGCCCCTGCGGTGTTCATCGCCACTCGCATGAGATCGCCCGTGGTTCCAGCGTTCCGGTTGCCGAAGATAACGCCTTCTGGGGCGCGCTCGGCTGCAGCTGCTTCGCGTTTTAATCATGAATAACGCTATCACTCAATCGCCCCGCATCAACGCGGGGCTGTTCTTCCTGCGCCTGACCGGCAGCCTGCTGCTGTTACAGGTGCATGGACTGCCGAAAATTCTGCATTTCAGCGAAGAACTGACGCGTATAGAAGACCCGTTTGGTCTGGGACCGATGATGAGCCTGCTGCCAGCGATAGTGGCAGAAGTCATCTGCCCGATCTTTATTATTCTCGGCTGGGGTACCCGGATTGCCTGCCTGCCGATCATCGCGGTGCTGCTGGTCGCGATGCTGGTGGTACACCCTGGCTGGTCACTGGCGGAAGGCCAGTTCGGCTGGCTGCTGCTGATTATCTTTACCACGCTGGCACTGACCGGGCCTGGCGGCTGGCGAATCGGCGCGGTGAAACATCAGGGGGTTCGTCATGGCGCAGGTTAATGATATCCACCAGCTGGAGCAGGAGCAGCCTGAGGTCCAGGCCGCTGGCGAGATTTCGCCGTTACAGCCGCTACGCAGGCCGGTGTTCCGCATGCTGTGGATCGCCACCGTCGTCTCCAATATCGGTTCATGGATGAACGATGTGGGTGTGAACTGGAGCATGCTGACGCTGAGTGCCGATCCGCTGGCCGTGGCGCTGGTGCAGGCGGCCAGCAGTTTGCCGATGTTCCTGTTCGCGCTGCCCTCAGGCGTGATGGCGGATATCGTTGACCGCCGCAAATATCTGCTGTTTTCCCAGCTATGGACCTTTATCGCCGCCTGTGGACTGACGGTGCTCGCCTGGACCGGCCATGTCACTCCCGAGGTGCTGCTGGTGGCAGCCTTCTTGCTGAGCGCCGGTGCCGCCATGAGTTCACCGCCCTTTCAGGCGGTAGTGCCGGATCTGGTGTCGAAACCAGAGCTGGGTGCGGCCATTGCCCTTAACTCACTCGGTATTAATATCAGTCGTGCCATCGGCCCGGCGCTGGGTGGCCTGATCCTCTCGTTCACTGGTCCCTGGATGGTCTTCCTGCTGAATGCGCTCTCAGTGCTGGGCGTCACCTGGGTGCTCTGGCGCTGGAAGGCGGAGCCAAGCGTGCAGCGCCTCCCGCCCGAGCACTTCTTTCCGGCGGTGCGTGCCGGACTCCGCTACGTTCACGCGGCACCGGTGTTACGTAATGTGCTGGTGCGAACCTTTGCCTTCTTCCTGTTTGGCAGCGCGGGCTGGGCATTGCTGCCGCTGGTGGCGCGTCGTGAACTCGGCCTTGGCCCTGGCGGCTACGGCATCATGCTGGCCTGTATCGGTGTCGGCGCGATTACCGGCGCGGTGCTGCTGCCACGCCTGCGTCGTCGCCTGAGTTCCGATCGCCTGATGGTACTCGCCAGTCTTGTTTTCGCCCTGACCATGCTGGCTCTGGCTTTTGTACGTCACTTCTGGCTACTGAATGCGTTTGAATTTTTTACCGGATTTGCCTGGATTGCCGTGCTCTCGACGCTGAATCTCGGCGCACAGCGCAGCGCCGCGAAATGGGTGAAAGCCCGCGCGCTGGCGGTCTATCTGACGGTGTTCTTCGGCTCCATGACCGCTGGCAGCGCACTCTGGGGACAGCTCGCCTCGCACTTCAGCATTCCGCTGTCGCTCTGCATCGCCGCACTGGGCATGGTGCTGGCCAGCAGCACCGTCTGGCGCTGGCGTCTCGACCAGGATCCCGACCTCAATCTCGATATGATTGGTGATGGCGTTAACGCGCCCGCACTGGATATTCGTCACGAACGCGGCCCGGTGATGGTGAATTACGAATACCGGATTACTATTGATGATACACATGCCTTTACCGTCTGCATGCAGGATATGCGGCGGGTCAGGCGTCGCGGTGGCGCCATCAACTGGTCACTGTATGAAGATATTCTGCAGCCTGGCATTTTCGTTGAGACGTTTGTCGTCGGCTCCTGGGTCGAGCATCTGCGTCAGAAAGAGCGCTACACCATCAACGACAAAAAGATAGAGCGACGGGTTTTCGCTTTTCATCAGGGTGAACATTCACCCGAGGTTCGCTATCTGGTGGCGCCAGCGTGACTGGCACACCATCTTTTCATCCATCACGTCATACAGAGGGCAATACCATGAGCACCTTTAAAACGACCGACGGCACACAGATCTACTTTAAAGACTGGGGCACCGGTAAGCCGGTTCTGTTCAGCCACGGCTGGCCGCTGGATGCCGATATGTGGGACAGCCAGATGAACTTCCTGGCGGAGCACGGTTATCGGGTTATCGCCTTTGACCGTCGTGGATTTGGTCGTTCTGATCAGCCCTGGACCGGTAATAACTACGATACCTTTGCTTCTGACATCAACGATTTAATCACCCATCTCGACCTGCAGAATGTGACGCTGGTGGGTTTCTCAATGGGTGGCGGCGACGTCACACGCTATATCGGCAGCTATGGCAGCGATCGCGTCGCGGCACTGGTGCTGCTGGGTGCCGTCACGCCAATCTTTGGCAAAACGGCAGACTACCCGCAGGGTGTCGATATGTCGGTGTTTGAAGGGATTCGTGATGGCCTGCTTAAGGATCGCGCGCAGTTTATCAAAGAATTCGCTACGCCGTTTTATGGTACCAATGCCGGACAGACCGTTTCTGATGGCGTCATGACGCAGACGCTGAACATCGCGCTGCTCGCTTCGCTGAAGAGCACTGTTGATTGCGTCACCGCTTTTGCTGAGACCGATTTCCGTGCTGACGTAGCGAAAGTGAATGTGCCGACGCTGGTGATTCATGGCAGCAACGACCAGATCGTTCCGTTTGAATCCACCGGCAAAGTGGCGGCGGAGATGATTGAGGGTGCTGAACTCAAGGTTTATGACAATGCGCCGCACGGTTTTGCGGTGACGCATCAGGATCAACTGAATCAGGATCTGCTGGCGTTTCTTAACGCACAGTGATGCAAAAAAAACTGCGCGGTGGAAGCCGCGCAGTTTTCGCCTTAACGGGTTGGATGATTCACTTCGTTGGGACGCAGATCGAATAACAACACCTCCGCTCCTTCACCGTGACTGAACGACAGGGTTTTCTCATTGCGAACCCGCGCACCGTCTCCGGCACTAAATTGCAGGCCATTTACCCTGACACTGCCGCGCGCCACATGAATATACGCATAGCGGTCGTCCGGCAGTGTGATTGTCTGCTGCTCATCCCCCTGGAACAGTCCCGCATAGATGCGAATATCCTGGCGCACCCGCAATGCCCCGTTTTCACCTTCCGGCGAAATAATCAGTCGCAGATTACCGCGTTTATCCGCTTCGCTAACGGAGACCTGCTGGTAGCCTGGCGGGCTATTTTTCTCTGCCGGCACCACCCAGATTTGCAGAAAGTGAACACCCTCGGTGCCCGAGTGGTTGAACTCACTGTGAGTCACACCGCTACCGGCACTCATCAACTGCACATCCCCGGGAACAATCACAGAGCCGGTGCCCATAGAATCTTTATGCTCCAGCGCGCCCTCCAGGACATAGGAGATAATCTCCATGTTGCTGTGAGGATGGGCGCCAAAACCGCGACCTTTGGCTACCCGATCATCGTTGATCACCAGCAGATCTGAGAAGCCCGCCTGCTTTGGATCCCAGTAATTTGCAAAAGAGAAGGTGTGACGTGAATTCAGCCAGCCGTGATCGCCCACGCCGCGTTGCTCTGACAATCTTTGCTCAATCATATTCTGCCCCTTCGTTGATTCGGGAAGTGCGAATGCCCTTCGATGGAAACAGCATATAAGTAAACCAGGTAGTCACACAATGGCGTGAATTAGCAATGACTGTCGCGTTTTAGTAGACAATAAGGACGAGTTTATAGCGGGGCCAGGTTTTGCGGATTAATCCTTCAGCTACTGGCTCGCACCACCAGCTCTCCCTGCATGATCACACATTGTGGCGGAGAGTCTGGCCGGATGATTTTTTGCAGCACCAGCTCACAGGCACGACGGCCAATCTCCCTGGAGGGCTGAGCCAGAGTCGTCAGCGGCGGCGATACCATGTCGGCCAGTTCACTGCCGTCAAAACCCACCACGGCAATCTCCTGAGGTATCCGCAGACCCGCCTGCTGTATCGCCGCCATGGCACCCGCTGCCAGCGTATCTGAAACCGCAAACACGGCGTCAGGTCGTGTCTCGCCCGCCAGCAGCTGATTCATCGCGGCTTTTCCGGCGCTGAAGCTTAACTCACTGGCGTAAGCGATGGCCTGCCATGCGAGTTGTTGCTCTTTGAGTTGATATGCGTAGCCCTGCTGACGCAGGCGGGCATATCGGTAGCGGAGGTCGTGATTGATCAGCGCAATGCGCTGACGTCCCTGTCCGGCCAGATAGTGCACCACTGACTGCGCAGCGACGTCATCATCAATCCCGACGCAGGAGATCTGGCCATTATCATCATGTTCGGCGCACTGAACCCAGGGTGCCTTGCCTATCAGCTGGCTCAGCTCCGGCAGCTTGCTGAAAGCATCCATGGTGATAATGCCATCCACCATCTTGCCGGAGAGCAGTTGCAGGCTGGATCGCGAACGGGCAATATCCGCGCCCGAGTTACACAACAGGATGCGATAGCCATTTTTCTCCGCCTGCTCCTCAATGCCTTTGACCACCTCTGCGCAGAATGGGTTAGAGATATCGGAAACCAGTACCAGAATCATCGAGCTGCGCGCCGTACGCAGATGGCGCGCCAGCAGGTTAGGCTGATAGTTGCTCTCTTCGATTGCCTCAAGGACTTTCTGCCGGTTAGCCGGTTTTACGCTGTCGCTGTTATTCAACACACGGGAAACGGTGGCAACCGACACACCCGCCATCCGGGCGATTTTCTGAATAGACATAGCGATCCCTCTGTTTTTAACTCACCCGCAGAAAACTTTTGAATCCATGCCGCCTCAGACGTCGCGATCCAGACCCAGCTGATGGCGCACCGCAGGGGCGTTCTCTGATAAAGCAAAATCATCAAAAGCGCGGTCAGCCACCGGGATGATATGCCGGCGGATGAATTCTGCCCCTTCACGCGCCCCGGTCTCGCCATCCTTCAGACAGCACTCCCACTCCAGCACCGCCCAGCCGTCATAGTCGTACTGGGCCAGTTTGCTGAAAATGCGGCTGAAGTCGATCTGGCCATCGCCCGGCGAGCGAAAGCGTCCGGCGCGCGCCAGCCACGGCTGATATCCGCCATATACTCCGCTGCGTCCATTTAACTGGTACTCCGCATCCTTAACGTGAAAAGCTTTGATACGCGGATGATAGAGGTCGATGAACTGCAGATAGTCGATGTGTTGCAGAAGAAGATGGCTGGGATCGAACAGGATATTGCAGCGCGGGTGGTGATTCACCTCTGACAAAAAGCGCTCAAACGTGACACCGTCATGCAGGTCTTCGCCGGGATGTATCTCATAGCAGAGGTCCACACCGTGATGGTCAAAACTATCCAGCACCGGCAGCCAGCGGCGCGCCAGCTCAGCAAACGCCTCATCAAACAGGGCTTCGTGGTGTGGCGGCCAGGGATAGAACCAGGGCCAGGCGAGCGAGCCGGAAAAGGTGGCATGTGCGCGCAGGCCGAGTTTTTCAGAAGCAGCAGCCGCACGCTTTAGCGTAGCGATGGCCCAGTCGGTGCGCCGGGCGGGATCGCCTCGCAGCGCGGCAGGCGCAAAATTATCAAAAGCGAGATCGTATGCGGGGTTCACGGCAACCAGCTGCCCTTCCAGATGCGTTGAAAGCTCACTGATCTCCAGCCCGAAACTGGCCAGTGTTCCCCGCACCTCGTCGCAGTAAGTCTGGCTGACCGCTGCCTGCTCAAGGTCGAAAATAGCGGGCTGGTGGCAGGGGATCTGCAGTGCCCGGTATCCCAGCCCGGCGGCCCACTCCGCCAGCCCCGCCAGTGAGTTAAAAGGCGGCTGGGTGGCAATGAACTGAGACAGGAAGATGCCGGGTCCCTTAACTGTTTTCATCTGTGACTCCTGAGTTCAGTTACCGCTTAATCACGGTATTTGAATGAGAAGAAGAAAATAATCGCAATCACCGCAGCAGCCACGGCAGGGATCCACCAGAATATCGCCCAGCTCTCTGGGCTGGCGTTACCCGCCACCAGCTGATTGTAGAGCGCACCGGAGATTTGCGATCCCAGCAGCATGCCGATGCCGTAGGTGAACATCACCACCATGCTCTGCGCCTGCCCCTTGACCTTTTCACCGGCGATCCGATCGGTGTAGATGAATCCCACCACAAAGAAGAAGTCATAGCAGACGCCATGCAGCAGAATGCCAAGGTAAATCAGCGTGCGCGTCTCATCACTCATGCCCAGCGCAAACAGTGCATAGCGGACAAACCACGCTGTCATGCCAATCAGCAGCATGACTTTCACGCCAAGACGGCGGAACAGCAGTGGAATGATCAGCATGAAAACAATTTCAGACATCTGACCCAGTGACATCAGGGTGCTGACTTCCCGAATGCCGGCATCCGCCAGCCAGGAGGCGGTAAAGGCGTAGTAGGTGCCGAGCGGAATAGAGATCAGGGTGGCACATACAGCAAAGACCAGGAAATGACGCAATCGCAGCAGTGCGAAGGCATCGGCGCAGAAGAGATCGCGGACTTTTAACGGCAATCCTTTGGCTGGTGCGGGAGTATGTGGCAGCGTCAGGCTGTAGATCGCCAGCAGTACCGAACAGAGCGCCGCCAGCTGGAACACTGCCACGCTGTCAGCAATGCCCGTTACACCGATAAAGATCCCCGCCACGATCCAGCCGATGGTGCCGAAGACTCTGACGATGGGAAAGCTTTTCTCGCTGCTGGCGAGGCTGTGAAAGGCGATGTTATTTGAAAGCGCCAGCGTCGGCATAAAGCAGAGCGTATAGCCAAACAACAGTGCGATCAGCTGCGCCCCATTCTCCGCGATTAGCGCCTGGGGCACGAACCAGAGAATCGCTGCGCCCGCCAGGTTCATCACCGCCATTACTTTCTGTGAGGGAAAAAAGCGATCCACCAGCATGCCGAGCACAAACGGCGAGAGAATTGAGGCGATGGGCCCGGCCGAAAACGCATCCCCAATCAGCAACGGCATGTTGTGACGAGTCATTACCAGCCCCAGCGTCACCGACCAGCTGCCCCAGATAAAGAACTGCATAAACATCATCAGAGAGAGGCGCGGCACCAGCAGCTTATGCTGCACCTGCTGGCCTGCTCTCTCCTGCACTGTTGCAATCATGGGAACCTCACGAAAAAGTAATCGATTACATTCTGATTGCTCACAACGTAAACGAATGCAGCCGACTGTTCCTTCGCCGCGATCACAAATTATTAACTCTGCGTTATCACTCGGTAAATAACAAGGCGATGCCGGGCGGGCCGATCAGCGACTGGCATTAACTATCCGCGCTTTACGGAAGCGGTAACGCTCATACAGCACCGAGTAAAGGCCGCCTGCCACCACCAGAATCGCACCCATCACCGTGGTGGAGGTTGGCAGATTGCCGAGCAGCAGATAACCCACCGCCACTGACCAGATTAACGTGGTGTAGTCGAACGGGGCCAGCAAGGACGCTTCAGCATAGCGCAGGCTCAGAGTCATCAGAATCTGAGTAATACCGCCCAGCAGCCCACATCCCACCAGTAACGCCAGCTGATTGCCATGCGGCACTTTCCAGCCGCCTGGCAGCGTGACCAGCGACGTTAAGGCCGTGGTGATAGCGAACCAGAAAGCGATGGCGCCCGGCTTCTCTTTGCCGTTAAGAAAGCGGATCTGCACCAGCGCACAGGCGGTACAGAAGGCTGCCATCAACGCCAGCAGAATACCCGCCGATGCAGAAAGGGAAAATGTTGCCTGGCGCGTCAGTGTGAGATGCCCGGAGAACATCACCAGAATACCACTGAAACCGGTAAAGACCGCGACCCAGCGATGGTGACGCACTTTTTCGCGCAGAAATAGCGCCGCCAGCAGCACGGTAAACAGCGGCGCGGCATAGTTGATAGCCGTGGCGTCGGTCAGAGAAATGTAGAGCAGCGACAGATAACTGAAATAGAGTCCACCGGTTCCGGCCAGCCCGCGCACAAAATGCCCCCGGATATTGCGGGTCCGAATGCCGTCCAGCACGCTGCCCTGCAAGCGCAGCCAGATTAACAGCGGCACCAGTGCCAGTAGCGAGCGAAAAAATATTACTTCGCCGACCGGTATCGCCCCATCGAGTTCTTTTACGCAGGCCAGCATCAGCGTGCTACTTAATGCAGCGGTGATCTTCATCGCTATGCCAGCGGAAGCGTTCATACGGTTTTTGTTCTCTCAAAGGGAAAATAAGCAGGGGAATCAGCACACTCCTTATCCATATTGTCATAATGTCGTACACCAATCTGCCGCGATTACTCTGCAGACGGCATTTTATCTTTTTTTGCCGCAGCATCACGGCATGAAGAGGCATGTAGTCCCGTTTCCCGGCTGGTACACTCTGCCTTCTGCCCTGCTTTATGGGCCTCTTCTCTTAAGGAACGGGAGTCACCGATGTCCACGCTGCGTTTACTGTTATCTGAATCCAACGATCCCTGGTTTAACCTGGCGGTAGAAGAGTGTATTTTCCGCCAGATGCCGGCCACCCAGCGGGTGCTGTTTTTGTGGCGTAATGCGGAAACGGTGGTGATCGGGCGGGCACAGAATCCGTGGAAAGAGTGCAATACCCGACGCATGGCGGAAGATGGCATCCGGCTGGCACGTCGCAGCAGCGGCGGTGGCGCGGTGTTTCACGATCTCGGCAATTGCTGTTTTACCTTTATGGCCGGCAAGCCGGAGTATGATAAAAGCGTCTCGACTGAGATCATCCTGCGCGCACTGACTTCGCTTGGCGTACCCGCGGAGGCCTCTGGCCGTAATGACTTAGTGGTGAACACCGCTGACGGGCTGCGCAAAATATCCGGTTCAGCCTACCGTGAAACGCCGGATCGCGGTTTCCATCACGGCACTATTCTGATGGATGCCGACCTCTCCCGCCTGGCGGATTACCTTAATCCGGATGTGAAGAAATTGCAGGCGAAGGGGATTACCTCAGTGCGCGCCAGAGTGACCAATCTGGCGGAGTTAACGCCGGGTATCAGCTATCAGGCGATCTGCTCCGCGGTGACGGACGCATTTTTCAACTATTACGGTGAGCGCTGTGAGCCAGAGAGGATCTCTCCCGACGCCCTGCCCGATCTGCCGGGTTTCAGAGAGCAGTTCGCAAAGCAGAGTAGCTGGGAGTGGAATTTCGGTCAGGCACCCGATTTCTCGCATCTGCTGGACCAGCGTTTTGTCTGGGGTGGTGTGGAGATTCATTTCGATGTAGAACGCGGCGTGATCAGCCGCTGTCAGATTTTCAGCGACAGCCTCAACCCTGCGCCGCTGGAAGCGCTGGCGCAGCGGTTGCAGGGTGTGACCTATCGGCCCGATGCCCTTGAACCGGTGCTGAATCAGCTTATTGCGGATTTTCCGGAGCAACGCGCGGAGCTGACAGAATTGCAGCAGTGGCTGGTCGCCAGCGTGCGCTGAACATTTTTTTACTGGCCCGCGCGGATATCTGGCGCGGGCAAAAAACATCGCGTAAGCATCTGGCAAACCATAAACGCAAAAAACCCGCACAAGGCGGGTTTTAATTAATTATCAATATCAGGCTTATCTGCTCAGGCTATTGCCATCACGCGTTGATAAGCACCATTGATAATTAAGGCTTACATAGGGACAACGTTTGCCGCTGAAGGACCTTTAGCGCCGTTTTCAATAGTGAATTCGACCTGCTGACCTTCGTCCAGAGTTTTATAATCGTTGCTCTGAATTGCAGAGAAATGTACGAATACATCTTTGCTGCCATCCTGAGGAGAGATAAAACCGAAACCTTTACCAGCGTCAAACCATTTTACTAAACCAGTCATTTTATTAGACATCGATAATTCCTTAATTTATGAGCCACAAAGTGGCGAAGATGGCCTGTCTTTCAGAAGGTAACTTACCAGGCTTTTAGGAGGAGACTCATGAATAAGGGTATCTTGTGATATCGCTTGCACTGAGGACTGCTTTACTAAAACTGCTTTGATAAGGTCTGTGTTCCAAACCGATGACGCTATTAAGCCACGCCTCGCCGACATTAGCAAACATTATTTTAATTTACTTTTAACATCCAGACGTCCGGAGCGCCCTTGTTGATTTTCCGAGCATTTTGAAATATCAGGGCTGACAGAATGATAATTTTCGCTGAACGGTCAGAGAGTAAATAATAATGCGGTTAATTATTGCTGAAAAATAATACGGCGGCCCTGTACTAATAAAGCGCAGCGATAAACAGTATCGCTGCGCCCTGCTTTATAGAACTCAGGCCAGTTGAGTCTGCTGACGGGCAGCATGTCGCGCCGTGAGCACAAACACCATCAGACCGGCCACGCCCAGCGCAACACCCACCCACGCTGTTGAGATCCAGCCATAGCCAAGCGACACCGTCAGGCCCCCAAGATAAGCGCCCATCGCATTGGCAATGTTCAGCGCCGAGTGATTCATCGCAGCCGCCAGGGTTTGCGACTCATTGGCGACATCCATCAGGCGAATCTGCAATGACGGCAGCAACACTGAGCAGGTGCCGATCAGGAATGTGGCCAGCAGGCCGGTTGCCACATGCTGAACCAGCACCGGGAAGGCCAGCATCACCAGCACGTTCCATAACAGCGTCCAGCCAATAATATTCAGCACCGGGCCATCAGCCAGACGGCCACCCACCAGATTACCGATAATCATTCCCAGCCCAAACGCCACCATCGCCCAGGGGATCAGCGAGGGAGAGATGCCAGCAATGTTAATCAGCGTCGGCGCGATATAACTGAAGATAGCGAACATCCCGCCAAATCCTACCGCCCCTACCAACAGGGTCAGCAGCACCTGCGCGTTTTTCAGCGCGCCCAGTTCCCGCAGCGGATGCGCATCCACATCGCCAGGCGTGTAAGGAACATAGCGGCCAATCAGCAGGCAGGTCAGCAGTCCAATTGCGCCCACAAAGGTGAACACCACGTGCCAGCTAAATAATTGACCTATCCAGGAGCCCAGCGGCACACCAATCAGGGTCGCTACCGTCAGTCCCAGCATCAGTGACGCCAGCGCGCGGCCACGACGTTCAATCGGCACCAGCGAGGCGGCTACCAGCGATGCCACACCAAAGTAGGCGCCGTGAGGCAGCCCGGTCAGAAAACGCGCCACGAGCAGGCCGTGATAGCTGTCGGCCATCGCGCTGGCAACATTACCGATGCTGAACAGCGCCATCAGGATCAGCAGCAGCGATTTACGTGCCATTCGCGCCGCCAGCACCGCAATAAACGGCGCACCGACCACCACGCCCAGTGCGTAACTGGCGATGGCGTTGCCCGCCTGCGGCTCGGTAATCGCAAGGGAGCGTGAAACATCTGGCAGCAGGCCCATCATGATGAACTCACCGGTACCGATGCCAAAGCCGCCCAGCGCGAGGGCCAGTAATGCCCAGCGGACAAAACCGGCATCGTCGGTTTTATGATTTTTTCTTAACAAAATTGATTCCCAATGGCCAGAACTGAAAAAACTGAAGTGAGGCGGAGAGAGAAAGCAGAGCGTGTTCCCGTCCGGTTTAAGCGGGCAGACTATAAAAAGTCAGGCTGCGCATAGCAACCCATTTATGTGATCTGGCGCACAGTCAAGGCTGCGGTAACATGGGTCTTTATCCGTGCAACTCTGGCGCATAGCGACCTGTTTAAGATCACAATCCGGAAAGCTACGCAGGCCTGAGTCGTGAATCTCTGTTTAACTGACCTCTCAGCGCTTCTTTTGCATAACAGGAATCAGCAGATGACGACCAGAGTTATCCTTCTTACCGGTGCCAGCGGGCGCATCGGGCGCACTTTCTTTGCGGCCAGCCAGAACAACTACCGTTTTATCCTGACCGATTTACGTGAGCCGGATTACATGATACCCGCACCCCATCGGTTTATTGTGGCGGATCTGTCACAACCTGGTGCGGCGGAGAAATTACTGGCTGAAGAGCCTGTCGATACCGTCATCCACCTCGCCGGTATCCCGGATGCGCAGGCCAGTTTCGACGATCTGCTGCCCGCCAATATTCTCTCTACGACCTGGATACTCAAGGCAGCAGCTGAGCACCGCTGTCGTCGTCTGGTCTTTGCCAGCAGTGCGCAGACCATTGAGGGCTACCCGGCGGATGTCCAGATACATCCCGGCATGGCTGTCTCTCCCGCGAATCTGTATGGCGTTACCAAATGTTATGGTGAAGCACTTTGCGCCTTCTATGCCAGCCAGCACGGCTTGAGCTGTGTGGCATTAAGAATCGGGGCGTTTGAACCTGCACTGGATAACAGCCTGCATAATGCACGGGATTACAGCGCATGGCTGAGTCCGGAAGATGCCGTCAGATTGCTGACTGGCGCTGTCGAGGCAGAGAAGATCACCTTCTTTATTGGCTACGGCATTTCCGATAACCGCTTTAAGCGCTTTGATCTGACACAGACGCGAGAAGTGCTGGGCTATACGCCATCTGATAACGCATTCAGAGCATTTGCGCCAGGTGAGCTGGATTATTAGCCCCTCCCCTGAGCCGTGATCGCTTTCGGTCCCGAGTCGGCTCGTTATTCTTCACCTCCGTTGCCGCCGGTCCCTCCGGCGGCTGCTTCAGCCCTCAACTGAGACAACGCCCAAAAGAAGGCAGCGCCTGAATCGGCCAAATCAGTGTGTGCCGGTATTCACCCGGCGACCTATGTCTTTCAGCTGGGAATATTTTTCCAGCAGTTGTGGGCCATCATCCAGGCTCATGGCAAACATCCACATATAGGTCATCACCGAATAGATGTGACCCGCATTGGTCCCGCCACGGTTCGACATTACCGCAATGGTGACAGCAAATAGCAGCGCTGCCACGCTACCGATGGCCAGATAACCCCAAGCTTCCCGATCGGAGAGACGGAGCACACCGCTCCGGCGCATATTATCCGGCAGATTTCATCTGTCGGTGTCACCATCTGCCGTAGGGATAGGTTTTCTCTTTGATAAAATCCTTTATGTCCTGATCATAACCATCCGGAATGCTGTAGTTAAAGTCAATGCGCGAAGGCACGTCT